>NZ_JBASAK010000001.1:0-16536 GCF_049650565.1 Microbacterium sp.
CTCGCCGAGAGCGCGGAGCAGGAGCGGCAGGCCGTTCTCGCCGAGCGACGCTGGATCGCCGGCGAGCTGCACGACAGCATCGCCCACCACCTCACCGTCGTGGCACTGCACGTGCAGATGCTCGACGACCCGAAGGTGAGCGCGCAGTCCCAGGAGGCCATCCGTGTCGCCGCCCGCAAGGCGATGGCCGATCTCCGCTTCGTCATCGAGCTCGCAGACGACGGTCCCCGGGCATCCGGAGTCCCCACCGGTGATCTCGGTGAGGCGATCGACGAGGCGCGAACGGAGATCTCCGCGGCCGGCCACGAGGTCGTGGCCGAGGGCGATCCACTCGACGAGCGGATCCCGCGCATCGTGGACATCGTGTTCGCGCGCATCGTCCGCGAGTCCGCCACCAACATCCTCAAGCACGCCGGAGCCGGCGTGGTCGCCATGCGGCTGCAGATCGACGACGAGCACGCGACACTCAGCATCCGCAGTCCCCTCCCGACCACCCCGCGCCGTGACCTCCCGTCCAGCGGGACCGGACTGAACCGCATGGCCGAACGGGTCATCGGCGCGAGCGGCGAATTCACGGCGGGACCGGTCGACGATGCCTGGGAGGTGTCGGCGCGCCTGCCGATGACGTGAAGATCTGGACGAAAGTCCAATGAAGTCTCGCCTTTCGGATCTGTCATTTGCGAGGGTGCCGGGCTTAACCTGGTGTCTCCCCAGATAAGCGTCCCCAGCGCTACGATCGCGAGCGCGATCTTCGAGATTCTTCTGTACCCCACGCGCTCGCGATCGTTCTGTGTAGCAGGCTCTCATGCCCGCTCCGGTCGCTCCGGATGCCTCCTCCGGTGTCCCTTGACGGCTGTCGAGCGGCGGGCGAACGAGCGCTTCGCATCGCCGTCGCCCACCGCTGACCAGGCGGCAGAGGTCAGGCCGGCAGCGGGTACCGGCGGCGCAGCAGCGTGCGCTGCGCGAGTGTCCATGCCACCGTCACCACCAGGTACAGCGCAGCCGCCAGTGGCATGAACACCGCGAACACGGCCGTCAGATAGTGAAGGGCGCCCATGAGCCCGAGCATCCCACGCCGCGCCAGCCGGCCCTCGAGGGGCGCCTGCGGTCGGAACGCACGGCGGGTGACTTCGGCGACCACCAGGAGGACGACCAGCACCACCGCCCACGCGATCGCCGTCGCAGGATCCAAGCCGCTGCCGACCGCGTGCACCAGTGATGACCCGAGCGGTGCGCCGAACAAGTCGTGGCTCAGCAGCGCGTTCGCATGCCCGACGATCTGCGGGCGCAGGAACAGCGTGTACAGGACGCCGATCACGGCGGCCTGCACGAGCAGCGGCAGACAGCCCGCCAGCGGGGACGCGTGCTCGTCGCGGTAGAGCGACATGGTCTCGCGCTGCAGCCGCTCGCGATCCTTGCCGTGGTGCTTCTGCAGATCGCGCAGCTTCGGGGCGAGGCGGGCGCGAGTGCGCTCGGTCTTCGCCTGCGAGACGCCGACGGGGATGAGCAGGGTGCGCACCAGCAGGGTGACGAGGATGACGGCCAGCGCGGCGGCCGTGGTGCCGGCCAGCGGTTCGAGGAGATCGACGAGCTGGATCAGGGCGCGGTAGGCGCCGTCGAGAAGAAGAGTCAGTGGTGGGAAGGCGAAGATGTCCAAGGCGAGTCCGTTCGCAGAGGTGAATGGGGTCGGCGAAGGCCGCGTTCCCCGCTCAGCGACGGGTCACGCGGCGGCGGCTCCCGGTGCTCGCGGGCGCCGGTGCCCTGCGGCATCCGGGTGACTCTGCGCGAGCAGTGTGGACGCATCTATCGCCCGGTGGGGATGAGGCGCCGAGCGGGTGCCGAAGATCGGCGATATCAGGGCGAGGGCGATCGTGATCACGGCGACCGCGACGAGCACCACGGCGATGCTCAGCATCCCACCCGTGGAGAGGCCCTGCGGGAGCGGGACGAACCCCAGCGCGGTCAGCATGAACTGCAGCAACTGGATCATCGGCATCTCCCTTCCCTCAGGGGCACAGTACCCGAGGTTCGCAGTATGAATGCAGGGAGTTCAGGAGTGGGCGAGCAGCCACTCGCCGAAGCTGGTCGGCAGGATGCGGGCGTGGGGGCCGGGGATCAATGCCTCGCGCTTCAGGCCACCGCCGAAGTACACGCCCGTGGGACCGGCGTGCACGACGCGCTGGTCGCCCTCCGCCCGCAGCGCGCGGGAGACGAACTCGGCCAGCGGCATCCGGTCGGGCCCCGCGATGTCGAGATCGGTGTTCACGGCGGAGCCGAGGGCCAGCTCCACGAGCAGATCAGCCACGTCCGCGCCCGCGCAGGGCTGCACCAGGGCATTCGGCAGCGTGACCACGCCGTCGGCCTCCGCCTGCGCGGCGATGGTGGGCGCGAACTCGAAGAACTGCGTGGCGTGCACGATCGTGAACGGCACGCCCGATGCGCGCACGGCGCGCTCGCCCGCGACCTTCCCGGTGTAGAACGGCACATCGTGGCGGTCGGAGCCGACGATGCTCAGGGCCAGGTGATGGCGGATGCCGTGCTCGCGCTCCGCACGCAGCAGGTTCGCCATCCCGGTCGTGAAGTACTCCCGTACGGCATCCGGGTTCGTCGCGCGGGGCTTGGACACGTCGATCACCACGGAGGCGCCGTCGAGGGCGGCATCCAGACCTGCACTCGTCAGCAGGTCGACACCGGTGCTGGGGGAAGCCGCGACGGCTTCCCGCCCGCGCTCGCGCAGGCGGGTGACCGTCTTCGCCCCGATCTGCCCCGTGCCACCGACGACGACGAACTCAGCCATGCCTCCAACGTACGCCGACTGGAGCCGACGCCGTCCCGATCACCCGTGCGTCGGGATCGCTCCCGTCGAGGGATAGTCCGGGCGCTCGTTCTGCCGGTGCTGGTGCGTGCCCTCGCCGCCCTCGCGTCCGCCGTAGGGGCGCCCGTGGTCCGCATACTCGTCGCGGCTGAACACCAGCATCCACTCCCCGATGGTGAATCGAGCGCCGGTGCGCAGAGTCTCGACCCGCTCGCCGTCTTTCGCATCGGGGTCGTTGGCGTTCATCATTCCGGGCGCGTGCATGGTCAGCACGAACTCATCGCGCTCATCGTGCACGATCGTCGCGTGCAGAGGGGCGGCGCCCTCGAGCCGCAGCCCGCATCCGGCGTCCGAGCCGATCGTGACCGTCAGGTCTGTCAGATGATGCACCGATCGATCCTCGTCGTGCCGTGAGATCAGCAGATGAGGATCCCCGGCACCCCATTCGGCGTGCGTCGTCGTCGGCGCGTAGCCGCGCAACTGCTCAGCCATTTCCCTTCCTCCTATCCGTGGATGATCCTCGGGTCGGCGGGAGGTGCTCTCGTCGACCCTGTCAGAAGGTCGCGGTAAGCCTTGACTCAGAGGGTACCCGCGTGCGCGTGGGAAGGCCAGGGGGTGGCACGCTGATCGAGCGCTGCCGAGGATGGACGGGCGAAGAGAGGAGCACGACATGACCGAACCCGAGATCCACACCTGGTGGCCGAGCCTCACCGCCGACGCCAAGCATGCGCTCGACGCCCTCGGCGGGGAGACCATCCCCGACATCGTCCGCGACGAGGTCGAGATCCTGACGGGGGTGCGCATGTCCAGGGAGGAGCAGCTGACGATCCGCGACCGCGAGTTCATCCGCACTCAGGGCGAGGCGGTCGACTGAGCATCCGCTCAGCCGTTGCGGACCTCCCACTCCCGCCCGTCGTCGGCATCCCGGCCATCCTCGCGCTGCGCGGGGTAGTCGGGGCGCTGCGGCTGAGCGGGCTGATCCGACAGCTCGCCGCCCTCGCGGCCGCCGTAGGGGCGGCCGTGATCGGCGAACTCCTCCCTCATGAACACCAGCGTCCAGCCTGCGACGGTGAAGCGGGCGCCGGTGCGCAGGATCTCGCTGCGATCATCGGTGCCCGCGTTCATCTCGCCCTCGCCGTGCAGGTCGAGGACGAACTCGTCGCGGTCATCGTGCGTGATCGTGGCGTGCAGGGGATCGGCGCCGGCGAGCACGAGTTCGGAATCCGGTGAGGATCCGATGCGGGTCTCATCGGCCGTGAGATGGAACACCTCGCGGACGTCCTCCTGCGAGACCAGCAGGTGCGGGTCGCCCCCGCCCCACCCGGCGTGCGTGGTGGTCGCATCCGCCGGGCGCCTGCTCAGGTCCTTCGCCATGGCCTCCTTGTCGGTACGCATGTCCGCCTCCTCCGTCAGAGGGTGATCTGTTCGATGGTCTCGCCGGTGTCGCGCGGTGCGAGGCTCCGGGCGATGTCGGCCTCGGCCACGATTCCCACCAGCACGCGATCATCGATCACAGGGATGCGGCGGATCTGGTGCTGCCGCATGAGGGCGAGCACCTCGCGCACATCGTCCTCGGCGTCGACCAGCACCGGCCGGCCCTCGGCGAGCATGCCCGCTGTCGTCGTCTCAGCGGACTTCCCGTTCGCGATCGCCTTCACGACGATGTCGCGGTCGGTCAGCATCCCCTTGAGCTTGCCGTCGTCGCCGCAGATCGGCAGAGGGCCGATGTCCAGGTCGTTCATCAATCGCGCGGCCCGCGCCAGGGAATCGTTCTCGCCGATGCACCGCGCACCCGGCGTCATGATGTCCTTGACCCGGATCTCGGTCGTGAGCGTCATCATCTCTCCTCATCTCGTGTTCGAAGAACCGATGCTACGGATCGCCCCACGCTCACCGTAGGGGCTTGACAGGCGTCTGCGTCGGCGTCAAGGGGCTGGTCGGCGCATCATCGTCCATCGAGGATCAGAGGCGTTCACTGCGACGAGGAGTGATGCTCAGCTGTCGTGGCGCTGGTTCGACCCCATCCAGCCGCGACGCCGGAACAGGAGCACGGCGCCCACGTCGAGGACCACGGTGGCGATCACGACGAACACCCAGCCGTTCTGGGCGTGCAGCAGCGGCATGTCCTTGAAGTTCATGCCGTAGAGACCCGCGGCCACCGTCGGCAGTGCGAGCAGCGCCGCCACCGCGGCGATGGTGCGCATGTCGCGGTTCTGCCGGGAGGACACGTTGTTCTCGTGGCTGGAGACGACGGCATCCAGGGTCATACGCTGCGTGGAGAGCAGATCGGCGATCGCGGTGAGGTCGCTGCGCATGTGCCGGAAGAAGGTGCGCAGCTCAGGGTCGTCTTGGAGCAGTTCGTCGAGTGCGTCGGAATTGGTCTCGAAACCCTGACGCAGGGCGGAGGCCGCGCGGTCGAGGTGCCCGATGCGCCGGCGCAGCCGGTAGATGCGCTCGTAGTCCTCCTCGACATCGGGGTCGAACACCTGCGTCTCCACCTGGTCGAGTTCGCTCTCGATCGAGGCGACGGTCGCCTCGTAGTCGCAGACCACGGCATCGAGGATGCGGTAGGCGGCACCCAGCGGCGTCGCGCCGGCGGCGTCATCGCGCTCGACCAGCGGTCGCAGCGCCCGCGCCGGACCGTCACCGTCCCACTGAACCGTCAGAAGCCGGACGTCGCCGGCCAGGATGATGATCTCGCCGGGGCGCTTGGCCACCTTGTCAGGGGCGATGTCCCAGGCGATGACGAGCAACTGCCCGTCCAGCACCTCCAGCTTGGGCGGTCGCCCGCGCTGGAGGGAATCCTCGCGGAGCGCCGGGTGGGCGGCGAGGCGCCTCACCTCGGCCAGCACGTCGCGCTGATCGCGATCGACGAGGCCGACCCAGGTGAAGCCGCCGTCCGCAGCCTTCGATGTTGACTCCGGTGTGAGGGTCACGCCGCGTTCCGGCCGGAGATCACCCTGATCAGCCAGGCGATCACCGCCAGAGCGAGCAGTACGAGCCCCACCCAGAGCAGGAAATTGAGCGACTGCACGAGTCCGCCGGTGATCGCGAGGATGATCGCGACCACCGCGATGATGATGAACAGGAGGTTCATGTCGATCCCTTCGTCACGCGGGGCGGAGATGCCCCGGCATCCGCTGAGAATACGAGGATGAGGATGGCTCGAGAAGGGGGTTGACGACGGGTGCTCGCACCTGCCAGGCGATCTCACTCCTGACGGGCGGGCGCCTCGGGCTGGGACATGTCCTCGGGCACCATCATGATGCCGCCGCTGGTGTTGGCCGAATGCGCCATCGCGGTGATCCACTCGGCGTGCAGCTCCGGGGGCTCGGGCTCGTCGAAGACGAAGCGCAGCGGAATCGACGGGTGCAGCCAGATCGTCGAGCGTCCGCGCACGTCGCCCTCGGGATGCTGCCACGACAACGTGAAGCTCTCGTTCCGCCGGAGCTTGGTCGCGATGACGACCTTGAGATGCGCGAGGGCACGATCCTCGATGTGGATCGGCTCGGGAGTTCCGCCGTAGTAAAGCAGGCCCATGTCGCCTAACGTAATGTGTGCAGATCGAAGCCGGTAGTGGGTCTTCGGGCAGACGGAGGCGCAATGGGCAAGTTCATCTATGAGGGCGGGGTCAAGGCCGAGTTCGAGGATCGCGCCCTGACGCACCTGCAGCTGGTCATCACCGCCAAGCTGCGGCGCGGTGAGCCGTTCCCGTTCACTTGGCGCGAGGACGTCAGCATCGGCGGTGGCCGGAGCACCGTCTGGCTGCATCCCGGCAGCTCCCTCGTCTTCAAGTACTACGGCAGCCGTCAGCCGGCCATCAACCGCGGATGGACCGAGGCTCTCGCGTTCACGGCGAACTCCCCGGGCGGCCTCTACCTCGTGCCGGAGCCGCCGGATGCCGGGGACGGGGGAGCCGCCACGGCGGAGATGCAGGCTCCCGTCGCCGAGGATGGATGAGCGTCGCGGATTCCCGCGTCTTTCTTCTGAGTGCGGTCCTCGTCCGAGGCGCCGTCCCGGGTGCCGTCGTCCTGGCGCTGGGGCTGAACATGCTCGGGCATCATGCCTTCGTCGATGCCGCTCATCACGACGTCCCCTCCTCGTCCCAGAACGGGTCGTCGAGAGCCTCCACCCGCGCTCCGTCGTCGCGCAGCTCGTCCTCGTCGAGCCGGTCGTCGACGTCCTCCCCATCCGCCGCGAGGGAACCCTCGGCGGCGCGGGACGGACGCTCCTCGTCGGGAACATCTCGTGGATCCGACATGAGATCTCCTTCCTCCGTGTGCGTGTGGACCACTGTGCGCCAGACGGGAGGACCGCGGATCCCCGTTGACATGGCTCTCGCACGCGCGTAGGGGCGCCCTCGCGCGCGTAGAGCCGCGGCTGCGGCTGTCAACCCCCTGGGTCGGGAGCCGGCGCCGTGCGACTGTCATCCCACACAGTCCAGAGAGGGAGACGCGATGAGCGACAGCATGAGGGATCCTCGCGAGGAGTTCTGGGACGAGCCGGTGCCCTCCCAGCAGCAGGACCAGCCGGGGAGCACAAGGGAGACCGAGCCCGAACCCGACCACGGCGAGACCGAGTATGTCGGGCATGATCGGCTCCATGGTCGCCGCGCGTTGATCACCGGAGGGGATTCGGGCATCGGTCGGGCCGTCGCCATCGCCTTCGCGCGAGAGGGAGCAGATGTCGCGATCGCGCATCTCCCGGTTGAGCAGGACGACGCGGACGACACCCTCGAGGCGGTCCGTCGAGAGGGCAGGACCGCAGTGAGCATCGCCGGCGATCTGCGGGACGAGCAGTTCGCGACGGAAGTCGTGCAGCGGACCCGGGAAGGACTCGGCGGTCTGGACATCCTCGTGCTCAACGCCGCATTCCAGCACGACATCGACGACTTCGCCGAGCTTCGCACCGAGGACATCCGGCGCGTGTTCGAGACCAACCTGCTGGGCACCATGGTGACCGCCCGCGCGGCGTACTCGGGTCTGGAACCCGGCGCCAGCATCATCGTCACCTCATCGATCCAGGCGTTCCAGCCCTCGCCGGGACTGATCGACTATGCGATGACGAAGGCGGCGCTGGTCGCCTTCGTGAAGGCGCTCGCTGAGGAGGCCGGCCCGCGCGGCATCCGCGTGAACGCGGTCGCGCCGGGGCCCGTCTGGACGCCGCTCATCCCCGCGACGGGCTGGGGTGACGAGAAGCTGAAGAGCTTCGGCAGGGACACGCCGCTCGGTCGCCCCGCGCAGCCCTCCGAGCTCGCCGGAGCCTATGTGTACCTGGCCTCCGATGAGGCCACCTACGTCTCCGGCGCCGTGCTGCCCGTGACCGGGGGGAAGGCGCTATGAGCACCACGCTCTCCGACCCTCCGAGCGCTCCGGCTCCGCGCGGCGACTGGGAGCTGACGCCGCTCGGGCGCGACAACTGGCGGGTGTGCGACCGTGCGCGCCGACAGGGCGACGCCGACTGCCTGATCGCCTACGTGGAGCGCAACAGCACCGGGAGCCTCGATGTGCTGTGGCTGCGCAGCCCATGCCCCCGCGTGACGCGGTTCCGTGACTTCAAGCACATGCTGGACGCTCTCGACGAGGCGGTCATCGCGGCATCCGATCGCTCGCGCGCACCGTCGCCCATTCGCCACCTGCCGCCGAGGTGACCGTCACGAGTCCGTGGGCGGGCTCTCCACATGCTCGTCCACGAGGGCGATGCCGCCGCTGGAGTTGGCGGAGTGCGCGAGCTCCTCGATCCACTGCCGGCTCAGCGGCGGCGCCTCCGGCGCGTCGAACACGAACCTCAGCGGGATGGATGGATGCAGCCAGATCGTGCTGCGTCCCGGGTCGACGCCTTCGGGGTGCTTCCACGACAGGGTGAAGCTCTCGTTGCGGCGCAGCTTGGTGGCGATGACCACCTTGAGGTGCGCGAGAGCGCGGTCCTCGATGTGGATCGGGTGCACGGGGTCTCCGTAGAACAGGCTTCCCATCGCCGGCTCAGCGTCGCACGCGATCGCGGACGGGGTGGGGCTGGGGTGAACGATGCACGGGTCCTCCTGGAGCGTTGCCCGATCCGCAGGAGAGCGGCGGGCTCTTGAGGAATCTATCCCGGATTCCGCGGCATGGACGTCGGGGCGCGGGTGCGGCGGGCCTCCCGAAAGAACTTGTGCGCGCCCCGTCATCAATACCGTCCGGTGCGGCTCAGCGTCGTCGTCTCGCCGCCCCGCGGAGCACGCCGTGCGTCGCACGGTAGGCCGAAGGGAAGTGCGACGATGTCTGCGGCGTAACCTCAGAGCATGACTGATCTGCGCGCTCTGCTCGGCATCCGGCATCCGATCGTCCTGGCGCCGTTCGGCGGACTGTCCTCGGTCGCGCTCACCGCGGCGGTCTGCGAAGCCGGCGGGCTGGGGTCGTACGGTCTCTACGGGTACGACGGGGAGCGGATCCGCACGACCGTCGCCGCGCTGCGGCACGCCACCGGCGCGCCGTTCGCGCTGAACATCTGGTTGCCCACCGGCGATGAGGTGCGGCCCGGGCCGGAGCACGATGGCTATGCGGCAGCTCTGGATGCATTCTTCGCAGAGGTCGGCATCGAGCGGCCGCCGCGGCCCGAGCGATACCTGCCGTCACTGGACGAGCAGCTCGCCGCGATCTGGGAGGCGGCGCCCGCTGTGCTGAGCGTCGTGTTCGGTGTTCCGTCGGCGGCGGTCGTCGAAGAGGCGCATCGTCTCGGCATCCGCGTGATCGGCACTGCGACCACCGTTGCCGAGGCCGTCGCGCTGGCCGACGGCGGAGTGGATGCCGTGGTCGCGACGGGCTCCGAGGCGGCGGGGCACCGGGTGTCGTTCCTCAAGCCCGCGGAGGACTCGCTGGTCGGGCTGATGTCGCTGGTCCCGCAGGTGGCCGACGCCGTGGATGTGCCGGTCATCGCCGCGGGCGGCATCGCCGATCGGCGCGGTGTCGCGGCGGCGTTCGCCCTGGGCGCGTCGGGCGTGCATGTGGGCACGTCGTTCCTCGCGACGACGGAGTCGGCGGCCAACGCTCCTCACCGGGCCGCGATCCGCTCGACCGCTGCGGACGGCTCGGTGCTGACCAGAGCCATGAGCGGGCGGTTGTCGCGCGGTGCGCCGAATCGCGCGGTGCGCGAGATCGAGGCCTCCGGTGCCATCGCTCCGTTCCCGGCGCAGAACTGGCTGACCGGCCGTTTCCGCGCCGTGGCTGGTCCGCGCGGGATGGGCGAACTGCAGTCGCTGTGGCTGGGTCAGTCCGCACCTCTGGCGCGCGGTGGCACTGCCGCCGAGGTCTTCGCCGAGCTGCTGGCGGGTGTGCCCGCCTGACCCCTGGTCAGTGCCTGCGGGCGGCGCGCAGCGGCGCGAGGGCGCGGTCGAGCTCGAGCAGCTCGGTGAGCATGGCCTGCAGCAGCGCCCGCTGCGAATCACGGGGCGTGAACTCGCCGTCCTCGACCTGCTTGACCGCCCACGCCAATTCGACGTTGGTGGTGGTCGGAACCAGGCCCAGCGCCATCTCTGGCACGCGCAGCGCCGTGGTTCCGCGGGTGCCGCCTGAGATCCCGCCGTAGCTGACCGTGCCCAGCGGCTTGCGCCACCACTCCTGATGCAGGTGATCGAGCGCGTTCTTCAGTGCGGGGGAGTAGCTGAAGTTGTACTCCGGCTGCACGAAGACGAACGCATCTGCGGCATCCACCCGCTCGCTCCAGGCGATGGTCGACGCCTGGGTGTACCTGTGCAGCTTGGGGTGGTTCGGCTCGGTCATCAGCGGCAGGGCGATCTCCTTCAGATCCGCCCAGTCGATCTCGAATCCGCCGTGCTTCTCCACCTCGTTCCGAACCCACTCGGCGATCGGCAGGCCGATCCGGCCCTCCCTGACGCTTGCGACCACGATCATCAGCTTCGACATGCGGTTCCCTTCGATTCCCCGTCAGGCTACGCCGCGTCGCGGACGCCGAGCGCGGACGTGGCCGACTGGATCAGAGGATGACGGTGGAGCGGCCGTGGACGATCACACGGTCCTCGGCGTGCCACTTCACGGCGCGCGCGAGCACGTAGCGCTCCACGTCGGCGCCGCGCTGCTGCAGGTCGGCGGCAGATTCCGCGTGCGTGACGCGGGTGACGTCCTGCTCGATGATCGGGCCCTCGTCCAGGTCGGCCGTGGCGTAGTGCGCGGTCGCGCCGATCAGCTTCACACCGCGCTCCTTCGCGCGCGCATACGGATTGGCGCCCACGAACGCCGGCAGGAACGAGTGGTGGATGTTGATCACCGGCACGCCGAGCCGCTCGATGAAGTCGTCGGTGAGGATCTGCATGTAGCGCGCCAGCACCACCAGGTCGACGTTGCCCTGCAGCAGCTCGAGCTGACGCTCCTCCATCTCGGCCTTGGCGTCCTCGCCCGTGCCGCGGGGGATGTGCACGAAGGGGACTCCGAACGAGCGCACGGCCTCGGCGAGATCCGGGTGGTTGGAGATCACCATCTCCACGTCGATGTCCAGCTCACCGCGCTGGGTGCGCCACAGCAGTTCCATCAGGCAGTGGTCGTACTTCGAGACGAAGATCGCCACGCGCTTGCGTCTGGCCGTGTCATGCAGTGACCACTCCATGTCGAAGCGCTCGGCCACCTCGGTGATCGACGCCTCCAACGCGGGCCGGTTCGCCTCGAATCCCTCCAGATGGAACACCGTGCGCTGGAAGAAGCGCCCGCCGTGCGCATCGGTGGAGTGCTGGGCAAGCGAGATGATGTTGGCTCCGTGCGAGGCCAGCACCCCGGCGACGGCCGAGACGATCCCCGGCTGGTCGTCGCAGGCGATGAGAAGGCGCGCGGTGTCGGTCTGCAGCATGGAGGCTCCTAGGGGTGTGCCTCGATTCTGCCCTTCCGCCGCCCGCCGGTCGAATCCTCGCCGCGCAGGAAGCCGCGATCACGCCGGCGTGCGGTTTTCGGCGCTGACCATCCACGCGAACTGCTCGAGGGTCTCCAGCACCTCATGCAGGATGTCCGCGGTGGTCGGGTCCTCCTCGTCGACGGAGTCGTGCACGTCGCGCACCGTGGCGATCACGGATTCGAGTCGCGCCGTGATCAGGTCGATCGTGTCCGTCGTCAGCACCTCGCGGAGGGGGTACGCCTCGAGCGACGTGGTCTTGGAGACCGTGCTGCTTCGTCCGTCAGGAACCGCGTGCAGGGCGCGCATGCGCTCGGCGATGGTATCGCCCAGCCGCCGGGCCGCGTCCACGATCTCGTCGAGCTGCAGATGGGTGTCGCGGAAGTTCGGGCCCACCACGTTCCAGTGCGCCTGCTTGCCCTGAACCTGCAGTTCGATCAGATCGACCAGCACGCGCTGCAGACTCGCACTCAACTCCTTCGACGCGTGGAAGCCGTTCTCGGCGTTCTGGTCCGCGGTCAGCTTCGTCGAGTTCGTCGTGCTCTTCCTGCTCGTGGGCGTCATCTTCTTCTCCTCATATCGGTGATCGTCGGCCTCGGTCGGCGCCGGCGTCAGTGGTTGCGGAGCATGTCGATCAGCTCCGACTTGCGCTTGCCGGAGTAACCGGTGATTCCGAGCTCCTTCGCGCGGGAGCGCAGCTCATCGACTGTGCGGTCCTCGTAGTCCTCCGCCACGCCGCCGCGCTTGCCGACCGACTTCCGTCCATCGCGCGCGGCCGCGTTGGAGATCCGGGCCGCCTTCTCCTTCGAGGCGCCGTCGTCTCTCAGCTCCTCGTACATCTCCGGATCCTTCAGGGTGTTCGAACCGCGTCCGCGGGGCATGATGTCTCCTTCGTCTCTCCGGTGCTGCCAGCCTGCGGCTGCCCGTGCGTCCGCGGGCAGGGGGTTGACAGCGGTGGCATCGGAGATCATCATCCGCGGCGTAGCCTGGATCGGTGACAACCACCGTCTCGCTGCTGGAGGATGCCCGCCGCCGCCTCGCGGATGCACCACGCGAAGGCCTCGGGACGTTGCGCACCTCCCGCTGGCGCAAGGAGCGCATCGTGCGGGCGGGGGAGGCCTGGCATCTGGGCGTGCTGCTGCTCACGGATGACGGGGTGCTGGCCACGGGGGAGATCCTGCGTGCCTCCGAGGAGGTGCGCCGCGGGTACACCGCCATCGCCTCGCGGGCCAGGGCCGAGCGCCGCGCTGCGGCGTTCCGCGGCGGCTTCGCCGAGGGCGAGATCGTGCACCTGGGCTGGCAGGAGCTGGATGCCGCCGCAGTGGACGCGGGTGCGGCGGTCGGCCCGCTGCTGCTGCAGGGCGGTGAGCCGGCGGTGCGCTGGTCGAACACCGGCGTTCCGGTGCCGCTGGCGGGCTACCTCGACGAGAAGATCGCACTGCTCCGCGGCTGAGGGCGACCCTTCGACAAGCTCAGGGACCCGTTCATCTTGGGTCGCTGAGCTTGTCGCTTGTACTGAGCGAGCGCCAGCGAGTCGAAGTGAAGCGTCGTCGCCTCAGCGCCCCAGCAGCAGCTCGGGGAACCGACCCAGCAGGTCGGCGCCGTCGACGGATGATGCCAGCACGCGATCCGCGGTGGCCGCGTACTCGCCGGGGTCGAAGTAGCCGGAGGCCCGGTACACCGCCATCCGATCGGCGAAGTCCTGCGGGGATGCCTCGGGGTGGAACTGCGTGGCGTACAGGTGCTCGCCCACGCGGAACGCCTGCACGGGGCAGGCGTCGTCGGTGGCCAGCAGCACGGCATCGGGCGGGGGAGCCGCGGCCGACTCCTTGTGCGCGGTGAACACGGTGAACTCCGGACCGCTCGGCCCGAACAGCGGGTCGGCCGATCCTTCGGCGGTGAGCCGGATGCGCGCGGCCTGCACGCTCTCGGGATGATCGAGGGTGACCTGCCCGCCCAGCATCCGCGTCACGACGCCGATGCCGTAGCAGGTGAACAGTGCTGTCGTCTCGCCCGCGAGGGCGCGGGTGGCGATGCGCTCCAGATCGCGCTCCACATCGCGCTGCGTCTCGGACGGGTCGGCATCCGTCACGTTGAACGGCGATCCGCCGATCACGAACCCGTCGTACTGCTCCCACTCCACGGTCTCCAGCGACGCGTGCAGCAGGTCCAGACGGTGCAGGTTCGTGATGCTCAGATCGCGCGCGAACGAGCGGTGCTCGGCATCCGCCGCGTCCCGCTCGGGACGCACGCAGACGTACAGCACCGAGGACATGCAGCGAGTCTATTCGGCGGATTTGCCCCGCACCGGGAATAGGGGACATCATGTGATGTTGAAGTTGATAGAAGTACGCTCAAGTTTGGGAGGAAACGATAATGGCCAACGACTTCAACGAGGCGGGCTCGGGATCGTTCGACGACTTCCTCGCCCGGTACCTCGCCGGTGAGCAGGGCCGCCAGGGTCGCTCGATCGATCTCAGCCGGTTCCTCACAGCCCGCACCCAGGGCATCCTGCAGCGCGCGGGCCGCTACGCGCTCGAGCGCGGACAGACCGAGCTCGACGCCCTGCACATCCTGCGCATGATCGTCGAGGACGAGGGCGTCGCCCGGGTGATCCAGCGGCTGGGGATCGACCCCGCTGCCGTCGCGCAGACCGCTGAGGCGCGGCTGCCGGAGGCCCGTGACGCGGCCGACAGCGACACCGCCAGCCTGACGCCCAGCGCCAGCCGTGCGCTGTTCCACAGCTACCAGGTGGCGCGTTCGTCGGGATCGACGTACATCGACCCCGAGCACGTGTTCTTCGCTCTGGTGATCGGGCAGGATGCCGCCGCCGGTCAGGTGCTGGCCCGTGCCGGCGTCACCGCCGAGGGCGTCACGCAGGTGCTGCGCGGCGAGCCCGTGCCAGCGGGTGTCCGCCCGCGGACCGAGGAGGCTGCGGATCCGGCATCCGAGACGCCGATGCTGGATAAGTACGGCCTCGACCTCACCGCGCGTGCTCGCGAGGGCGGACTCGACCCGGTGATCGGCCGTGAGACCGAGATCGAGCAGACCATCGAGATCCTCAGCCGCCGCACCAAGAACAACCCGGTGCTGATCGGCGAGGCCGGCGTCGGCAAGACGGCCATCGTCGACGGGCTGGCCCGCGCCATCGTCGACGGCGCCGTGCCCGCACAGCTGAAGGGTCGCCGCGTGATCGCGCTGGACCTGCCCGCCATGCTCTCCGGCACCCGCTACCGCGGCGATTTCGAGGAGCGCATCACCAAGACCATGGATGAGATCGCCGTGCACAAGGACGAGATCATCGTGTTCGTGGACGAACTGCACACGGTCGTCGGCGCCGGCGGCTCCGGCGAGAGCGGCGGTATGGACGCCGGCAACATCCTCAAGCCGCGGCTGGCACGGGGAGACCTGCACCTGGTCGGCGCGACCACGCTCAGCGAGTACCGCCGCATCGAGAAGGATGCCGCTCTGGAACGTCGCTTCCAGCCCGTGAAGGTGTCGGAGCCGTCGATCGAGGACACCGTGCGCATCCTGCAGGGACTCAAGCCCGCCTATCAGGAGCACCACGCGGTGACCTACACCGACGAGGCCATCCGGGCCGCCGTCGAGCTGGGCGCCCGCTACCTGCCCGACCGGGTGCTGCCGGACAAGGCCGTCGACCTGATCGACCAGGCCGGCGCCCGGCTGCGTCTGCGGCTGGGCATGGCGACCGATGTGAGCGCGCTGATGTCGTCGCTGGCCGAGCTGGAGGCGCAGAAGAACGCTGCGGTCGGCGCCGAGCACTATGAGGAGGCGTCCCGCGTGCGCGACGAGATCGCCGCCGTGCAGGCGCGCATCGACGAGGCCTCCGCCGCGGCATCCGCGTCGGACGGGGCCGACGAGACCGTCGTCGACGAGGCGCAGATCGCCGCCGTGATCTCGCGCGCCACCGGCATCCCGGTCAGCCGGCTGACGGAGACCGAGCGCGCCCGGCTGGGCGACCTGGAGCACGACCTGCACGCCCGCGTGATCGGGCAGGACGATGCCGTCGCCGCCGTGGCGCGGGCCGTGCGTCGCAGCCGCACCGGGATGGGCGACGCGCGCCGCCCGGTCGGCTCATTCCTGTTCCTCGGTCCTACCGGCGTCGGCAAGACCGAGCTGGCGAAGGCTCTGGCCGATCGCCTCTTCGATGACGAGACGGCAGTCATCCGCTTCGATATGAGCGAGTTCGGCGAGCGGCACACCGTGTCGCGCCTGGTCGGCGCCCCTCCGGGATACGTCGGCTACGACGAGGCCGGTCAGCTCACCGAGCGCGTGCGGCGCAACCCGTACTCGATCGTGCTGTTCGACGAGATCGAGAAGGCGCACCCCGACGTGTTCAACCTGCTGCTGCAGGTGCTCGACGACGGGCGCCTGACCGACGGGCAGGGTCGTACGGTCGACTTCCGCAACACGGTCATCGTGATGACCTCGAACCTCGGCTCGGAGTTCCTGGCCTCGCGGTCGGGCGCGCTGGGATTCGTCGCGTCGCGGGACGCCTCGGGCTTCTCCTCGCAGGAGGACCTGAAGGCCCGCGTGATGGGGAAGCTGCGGGAGGCCATGCGTCCTGAGTTCCTGAACCGGATCGACGAGATCGTGATGTTCCAGAAGCTGTCCCGCGCAGAGCTGGACGAGATCGTGCGGCTGATGCTGCGCGAGACCTCGGCACGGCTGGCGGGCCGTGAGGTCACCTTCGAGGCGACGGATGCCGCGGTCGCGTGGCTCGGCGAGCACGGCTACGAGCCCGAGTACGGTGCGCGCCCGCTGCGCCGGCTGATCCAGCGCGAGGTCGAGGACCGCATCGCCGACCTGTTCGTGGACGGCTCGCT
>NZ_JBASAK010000002.1:0-21670 GCF_049650565.1 Microbacterium sp.
GCGTGGAGCACATGAAGATCCTCCTGCCTCCTTCCGAGACCAAGCGGCCCGGCGGTCGCAACCGGCCCCTGGATGTCGGCGGTCTCGCCCTCCCCGGGCTCGCAGCCCAGCGCGAGGCCTGCATCGATGCGCTGGTCGCCCTGGCCGACGACCCTGCTGAGGCGAGGCGAGTCCTGGGCCTCAGCGATCGCCAGCTGGGGGAGATCGAGCACGATGGGATGCTGCGCACGGCACCCACGATGGCCGCCGTCGACCGCTACACCGGCGTGCTGTACGACGCGCTGGATGCCGCCGAACTGGACGCCGCCGCGCGTCGCTGGCTGGGTGCCAACGTGATGATCCACTCGGCGCCGTTCGGACCGGTCGGCGCGCTGGACGCCATTCCGCTGTACCGGCTGGGCGCCGCAGCATCCGTGCCAGGCATCCCTCCGCTGCGACGGCACTGGGCCGACGCCGTGAGCGCCGAGCTGGCGGATATCGGATTCATCCTGGATCTCCGCAGCGAGGCCTATGTCGCGCTGGGTCCGGTCCCGGCATCCGCTCCGGCGGCCTACGTGCGGGTGGTCACCGAGACCGGACGCGCGCTGAATCACTTCAACAAGAAGTCCAAGGGGCTGCTGGTGCGCTCCCTCGCCCGGTCGCGACCGCGAGTGCGCTCCGCGCGCTCTCTGCTGGAGTGGGCTGTCGCGGAGGGCGTTCCGCTGCGCCCGACAGCGGATGCCGGAGTGCTGGAGCTCATCGCCGTCACGTGACGCGCCGTGCGTCTCACATCATTGCCCTGCCGGGAACGACCTGGATAGCATGGCCTGTACGCGGCTTCGACCGCGCATCGGGGGCGAGAGCCGTCTCCTTCGACCGGAGAAATGTGAGTCTCATGGGCTACGACGACTACGGGGCCGGATATGCCTACGGGTTCCTCGGCGTGTACTTCTTCGCCATCTTCCTGCTGAGCATTGCAGGCTACCTGCTGAGCGCCTGGTTCCTGATGAAGATCTTCGACAAGGCCGGCGTGCAGGGCAGATGGCGCGCCTGGGTTCCCCTGTACAACATGATGGTCTTCTTCAAGCTCGGCGATGTGAGCCCGTGGCTCGTGTTCGGGTGGGTGATCGCGGGCATTCCCTTCATCGGCTGGATCGCCGGTATCGGCACCACCGTCATGAGCATCCTCGCCGCCTACCGCATCGGCCAGAAGCTGCAGAAGGACGGCGCCTGGGTGGTGCTGTACATCTTCTTGAGCCTCGTGTGGGAGGGCATCAACGCCTTCGATTCGTCGCGCTGGAACGCGAACATCCCGCCGTCCGGCTGGGCTTCGAACAGCTTCTTCGCCGACCGCACGGTCTGGCAGGGGATCCCCGTGCAGGCCGGAGCGGCTCCCGCGCCCGGCTACGGCGCTCCCTATGGCGGCTACCCGGCGCAGCAAGGCTACCCGGCCCAGCCCGGTTATGGAGCTCCGCAGCCCGGCTATCCGGCTCAGCCGGGATATGCGGCCCCGCAGCAGCCGGGCTCTGGCGTACCGCAGGTTCCGGGTGCCCCCGGGCCGGCTCCGGCGGCCCCCGGCGCTCCGGTCCCGCCGCCGGCGACCCCGCCTGCGGCTCCGGTTCCGCCGACTGCTCCTCCCGCGGCGCCTCCTGCGCCTCCTGCGCCTCCGGCACCTCCCGCCGGCGACGAGCCGCCGGCGGCGCCCGGCCCGGATGCCGAACCTCCGGCAGGCCCGGCGCAGCCGCCCGCGTGAGCTGACGGCATCAGCGGCAGCGCCTCCGATCTCATGGTCGGAGGCGCTGTCGCGTCTGCCGGTCCGCGCACCGATAGTGTGGGACGCATGGGAACTTCGCAGTGCCGCGTCGGTGCATCCGGCCTTGTCGTGTCCGCAACCGGGCTCGGCTGCAACAACTTCGGCCGTGCGGGGACCGTGACGCAGACGCTGGAGGGCACCCGCGCCGTGATCGATGCGGCGCTGGCCAGCGGGGTCTTCTTCTTCGACACCGCTGACATGTACGGCGCTGAGGCCGGGCGCAGCGAGGAGCTGATGGGCGAGGCACTCGAGGGCCGCCGCGACCGCGTGGTGCTGGCCACCAAGTTCGGGCACGCGCGCGACATGGGCTACGACTTCCCCGGCGGGCGCGGCTCGCGCCGTTACGTGAGGCTGGCGGTGGAGCACTCGCTGCGCAGGCTGCGCACCGACTGGATCGACCTGTACCAGCTGCATCTGCCCGACCCCGAGACGCCCATCGCCGAGACCATCGACGCGCTGGACGAGCTCGTGCGCGAGGGGAAGATCCGCTACTACGGCCATTCCAACTTCACCGGCTGGCAGATGGCCGAGGCGGAGTTCACCGCCCGCGCCCGCTCCACCGGCCGGTTCATCTCGGCGCAGAACCACTACTCGCTGCTGGCGCGCGCCTCCGAGCGCGAGGTGCTGCCGGCCGCGAACCGCTACGGGCTGGGCTTCTTCCCCTACTTCCCGCTGAAGAACGGGCTGCTCACCGGCAAATTCAGCCGCGAGGGCGGGCCCGCGGGCAGCCGCATCATGGACACTCGCCCGCACATCTGGGCGGACGCGCCGTGGGACGCGCTGGAGGCCTACCAGCGGTTCTGCGACGAACGCGGGATCACGATGCTGCAGGCCACATTCGGCTGGCTGCTGGCGCAGCCCGGAGTGTCCAGCGTGATCGCTGGAGCGACCCGACCGGAGCAGATCGAGGCCAATGCCGCCGCCGCGGATGCCTGGACGCCGACGGCCGAGGATCTGGCGCTGATCGACGGGCTGTTCCCCCTGCCCGAGGATCCCGCGTCGGTGATGTGAGCGCGTCACGATTACGATGATGCTGTACCAGCAGGACGCGATGGCGTCCTCCCGATCGACGGAGACCATTCGTGCCTGAGACCACAACGCAGACGCACCGCGTCAGCGCCGAGCTGCAGCTCGCCTGGGCGGGGGCGACGGATCGGGGTCGGCGTCGCGAGAACAATCAGGACTCCTACCTGGCCCGCTATCCGCTGTTCGTCGTCGCCGACGGCATGGGCGGGCACGCCGGCGGCGAGATCGCCAGCCAATGCACGATCGCGCGGCTGGATGAGATGGTCACCGCGGGCGAGGTCTCGGACGCCGCGATCCAGGCCGCCCTGCATCTGGCCGTCGACGACATCCATCAGCATCCGGACACCACCGACGAGGGCACCGGCACCACGCTGACCGGCGCGTACCTCGACACCGACGAGGACGGCATCCACCGGTGGGTCGTGCTGAACATCGGCGACTCCCGCGTGTATCTCGCCCGCGACGAGCGACTCGCGCAGGTCACGACGGATCACTCGGTGGTGCAGGAGCTGATCGCCTCGGGGAAGATCAGCCCGGAGGAGGCCGACGGGCATCCTTACAGCAATGTCATCACGCGCGCGGTGGGCGCCAGCGAGCTCGTCGCGCCCGATTACGTGATCGTGGACCTGCGTGACGGCGATCGCCTGGTGGTGTGCTCGGACGGGCTGACCAAGGAGCTCACGGACTACGGCATCCTGCACTTCCTGCGCGAGAACCCCGATCCGGGCGCCGCTGTGGATGCCATGGTCGATGCGGCGCTGGAGAACGGCGGCCGCGACAACGTGACCGTGATCGTCGTGCAGGTGATCCTTCCCGAGTCTTCCTCCACAGACGCCGATTCCGCGGAATGACGCCCGCGGCCTGTGGATAGGCCGTTTTCGAGAGGGCTGATGCTGTCGAATGGGCGGCATGGAGTCCACGACCATCGTCCTGCCGTCCGCACCCGCTGACACCCGCCGACCGCCCCTGCCGCTGCTGGCCGCGGTGGTGCCCGTCGCCGCAGGCATCGTGCTGTGGCTGGTGACGGGCTCGCTGTTCGCACTCTGCTTCGCCGCCCTCGGGCCGCTGATGCTGGTCGCGTCGTACGTCGATGGGCTGCGTACACGGCTCAGGGAGCGTCGTCGGGGCCGCGAGGAGAGCGACGCGGCCTGGGAGCGGGCCGAGACCGAACTGGAGCGCCTGCACGCGCAGGAGCACGCGGACGCCTGGCGTCGAGAGCCGGGAGTCGTCCAGAGCCTGCAGGACCCGCCGCTGCGCAGTGGGGAGGCTCCGGATCAGCGCACCCTCGTGGTACTCGGGCGGGGCGTACGGCCCAGCGCCGTGCAGGCCCGTGGAGGGGACGACGACCGCTCGCGGGCGTTCCGCACCCGCGCGAGAGAGCTGGGCGACGCACCCGTGTCGGTGCCGCTGGGCCGCGGCATCTGCGTCCGCGCTGCGGGACCCGTCGCCGAGGCCGTCGCGAGGGCGATCGTCGTGCAGCTGTGCCTGCGCTTCGGCCCCTCACTGCTGGGGATCAGCGGCGAGGCGATCAGCGTCTGGGGCCTGAGCGGCTATCCGCATGTCGGCAGGAGGCGCGCCGCCTTCCGGCTCGCGCTCGGGGAGGGCGATGGGCGCACTGACGCGACGATCTGCATCCGGATGCCGGGGGAGGAGCCACCGGAGGGTGTGACGACCGTGCTGGACTGCAGTGTGCCCGCTTGTTCCCGGATGCGCACACCCGACGGAGACCGCGAGCTGGCGGTCGAAGCGCTGTCGGTTCAGCAGGCGCGCATCATCGGCGCGGATCTCGCTGCCAGGGCGGACACCGAGACCGCGATCCCGGACCGGATCGGCCTCGACGAGCTCGGAGCAGCGGATGCCGGCGGCCTGGCCGCGGCGATCGGGCGGGGGGAGCGCGGCGATCTGAGCGTGTCGCTTGTCGAGGACGGGCCGCATGCCATCGTCACGGGGATGACCGGAACGGGCAAGAGCGAGCTGCTGACCAGCTGGATCACGGCGTTGACCGCGACGCATTCGCCGGAGGAGCTGGCATTCGTCCTGGTGGACTTCAAAGGCGGCACGGCGTTCGACCCGCTGCGCCGTCTTCCGCACGTGGTGGCGGTCATCACGGACCTGGATGCGGAGGGGGCGCGGCGTGGCGTGGGCAGCCTCACCGCGGAGCTGCGCCGTCGCGAGGCTGCGCTGGGGCGGGCCGGAGTGCGCGACGTCGAGGAGTGCGCCGAGCTGTCCCGGCTGGTGATCGTCATCGACGAGTTCGCCGCCCTGCTGCAGGAGCATCCGGACCTCGGAGCCGTCTTCACCGATGTCGCGGCGCGCGGCAGGGCCTTGGGCATGCACCTCGTGCTGGGCACGCAGCGGGCCAGTGGCGTGATCCGCGACGCGCTGGCGGCCAACTGCCCGCTGCGCATCAGCCTGCGCGTGGCGGAGCCCGCCGACAGCCGCTTCGTGATCGGATCGGACGCCGCGGCGGAGCTGCCCGGCGGCACGGAATCGCGGGGGCTGGCGTTCGTGCGCCGCCCGCGCGACAACCGCGCCGAGCTTGCTCGTATCGCTCTCACAGCCGATGCGGACATCGAGGCTGCGGCTCGGCGCTGGGGCGGACATCGGGCTCAGCCCAGCCCGTGGCTGCCGCAGCTTCCGTCGAGGTTGGAGCTCCCCGCCGACGAGCTGTCCGCGGGTGTCGTGCTGGGGCGTGCGGATGAGCCCGATCGGCAGCGCCAGCCGTGGCTGCGCCTGGCCGAAGGCGATGGACTCGCGGTCATCGGAGGACCAGGGTCGGGGAAGAGCACTGCGGTGGCCATGCTGGCGGCACAGCTGCCGGACGCCGTCGTGATCCCGCAGGACCCCGAGCAGGCCTGGGATGCCGTGGCGCAGCTCTGCACGGGCGCGCACGGACCCGTGCTGTGCGACGACCTGGATCTGCTGGCAGCGAAGTACCCGCCGGACTACGCGCAGGTGTTCACGAACCGCTGGGAGCTGATCGTGCGCGCTGCGTCGACCACGGTGATCACCATGTCGCGGGTGTCCGGCCCGGTGGGCAGGCTGATCGACGCCGTGCCGAGACGTGCGCTGCTGCGGCTGACCAGCAAGGTCGAGCACATCGCCGCGGGCGGCGAGCCATCGGCGTTCGACCGCGGGCGCCTTGCCGGTCGCGCCTGGGTGGACGGCCTCGAGGTGCAGCTGTGCCTGCCTGCAGCGGGCGCGCAACTCGATCAGCGCACGTCGGAGAGCTGTGAATGGCAGCCGAGGCTCGCGCGCACCGGGATCATCACGCCGGCCGTCGCCGCCACCGCGGCCGTGCTGGCCTCAGCACATCCAGGGCACCGGGTGATGTCGTTGCGCGACCTCGCGCCCGGCGCGCCCGCAGCCGAGGACGCGGTGATCGTCGTCGGCGACCCCGAGGAGTGGCGCGCGCAGTGGACGTTGCTGCAGGGGATCCGCACGACGGGCGAGCTGGTGGTCGCCGCGGAATGCGCGACCGAACTGCGCCAGCTCGCCGGAGTCAGGGAGTTGCCGCCCTACGCGCAGCTGCACGCCGATCGAGCATGGAGCGTGCAGGCGGGGAGCCAGCCGCAGCGCGTGCTGCTGAGCTGAGTGCTCGGGTCAGATCCCCGGTGCAGGGCGCACTGCTCCCACCGGCTGTCCGCCGCCGAGGATATCCAGCGGCAGTGCTGCGGTCAGTTCGGCGACATCGGCCTCACTCACCGCACCCGCACGGGCCAGCAGCGTGGCCGCGACGACCGCTGCTGCGCGGCCGCTGCCGTCCAGCATCTTCAGCGCCACCGTGGTGGCATCCGGGGCGACCATCACCATCACGCCCTCGGCGCCGCCCTTCGAGAAGACGCCGAGCGTCTCGGTCGCGATGGTGTCCGGCTCACCGGGACCGGCGATCGTCCACGGGTTCTCGCGCACCGCGCGCACCAGGGCGCCTGCGACGCGGTGCAGGGCGAACGGCGACCGCTCCGAGGCGGAGCCGATGCGGTGGATGCCGCGCGCGAGCCCCGCGAGGGTGATGGCGTGCACGGGCGCGCCGCAGCCGTCGACCGCTGTGTGCGCGATCCGCTCGCCGGTCAGCCGCTCCACGACCTCGCGGATGTGCACCTGCAAAGGGTGCGCGGGCTCGAGGTAGCCGGCGGTCGGCCAGCCCGTCGCCACGCACGCCCGCAGCATGAGCGCGTGCTTGCCGGAGCAGTTCATCCGGATGCGGGCCTCGCCCGCGTGGTCGCGGATCATCTCGCGGCGTGTCGCCGCGTCGGAGGGCCAGGCCGGTGGGCAGGCCAGGTCGTCCTCGGTGAGACCTGCTGCGGTGAGCATCTCGCGCACGACCTCGACGTGCCGGTCGGTGCCGGTGTGGCTGGCGGTGCCCAGCGCGAGCTGCTCGCCGTCGAGCACTGCACCGGCCGTCAGACTCGCGACGGCCTGCAGGGGCTTGAGGCTCGATCGTGGAAGGATCAGAGCCTCGGCGTTGCCGTGCTGGGCGATGACCTCGCCCTCCGGGGACAGCACGATCGCGGCGCCGGCATGGCGGGACTCCACGAAGCCACTGCGCTCCACGATCGCGAGTTCGACGGCATCACGGGCAGTCAGGGTCTCGAGCACCACACCAGCCTACTGCGCGGGTTCTGCGGGCCCAGGAAGAGCCCCGGCGCGCGGAGAGGTGCCAGACTCGTCCCATGGCACAGCATCCGCTCGGCGAACACCGCTACGCGCTCACGACCACCTGGACCGGCAATCTCGGCACGGGCACCAGCGGCTACCGCGACTACACCCGCGATGTGGTGGTGCGCGCTGCCGGCAAGCCCGATCTGCTGGCCTCCTCCGACAAGCCCTTCCGCGGCGACCCCACTCGCTGGAACCCGGAGGACATGCTGGTCGCGGCCCTGTCGGAGTGCCACCTGCTCTCGTACCTGCACGTGTGCGTCACCCGGGGCGTCGTGCTCACCTCGTACCGTGACGAGGCCACCGGAGTGATGCGCGAGGACGGGCGCAGCGGCGGTTCGTTCACCGAGGTCGTGCTGCATCCGCAGGTGACCGTCGCCGACGCGTCCATGGTCGAGGCCGCTCGTGAGGCGCACCACCAGGCTCACGAGTGGTGCTTCATCGCCAACTCGGTCAACTTCCCCGTGCGCTTCGAACCGACTGTCACGGTGGGCTGAGTCCTAGCGGCGCTCGTGCGGCAGGGCCTGCTTGAGCTTCTCGATCGGACTCTGCGCCGGCGGTTCGTTGTACACGCCGGCCAGCTCCTGCCCGCTGAGCGCGTGGATGGCGGCCATGATCTCGTCGGTCGCCAGGCGCCTGGCCTTGCCGCTGCTGGCGGGGCCATGCTTGGAGACGTCGATCGGCTCGCCGAAGCGCACCCTGATGCGCTCCTTCACTGACGGCATCCTCGCGCCCACCGGCATCACGCGATCGGTGCCGATCAGCCCCACCGGCACCACGGGTGCGCCGGTCTGCAGGGCCAGGAACGCCACGCCCGTGCGGCCCTTGTACAGACGGCCGTCGGTAGAGCGGGTGCCCTCTGGGTACAGCGCGACGGCGAGGCCCTCCTCCAACAGCTGCCGTTGCTGGTCCAGCGCGTCCAGCGCGGCCTGACCTCCGCCGCGGCGCACCGGGATCGCACCGACCGACGTGAAGAACTCGCGCGAGAGCGCGCCCTTCAGCCCCGTGCCCTCGAAGTAGCTCGACTTCGCGAGGAAGTGCACGGGCCGAGGGGCGGCGACCGGGATGGCCATCGAATCGATGAACGACAGATGGTTGCTGGCGAGGATCACCGGCCCGGTGCGCGGCACGTTCTCGCGGCCCTCGATACGGGGCCGGTAGACCACGCGGGCCAGGGGAGTGGCGACCATGCGTCCGACCTTGTACTTGAATCCTGCATGTCGTGGGGTGTGCGATTCCGGTTCGTGCTCGGATCCGCCGGACTGCTCAGAACTCATCCGAGAAGTTTATCCAGCCGCACATGCCCGTGATGGAATGTCGACGGGGACCCGGCATTCAGCCACAGCAAAGCCCGATGCGGGAAGATGATCTCTTCCGTCCAGCGATTTCGAGGTCTCATCTTGCGCCTGCATCCCCTCGCCCTCCTCTCCACCCTCGCCGTGTCGGCGATGCTGCTCGCCGGCTGTTCAGGCTCGTCCTCGCCGGATCCATCGTCCTCCCAGAGCTCGGACGCCTCCGGCGACGTCTGCTCGCAGGCCGTGAAGCCCGGCGCCGTGTCCGACAGCGTGAAGATCACCGGTGACTTCGGCACGCCCTCCACGGCCACCTTCGCACTCAAGCAGAAGGTGAAGGACCTGCAGCGCACCGTCGTCAGCAAGGGCGACGGCGCGACGATCAAGAAGGGCGACTACGTCACGTACGCGATCAGTGCGTTCGACACCGCCACCGGCAAGCGCATCGGCGACCTCGGCTACAAGGCTGACGAGATCCTTCCGCAGAACGTGCTGGCCAACCAGACATTGGCACAGGTGATCGGATGCGTTCCGCTCGGCACCCGCATCGCCGCGGCCTTCCCCGCTCAGCAGGGTGGCACGGGCTCGCAGGTGTACGTCATCGACGTGCTGAAGACCAGCCCGACGGCGGCGTGGGGCAAGGATCAGGCCCCGGTCGAGGGGATGCCGGCTGTCAAGCTGGCCAAGGACGGCGAGCCCGCCATCACGATCCCCAAGACCGACGCGCCCGCAGACCTGAAGATCTCCGTGCTCAAGGAGGGTGACGGCGGCCCGGTGGCTGACGGCGACACCACGCTGCTGCAGTACTACGGCGTCACGTGGGCCGACGGCAAGAGCTTCGACTCGTCGTGGAAGAAGGGCGAGCCCATCACCGTGCCCGGCAATGCCTACGTGCCCGGCTTCGTGAAGGCGCTGGCCGGTCAGAAGGTCGGCTCGCAGGTGCTCGTGGTCATCCCGCCGGCCGAGGGCTACGGCGACAAGGCCCAGGGATCGATCCCGGCGAACTCCACTTTGGTGTTCGTGATCGACATCCTCGCCACGCAGCACGTCGCGGCCGGGTAGAGCATCCTCCAGACGCGGCGGTCCCGATCCTCTCGGGGTCGCCGCGTCGTCGTTAGGCTGGCGGTATGCGTCGCATCATCGTGCTCGGCTCCACTGGCTCCATCGGAACGCAGGCTCTGGACGTGATCCGAGCCAATCCGCGGCGTTTCGAACTGGTGGGTCTCTCGGCGGGCACCAACGCCGAGCTGGTGGCCCAGCAGGCCGAGGAGCTCCACGTCGAGCACACGGCACTGGGCGCCGAGGAGTCCGAGCAGCTGGTGCGCGACGTCGAGGCGGATGTCGTGCTCAACGCCATCACCGGCTCGATCGGCCTGGGCTCGACGCTTGCCGCGCTGAAAGAGGGCCGCACGCTGGCCCTGGCCAACAAGGAGTCGTTGATCGTCGGTGGTGAGCTCGTCCGCGCGGCAGCAGGCGAGGATCAGATCGTGCCCGTCGACTCCGAGCACTCCGCCATCGCACAGGCACTGCGTGCGGGCGCGGCCGGCGAGGTGCGCAGGCTCGTGGTCACGGCATCCGGCGGTCCCTTCCGCGGCCGCAGCCGCGCCGAGCTCACCGAGGTGACCCCGGCGCAGGCGCTCGCGCACCCGACCTGGAACATGGGCCGCATGGTTACCACCAACTCCGCGACCCTGGTCAACAAGGGCTTGGAGGTCATCGAGGCTCACCTGCTGTTCGACGTGGACTACGACGACATCGAGGTGGTCGTGCATCCGCAGTCCATCGTGCACTCGATGGTGGAGTTCGTCGACGGCTCGACGATCGCGCAGGCCTCGCCGCCGGACATGCGACTGCCCATCTCGCTCGGGCTGGACTGGCCGCACCGCGTGGGCGGCGTGGGCCGCCCGCTGGACTGGAGACAGGCGTCCAGCTGGACCTTCGAACCGCTGGATTCCGAGGCGTTCCCCGCCGTGGCTCTGGCCAAGGCCGTGGGGCGTGCGGGCAGGACCTATCCCGCCGTCTACAACGCCGCCAACGAGCAGGCCGTGAACGCGTTCCATGAGGGGCGATCGCCGTTCCTCGGCATCGTGGACACCATCCAGCGCGTTGTCGATGCGCACGAGCCGCCCGACGGCGAGCTGACGGTCGAGACTCTGGCGGATGCCGAGACCTGGGCCCGTGCGAAGGCAGACGCCCTCATCGCCGCCGCCTCCTGAAAGGCGCGGCTGTCAGACCTCGTCGTCGTAGGGGACGGGCCAGTGCGAGGCAGGCGCCGGCCAGCCGGCGGCGATGAGCGCGCGGCGGGCGAGCTCGCGGGCCGAGTACGGGGTGCGCACGCCGCGGATGTCGCGGTAGTCCTGGTGACCGGGACCGGCCCACAGGATCGCGTCGCCGTCGCCGACCAGGCCCACGGCCTCGACGATGGCCTTCTCGGGCGGCGTGAACTCGTGGATCTCGGCATCCGGCCGCGCCTTGCGGGCACCCGCGACGAGCGTCGCGCGGATGGACGCAGCGTCTTCGAAGCGCGGGTGGTGGTCGGTGATCACGAGGATGTCGCTGCCCTCCACGGCCGTGCGGGCCATGTCGTACCTCTTCGTGGCGTCGCGGTCGCCGTCGGCGCCGAACAGCATGAGCACCTTGCCGGGCGTGACGCGGCGCACGGCGGCGAGGGTCTTCTCGAAGGCGTCCGGGGAGTGCCCGAAGTCCACGTACACGGCGGGCCCCTGCTCGCCGGAGACGAACTGCGTGCGACCGGGCAGATAGGCGATGATCTGCCTGTCGCGCTCCAGCGCCGAGACCAGGCGGGCCCAGTCGTAGCCGCCCTCGAGCAGCATCACGACGGCCAGGCCGGCATTGGCGGCCATGTGCTGTCCGATCACGGGCACCAGGGTGGTCAGTGCGCGACCATCGCGCGCGGTGAGGGTGAACAGCGTGCCGTTCTGCCGTTCGTCATCGATGGTGACGACCCAGTCGGCCTGCTTCGCAGCATCCGGGTCCGAGGCGATCGACGGCGTGCCGACGGTCACGACGGGGATCGTCGAGGCGGAGACGACGCGGGCGCCGAAGGGCGAGTCCAGGCTCACCACGCCTCGGCGCGCGTGCGCGGGGGTGAACAGCGGCAGCTTGGCCTGGAAGTACTCCTCCATGTCGGCGTAGTCGTCGAGATGGTCGTGCGTGAGGTTCGTGAAACCGGCCACGTCGAACACGAGGCCGTCCACGCGGTGCCGCGACAGCGCCTGCGCGCTGACCTCGACGGCGACGGCCTGCACGTCCCGCTCTCGCATGAGGGCGAGCAGCGCGTGCATCTCGGATGCCTCGGGCGTGGTCAGTCGCGAGACGATGACCTCGCCGGCGATGTGCCGCTCAGCAGTCGACGACAGGCCCGAGACCACGCCCAGCTGGTCGAGGATGCCCTGCAGCAGGTGCGAGACGCTGGTCTTGCCGTTGGTGCCGGTCGTGCCGAACAGCACGGGCAGCGGATCGGAGGCGCCGGTGCCGTACACCCACGCGCTCAGCTCGCCCAGCACCGCGCGCGGGTCCTCGACGATGAGGATCGGAAGACCGGCGGATGCCGCGATGTCCGCGCCTTCGGCGTCGGTGATGATGGCGACGGCGCCCTGATCGGCGGCGGTCTGCGCGAACTCGGCGCCGTGCCGGTTCACGCCGTGGATGGCGACGAATGCCTCGCCAGCACGCAGGTCGGCGGTGGCGAGGGTGATGCCGCTGAGCTGGACGCCCGCGAGATCGCCGCGGACCTCCTGAGCGAAGCGGTCGGCGAGCTCGGCCAGGGAACGACGGGGTGGGTCGGCGGGGCGGAGCACGGGCGGCAGAGAGGGCGTAGTGGTCATATCGTCTTCCATGATCTCACGCAGCGGGCCGCCCGCCCGCGCGGCGACCCGCCGCGCCAGGCGTGCGCCGTCTGCAGATGGACGGCGCACGCGTTGATCGTCAGGCGCGGCGTCGGTACGCGGCCACCGCCACGACGAGGGAGGCGATCCCGGCCACGAGTCCGCCAGCGCCGAGCACGGTCGGCACGACGGGGTAGGCGTCCGCCGTCGACGGCTCATCGTCTGATGCGGCATCCGCATGATCGCCGTGGTCACCCGCCACCGGGGTGGTGGCGGTCTTCGTCAGCGTGATCGCGGGCGCGGGGGACTCCAGCGACTCCGGGTCCTGGCCCTTCTTCGCCACCTCGGTCCACTCGTTCGTCCCTGTCTCGCAGGTCTGCTCCACAGGGAAGGCGAGGTTCTCAGGCGCATCCTCTGCAGGGCGGAACGAGAGGCTGACGGCGCCGCGCACGCCCTGGGGCACGGGGCGGACGGCCGTGTACGTGATCGCCGACGTGTAGCCGTCCGCGCCCTTCTCGATCTGGGTGTCCCACGCGGCGTCGAACGTCGGATCCGCGACGGGCGACCCGTCCGGGATCGTGATCCGCAGCGACGTCGTGGGTGATTCCACGCAGCCGTGCGAGAACGAGAAGGTCAGCAGCGTCGACGCGTCGCGGGGGACGGCGTCCGGCGAGACGCCGACGTGCGCGCTGGCCATGGCGGGCGTCGCGATGACGATGCCCGCGGCGATTGCAGCGATGATCGCGCCGCGGCGAAGGGAAATGGTCATGAGAGTTCTCCTGAATGCGATGTGCGGGCGGCCGGTGCCGTGGCCCGCGACGAGTACCGCCGTCTCGGTGAGAGGGCGGGCGATGGCCGATCCGGGGATCAGCCGCAGGAGGGCGCAGGAGGGCCGCGCCGGCAGACGTCGCCGAGCAGGATGCGGCTCAGCGGGCTCGTCGTCGCCGTGTCGTCGGGTGTCGCGCGGAACGGCGTGCTCGTTCGGAGCACGGGCTCTCGGCGGCGCAGCACGGCACGCACCCAGCGCGTGATCGCGCGCAGGACGAGCTCGCCGCGCCACAGCAGCACCGTGGTGACCACGGCGGCGCACAGGTGCGCGACGAGCATCGGAGCGTCGAGGCTCGAAGCGTGGGCAGGGGACATCACGACGGCCAGATCCGCGGGGGTGAGCGCGCCGTGCCGGTGGGGGCCCGGCACCGCTCCTGCACGCGGAATGTCGCCGGTGACCGCGAACAGCACGTGAAAGAAGACCTGTGTGATCGTCACCGCGCCGGCGATGCCCACCAGCCGCGCGGTGCGTCCCACGACCACAGCGGCGAGCGGGGCCAGCAGTACGGAGACCGCGAGCATGAGCAGCGGATTCGGCGCCTGCCCGCCGCCGACTGTGTGGGACACCGCGGCGAGGAGAGTGGCGGTGACGGATGCGGCGGCGCCTCTCACGATCCGCAGCTGCCTCGGGGTCACACGACCAGCCTAGAGGAAAGAGGCGGGAGGGAAGGACGTCGGGCACAGCGGATTCCTCGACGCAGCCACTACCGTGGTCGGGTGGAGATCCTGCTGTATCTGGGCGGCATCGTGTTCATGCTCGTGGGCCTCGGCCTGTCGATCGGGCTGCACGAGGTCGGCCATCTGCTGCCCGCCAAGCTGTTCGGCGTGCGAGTCGGCCAGTACATGATCGGCTTCGGTCCGCGGGTGTGGTCCAGGCGCATCGGCGAGACCGAGTACGGCTTCAAGGCTCTCCCCCTGGGCGGTTTCATCTCCATGTCTGGGATGTACCCGCCCTCCACGAAGACCCGGGCGGCCCGGGGGGTCTTCGCCGCGTTGGTGCAGGATGCCCGCACCGCGAACGACGAGACCATCGCCGACGGCGCCGAAGAGCGGGTCTTCTACCGCTTGCCGGTGTACAGGCGCGTCATCATCATGCTGGGCGGGCCGGTGATGAACCTCGTCCTCGCCGTGCTGATGTTCACGCTGATGGCGTCCGGCATCGGCATCCAGCAGGCGTCGACCACCGTCGCCGGCATCACCCAGTGCGTGGTCCCGGCAGGCGTCGCGCAGCAGACCTGCAAGCCCTCCGACCCCGTGGCGCCCGCAGCACAGGCCGGGTTCGAGCCCGGCGATGAACTGGTGAGCGTGGCGGGCGCGAAGATCACCTCGTTCGCGCAGGCCTCGCAGATCATCCAGGACTCCCCGGGCAGGGAGCTCGACGTCGTCGTGCGTCGCGACGGCCAGCAGAAGACTCTGCAGCTCACGCCGGTCGCGGCCGAGCGCGGCGAGGTGGATGCCTCGGGCAGGCCCGTGCAGGACAAGGCGGGCAGGCCGGTCACGCGCAGCGTCGGCTACGCCGGCATCACCGCGAAGCTGGAGTACGCGCAGCAGCCCATCGGTACGGGCGCCGAGCTGGCCATGCAGCAGGTGCAGGGCGTCACCTCGCTGGTGATCAACCTGCCCGCCAAGCTCTGGAACGTGGGGGAGTCCCTGTTCACCGGTTCGCAGCGCGACCCCAACGGACCCCTGAGCGTGGTGGGAGTCGGCCGGATCGCCGGTGAGGTCGCGGCGACGGATGCCCCGGTGCTGAACCGCCTGGGCGTGCTGCTGAACCTGCTCGGCGCGCTGAACATCGCCCTGTTCGTCTTCAACCTCATCCCGCTGCTGCCACTGGACGGCGGGCATATCGTGGTGGCGCTCTGGGACGGCATCAAGCGCACCTGGGCCACGATCACCGGTCGCCCCGAGCCCGCGCCGGTGGACGCCACCCGGCTCGTGCCGGTCACCGTGGTCGTGGCGGTGCTGCTGATCGCGATGGGTGCGCTGCTGATCATCGCCGACATCGTCAAACCCATGAACCTCCTGGGCTGACGGCCTCAGGCCAGTGCGTGCGCGACCAGCCGCTCCAGGGTCGCGTAGCCGTCGCGGGACAGGATGGACTCCAGGTGGCCCTGGATCGAGGCGAAGCGCTGGCCGCGCAGCGCGTACACGTCGCCGGTCGAGGCATCCGCCGCCACCTCGGCCGCGTCCACCCTCGTCGTGCCGGGCGCGACGCGTGCGGTGAAGGTGTTGTAGAAGCCCACGGAGGCGTTCTGCCCGAACACCGGGATGGTCTTCTGCACGCCCTGGTAGGGGGAGTCCAGGGGCACCAGGTCGATGCCCAGGCCGTCGGCGAGGATCTGGTGGCTCAGGCACACCGCCAGCAGGGGAGCACCGGCCGCACGGCGGCGCACGACGACCTGCTGCATGCGGACGATGCGCGGCGAGGAGCCGTCACGGGGGTCGCCGGGGCCCGGCCCGGACACCACCAGATCGGCGGAGTCGATCTGCTCGTCGCTCACCTCCGACCAGGGGGCGATGGTCACGTCGAGGCCGAGGTGCCTCAGCTGGTGCGCCAGCATCGTGGTGAAGCGATCCTCGGCATCCACGACCAGCGCCGTGCTCCCCGCGAAGCGACCGCCGGGCTGCACGTCCTGCGGCTGCATCCAGAAATCGGCCAGGCGGGTGTTGCGCGATGCCAGCAGGGCGGCGATCTCGGGGTCATCCGCGAGCACGGCGGGTGCCGGGGCATCGTCGTCGCGGGTCTCGGCCGCGACGTCCCGCTCGATGGCGCCGATCGCCCCCAGCACGCCGGCGGCCTTGCCGTGGGTCTCGCTGACCTCGCCGAACGGGTCTGAGTGCCGCACGAGCGTGGCGCCCACCGGCACGCGCAGGCGTCCTCGGTCGAGGTACGCCGTGCGGATGAGGATGGGCGCGTCCAGGTCATGCCCGCCTGCGGCGTTGGGTGTGAAGAGTGCGGCGACGCCGGAGTAGTAGCCCCGCGGCGCGCGCTCATGCCGCTGGATCACCGTGCAGGCATTCTGCATCGGGGAGCCGGTGACGGTCGGCGCGAACATGGTCTCGCGCAGGATCTCGCGCGGGTCCAGCCGGCTGCGCCCTCGGAGCATGTACTCGGTGTGGGTGAGCCGCGACATCTCCTTCAGATGCGGGCCGGTGATGCGCCCGCCGTCGGAGCAGACCTGGCTCATCATCTTCAGCTCCTCGTCGACGACCATGAACAGCTCCTCGGTCTCCTTCGTGGAGGAGAGGAACTCGCCCAGCGTCTCGCGCGTCGCGCCGCCCGCCGGGTGGCGGAAGGTGCCGGAGATGGGGTTCATGGTCACCACGCCGCCGCGCGCGACGACGTGCGCCTCGGGGCTCGCGCCGACGGCGATGTGCCCGGGGGTGATCACCGCGAAGGTCCAGTACGCGCCGCGCTCGTGCTCGAGCAGCGCCCGGAACCAGGTCAGCGCGGCCGTGCGGTCATCGCCCTCGAACTCGGCTGTGTAGTCGCGGCGGATGACGAAGTTCGCGCCCTCGCCGCGGCCGATCTCGTCCGTGATCACGCGCTGCACGATCTCGGCGTACTCCTCGTCGGAGATGTCGAAGCCGCCGTCGTGCAGCGGGATGCGGGCTGAGGGGAGTGTGGCGGCCAGTTCTGCGGCATCCGTCCGCTCGTGCTCCGCCACCAGCAGGCAGCGCAGCGGCGTGCCATCGTCCTGCGCGGCGAAGCCGCGCTCACGCACCTGTCGGTACGGCACCATCGCGAAGACCTCGCGCGGACCGTCCTCGCCGTGCAGCGGGATGTCGGCCAGCACCTCGACGTCGATGAGCTCGCCGGTCAGCAGCTCCACGCAGCCCTCGCGGGCGATGAGCACGAACGACGCCTCCGGGTCGGCGGTGAGCTCGCGGATGCGGTCGGGCAGAGCGGTCATGTTCTCTCCAGATTCAGAGGATCCGGTGCGGACACGAAAAAGACCGCCCCGGAAGGCGGTCGAGTCTCGTGGGTACGCGAAACACCGCCTAGGAGGCGGGCCACCAGGAGCGGGTCGCGGACATACCGCGAAAGTACCACAGAGCGGATGCCGTTCCCGACCCCGTGACGGGGAGCCGCCCGGAGTCCCTCGGGATGTCGCCGACAGGTCCCCGACGAGCGCAGGTCGTACGCTCGGGTCCATGACCCGCAGGCTGGGCACCGCCCTGCTGACGATCGCGTTCCTCGGCGCCGTGATCGGCGGAGTCGGCGCACCGCTGATCACCTCGGTCGCCCTCGATCTCGCCGTGCCGCTGGATGCCGCGCAGTGGACGCTGACGATCACGCTGTTCGCAGGAGCCGTCTCCGCGCCGATCCTGGGCAGGCTGGGCGCCGGTCCGCGCCGTCGCGCGTCGCTGCTGGCCGCGCTCGGACTGGTCGCGCTGGGCGGTCTGCTCACCGCGCTGCCGCTGTCGTTCGGCATCCTGCTGGTGGGGCGCGCACTCCAAGGCCTGGGTCTCGGGGTGACGGCGCTGCTGATGAGCATCGCCCGCGATCATCTGGATCCCGTGCAGGCGAAGTCCACGATCGCGACTGTCGCGGTGGCCAGCACGGTCGGCATCGGGATCGCCTATCCGCTGATGGGCCTGCTGGATCAGCTCTCGGGGCTGCGCACCGCGTACGGCGCGGGATTCCTGCTCTCGCTGCTGGCGGTGCTCATCGCCTGGCGTGTGGTCCCGCGGGACGCGCCCCGACCGGCACCGCGCCTGGACCTGCCCGGCGCCGTGCTGCTGGGCATCGGCCTGCTGAGTGTGCTGCTGGTGGTGGCTCAGCCGGCGATCTGGCATCAGCCGCTGTTCGGCGTCGGCATCCTGCTCGTCGGCGCTGCAGCGCTCGTCGCCTGGGCGCTCGTCGAGCGCCGCGCGGCCGCGCCCCTCGTGGACCTGCGAATCCTCGTCAGCCGCGGCGTCCTGCGCGCGAACTGTGCCATGCTGCTGGCCGGCATCGGCATGTACCTGCTGTTCTCGCTGCTCACCCGGTACGTTCAGACGCCGCTGGAGGCGGGCTACGGCTTCGGTCTGTCCGGAGTGCTGGCCGGTGCGGCGCTCATCCCGTTCTCGCTGCTGGGCTTCGTCGCCGGACGGTTCTCGCCGCGGATGACCGCGCGGCTGGGCGACGACTGGATGTTTGTCGCGTGCGCGGCCGCCGTGGCGATCGTGGCGATCCTGTTCGCCGTCCTGCCGCAGTCGCTGATCGCCGTGCTCGTCGCCATGGGAGTGCTGGGCTACGGGGTCGGCGGCGCCTCGGCGGTCATGCCCGCGCTGGTGCTCGCCGGCGCTCCGGCCGAGGAGACCGCCAGCGTGCTCTCCATCAACCAGATCGTGCGCAGCGTGGGCTTCAGCATCGGCAGCGCCCTTGCGGGCCTGCTGCTGGCGGCGGCCACCGAGCCGGAAGACGTCTTCCCGACGCAGGCCGGTTACGCGCTCGCCGCACTGTGCGTCGTGCCGCTGCTGCTGATCAGCGGCATCCCGATCCTGCGCGGACGCATGCGGTCGGCATCCTGAGAGACGGGTGCTGATGCCCGGCATCCAGCCCTCATCGATCCGTCGGCGGTAGCCTTGAGGGGTGCCAGCAGTGAACCTCGGGATGCCGCGCGTCCCCCAAGTCCTCGCGCCTCGTCGCAAGTCCCGCCAGATCAGGGTCGGCAAGGTGCTCGTCGGCGGTGACGCCCCGATCAGCGTGCAGTCGATGACCACGACGAAGACCACCGATATCAACGGCACGCTGCAGCAGATCGCCGAGCTCACGGCATCCGGCTGCGAGATCGTGCGCGTGGCCGTGCCCTCGCAGGACGACGCCGACGTGCTGCACATCATCGCGGCCAAGAGCCAGATCCCGGTCATCGCCGACATCCATTTCCAGCCCAAGTACGTGTTCCAGGCCATCGACGCCGGATGTGCGGGCGTGCGCGTGAACCCCGGCAACATCCGCAAGTTCGACGACCAGGTCGGCAAGATCGCCCAGGCCGCCCAGGCCGCCGGCGTGTCGCTGCGCATCGGAGTGAACGCCGGGTCGCTGGACCGCCGCCTGCTGGAGAAGTACGGCAGGGCCACGCCCGAGGCGCTCGTCGAGAGCGCCGTGTGGGAGGCGTCGCTGTTCGAGGAGCACGACTTCCACGACTTCAAGATCTCCGTCAAGCACAACGACCCCGTCGTCATGGTCCAGGCGTACCGGCTGCTCGCGCAGCGCGGCGACTGGCCCCTGCACCTGGGCGTGACCGAAGCCGGTCCCGCGTTCCAGGGCACCATCAAGAGCGCCACGGCGTTCGGCATCCTGCTCAGCGAGGGCATCGGCGACACCATCCGCGTGTCGCTGTCGGCTCCGCCCGTGGAGGAGGTCAAGGTCGGCCACCAGATCCTGCAGTCGCTGAACCTGCGCGAGCGCACGCTGGAGATCGTCTCCTGCCCGTCGTGCGGTCGTGCGCAGGTCGACGTGTACAAGCTCGCCAACGACGTCACCGAGGGGCTGAAGGGCCTCACGGTGCCGCTGCGCGTGGCGGTCATGGGCTGCGTCGTCAACGGCCCCGGCGAGGCGCGCGAGGCGGACCTCGGGGTCGCATCCGGCAACGGCAAGGGGCAGATCTTCGTCAAGGGCCAGGTCATCAAGACCGTCCCGGAGTCCGACATCGTCGCCACCCTCATCGAAGAGGCGAACCGCATCGCCGACGAGATGGGTCCGGATGCCGCGGTCGGCACCGCGCAGGTGCTCACGCCCTGAGAATCGACACCGAACCGGAGACGATGATGACGAACCTTCCCGCACCCGTCCGGGCGATGGTCGACGCGATCAACGACGCCGACACCGACGCCTTCGTCGCCGCGTTCACGGCCGACGGATTCATCAGCGACTGGGGCACGGTCACCTCCGGCCCCGATGGCGTACGCGCGTGGGCCGGCAGCGACGCCATCGGCGCCGGGGCGAGGATGACCGTGCTGTCCGCGGAGACCGACGGCGACACCACCCGGATCCGCTTCGCCTGGGCGAGCAGCGTCTTCAACGGCGAGTCCGACGGCATCTTCGTCGTGTCCGGCGACAGGCTGGCCAGCTTCACCATCCCGCCGAACCACTGAGCGCAGTCCGCCGGTCCTGATCTGGCAGAGTGGAATCGTGCCAGATTCGCAGTCCGTCCAGCCCACATTCGTGTCGTTCCCCCGGGGAGCGCTCACCGGTGAGGGCGAGGTGGTGCTGGTCGACCGCGAGGCCGGCGTGGTCGTCACGGATGTGACGCCGTTCCATCCCGTCGACCACACCTGGCCGGATCAGCCCGGTGACTCCGGTGCGCTGACCGTCGGAGAGGACCGGCTGATCGTCACCGAGGCCGTGATGGCCGCGCTCAGCGATGAGGGCGTCTTCGCCGTCGGCTCCGACATCCCCGTGAAGCGCGGCACCGACGGCTGGACCTGGCTCGTCGCGCATCGCATCGAGGGCGAGATCCCGGCATCCGTCTCAGTCGGCGCGACGGCGACGCTGGACGTGGATGCCGCGCGCCGCGGCGCGCTGAGCCGCGGACATACCGCCTGCCACCTGGCCTCGCTGGCGCTGGACGCCGCGCTGGCCGATCTTTGGCACAAGGAGACCGGCGTCGACCCGCTCGGCCACCCGGACTTCGAGGGGCGCGCGAATCAGACCAGCGTCATCCACGCCGACGGCAGCGTCGACGAGTACCGGCTGGGCAAGAGCCTGCGCAAGGCCGGCTTCGACTCCGCCGCGTTCGCCGAGTCGCTCCGGGAGCGACAGGACCGCATCAATGAGCTGCTGGCCGGCTGGGTGGCGGCCGGCGGCGAAAGCCGCATCGATGTCGACGGGCCGCGCATCACGGATCGCCGCACCTGGCGCAGTGTGCTGCCCGAGGGCGAGGTCGGTTTCCTGTGCGGCGGAACCCACGTGCGCTCGCTGCAGGCTTTCGGATCCATCACCGTCGCGCTGGACCTGAGCGACCCGCAGCTGCTGGTCATGACCACCAGTGCGGTCCCCGCCTGACGGCCATCCTCCTCGACGGGCGCTGAACCGCTCCGTGTTCCTCCACCGCTCGGCGCCATCGCCTGCATCCGGACTCGTGCCGTGCGGCGTACGCTCGTCGGAGACCGCGAAGGAGCACACCATGGAAACGCGCACACTCGGCGTCGGACTCGAGGTCTCCGCCATCGGCCTGGGCTGCATGGGCATGTCGCAGGGCTACGGCCCGAACCCCGGTTCGCGCGAGGACATGATC
>NZ_JBASAK010000003.1:0-111225 GCF_049650565.1 Microbacterium sp.
TCCGTGCAGCTCTGGCCCTTCGCCGCAGCACTCGCACTGGGCGCATTGGCTGCAGTGTTCCGCCACGGCCATCGGATGCAATCCGAGAAGGAGCGCCTGCAGCGCGAGACGGACGGGCTGGTATGACCCCTGCCGACACGGACGACGAGTTCACCGGCATCCACTGCCGCCTGGATGAACTGCTCGCTGAGCGGAGCATGACCCTCACCGAGCTGAGCGCGCGGGTGGGGGTGAGCATCGTGAACCTGTCGGTGCTGAAGAACGACCGCGCCCGGGCGATCCGCTACTCGACGCTGCGCGCGGTCTGCGAGGCGCTGGGATGCGAGGTGGGCGAGCTGCTGGTGCTGGCGGAGCGGGGCTGAGTGCGTATCTGGATATCCCGATACGTGGGCTCTATCGGATTATCCCGATATGGAACACGCCGCGTGCATTCCGGCATCCGCTTCCGTACGCTGACCGGGTGACCTCTCCCTTCGACGATCCCGAGTTCCGCAGGCAGATGGCCGAGATGGGTGTGCAGCATCAGCCCGGCATGGCGAAGCGGATGCTGGATCAGATCGCTCCCCTGCTGGCCGCCGAGGGCATCGATCTCGAGAACATGAATGGGTCGGATCTGGATGCCGTGAACGCGGCGCTCGCGCGGGCGACGGAGCTCCACAACCTCATGCTGTTCACGCCGGTCGGGAAGCATCGCTCGCTGGCGCTGAGGGTGCTGCACAGGTTCACGATGGCGATCGGCGACGACGATCTGCCGCTGGCCCAGGGAATTCTCGGAGGCGTCCCCATCGAGGAGACAGACACGATGCCGGCCATCTCGCACGTGATCGGCGTGGCGCTGGGGCTGCTCGACACCCGCCACACCGACCCAGCGCTGGCATCCGCCCGGCAGCGCATGCGGGTGCCGGTGTGGCCCGACAAGCAGGCTGCGGCTGCGTCGCGGGACATCGTCCCGCTCTCGAACAAGGGCAGGGCGTTCGACGCGCTCGACCGCCTGATCGCACGGTACGGCGGCGAGCGCATCATGATCGGCGCGGCGCTGGCCGTCGCGGCATCCGTGCTGGCGCAGGCGCGGACCGAGCGTCGGGAGGTGGCGGAACTCGCGGCATCCGTGTTCTCGGACGGCGAGGCGGATGCCGTCGCCCCGGCCGCCCCGACGGGAGCGGCGTTCCGCCGCGGTGGCAACCGCACGGACGGAGAGGCGCTGGCTCTCGAGTTCCAGTCGTGGCTGGGTCTGCAGGACGACATCGCCACGTCCGATGTCGAGTTCGAGATCCACATGTTCCGCACGCTGCTGCAGCTCGCACACCAGTGGCAGTTGGATCTGCGCGACCCGGAGGATGTCGAGGACTTCATCGGGATGCTGTGCGAGGCGGATGCCGATGCCGGCGTCGACGGCTCCGAAGAGACGTTGACGAACGCGCTCGAGACGCTGGACGACTACGTGCACATGCGCATCGAAGTCGATGCGGAACCGCTGGTCTGGGCGGGTGCACACCAGGTGCTGGAGGAGCAGCTGCAGTTCGGCGAGGACGACAGTGCGGCGGTGCTGCAGGATGCGCTGTCGAGTGGGTTGGAGATCCCCGAGGACGAGCGGCACGCGGCGTTGAAGCGGCTGCCTGTCGTCGCCGGCGTCAGCAGGCTCATGGAGTGGCTGGGCTCGGGACGCGCGGTCAGCGCGACCGGGTCCCTGCGCAGGGCGGAGATCCAACAGGTGGCCGCGATGATCGGCATCCGGGCGGTGGGCGTGAACAGGCGAATGCGCAGCACCGGCGGCGTCGCGCAGGTGATGTCGATGGGTGAACTGCCGCTGCTGACCGCGTGGTGGTCGGCGCTGAACATCGCGGCGGTGACCGAGCTGACGGCGACGCGAGTGCGACCCGGCGGAAGCGCGGATGCCTGGCTCGGTGAGACCACGTTCGAGGTGGCGGAGTTCCTCGCAGGTCTGGTCGCCGCCGAGATCATCACCGACGCGTACTTCGACCTCGATGACGACGACGAGCACGAGGTCGTCACGGACACTGTGGCGCGGGTGGTCGCGGCACTGGGCGACGGCGCGGATGCCGCGTTCGAACTATCGGACATGCGGATGCGCACGCTCGAGCAGGCCGGTTATCTCGAGCGCGATGCCGATGGCGCCTGGATCGTGCCCGATGCGCTGCGCTCGACCGTCGCCCGCGCGGTGATGATGGTCTTCGCCACGCACCTGATGCCTGGGGTGGTCGACGGGTTCATAGACGAGCTGGGCGGGGCGGAGTGAGGGGACGCTACACCTCGACGTATTCCTGGCGCACCAACCCGCCCGTCGCAGTCTCGATGTGACCGAAGTCATGGTCTGCGTTGAGGACCACTGCATCATTGACCACTGCATACGCCGCGATGAGACAGTCGAACGCCGCCGCAGCGCGCACCATTCCGGCATCCCACAGCGACTGCTGGATGTCGAGCACTTGGGCCTCGTCAGGATGTTCCCAAGCGGGCAGCAACTGATCCATGTCGGACCGGAGTTCTGTGTATTCCTCAGCGTTTCTGGCGGAGGAGCAGTACTCGAGAACCTGCGGCGGGCAGGTGATGATCAGGTTGTTCGGCGACAGCTCTCGAAGCCTGTTGGCGATCACATCGCTGCGGCCGGCCATCTGCCAGATGCTGTTGTGGACCAGGTACGTGGTCATGCGGAACGTTGCATCGGTGAGGACGGAGGGATGGTCGGCGGATCGATCTGATCGGCGTCGAATCTGCGGCCGATGATCCTCTCGACCACAGCCGGTTGACGCCTGACCGCGATCAGGGTTCGCAGGGCCAGGGCGACCGTCTCACGGTTCGACGAAGTACCGGCAAGCGCCTTCGCCTGCCGGAGTTCTTCCGGGTCGATATCGATAGAAGTGACAGCCATTGACTCCTCCCTTATATAAGTCACTATATAGCAACCTTTCGTCTCGCGACTGATGAGTTGGTTGGTCGCCAACTGTGATCAGAGAGTACGAGCGGGCACCGACAACAGGACGCGAGCGTCCGCAAGGCTGACTGCCGACGGCTGTGACCGAGTCCGAACTCAGGAGAAGAAGTCCTCGTCGATCTCGATCGACTTGAACGTCTCGCGCACCTGCACCCCGACGCCATAGCGGATCATCAGTCGTGCCAGCCGGTCGCCGTCGATCAGGATGATGCGCGTCGGCACGGCGTCCGCGTATGCACGTGCTCCATCCGAGAAGCGGCTGGTCGTGATGAAGATGCCGCTGCTGGCCTTGCCGCTGAGCGCGCCCACGAATCCCTGGACATCAGGGCGGTGCACGACATTGTCGGATGCGTAGCGCTTGGCCTGCACGTAGACACGACTGAGGCCGAGCACATCCTGGTCGATGACTCCGTCAATGCCGCCGTCGTTGCTGAGCTGGGTCACAGTGCCCTTGCCTGTGGTGCCGCCGTAGCCCATGGCGAGGAGCAGGTCGACCACGGCCTGCTCGAAGAAGCCGGGCTCCTTGCCCTGAAGACGGGCGATGAGTGCTGCGGCCACCTCGTCATGGATGCGCTCGATGCCCTGCTGCACCTGTTCGATCGGAGTCATCGAGTCCGCCGACTCATGGACCGTCGGCACAGCCGGCTTCACACGTTCGGTCTTCTCATACACACGGATCGGCGAGTTCGGGTCCTCGCCGAGCTCCCGAACATCGCGCTCCTTGATCCCGTCCGGGAAGTCGCGAAGAAGCTGTCGGCCGGCATCCGTGATCTCATAGTGTCCGCGCTTGGGACGATCGAGGGCACCGACGTTCGTGAGGAACGAGACTCCCCACCCGATTCGGTTCTCGTACTTCAGCTGACTCCCCGAAGGGAGCATCTCCTTCTTCTGCTCGTCGGTGAGCCCGACCAGATCGGCGATCAGCGGCTGGAACTCGCGCCAGTGCCGGACGACACCGTCGCTGAGAACCCGCAGCGTCGGGATCATGAAGCCTTCCCAGCTGGGCATGTCGGCAGTCACTTCGGTTCCTCCTGATTCCGGTACGAGCAGTTCGATTCTGGCAGCTTCGAGGCGGATGCCGTGGCGAGGAGGATGCCAGCGCACTGGCCGTGCGCTGGGCACACCGGCTACTCTCGGTTATATCGGGAAAGATCCGGTTTCATCTGTTCTGGGAGCTCGCATGTCTGAACCATGGTTCTCCGCTGATGACATCGCCGAGCACCTGGGCGTCACAAAAGACACGGTCTACGCCTGGATCGCCGACAAGGGAATGCCTGCGCACAAGGTTGGCAGGCTCTGGAAATTCCAGGTGAGTGAAGTGGATCGCTGGGTTCGCACAGGTAGCTCCCCCGGCGGTGACGCGTAGTCATGCGAATCATCGACAACCTGAATGAGCTCCTCGGCGATGACCTGAAGGCGTCGATCAAGCCGGGCTCCAAAGTACGCATCGCGGCAAGCACGTTCTCGATCTTCGCATTCGAGGCACTAAAGCAAGAGCTCCAGTCGGTGGACGAACTGGAGTTCATCTTCACCGCTCCGTCGTTCACAACCGCCAAAGCGACCGACAAGCCGGCGCCTGAGAAACGACAGTTCTTCATCCCTCACGACCAAGCCCGGGACGCTGCCCTGTACGGCACCGAGTTCGAGATCCGCCTGCGCAACAAGTTGACACAGCGGGCCATCGCTCGCGAGTGCGCAGAGTGGGTGCGGCAGAAGGCCACGTTCCGCTCAAACCACACCGGCGCGCCGATGCAGGCGCTCGCGACGATCGACGATGACAACGCCTACTTCCCGCTTCAGGGCTTCACAACTGCCGACCTCGGCTATGAGCGCGGGCCTGCCGTATCCAACGTCGTCACGAAATTCGAGGGAGCGACGGAAACTCGTCAGTTCGTCCAGCTCTTCGACCAGATCTGGCACAATCCCGACCAGCTCGACGACGTCACAGAGGCCGTCCGGGAGCACATCGCCAGCGTCTATGCAGAAAACTCCCCGCAACGCGTCTACTTCCTCATCCTCTACAACCTGTTCAGCGAGTTCCTCGACGACATCAGCGAAGACGTCCTACCGAACGACCGAACTGGATACCAGGACACGGAGATCTGGAAGGCCCTGTACAACTTCCAGAAGGACGCGGCGACGGGGGTGATCAACAAGCTGGAGACGTACAACGGCTGCATCCTCGCGGACAGCGTCGGTCTCGGGAAGACGTTCACGGCGCTGGCGGTAATCAAGTACTACGAGCTTCGTAACAAGACCGTGCTCGTGTTGGCACCGAAGAAGCTCGCGGACAACTGGACGAACTACAACTCGAACTACACGACGAACATCTTCGAGAAGGATCGCTTCAACTACACCGTCCTCGCACACACCGACCTTTCCCGCCACTCAGGCGAGTCGCTCGGGAAACGCCTGGATCTAATCAACTGGGGAAACTACGACCTGGTCGTCATCGACGAATCCCACAACTTCCGCAATGCCGACTTCGTAGAGGAACGAGAAACCCGCTACCAGCGCCTCATGCGCAAGGTCATCCGCGAAGGCGTGAAGACCAAGGTCTTGATGCTCTCAGCGACACCGGTCAACAACCGTTTCAATGATCTGCGCAACCAGCTCGCTTTGGCATACGAGGGAGATTCGGCTCAACTAGCAGCCAAGTTGAATATCCAGACCTCGGTCGAAGAGGTGTTCCGCCAGGCTCAGCGAGCTTTCAACGAGTGGTCAGATCTGGAGCCAGAGAAGCGCACCACGGATACGATCCTCGCGAAGCTGGACTTCGACTTCTTCGAACTGCTCGACTCAGTGACGATCGCACGGTCTCGGAAGCACATTCAGGCGTTTTACGACACCGCTGACATCGGCGCCTTTCCACAGAGGATGAAGCCCGCGTCGAAGCGTCCTCCGCTGACGGACTTGGTTGGCGCTCCCACTTTCAGCGAGATCTTCGAGCAGCTCCAGTTGCTGACACTCGCCGTGTACACACCACTGGCATACGTCTTTCCCAGCAGACGGAGCAAGTACGAGGAGAAATACAGCGACGACAACCAGAACTACATGGGCGGCCTGAAGTCGAACATGGACGTGGCTGGTCGCGAGCAGGGGCTTCGCAAGCTCATGACGGTGAATCTCCTCAAGCGATTGGAGTCAAGTGTCGAGGCATTCCGTCTCACACTCGGCCGACTGCAGATCACCGTCACCGAGGCAATCGACTCAGTCGAAAGACACGCGGGCGAAATCGCAGACCTCGCCTCGGCATTCGCTGACATCGACGCCGAAGATGACGACTTCGATTTCCCCACAACAGGCACAGTCGGCAAGAAGGTCAAGATCGACCTCGCCGACATGGACGTCGAGTCATGGAGTCGCGATCTTGCCAGCGACAGCAACGTCATTCAGCATCTACTCGCTTCTATCAGTGGCATATCCCCTGACCGGGACGTCAAGTTGAGGGAGCTGATGCGCGTCATCGATCACAAGCTCGCGGAGCCGCTCAATCCCGGCAACCGCAAGGTGCTGATCTTCTCAGCATTCGCGGACACAGCCGAGTACATCTACGAAAACGTCGCGCCGGCGCTTGAGCGGGTTGGTTTGAACACGGCAGTGGTCACAGGCCAGGGCAATCCGTCGACGACTCTCGGTAAGGGATACAGCTTCCAGCAGACCCTCACCTTGTTTTCTCCGAAGTCCAAGCAGCGGCATTTGGTCCTGCCTCGCGAGCCCGGAGAGATCGACGTACTCATCGGCACCGATTGCATCAGCGAGGGCCAGAACCTGCAGGACTGCGACCTTCTCGTCAACTACGACATACACTGGAACCCGGTGCGCATCATCCAGCGATTCGGCAGGATCGACCGGATCGGCTCGACCAACGAGCGCATCCAGCTGGTCAACTTTTGGCCCGATATCTCCCTCGACGAGTACATCAATCTCAAGGAGCGCGTCGAGAATCGCATGGTTGCAGCGAACCTCAGTGGCACCGGCGACGACAACATCCTTGATCCGGATGCCAGTGATGCGGCCTTCCGCAAGGAGCAGCTCCGCAAACTCCAGGACGAAGTGATTGAGCTTGAAGACGTACACACCGGCGTATCCATCACCGACCTCGGTCTGAACGACTTCCGAATGGACCTCCTCGGCTACATCAAGGCGTATGGCGATCTGGCGGGGACGCCGAGGGGCCTGCACGCCGTCGTGCCGGCAGACCCCGAGAAGGGCCTCAGGCCCGGCGCGCTGTTTGTCCTACGAAACATCCAGGCGGACGGGCACCTCAACCGAGGAAACAGACTCCACCCGTATTACCTCGTCTATCTCGACGACCACGGGGAAGTGATCGCCGATCACACGGAGGTAAAGCGCCTACTGGACCTGATCCGAGCGGGGTGTCGAAACCGCTCCGACCCCGTTTGGGAGGTGTGCCGTGTCTTCAACGCGGCAACCGCCGATGGCGCCGACATGAGCCAATACAGCGATCTGTTGACCGAAGCGATTCGTTCCATGATCGACATCACCGAAGAGCGCGACATCGACAGCCTGTTCACACCAGGCCACACAACAGCACTCGTGCACTCCATCGCTGGTCTCGATAACTTCGAACTGGTCGCATTCCTCGCCATCGTCGAAGAGCCTTCTGATGACTAATCCCGTGCTGTTCCGGTGGCCGGCAGCCGCGACCCTCGGACTCGTAGTGGCGAAATCGAAGTTCTACGAACACGGGAATGTCCACGCTGCGCTACGTGAAAAGTTCATCAGCGATGTCCAGCGCGTCACTTGGGCCTACAAGCTCGCGGACGCGACCATCCGGCTGCGTGGGACAAAAGCGGTGCCAGAGATCCAAGTCTTCATCGTTGAGACCAAGGGCGGGGACGTCTCCGACGACGTGCTCACCGCCATCGACAAAAGCGTGCACTCTCCCATCGTCTTCGAGGTCACCGGTGGCGACCGCATACGCACCGCCGCCGCACAGAAGGCGCTTGGCGGGAGAACTCCTGTTGTCGGCACACACTATTCGAGCGGTTGGCTGTCAGCTGATGCTGACCGCAGACCGCTGCCCGCCGCACTCGACCTCCCTGGACTGCATGACGCGATTCTCAGCGCCGTGCTGCCGATGACACCCCGCGCGGGGGAAACAGTGTCGGAGACGGCGGGCAGACTGAATCGTGCCCAAAAACTGCAGCGTGAGATCACCGCCCTGGAGCGCAAGTTACACACCGAACCACAGCTCAATCGCAAGATCGAGTTGCGCCGGACGCTGATGTCAAAGCAAACAGAACTGGAAGAGCAGAAGTGACCATAGAGAAGCTCCGGATGACATCCCCCGACCTCACCCACGCGAACATCGAGAAGCTCGCCGAACTCTTCCCGACCGTCGTCACCGAGTCGGTCGACGAATCTGGCACGCCCCGTCGCTCGATCGACTTCGATCTACTGCGTCAGGAGCTCGCCGACCACATCGTTGAGGGGCCTCAGGAACGCTATCAACTCGACTGGCCAGGCAAGCGCGCTGCAGCCTTCGCCGCCAATGCGCCCATCGCGAAGACCCTGCGCCCCGTGCGCGAGGAGTCAGTCGACTTCGACACGACGAAGAACCTCTTCATCGAGGGCGACAACCTCGACGCGCTGAAGCTGCTGCAGGAGTCATACCTCGGCAAGGTCAAGCTCGTCTATATCGACCCTCCCTATAACACCGGCAATGACGATTTCGTCTACCCGGACGACTATTCCGAGGGGTCCGCCGAACACCTAGTGCGTTCAGGACAGGTCAACGATGCCGGCGAGCGACTCCGCTCGAACCCTGACTCGAACGGACGCTTCCACTCTGACTGGCTAGACATGATCTACCCGCGTCTGAAGCTCGCGAAGTCGCTACTCACCCAAGACGGATACATCGTTGTGAGTATCGATGACGCCGAGTTCTCGGCACTGGAACTATTGCTCGATGAAGTGTTCGGTGCCTCGAACAAACTCGCGGTTCTCGTGTGGGATCGCAACCGCAAGAATGATGCCCGCTTCTTCTCTGTGGGTCACGAGTACATGCTCGTGTACGCACGGGACAAGACCGTTCTCACCGAACGCGGCACGCGGTTGCGCGAGCCGCAGACCGGCATCGCAGAGGCCCGCGAGTTCATTGCGGACGCGACAACGCGCAACGGTGACGACTGGGACACTACCCAAGCAGAATGGCGTAAGTGGGCCTCATCGTTCGACCACGACGACCCACGGCGAAAGCTGGGACGGTACTCCAAGGTTGGATCGCGGGGGCCGTACAGGGATGACGGCAACATCTCATGGCCTGGAGGCGGCGGTCCGAGGTATGAGGTTCTTCACCCGACGACAGGCCTGCCGACGAAGATTCCGTCGCGCGGCTGGGTGTTCTCTACGAAAGAGCGGTTCGATGAGGCAGTCATTGAGGGCAGAGTGGTGTTCGGCGCCGACGAGACCACGCAGCCGCGGATCATCTCCTACCTCTTCGAGTCCGAGGGCCTGGTGATGGGGTCCGTTCACTACAGCTATGCACAGACAGCTGCAGTGGACTTCATGAACCTCATGGGCGGAAAGGTCTTCGATAACCCGAAGAGCTGGAAGGATCTGCGTCGGATCATCGAGTACCTGACTGACACCAATGACATCATTGTCGACTTCTTTGCTGGCTCAGGTTCCGTCGGGCACGCAGTGCTGGATCTCAACGCGACAACGAGTAGCGAGCGGCGCTTCATACTGGTGCAGGTGGCAGAACCGGTTCCAGAGAAAAGTGTTGCGGAGGCGCATGGCTACGCGACCATCTCCGCCATCGCGCGTGATCGGCTGCGTCGCGTCATCGATGCGGAGGTCCAGGCCAGCGAGATCTACGCCGGCTTTCGGATGTTGAGGGTCGACACGACCAACATGGCCGACACCAGCACGACCGCCGAAGCGCTCGGCCAGGGGGAGCTCGCCGGAATGATCGACAGCGTGAAACCCGGCCGCACCGACGACGATCTGCTGTTCCAGGTTCTCCTCGACTGGGGTCTCGATCTCAGCCTCCCGATCCAGCGCGAACCGCTTAAGAGAGAGAGAGAGAGAGAGAGAGAGAGAGATCTTCCGCGTCGACGACGACGCACTCGTCGCGTGCTTCAGCGAGGAGGTGTCCGCTGATGTGGTCACCCATATCGCGAAACTCCAGCCGCTGCGCGCTGTCTTCCGCGACTCGTCCTTCACGTCGGATGCAGACCGGATCAACGCCGAGCAGATCTTCCGAGAGCTCTCGCCGGGCACGGAGGTCAAGACCATATGACCTCGCGGTGCTGGGCGGTGGTGCGTGATGGAGAAGCGCGCATTGCATTCGCCAGACCTCACGGCACGCAACGTCGAGCGCATCGCCGAGCTGTTCCCGCAGGTCATCAAAGAGTCGAGGGACGCGGAGGGCAACATCGTGCGCGGGGTCGATTTCGATCTGCTTCGCCAGGAGCTCTCGGATCACGTCGTGGAGGGGCCGCAGGAGCGGTATCAGCTCGATTGGCCGGGCAAGCGTGCAGCGGCTTTCGCCGCGAACGCGCCTATCGCGAAGACGTTGAGACCCGTGCGCGCTGAATCCGTCGACTTCGATACAACAAAGAACCTCTTCATCGAGGGCGACAACCTCGATGCGCTGAAGCTGCTCCAGGAGTCCTACCTCGGCAAGGTCAAGCTGATTTACATCGACCCGCCGTACAACACCGGCAACGACTTCGTCTACGAAGACGACTTCGCCGAGTCGAGCGCCGACTACCTTGCCCGCTCGCGCCAGAAGTCGGACACCGGCGACCGCCTCGTCGCGAATACCGAGACCAACGGACGTTTCCACTCCGACTGGCTGAGCATGATGTATCCGCGGCTCAAGCTAGCCAAGAACCTACTCGCTGACGACGGTGTGCTCGTCGTGTCGATCGACGAGAACGAGCACGCTAGCCTCGTTCGGCTCGGCGAAGAGGTGCTCGGAGATGCGTCCTACGTGGGCGAAATCGTGCTCAAGAACAGCAGTAAGAACGATCAGGCGTACGTGTCGGTCCAGCACGAGTACATCGTGTTCTTCGTCAAGAACCGCCAGGCCAACCCTGGCGCTTGGGTCGAGAAGAAGGAAGGTCTCGACAAGATCTACGCCGCGTTCGACGGGTTCCGGAAGAAACATGGCGATGACTGGGCAGCCATCCACGCCGCTGCCAAGGACTGGTACAAACAGTTCCCGGCAAGCCACCCAGTGTCGGCCAGCAAGCACTACACCTGGATGGACTCGCGGGGTGTGTACTTCCCCGACAACATCGCGGGACCCAACGACGGCCAGTACGTCTACGATGTCGCGCATCCCGAAACAGGCCGGACGGTCAAGATGCCCTCTACAGGGTGGCGGTACCCCGAGGCGGCGATGCGCGCCCGAATCGCCGATGGGCGGGTGCACTTCGGCTCCGATGAAACGACGGTCCCCAACAACAAGACCTATCTCGCAAACACCGAGTATCAGAGCCTCACGAGCATACGGTACGTGGACGGACGCGCGGCATCGAAGCGGCTCGCAACGCTGTTCGGTGAGAAGGTGTTCACGAACCCGAAGGACGAGTTCCTGTTGCGTGACATCTATCGCGCCGTGGGCGTGACGGGCGACGACGTCGTCCTTGACATGTTCTCGGGTTCGGGATCCGCCCTGCAAGCAGTCCTAGAACTCAACCACACCGCGGAGTCATCCTCCTGTCACTTCATCGGCATCCAGGTCGCCGAGGACTTGACGGAGGCCCTCAAGACCGCGAGGGGCGCCGCAAAGCAGATCACAACGAACGCGATCAAGCACTTGTCTCGCCTGGGTCGTCCGGCAACCGTCGCCGAGATCACCAAACAGAGAATGCGACTCGTGCACGAGCAAGTTGCCGTTGGTCCGCAGGTGGATAATGGCTTCCGCGTACTGAAGGTCGACACCTCAAACATGGCTGACACGCTCTCAACAGCAGATGACCTGGTGCAGATCGCCCTCACCGAGTCGGTAGACAGCGTGAAGCCGGACCGCACCGACGAAGACCTGCTCTTCCAGGTGCTGCTCGATTGGGGTCTCGACCTCACCGCGCCGATCACGGCCGAAGAGGTTGCAGCCCGACGGGTGCTGTCTGTCGACGACGACGCTCTGATCGCCTGCTTTGCCAACGACGTCACGGACGATCTCGTGAAGATGATTGCGGCGCGGCATCCGCTCCGGGCTGTGTTCTTGGACGCGACCTTCGCGACAGACGCTGCACGGATTAACGCCGAGCAGATCTTCCGCGAGGTGTCCCCCGAAACCGAGGTTAGGACGATTTAGCCCGATGAAGCTCCAGTTCAAGGTCCAGCAGTATCAGACCGAGGCGGTCGATGCCGTGGTCGAGGTCTTCAGTGGGCAGCCGTATGCCGACGGAGTGAAGTACCGCATCGACCCCGGCAAGGAGACCGCATCGGCACTCTTGGAGGATGCAGGTCTTCGCAACGCGGAGATCGCGCTGACGCCGCCACAGCTCCTGGAGAACGTCCACCGGGTCCAGCAGGCACGTGGCCTCGAGCTGTCGAAGGATCTCAAGGACCCGGTCAGGAAGTCAGCTGCGCCGATCAATCTCGATGTCGAAATGGAGACGGGCACCGGCAAGACCTACGTGTACATCAAGACGATCATGGAGCTACACAAGCGCTACGGCTGGTCGAAGTACATCGTGGTCGTGCCGTCGATCGCGATCCGTGAAGGCGTGAAAAAATCTTTTGACATCACCGCGGAGCACTTCCAGCAGCTATACGGGACCAAGCCACGCACGTTCGTCTACAACTCGTCGCGGCTGCACGAAGTCGAGCGATTTTCGTCCGACGCGGGCGTGCAGGTGATGATCATCAACATCCAGGCGTTCAACGCCACGCGCAAGGACGCCCGCCGCATCTACGAAGTGCTCGACGACTTCCAGTCCCGAAAGCCGATTGATGTGATCGCGGCGAACCGGCCGATCCTGATCATCGACGAGCCTCAGAAGATCGAGGGCGATGCGAAGAAGCCATCGAAGTCACTGGAGGCACTCGGGCTGTTCAACGCGCTGCTCGCGCTGCGCTACTCAGCCACGCACAAGGTCGAGCGCACCAAGGTGCACCGTCTCGACGCCGTCGATGCATACAACCAGAAACTGGTGAAGAAGATTGCCGTGCGCGGCATCACAGTCAAACACTTGGCCGGGAGCACGGCGTACCTCTACGTGGATGGGCTGGAGATTGGCAAGGGCGCTGACTTCCCGAAGGCTCGCGTCGAACTGGAGGTGCAGACCGCCCAAGGCATCCGACGCCAGGTGAAGCGGCTCAGCCAGGGCATGAATCTGCACGTCATTTCCGGCGGCATCGAGGCATACAAGGGCTTGTTCATCCGGGACGTCGACGCAAATCGCGACATCATCGAACTAAGCAACGGCGATGTCATCGGCGCCGGTGAAGTGACCGAAGACGTCGCGGAGGATCAGAAACGTCGCATCCAGATCCGCGAGGTCGTCCGCGCCCACCTCGACAAGGAGCGCGAGCTGTTCGCGCAGGGAATCAAGACGTTATCGCTGTTCTTCATCGACGAGGTCGCCAAGTACCGCGACTACACTCGCGAGGACACCCTTGGTGAGTACGCTCGGCTGTTCGAGGAAGAGTACGAGGCAGTCTTGTCTGACTACCTCAGCCAACTCGACTTGGATGACGCCGCAGAGCGCTTCCGCAAGCACGTCGAGGCAATCCCGGTGCGCTCGACTCACGAGGGTTACTTCTCCATCGACAAGAAGACAAAGCAGATGGTCAACGGCAAGATCGCCGCACGGGGTGACTTTGCAGGTCAGTCGGATGACGTCGACGCCTACGACCTGATCCTCAAAGACAAAGAGCGGCTGCTGTCCTTCGAGGAGCCGGTGCGCTTCATCTGGTCGCACTCGGCGCTGCGTGAGGGCTGGGACAACCCCAACGTGTTCGTGATGGGCATGCTCAAGAAGAGCGACAATACCACCACCCGGCGGCAGGAGATCGGGCGTGGCCTGCGCTTGGCAGTCGACCAACACGGCGAGCGGATGGACAACCCGGTCACCGTGCACGACATCAATGAGTTGACCGTCGTCACCGACGAGTCGTACACCGACTTCGTCACTGCCTTGCAGAAGGAGATCATCGAGTCGCTGTCGGCTCGGCCACGCAAGGCGAGCCTCGACTACTTCATCGGCAAGCAGATCAAACTCGAAGACGGCTCTACGAGCGTCCTGGAGAAGTTTCTCGCACAGGCGCTTTACAACCATCTCATCCGCCACGACTACATCGACGATGACGGCTTCGTGACCCAGACGTACAAGGACGCACGGGCACACGGGACGCTCGCCACGCCGACGTCCGAGGCACTCAAGTCAGTCATCGACTTCGTCTGGCCCCTCGTCGACGCGCTATACCTCGACGTGCCCAAGCCGACAGACGGCCGCAAGCCGAAGAAGATTCCGTTCAACGAGAAGAACTTCCGGAAGCGCGAGTTCCAAGAGTTGTGGGGCCGCATCAACCATAAGGCCGTCTACCAAGTCGAGTTCGACTCCGGCGAGCTGATCCGCAACTGCATTCGCGTGCTCGACACCTCACTGAACGTCACCGTCATGCAGTACCTCGTCGAGGCCGGCAAGCAGGTCGTCGGCCTTGAGGTCGAGCAGCTCGAGGCGGGCACCGGCTTCAAGGTTTCGGAGACCAAGGTCGAGCATTCGGCGGTCTCAGCCGGCTCGACCGTGAAGTACGACCTGCTCGGAGAGATCGCCGAGAAGACCCAGCTCACCAGACGCACCTGCGCGGCGATCCTCACCGGCATCGACCCGGGCACCTTCGCGAAGTTCAAGCAGAACCCCGAGCAATTCATCACCGAGACTGCTCGCCTGGTCAACGAGCAGAAAGCAACGGTCATCGTCGAGCATCTGGCCTACGACCCGCTCGACAGCAGCTACGACTCCTCGATCTTCACCGAGAACCAGACCGCCCAGGATCTGTCTAAGGCTGGGGACAAGCTCAAGAAGAGCGTCTACGAGTACGTCGTCACCGATTCGAAGGTGGAGCGATCGTTCGTCGAGAAGCTCGACGTGAGCGATGAGGTCGTCGTCTACTCAAAGCTGCCCCGCGGCTTCTTCATCCCGACTCCGGTCGGCGACTACAACCCTGACTGGGCCATCGCCTTCCGCGATGACATCACCCAGGTGAAGCACGTGTATTTCGTTGCCGAGACCAAAGGATCCATGTCGACCCTCCAGCTCAAGGGAGTCGAGAATGCCAAGATCGACTGCGCACGCAAGTTCTTCGCCTCACTCAACGCGAAGACCGATGATGGCGGCGTGAAGTACGACGTCGTCGACAGCTTCGACTCACTGTTACAACTCGTGGGAGCGTGAGCGTGCAGACGCTGGTCCGCGTCGCGGAGGCGCTCAACGTACACCCGGGAGAACTTCTCAACGAGGTGACCGTGGAGATGTTCGCGACGTCAGCGACGGACGGGCGACGGCGCACCGGGTGGTGAGGGCGCAGCGACGACGTTTCGGCGGGCTCAGCGACCCCTACGTGCGGCGCCGTCGTTCCTCACGTCCGACCCCGTGCGTAAGCTCGACGCATCATGAAGATCGACAGCAGCGGCCGGCTCACGATCCCCGCGGCACTACGGCGTCGGTACGGACTGCGCCCGGGTGATGAAATACAGTTCCATGCTGACGGAGACGACCTGGTCATGGTGCCCGTCATTGACAGATCCGACACGGCGACAGTCTCAGCAGCACAGCAGACGCAGTGACGACGCTTCAACAGGCTCAGCCGACCCAGTAGGCGGCTCCGGGACCCCAGCAGGGAGCGGATGGGCAGTTCTCCCCATCGCGCCAGCCCGTGCACCGGTTTAGCGTGAGTGCAATGCACATCGACCGGAAACCGCGTACCGCCGCCCGACTGCTGACCCTGCTGCCCGTCGCCGTGCTCGCCTTCTCGCTCACGGCGTGCTCCGGGGCGCAGCGCCCGAGCGCTGACGAGCTGGCGACCGGCATGCAGCAGATCTTCACGGATGCCGGTCAGAGCGACATCCCGGATGCCGTCGTGAAGTGCATCGCGGAGAAGCTCGTCGACTCCGACGTCTCGGACGAGGACCTCGCGAACGCGGCCAAGGGCAAGGACGTGCAGACCAGCACCGACGCGCAGAAGAAGATGACCAAGGTCGTTCAGGACAGCGCCCAGGAGTGCGCCTCGAAGCAGTGACTTCAGCCATGTGCTGAAAGCCGGAGGGGGATGATGAGGCTCCCGGACCTGAGGGTTCGGGAGCCTCGTCGCATGTGGGGCGACGACGCCGCATTTCGTCTCGCTGCGCTCGCTCAATGAGCGGCGGTCCCCGGCATCCAGCCTGAAATGTGACGTCACGCGGTGACACATCGCTCCCGGGGCGCTGCGGAAGCTCCTAACGTTGGCGTGCCCCACTCCCTGAACATGGAGAACTGATGACCACCACCGCACGCGCCGCGAAGGCGCCCGACACCCGGGGACCGGTTCGCAAGCTGCTGACCTCGTTCGGGTTCCAGATCCTGGCCGCCCTCGTCCTCGGCATCGCCGTGGGCCTCATCGGCGCAGCATCCGGCGCCACCGGCGAGAACCACACGATCCTCTCCGACACCCTCGACCGCATCGGCAGCTCGTACGTCACCCTGCTGAAGGCTGCCGTCGTGCCGCTGATCTTCACGGCCATCGTCGCCAGCATCTCAAACCTGCGCCGCGTGCAGAACGCCGCCCGCCTGGCCGGGCAGACCCTGCTCTGGTTCGCGATCACCGCGTTCATCGCCGTGTCGATCGGCATCGTGCTGGGCCTGGTCATCCAGCCCGGCAGCAAGGCCGGCGCGGGTCTGAAGACCGGCGACCCGTACACGGTCGGCACCTGGTGGAACTTCCTGCTCGGACTCATCCCGCAGAACTTCCTCGGCCTGTCGGTCTCCACCTCCGCCGACGAGACCGGCGCCCTCACCTCGAACGTCGGATTCAACATCCTGCAGGTCATCGTCGTCGCCGCGGTCGTCGGCATCGCCGCTCTCAAGGCCGGCCGCCGCGCCGAGCCGTTCCTGGCCTTCACCGAGTCGCTGCTGAAGATCATCCAGCGCGTGCTGTGGTGGATCATCCGCATCGCCCCGATCGGCACGTTCGGTCTGATCGGCTCCGCCGTGATCAAGTACGGCTGGGACAAGCTGACCGCCCTGGCCTGGTTCGCCGGCGCCATCTACATCGGCCTGGCCTTGGTGCTGTTCGTCGTCTACCCGATCCTCGTGAAGACCCACGGACTCTCCATCAAGCAGTACTTCTCCGGCGTGTGGCCGGCCGTGCAGCTGGGCTTCGTCAGCCGCTCCTCCATCGGCACCCTGCCGCTGACCGAGCGCGTCACCGAGCGCAACCTCGGCGTTCCCTCGGGTTACGCCTCGTTCGCGGTGCCGCTGGGAGCGACGACCAAGATGGACGGCTGCGCGGCCATCTACCCCGCCGTCGCCGCCATCTTCGTCGCCCAGTTCTTCGACATCACGCTGAGCCCGCTGCAGTACCTGCTGATCGTGATCGTCTCGGTGTTCGGCTCCGCCGCCACCGCAGGAACCACCGGCGCGATCGTCATGCTGACCCTCACCCTGTCGACCCTGGGCCTGCCCCTGGAGGGCGTCGGGCTGCTGCTGGCCATCGACCCGATCCTCGACATGGGCCGCACAGCCATCAACGTCGCGGGCCAGGCGCTGGTCCCCACCATCGTGGCCAAGCGCGAGGGCATCCTCGACCTCGACCTGTACAACGCTCCCCGCAACGGCCTTCCGTTCGCGGAGGACATCGAAGAGGCGGATGCCGTGGATGCCGGCGAGCCGACCGCCGCGCGCTGATCCTCTTCACCGGAGCGCCCTGCCCTCACGAGGGGCGGGGCGCTTCGGCGTTCCGGGGGTACGCACCGCACCAACCGGCGTCTCCAACGACACGCCAAGACACGCCGAGGGGCGTTCTCCACAGGAAATCGAGCACCGGTGACCCCGCGTGCCGTGCGGGTTGTGGACGGAGTCCGGCGTCGACAGAAACACCCGCGTAAACATGCGCCTCGCACCCGCGCCCGGCGGGGTTCGAGGTTGTGGAACGATCCGTGCACAACCTGTGTTTAACCGGGTGAGACCAGTGGAAAACTACACAGATGTAACTACTATCCCTAGTGGCCGGTCGCAATGTCCGTCCCCATATGTAGTATTGAGTCGCCGCCGGGTTACCACGGAAAAGCCCCCCAGAAAGTTGCTGCTTTCTAAGGGGCTGGAGAATCCTTTGCACGGGATACTCCCTCCAAGGTACGCGTCGACACCACGTTTTCCAAATACCGGGAACGTGTCCTACAAGATCCCTTTGGAGGGTAACCGTGACCAACGACAACAAGTTGCATGCAGGAATGATCGCCCAACGGTCTGGGCAGTACGAGATCATCGGGCCGCGCGGGGGCCGGACGGGAGCGGAGCGGACGGTTACGCGCGGCGAGCCGCTTCCCCCAACTCCACGGCCGAACATGAGCTACGCGCTCGTGGATCCGACTAAGCACGGTAAGCGCTGATGGCGACTCGACGGGTCAACGGCCCGATCTACGTCACCTGCCCTTACTGCCACACGCAGTATGGACCCTTCTCCCGCGTCGCTCTAGGGGCGCGGACCTGCTCCAAGTGCGGACGCGCGTTCAACCTGCGGTGACTCCTATTGCCGGGTGGAGCGTCGCAAGCACCAGCGTACCGGCGCTCCACCCGGACACTGACCGGATCAACCAAACCACCACGAGTGCGCTGTAGTACCCGCAGTCTTCATTAGTCGAGATGGAAGACGCCGGTGGGCGCGCGAGTTGTCCGCAGGTTTCCGCCCGGCCGAACGTCACCGAGATGGATACCGCCTGTCCAGACCCGACTTACCCGCAGACTTCCGTCCGGCACACCGAGGCCGAGACGGTTGCCGCGGGTCATGGCATCCGATCGCGCGAAGGGGCCGACGCTTCGACAGGCTCAGCGACCCAGGTCAGCCTCGCGACCCAGGGCGGGCCTGCTTACACCCGGGACTGGGGCCTCGTCGCGGCGCGGGTGTCGAGCGCCAGCTCCTCGGCATCCATCGCCGTGATCAGCTCGTGCATGACCTCCTCGCTGAGGTTGCCGGCATCGCGCTCGGTCAGCAGCAGCTGACGGCGCACCGACAGCCAACCCTTCGACATGGTCATGAACTGCTCGTACGACGGCCGCGGTGTCAGGTCGATCTGGCTGGTCTCGGCATCCGTCTCCACCCGAATCAGCCGCTTCGCGAACGCGTCGAACGTCTTCAGCGACTCCTCGCCGTGCTGTTTCGCCCACTGCTTGCGCATGTCGCGCAGGTACGCCTTGCCCACCTCACGACTGCGCACGCGCACGGCCGCCAGCTGCCTGGCATCCTGGGCGGCCTCCCGCCCGTCCACCACCCCGAGCGCCTTGATCAGCCACGGCAGCGTCAGCCCCTGCAGCAGCAGCGTTCCCACCGTCACGACGAACGCGACGAACACGATCGCGTGCGAGGCCTGGGTGCCGATCTGGGCCAGGTCCGCCGCGGCCAGCGCGGTCGCCAGCGTGACCACGCCGCGCATCCCGGCCCATGAGATCACCGCGTTGTCGCGCCAGGACAGTTTCGTCTCGGCCAGTTGCTGCCTCAACTGCTCCTCGGTGAGCGGATGCCGGCCGCGGCGTTCCGCGATGGCCTCGGAGACGCCGGACTCCCGCCGTCGCTGCCACCTGCGCAGCTTGAGACGCGTCCACCACTGCCCCCACACGCTCGCGGGGTAGACGAACAGGGGGCGCACGACCAGCACCACCAGCAGCACCACGATCGACAGCACGATCACGGGTCCCACCTCGCCGTCGGCCAGGTCGCCGATCACCCGCGGCAGCTGCAGGCCGATGTACGCGAACACGAACGACTCCAGAAGGAAGTCGGCGCTCAGCCACAGCGGCGCCTCCTGCTGCCTGGTCGTGTAGCTCGTGCGCGGGGCGTTGAACCCGACGAACAGCCCCATGGCCACCACCGAGATCACGCCGGAGCCGCCCAGCTGCTCGGCGATCGCGTACGCCCCGAACGGCGCCAGCAGCCCCACGGTTCCGTTGATCACGGCGTCGTCGCTGCGCATGCGCAGCTGGTGCATGCCCAGGCCGAACACCACGCCGATCAGCACACCCACGACCACCGCCAGCACGAACTGCCCGACCGTCGACCAGATGTGGAACGCCGTCGGCCCCACGACGACCGCCGCCGCGAACACGCGGTACAGGGTCAGCGAGGTCGCGTCGTTGATCAGGCTCTCCCCCGACAGCACCGTCATGATGCGCCGCGGCAGGCCGAGCTTGCGGCCGATGGCGGCGGCGGACACGGCATCCGGCGGCGCGACGATCGCGCCCAGCAGCAGCGCGCCGAACACGCCGAGCTCCGGCAGCAGCAGGTAGGCGACCAGGCCGACGATCATCGTGGTGGCCACGACCAGGCCTATCCCGAGCCGGCGGATCTGCGGCATCGCGCGCGCGAAGCTGACGAACGAGACATCCAGCGCCGCCGAGTACAGCAGCGGCGGCAGCACGAGGTTCAGCAGCACGTGCCCGTCGATCGAGATGTTCGGCACGATCGGGATGAAGGATGCCGCCAGCGCGACCACCGTGACCAGCAGGGGCGCGGGCCAGCCCCGCCATCGTGCGACCGCCGCCACCGCGACGGCTCCGACGATGACGAAGAAGATGCTCGCGTCCATGAGAAAAGGCTAATGCGCGCACCCTTGCTGGACGTCGACAGCACGGGATCTCGCCGAGTGCACAGGAAGTCCGCGCGAACGACCCGTGCGCTCGGCGAGGTACCGTGCTCTCGGCGACGAGGGCAGGGTCAGACCTCCGGATCAGCCTCTGCGTCGGCAGACATTCCAGACAAGGCCCTCAGCTTCGCCTCGACACCGGGAAGATCCTCCTCCACGGTCGCCCGCACAGTCTCGATGTCGACCCACGCATAACCGTGCGCAATGCGGTTGCGCATCCCCCAGATCACCGCCCATTCATCGCCGAAGAAGCCGTCCGTCAGATCCGGTGCACCCCGATGGAGCGTCTCGATCATCGCCGCGATGCGCAGCGAAACGGCGTCTGCGACGGTCTCGTCTTCCACCGATCCTCGGGCCAAGTGTCGGTGCACCGCTTCGAGATGCGAGAGTGCCTCGCGCACCAGTTCGTCGATGGTGCGACTCACAGTGGCACGGCCTCAGCAAGCACGCGGTCACGCAGATGCTCGGGGAGCGATCGTACGGGAACCACGTCGACAGACGCGTGGACCATCGCTGACAGTTCCTGCTCGAGGCGAGACAGCGTCCCGAGGCTGAGCACCTGCGGAGTGTCGACCAGTACGTCCAGATCCGATCCTTCCCGCTCCGACCGCGTGGCGACGCTGCCGAAGATCCTCGCGTTCGTGATGCCGTACCTCGCCAGTGCCGTGGACATCGCGCGACGCTCATCCCACACTCGAAGCGCCAACGGCCCCGGGGGCTTCTGCCGAAGCAGCCGCGAGACCTCGGGCTGGCTTCGACGCACGACCTGCGCGATCTCCCTCTGCGAGAGCCCCTCCGCAGCGGCTCGATGGACGGCATCCAGCAGCAGATCCCGAGCACGCCGCTGAAGGGCATCCGCCTCCACCGACTGCGCACGGATGCCCTCGAGAACTCCCCCGCCGATTGACATATAGCAAATGCTATCACCGCCACCGGCATGCAGAAGCCCCGCCGCACCCTGGACGGGTGTGGCGGGGCATCCCCCCCCTCCGGGCCAGCAGGTCAGGCTTGACCGTGCTGCGCGCGGGACCTCCTCGAGAGCGAATCGATGATCACGGCCAGCAGCAGCACCGCACCGGTGACCATGAACCGCACCGACGAATCGAGGCTCAGCAGCGTCAGCCCGTTGTCGATCGACTGGATGACGAAGATGCCCAGCAGCGCCGACCAGGCCGAGCCGCGGCCGCCGAACAGGCTGGTTCCGCCGATCACCGCCGCCGCGATGGCGACGAGGTTCGTCGTGCCGCCGCCGGTCGAGATGCTCGCCGCGGTCAGGCGCGCCGCCAGCATCAGGCCGCCGAGAGTCGCCAGCACCGTGCCGACCATCAGCGCCGAGATGTAGATCGCCTTCACATTGATGCCCGCACGGCGCGCGGCCTCCTCGTTGCCGCCGACCGCGTAGACCCAGCGCCCCCAGCGCGTACGGGTCAGCAGCAGCGCCATGACGGCGACGAGCACGATGAACAGCAGGAACGACACGGCGACACCGCGGTTGGTGGCCAGCCACGTGATCGCGGCGGAGGCCACGACGGCGATGACGACGGCCTTGATCACGATGAGCGAGACAGGCCCGGTGGACAGTCCCGACTTCGCGCGACGACGGGCCTTCGACACGTCCGTGAGGACGATCGCGAGCACGACGAGCCCGGCGACCGTGTACGCGAGCCACGGCGGCAGGAACCACGTGGTCGCGAACTGCACGATCCACGAGTTGTACGGCAGGTTGATCGTGCCGGTGGGTCCCAGCACCCACAGCTGCAGACCGAGGAAGCCCATGAGCCCGGCCAGCGTCACCACGAAGGTGGGCACCCCGAACTGCGTGAACAGGAACCCGTAGACATACCCGATCGCCGCGCCGACGAGCAGGGCGACCACGACCGCAGCCCAGATCGGCCAGTGCCAGCTGATGAACGCCACGCCCAGGATCGCCGACGACAGCCCGGCGAGCGATCCGATCGACAGGTCGATCTGCGCGACCAGCAGCACGACGACCACGCCGAGGGCGATGACGCCCAGAGCCGCGCACTGGATGGTCAGGTCGACCAGGTTGGTGGCCGACAGGAACCGCGGGTTGAGGAACTGGAACACGATCCAGATGATGACCAGTCCCAGGAACACCGGCAGCGATCCGAGGTCACCCGTGCGCACGCGCGTGCCGAAGCCGCTCAGCACGCCGCGCAGCCCCTCGCCGCGCGTCACCCGCTCGTCCTGCAGATCGACGGCGATGGTCGTGGGCGCGGAGTTGTCCTTCGTCTGCTCGCTCATTCTGCGTCCTTCTCGGTCGAGTGCGCGGCACTGCGGCTGCTGACGGGGTTGTCGGTGGCACCGGTGATCGCCGCGACGATGTCCTCGTAGCTGACGTCGGCCGTGCGGAACACGCCGTTGTTGCGACCGAGCCGCAGCACCACCACGCGGTCGGCGACGGCCTGCACGTCGGCCATGTTGTGGCTGATCAGGATGACGCCGAGCCCGCGCTCGCGCAGCCGCTCGATGAGATTCAGCACCTCCGCGGTCTGCGCGACGCCGAGCGCCGCGGTGGGCTCGTCGAGGATCACCACGCGGGGCTCGCCGATCAGTGAGCGGGCGATGGCGACGGTCTGGCGCTGACCGCCGGAGAGGGAGGCCACCGCGATGCGCACCGACGGGATCTTCGCCGAGAGCTGGCGCAGCAGGGTCCAGGCCTGCTCCTCCATGAGCTCCTCGTCGACGAGCAGACCGCCGCGCTCGCGGCCCAGGAACAGGTTGGCCACGACGTCGAGATTGTCGCAGAGTGCCAGATCCTGGAAGACCGTCGCGATGCCCAGTTCCCGCGATTCGGTCGGGGAGGGGATCGAGACCTCCGCGCCGTTGAAGGTGATCACACCGCTGTCGGCGGGATGCACGCCGGCGAGGATCTTCACCAGAGTGGACTTGCCTGCGCCGTTGTCGCCGACCAGCGCGACGACCTCGCCCGGATAGACGTCGAGGTCGATGTCGGTCAGCGCCCGGACGGCGCCGAAGCCCTTCGAGATGCCTCGGATGGACAGGACGGGTTCTCGCACCGCGTCGTGCTGTTCATCGAGATCGGATGCTAAAGCCACTGCGGCTCCCTTTCGCTGTGAGGCCGCGGTGCCGGCCGGAGCCGGCACCGCGGGGTTGATCACTTCAGGCCGTGCGCGGCGCACGCGTCGGCGTACGCTGCCGTGCAGATCTGGTCGATCGTGTACAGACCGTCCTTCACCACAGTGTCCTTGATGTTGTCGACGGTCACCGCGACCGGCTTCAGCAGGAACGACGGGATGGACGCGCCGCTGGCGGTGTCGGCGGTGGTGTCGGCCTTGGGCTTCTCGCCCTTGGCCAGCGCGACGGCCAGCTCGGCGGCCTGGTTGGCCTCGGGCAGGAACGCCTTGTAGACGGTCATGAACTGGTCGCCGGCGAGGATGCGCTGGATGCCGGCGAGCGAGGCGTCCTGACCGGTGACGGGCGGCAGCGGCGTGATGCCGCCGGCCTTGAGCGCGGCGATCGCACCGCCGGCGGTGTCGTCATTGGCGTCGTACACGCCGGTGATCTTGTCGCCGAACTGGGTCACCTGACCGGACACCCAGTCCTGAGCCTTCGGAGGCTCCCATCCGGGTGTGTCGAACTCGCTGAGCACCGTCAGGCCGGAGGCGTCGATGACGCTGTGCGCGCCCTTCTTGAACTGAGCGGCGTTCGGGTCGGTCGGCGAGCCGTTCACCATGATGATGCCGGAGTCGGCGGGAAGACCCAGCTTCTTCATCTGGTCGACCAGGGCCTGCGCCTGCAGCTCGCCGACCTTCTCGTTGTCGAAGGAGACGTAGTAGGAGACGTCGGCGCTGTCGATCAGGCGGTCGTAGGAGATGACCGGCACGTTCTTGGCCTTGGCCTGGTTGACGACAGCGGCCGCGGCCTTGCCGTCGAACGGGTCGAGCACCAGCACGTCGACGCCCTGCGTGAGCATCGACTCGGCCTGCTGCTGCTGCTTGGCTGCGTCGCCGTCGGCGTTCGCGTAGAGCACTGTGCAGTCCGCGCACAGCTCCTTGACCTTCTTCTCGAAGTACGGCTTGTCCGCACTGGCGTAGCGCTCGGTGACGTTGTCGGGAAGGAGCAGGCCGATCGTGGCCGCGCCGTCCTTCGCGCCGGCGGCGGGCTGGTCCCCGCCGGTCTGGGTGCCGTTGGAACACCCCGAGAGCATTGCGAGTGAGAGGGCGATCGTCGTCGTCGCGACGAGCGCCCGCATGGGTGTGATCTTCATCGAAAACCTCCGTTGCTGTGCCGACCACTGTGGCGACGTTCTGAGCATGACAGCATTCACTCTTTGACGTCAAGACTTGAACTCAAGGATGTCGGCACATCGTGTCCGTACTGTGATCAGAGCACCGCGCCGCTCACATTCGTCTCATCGATCGCGCGCACCACGGCGCCCAGCGCGGAGGCGCTGAGACCCAGCTGCCCCTGCACGACATCAGGCACCTCGGCGCCGCTCGCGAGCGTGGTGGACTCCATGGCCTGGCGGATCGGCCCCAGCAGCAGCTCGCCGGCCCGGGCGAGCTCGCCGCCGACCACCACCCGCTCGGGATCGAAGAGGTTGCAGAGGTTGCCCGTGGCCACGCCGATGTGCTTGCCGGCATCCGAGAGCGCACGCAGGCACGCGGGGTCGTTGGCCATCGCTCGCAGGACGATGTCGCCGATCTTGCTGACCCCGCCCTCATCCCTCAGCCGCTCGAGGATGGCCGGTCCTCCGGCCACCGCTTCCAGGCATCCGCGGTTTCCGCACCGGCACACCGGGCCGTCCTCGTCGATGACCGTGTGCCCCAGCTCGCCGGCCATGCCGTTGTGCCCTCGGAGCACGCGGCCCTCCAGCAGCAGACCGGATCCCACACCGTCGCCGACGTCGAGGAAGACCACGTTCTGCTGGCCGCGCGCCGCGCCCAGCCTGGATTCGGCCAGCACGGCGAGGTTGGACGCATTGTCGAGGAAGATCGGCTGCCGCAGGCGCCGGTGCACGACATCCACGATGTCCACGCCGGTCCAGCCGCGCAGCATCCCGCGGCCCGCCACGCGACCCTTGTCACGGTCGATCGGCGCCGAGAGCGCGACGCCGACGCCGCGCAGCTCGTCGATGCCGGATTCCAGCCCGGCGAGGATGTCGGAGAGCAGCAGCGACGCGCGGTCGAGCTCGTTGTCGGCGCGGTGGTCGCGCGCCAGCGGCATGTGGTTCTCGCCCAGCACCGTGCCGTTGACATCGGCCACCATCACGCGCAGATGCCGGGCGGAGACATGGATGCCGGCGACGAGCCCGACGGCGCGCGCGAACGACACGAGTGTGGCCCGGCGTCCGCTGCGGGTACTGGGGGTCGTGCGCAGCACGCCGGCCAGAGCGAGCTCCTTGACGATGTTGGAGACGGATGCCGGCGAGAGGCCCGTCGCACCGGCCAGCTCGACCTGCGTGAGGCTGCCCTGCTTCTTGATCGCAGCCACCACACGACGCCGGTTGGCTTCACGCAATGAAGCCTGCGAGCCGGGAGGACGTCTTTGTGAGGGCACAACGACACCTTATAGGCGGACGGGTTCTGCGCGTATCCTCGTCGCTCGGAATGCGCTGTGCGCGTCGCGCGTTGCGCCTGATGATGTCTTCTCTCGCGCTGTCTGTCCTCGATCTCATTCCCGTTCGCGGCTCTTCCTCTGGAGCCGTGCAGACCAGTGGCCAGGCGGTGGGCGCATCGATGGCGCTCGCGCAACGCGCAGACGAGCTCGGCTACCGGCGGTACTGGTTCGCCGAGCACCACAACATGCCGTCGGTGGCATCCACCACTCCCCCGGTGCTGATCGCCGCGGCTGCCGCCCGCACCTCGCGGATCCGGGTGGGCTCTGGCGGCGTGATGCTGCCCAACCACGCGGCGCTGATCGTCGCCGAGCAGTTCGCCGCGCTCGAGGCTCTCGCCCCCGGCCGCATCGACCTGGGCATCGGCCGCGCGCCCGGCAGCGACCCGGTGATCACGCAGCTGCTGCGGCAGTCCGGCACCTCCGGCGACGTGGAGCGGTTCCCGCAGCACGTGCACGACATCGGCCTGATGCTGCGCGCCGAGGGCGCGACGCTGCAGTTCACCAGCGGCGGCGAGTACACCGTGCGGGCCACACCCGCGGCATCCGGCTCGCCTGAGCTCTGGCTGCTGGGCTCCAGCGACTACTCGGCGCAGCTGGCGGCATCCCGCGGCCTGCCGTACGTGTTCGCGAACCACTTCTCGGGCCACGGGCTGCAGCGCGCGCTCGACCTGTACCGCTCGCAGTTCCAGCCCTCGGAGACGCTTTCCGAACCGAAGACGTTCCTGACGGCGAACGTCGTGGCCGCTCCGTCTGCTGATGAGGCGTCGGCACGGGCGCTCCCGCAGCTGCGCATGATGGCGCGGCTGCGCTCGAACCGGCCGCTCACCCCGCTGGAGACCGTCGAGCAGGCGCAGCAGGGGCTGGCGGACGCCGGCTCGGATGCTCGGGTCTCCGAGCAGGCTCTCATCGACGGCATCCGCTCGAACTGGTTCATCGGCACCGGTGACGACGTGCGCGAGCGGCTGGAGGCGTTCGCCGCGCAGTACGAGGTCGACGAGATCATGGTCTCCCCCGTCGGCGGCGAGTTCGACTCCGCACCCCTGGATGCGACCCCCGGTCGCACCCAGACCCTGGAGCTGCTCGCGCGCTGAGTTCGCCGCGTGCACCCCGCATGCACTTCTGTTCCATTCCGCGTCCTGGATCAGAAACCCATCGCGCACCGTGCTGCGGGGTGCGGAAATGATCCAGCTCAAGGCGGTGAGACGCACTTCTGATCCAGCCCGCACCAGCACGGCGGGCGGATGCGGGGGATCACGCGGCGCGTGAGGCGATCTCGCGGCGGATGCGGGCGAGGAACTCCGACGGGCGGCGCAGATCGGCCTGTGTGAGGCGGATGACGATCCATCCGCGGTCCTCGAGCTCGCGCTGGCGCTGGATGTCGCGGCGCCACTGAGCCTTGTCGACGCGGTGCCCGTCGCCCTCGTACTCGATGGCGATCTTCCACTCCGGGTATGCCAGGTCGATGCGCGCGACCAGGCGACGGCCGTCATATTCCGCGAACTGCACGACAGGTTCGGGCATGCCCGCGTCGACGATCGCCAGTCGCGTCTCCGTCTCCTTCGGGGACTCCACCTGCGGCCGTGCCCTCGGCAGGGCCTCCCGGATCGTCGCGCTCCCCTTGAACCGGTTCCAGGAGCGCAGTCGCGCCTCGATGTCGGCGAGCGTGTACAGCGGCCGCTTCTGCTTCAGCCCCGGGTAATTGTCGGCGTCGGTCAGCAGCGCGTCCAGCAGCTTGACCGCATCCGGCACAGCAAGGTGCTCGGCGCAGCTGAAGACGGCAGCCACCGGATCGACCACGCGCACCTTCCCCACCTTCCAGCCCTCCACGCGCGATGCTTTCAGATGCCGTCCCGCGACGCCGCTCGTGCGAGGAGGACTCAGATGCTGTGGCACTGCGATCTCCAGCTTCTCCGCGAGTGTCCACTCCTCGGGGTACGGCATCCCCCACCACCGCACGGCGGTGCGCCCGACGAGCCGCTGACCGGGGCGCATCCGCGGTGCATAGCCGAGGACACGCTCCCCGAACGTCTGCGGCTGCTTCAGCGCGCGGACGCCGTGGAACGGGCGCGCCAGATCGCGGGCATCCGCTCTACCTCGGCCCACTCCAGCCGCGGCCGCCTGGCTGACGCTGAAGTACCGGCCCAACTGCTCGGGCAGCGTGATCCTGTGTCGCATGGGCCCATGTTTGCCGCCCCCCGGAAGCCGTCGGCCCCGATTCCCAGCATCCGTGGACAACTCGCCGATCCGCCTGATTGTGCAGGAGAACCCACCTCCAGGGGCCGGCCAGTTCGACCTGGATCGCAATCGCATCCACCCGGAACGGGCTGGATCGAAACTTCTCCGCGCAGTGCGGAATCCGATGCACTTTCGATCCAGACCGCGAGATGGATCAGAAATGCGACTGGGATGCTGCGCGTGGGGCGCGTGGGACGCGCGCGAGCGGGGCGCGCGCGCACGCGAGCGCTGGGCTCACGGGCCACTGCACGACGCAGCGGCACACATAGGAGTCCTGAGCTCAGCAGGCGGCGCAGTAGAGTGCCAGGGTGCTCGAACTGGATGACTCGGTCGTCGACCGCGCGATCGCCCTGGCCGCGCGCGCCGAGCGCGTGGTGCTCGGCATCGTGGGTGAGCCCGGTGCCGGGAAGACGACCCTCGCGACGGCGCTGATCGCCGCCCTCGAGGCACGAGGGGTGCCCGTCGCGTGGCTGCCGATGGACGGGTTCCATCTCGGCGACGGGTCTCTTGAGGCGCTGCACCTGCGCGAGCGGAAGGGCGCCATCGAGACCTTCGACGGCTGGGGGTACCTGGCTGCACTGCGTCGCGTGTGCGCCGAAGTCGATCACGCGGTCTACGTGCCCGGGTTCGAGCGCACCCTCGAGCAGCCGATCGCCGCCGACCGCGTCATCCCGGCCGGTCCCGCGCTGATCATCACCGAGGGCAACTACCTGCTCGACGCCGACGAGCCGTGGTCGCTGGCCCGGGCGCAGACGGCGGAGGTCTGGTACGCGGATGTCGCGCCGGACGTGCGCGTCGAACGGCTCATCGCCCGCCATGTCGAGTTCGGGAAGTCCCGCGCCGTCGCCGAGGCATGGGTGGCCGCCGTCGATGAGCCCAACGCCGAGCGGATCCGCGCGCGACGCGAGCTGGCCGACCTGATCGTCCCGGTCGGCTGATCGCGCTCAGCGACTGTGCGGAGGCCTGATCTCCCCGGATCCGCGCGGGATCAGGTCGACGGGGATCACCCTGTGCTCGGGCGTGAGCCGGTGCCCGGAGTCGAGCGAGGCGAACAGCCGCTCGGCGGCGATGCGTCCCATCTCGGCCGGTCGCTGCGCGACCACGCTGATGCCGGGTTCCATGAGGTCGGCCAGCTCCACGTCGTCGAAGCCGATCAGCGCGACGTCATGGTGCCGGTCGAGCCTGCGCAGTCCGTGCACGGCGCCGATGGTGATGAGGTTCTGGCCGCTCACGATCGCGGTCGGGGCATCGGGCGACCCCAGCATCGTCATCACGGCGCGCTCGGCGGCATCCTGGTCCGACAGTCCGTCGATGACCGTCGCCGATTCCCGCGGGACTCCGAACTCCTCGAGCGCCAGGTGGAACCCCCGCTCGCGCTCCCGCGCCGTCCAGAGACCGCGGCGGTCGATGAGCAGGGCGAGGCGGCGATGCCCGAAGCCCAGCAGATGCCGCGTGGCGAGCCGCGCGCCCTCGACGTTGGCGGAGTGCACGGAGTCCGCCACGTACCCGCTCGGCTCCCGGTCGATGAAGACCACCGGCAGTTCCGGTGGAACGAGGTCGGCGAGGTACGCCTGGCTCTCGGCCACGCAGGTGAGGATCAGCCCGTCGACCTTGCGCCGCACGAACGCCTCGACCGCGGCCACCTCGCGCTCGGGGTCGTCATCCAGGCTGGAGGCGAACACCGCCACATCGCGGTGCACGGCGACGTCCTCGATGGCACGGTGCATCGTCGCCGAGAACGGGTTGCCCACGCTTCCCAGCAGCAGGCCCACCGACCGCGTGCGGGTCGTCGTGCGGCGCAGGTTCGACGCGTAGGCATCGGGTTCCCAGTCCAGGGCCTCGATCGACGCCCGCACCTTCGCCGCTGTCGCGGGCGCGACGTTGGGCTCATCGTTCACGACCCGTGAGACGGTCTTCGTCCCCACGCCGGCGTGCTGGGCGACCTCGCGGATGGTCACCCGCTGCCGCTTCTTCCGCCCTCCGGCAGGCGCTGGAGTTGATAACGGTGTCATAAATCTTCCATCCGACCGAATCTGACACTTGCGCACTTCACATCCGTGAGCTAAACATATCTCTGACACCGTTGTCAGGTCGTGATCGACCGAGAGTGTCCTCCACCGCAGTGACCGCCTGATCCCCGTTAGGACAGCAAAGATGCCTTTCACTCTGAACCGCCGCTCCAAGCTCCTCGCCGCAGCATCCCTGGCCGCCGTCGCCGTGACAGCGCTCGCCGGATGCAGCACCGCCGGCTCGGCCGGCTCCACCGTCGGCCCGAACGACAAGGTCGGCGTGACCCTGATCGTCAAGACCACCACCAATCCCTACTTCGTCTCGATGGAGGAGGCCGCGAAGGCCGACGCCGCCAAGGCCAACGTGTCGCTCACCCTCGCCGCGGGCAAGAAGGACGGCGACACCGACAGCCAGATCCAGGCGATCGAGAACGCCATCTCCCGCGGCGACAGGGGCATCCTGATCACTCCCAACGGCACGGCCGTCAACAACGAGATCGCGAAGGCGCGCAAGGCCGGCCTGTACGTGATCGCGCTCGACACGGTTCCGGACCCCGCCAAGACCGTCGACATCACCTTCGCCACCGACAACTTCGCCGCCGGCGAGCTGATCGGCAAGTGGACCGCGGCCAAGCTCGACGGCAAGAAGGCGACCATCGCGATGCTCGACCTGTTCAGCGACCAGATCGTCTCGGTCGACACCAACCGCGACCAGGGCTTCCTCAAGGGCATGGGCATCACGGTGCCCGACAAGAGCAAGAACGGCACCGAGGCGAAGACCGGCACCTACACCGGCGGCAAGGGCGGCGAGTACACGGTCGTCGGCCACCAGCCCACGCAGGGCGCCGAGGACGGCGGACGCGCCGCCATGGAGACGCTGCTCTCGAAGAACTCCGACATCAACGTCGTGTACACGATCAACGAGCCGGCGGCCTACGGCGCGTATCAGGCGCTGAAGGCCGCGGGCAAGGAGAAGGACGTCCTGATCGTCTCCATCGACGGCGGCTGCGCCGGCGTCGGATACGTGAAGGACGGCATCATCGCCGCCACCTCCCAGCAGTTCCCGTCGAAGATGGCAGCCCTCGGCATGGAGGCCATCGCCAAGATCGCGCGCGGCGGCGAAGCGCCCGAGCCCAGCGACGGCCTGGACTTCTTCAGCACCGGTCAGACCCTAGTCACCGACCAGGCCCAGCCCGGCGTCGACAGCGTCAGCTCCTCCGAAGCCGCCGGCACCTGCTGGGGCAAGTGATCTCCCGGGCGCCGGCCGCGTCGCCGGCGCCCACACCCTTCCCTCCGACTTCAGGAGAACCCATGTCAGATTCCACCTCCACCGTCGACCCCGCGGGTCCGCCGACCTCGGCGCTGCATCTCGCTGACGAGTTCATCGCCCGGCAGACTCCCGCGCAGCGGGTGCGGTCGGTCCTCTACCGCTATCCCGCCCTGAGCCCGGCCCTCGTGCTGCTGGTCTCCGTCATCATCTTCGGCGTGATCAACCCGCGGTTCCTCGCACCGAACAACCTGTCCCTGATCACGCAGCAGGTCGCCGTGATCGGCATCCTGAGCCTCGCGCAGACGCTGGTCATCCTCACCGCCGGCATCGACCTCGCCGTCGGCGCGGCCATGGTGCTCAGCTCGATCGTGATCGGCAACGCCGCCGCGGGGATGGGCATGCCCGGCATCGTCGCCCTGCTCATCGGCCTGCTCGCCGGCATTCTCACCGGCGTGATCAACGGCTTCCTCGTCACCCGGCTGAACCTGCCGCCGTTCATCGTCACCCTCGGCACGCTGAGCATCTTCACCGCGCTCATGCTGCTGCTCTCCAACGGCACCACCGTGCAGGGGCTGAACCTGCCCGACATCATCACCTGGACGGGGACGACGTTCCACCTCGGCGTCGACATCACCTTCGGCGTGCTGCTGATGCTCCTGCTGTACATCATCACCGCCTTCGCGCTGGGCCGCACCGCCTGGGGACGTCACGTCTACGCGGTCGGCGACGACCCCGAGGCCGCGCGCCTGAGCGGCATCCGCGTCAACCGCGTGCTGCTGAGCGTGTACATCGTGGCGGGCGCGATCGTCGCCGTGGCCGCGTGGGTGCAGATCGGCCGCGACTTCGGGTCGAGCCCGAACGCCGCCGTCGACGCCAACCTCAACGCCATCACCGCCGTCGTCATCGGTGGCACCAGCCTCTTCGGCGGCCGCGGCAACGTGTGGGGCACCCTGCTCGGCGCGCTCATCGTCGGCGTGTTCCGCAACGGCCTCGCCCTCGCCGGCCTGGACGTGCTCTACCAGACGCTGGCCGTCGGCATCCTGGTGATCGTCGCGGTCTCCATCGATCAGTGGATTCGGAAGGTACGCAAGTGAACGCTGCAGCTGTCGACACCCGCACGCCGGTTCTCTCGGCCACGCGGCTCGTCAAGACCTACGGACACGTCGTCGGGCTCGACGGAGTCAGCCTCGACCTGTACGCCGGGGAGGTGCTCGCCATCATCGGCGACAACGGCGCCGGCAAGACCACGCTCATCAAGTGCCTCACCGGTGCGGAGATCCCCGACGAGGGCGAGCTGAAGCTCGACGGCAGGCCCGTCCACTTCCGTCGTCCGCAGGATGCCCGGGATGCCGGCATCGAGACGGTGTACCAGTCGCTCGCGGTCTCCCCGGCGCTCGACGTCGCCGCCAACATGTACCTCGGTCGCGAGATGCGTCGTCCGGGCATCCTCGGCTCGACGTTCCGGATGCTGGACACGAAGGCCATGCGCAAGAACGCCAGGGACGAACTCACACGGCTGGGGATCTCCACCCTGCAGGACGTGACCGTGCCGATCGAGAACCTCTCCGGCGGTCAGCGGCAGGCTGTCGCCGTGGCCCGGGCAGCGGCCTTCGGCTCCAAGGTGGTCGTGCTCGACGAGCCGACCGCGGCCCTGGGCGTGCGCGAGGGCAACCAGGTGCTGGAGCTGATCAAGCGGCTGCGCGACACCGGCGTTCCCGTGATCCTGATCAGCCACAACATGCCCCACGTGTTCGAGGTCGCCGACCGCATCCACATCCAGCGTCTCGGCAAGCGCGCGGGCACCATCACGCCGCAATCGCACACCATGAGCGAGGCCGTGGCGATCATGACGGGTGCGCAGACGCTGTGACCGGCAAGCACCTGTACGCCGAGTTCCGGGCGGTTCCCGGGGCGGGGGACGCCGTCGCGTCCCTCGTCGCCGGGTACCGACGGGTGGTGCGGGCCGAAGCGGGCAATGTGCGGTTCGACGCGCACCGGGTGCGCGACGAGCAGGAGCGCTTCTTCGTCTACGAGGAGTATGCGGATGAGGCGGCGTTCGCCAGGCATCTGAGCAGCGCGACGAACGCCGCGTTCAACGCGGCGCTGAGTCCGCTGGTCGTGGGCGGGGGCTCGACGCTGACGTGGCTGGACGGCATCGAGGATGGCGCGGCGACCGCGTGGTCGGCCGGATCCGCGGCATGACCGCCTTCGCCGGACGGGTCCTGGTGATCGGCGAGGCCCTCATCGACGTCGTCGACCACGGCGACCGCGTGACCAGGCACGTCGGCGGAAGCCCGCTGAACGTCGCCTTCGGCCTGGGGCGCCTCGGCACGGCGACCACATTCGCCTCCGAATTCGGCGACGACCCGGACGGCCTCGCGATCCGCGATCACCTGGACTCGGCCGGGGTCTCGGTCGTGACAGTCGGAGACGCAGGCCTGCCCACGTCGACGGCCACGGCGCGAATCGGGGCGGACGGATCGGCCACCTACGACTTCGATCTGTCCTGGACCTTCCGCACACCACCGCAGGTCGGCGGGATGTCGGTGGTGCACTTCGGCTCCATCGGCGCCCTGCACCTGCCGGGCGGCGACCGCGTGCTCTCCTTCGTGGAGTCGCTGCCCGATGATGTGCTGGTCACCTTCGATCCGAACGCGCGTCCGGCCGTGATGCCTCCGCGGGAGGTCGCCGTCGCCGCCGTGGAGAGGTACGCCTCCCGCGCCGCCGTCGTGAAGCTCAGCGACGAGGATGCCGAGTGGCTGTACCCCGGTGACGCGGCGAGTGCGCCACGGCGTCTGCTGGACGCCGGTGCGAAGCTGGTCGCCGTCAGCCACGGATCCGCCGGCAGCGTGCTGCACACCGCTGATCTGCGCGTCGAGGTCCCGGTGCTGCAGGTGGACATCGTCGACACGATCGGCGCGGGGGACGCGTACATGTCCGGCCTGATCGCCGCGATCGCGGAGAAGGTCGGCATGGAGGGTGCACTCGCCGGCAGCTACTCGTACGCGCAGCTGGCGGAGATCGGCCTCATGGCGGCGGTGTCCGCCGGGCTCACCGTGGCCCGGGCCGGCGCGATGCCCCCGACCGCGGCAGAACTGCAGCGGGCGCTGCGCGAGCTGGAGCAATAGCGCCGCTCCCCCAGCATCCGCCCGAATCGGGCTGGATCGAAAACGCATCCGCCCGAATCGGGCTGGATCGAAGATGCACCGGAAACACGCTCCGCAGATGCACAAGTGATCCAGACCGCGGGCTGGATCGAAAACGCATCGGGGAACCAGGAGCGCGGAAGCGCGGGTGCGGCGTCGCGGCTATGCCTCGTCGGGCTCGCCGGCGATCAGGCCGCGCAGCCAGTCGCGGGCCTCGACGAACACGTCGTCCGCGTAGCGATCGGGGTACTGCACAATGCGGCGGTCGGCGCGCGGGTAGGAGCCCAGGAAGACCACGCGGGGGCTGAACCGACGGATGCCGAGCAGGGCGTCTGCCATGCGCTCGTCGTGGATGTGCCCGTCGGCGTCCAGCACGAAGCGGTACCTGCCCAGCTCGTCGCCGACCGGCCGCGATTCGATGAGCGACAGGTTGATGCCGCGGGTGGAGAACTGCTCCAGCAGGTCGAGCAGCCCACCGGGGCGGTCGTCGGGCAGCTCGACGATGAGGGAGGTCTTGTCGGCGCCGGTCGGCTCACCGGCGGCGGTCGTGCGCGAGACCAGCACGAAGCGCGTCACGGCATTGTCGTTGTCACCGATCTGCTCGGCCAGCACTTCGACATCCTGGTGCTGCACGATGCCGGGCGCCGCGATGGCGGCCTGGGCGGGGAGGGATCCATCCAGCACGCCGAGGATGGATGCCACGTTGCTGGCCGCCGGCACATGCGAATGCGCGGGCAGGTTCTCGCCCAGCCAGGCGTGGCACTGCGCGTACGCGACCGGATGCGCGGCGATGACCTGCACGTCCTCCAGCTTCGTCCCGGGAGCGGCGACCAGCACGAAGTTCACCTTGACCAGGTACTCGCCGATGATCCGCAGGCCGGGGTTGGTGGCCAGCGCGTCCTGCGTGGTGGAGACGCCGCCCTCGACGGAGTTCTCGATGGCGATCATCGCGGCATCCGACACTCCCGACAGCACGTCGGAGAGCGCCTCGCCCACATTGTGCACCGGCCGCCATTCGTGGCCGCGGGCCTCGGGAACCTGATCCAGTGCCGCCTCGGTGAAGGTTCCGGCGGGGCCCAGGTAGCTGTACGTGCGGCGTTCGGTCACCCGGCAAGCCTAGCGCCGGGCATCCGCCGGTTCGGCCCGGCATCCGACTGCGGTACGGATGTCGGCGCGATTCACGGATGTCGGCAGAAAACCGGCATCCGGTCCGACAACCGTGGTCTGAGCCGACATCTGTACCGATGGACCCGAAGGATGACGCCGAAGATGCGCGACGACCGCACGCGGGGCAGACTATGCACATGACGAGCCGTGCAGGCCTCCCCGCGGAGGAAAAGGATCTCATCGACGTCGACGAGCTGATCGCCGCCTACTACGATCGGCATCCGGATCCGGCCGTCGCGTCGCAGCGGGTGGTGTTCGGAACCAGCGGCCACCGCGGCTCCGCGCTGACCGGCAGCTTCAACGAGGACCACATCCTCGCCACGACGCAGGCCATCGTCGACTACCGCAACGGGCAGGGCATCGAAGGCCCCCTGTTCCTGGGGCGCGACACGCATGCGCTCTCCCGCCCCGCCGAGCGCAGCGCCGTCGAGGTGCTGCTGGCAGGCGGCGTGGACGTGCGCGTCGACTCGCGCAATGCCTGGGTTCCGACGCCCGCGCTCAGCCACGCCATCCTCACCTTCAACCGCGGACGCGCGGCCGACGATCCGGGCCGATCCGACGGCATCGTCGTGACGCCCAGCCACAACCCGCCGCGCGATGGCGGCTTCAAGTACAACCCGCCGAACGGCGGCCCCGCCGACACCGACGCCACGGGCTGGATCGCGAAACGCGCCAACGAGCTCATCGAGGCGAAGCTGGAGGGCGTGAAGCGCCTCAGCCCAGCCGACATCGACTGGGATGCGCTGACCGCGAAGGGCTACGACTTCCGTGACGCGTACGTGCGCGACCTGCCCACGATCATCGACCTGGAGGCCATCAGGAGCGCGAGCGTGCGGATCGGAGCCGACCCGCTGGGCGGGGCGTCGGTGGAGTACTGGCAGCTGATCGCCGAGATGCACGGCCTGGATCTCACCGTCGTCAATCCCGAGGTCGACCCGACCTGGCGCTTCATGACGCTGGACTGGGATGAGAAGATCCGGATGGATCCGTCGTCACCGAACGCGATGGCCTCGCTGGTCGCCAAGCGGGGCGACTATGACGTACTCACGGGTAACGACGCCGACTCCGACCGGCACGGCATCGTCACCCCGGATGCCGGGCTGATGAACCCAAACCACTACCTGGCCGTCGCCATCGACTACCTGTTCTCGCACCGCGAGGGCTGGCCGGCGGATGCCTCGATCGGCAAGACCCTGGTGTCGTCGATGATCATCGACCGCGTGGCCGAGTCGCTGGGACGCCGCCTGCTGGAGGTGCCCGTCGGATTCAAGTGGTTCGTGCCCGGCCTGCTGGACGGCTCCGTCGCATTCGGCGGCGAGGAGTCGGCAGGCGCGTCGTTCCTGCGCAAGGACGGCAGCGTGTGGTCCACCGACAAGGACGGGATCATCCTGTGCCTGCTGGCCGCGGAGATCATCGCCGTGACCGGCAAGACGCCCTCGCAGCGGTACCGCGAACTGGAGGCCGAGTTCGGATCGTCGGCCTATCAGCGCGTGGACGCGCCGGCCACTCCCGAGCAGAAGGCGACGCTGGGCAAGCTGTCGCCGGATGCCGTGACCGCCACGACCCTGGCCGGTGAGGAGATCACGGGCAAGCTCTCGCACGCCCCCGGCAACGGCGCGGCCATCGGCGGGCTGAAGGTGCAGACCGAGCACGCCTGGTTCGCCGCCCGCCCGTCCGGCACCGAGGACGTGTACAAGCTGTACGCCGAGAGCCTGCTCGGCCCCGAGCATCTCGCGAAGGTGCAGGAGGAGGCCCGCGCCGTCGTCAGCGCGGCGCTCGGCTGACCGGCATCCGCCGAGCCCGTGAACGTCAGGAGGCGGTGACGGGCAGGGCGTCCAGCGCGTGCAGGCGGCTGATCGGGGTGGTGACGACCTCGCGGGCGTGTCGCACGGCATCCTCGCTGTCGGCGTCGTAGAAGCACAGGCACTTCTGAGTGTCCTCGCGCACGTACGTGCGCAGGAACGCCACGTCGTCGAGAGTGTCGTACAGCGGAGTCTTGGCCTTCTTGGCGGCGAGGTACTTCTCCATGGTGATCTCGGCGGGGATGTCCCACTCCACGAGATACCCGGCATTGCCGCGCGCACGAACCTCGTCGACCGTGGCGCCGATCAGGCGCACCGGCACGATGTCGGTGACGGATGCCGCGCCCAGGGTCTGCGCGTCGAGCACGACGCCCGCGCAGTCGTCGCCCTCGAGGATCAGATACACGCGCTCGTGCCCGGCAGGCACCTGCGCCTCGACGAGTTCTCCTCCGGTGGCGGCGAACGCCGCGGCCACGCGGTCGATCACGGCGGATGCGGCCTCGCGGGTGGGATCGGACAGTTCGACCTCGACCAGGAACAGTGCCATCGGATTTCCTTTCACTCAATTACAGACAGACCTGTCTGTATGCCCCAGGGTAGCTGATGCGCGTCCCGGCATCCGTAACATGGAGTCATGCCCACGCTCACGCCCGCCGCCGACCGGCTGCTGCAGACCGCCAGCCGCCTGTTCTGCCAGGAGGGCATCCGGCCGGTGGGCATCGACCGGATCATCGCCGAGGCCGACGTCGCCAAGGCGACCCTGTACCAGGCATTCGGCTCGAAGGAGTCGCTGGTGGTCGCTCACCTCGAGCGGACGGATGCCGGTGACCGACAGGCCTATCGCGCGGCGATCAGCGGCATGCCCGAGGGCCCGGAGCGCGTGCTGGCCTCGTTCGAGCTGGCCGCCAGGCGCAACGCATCCGACGGATACACCGGATGCGTGTTCCTGAACGCGCTCGTCGAGTTCCCCGACCCCGCCGAGCCCATCGCCCGCGCCGTGCGCGAGCACCGCGCCTGGGTGCGCACGCAGTGGCTCGACGCACTGGCGGGCATCGCGGACGCCGAGCGCATCGCGTCGGAGGCGCAGCTGGCCTACGACGGCGGACTGCTGGGCGCGAAGGTCGCGCACGACGTGGCCCCGATCCAGCTGGCGGCCGACATGATCCGCGCCCGCATCGCGGCGGCGTAGCCCGCCCGCACCTCCGCGTCCCCCTGCAGCGCCACTCCCTGACGCGTCGCCGACACCTCGTCGCACACTTGGGTGGCCGACACGCCACATTGCGGACGAATCCTGCGAGAACGACCCCCGATCTGGCGTGTCGGCCCCCGATCTGTGACGGAGCCGCAGCGCGCACGACCGCCGTCTCGCGCGCCGTTCACGGCATCCCGCTCATCGGCCGGTGAAATGTGTCGACATACATCTACAGACAAGTCTGTCTGCTTGCTACGCTCGCCCCACATCCCTGGCGTCTGGAGCATCATGACCGAGTCCGATCCGCACAACGCGATCGTCGAGGTGCGGTCCGCCTGCGTCGTGCGCGGCGGCAACCGCGTGCTGGACGGCATCGACCTCACGCTGGGTCGCGGTGAGCTGCTGACCGTGGTCGGTCCGTCGGGTGCGGGCAAGTCCACGCTGCTCTCGCTGCTGTCCGGGCTCATCGAGCCGGCATCCGGGTCGGTGCGCAGGCCGGAGGATGCCGGTGGCTCCACCCGTACGGTGTTCCAGCAGCCGCACCTGCTGCCCTGGCGCACGGCCGCCGAGAACGTGCGGCTCGGCCTGGAGTACCGTGCGAACCGCGGATCGGATGCCGGAACCGCGGGCGCTGACGAGAGCATCGCCGCGCTCCTCCTCGACCTCGGCATCGGCGCCCTTGCGGGACGCTACCCCGATCAGCTCTCCGGCGGCCAGGCGCAGCGCGTGACCATCGCGCGCGCCGTGGCCGCGCACCCCACTCTGCTGCTGCTGGACGAGCCGTTCTCGGCACTGGATCCGCTGACCCGCGCTGACGCGCAGGCGTGGCTGCGTCGCGTGCACGACCAGCGCGGGCTGACCACGGTGCTGGTCACGCATGACCTGGCCGAAGCCGCGCTGCTCGGCGACCGGGTGGCGGTGCTGCGCACCGGACGCCGCGGGCTGCAGATCCTCGATGCGGGCGACGACCGCGTCGGGCTCGAATCCGAGCTGCTGGCGCGCTTCGCAGACGACATCCCCGAGGCTGCGGACGACCAGCAGGCCGAGATTCCGGCATCCGCTCGTCGTGACCGCACGCGACGCGAGTTCCTCACCCTGGCGGGCGCCGGCGCGCTGGTGGCGCTGCCGGTCGTGGCGGGCGCGCTGAACCGTCCCGCCGACGCCACTGCCGCACCGAGCCAGGCGAAGAAGAAGTCCGATACGCTGCGCATCGGCTACCTGCCCATCACGGACGCGGCTCCCCTGCTGCTCGCGCATGACGGCGGGGAGTTCGCGCAGCGCGGTATCCAGACCCCGAAGCCCACCCTGTTCCGCGGCTGGGCGCCGCTGGTCGAGGCACTGCAGTCCGGCAGCGTCGACATCGTGCACCTGCTGATGCCGGCCGCCATGCAGCTGCGGTACGAGGCGAAGGTGCCCGTGAAGGTGCTGGCCTGGAACCACGTGAACGGCTCGGCGATCACCGTCGCCCCGCACATCACCGACGTCGCGCAGCTGGCGGGCACCACCGTCGCCGTGCCGGGCTGGTATTCGATCCACAACGTCGTGCTGCAGCAGCTTCTGCGGGATGCGGGCCTGACCGCCGTGATCAACCAGAAGCCGGCCGCCGCAGCGGGCACCGTGCAGCTGGTGGTGCTGGCGCCCGCCGACATGCCCACCGCCCTGGGCGCGGGGTCGGTGTCGGGCTACATCGTCGCCGAGCCGTTCTGCGCGGTGGCCGAGGTGCAGGGCATCGGCCGCATCCTGCGGTTCACCGGGGATGTGTGGCGCGAGCACGCATGCTGCGTGACCGTGGTGCGCGAGGATCTGGTCGAGAACAGCCCGGATCTCGCGCAGCGCGCGGCGGATGCCGTGGTGGCCGCGCAACTGCGGATCCGCAAGGACCGGAAGGCGGCGGCCGAGCGGCTGTCCGCCGGCGGGTATCTGCCGCAGGCGCCCGCGGCCATCGCGAAGGTGCTCGTCGAGCACGACGACCACGAGTACGTCGATGACGGCGCCGTGCAGCATCCGGAGTGGGATCAGCCGCGGATCGGGTTCCAGCCCTACGCGTACCCCAGCTACACCGAGGAGCTGGTGCGGCAGATGCGGCTGACCGCCATCGATGCCGACACCGCCTGGCTCGGCCGGATCGAACCGGCTGAGGTGCACGCCGACCTCGTCGCCACGCGCATCAACAGCAGGGCCGTCGACGCCTCAGGCGGCCTCGCCGCCTTCGGCGCCGCGGCGACCAGGGAGGAGCAGGTGCAGCCATGACCGTCATCGCAGAAGCGCCCGAGATCACTGTGGCGGCGCCACCGGCATCCGCTCCCCCGGCGCGGGACGCCGTGCTGCACCGCATCCTGCTTCGGTTGGCGGTGCTGGTCGTGACCGTCGTGCTGTGGTGGCTGCTGGCCGACGTGGTGCTGGCGGCCAACCCGGTCGTGTCGAAGATGGGACCGGCCGACACGCTGCAGGCGCTGGCAGGCCTGGTCGTCGACCCGTCGTTCCTCGACGCGATAACCGTGTCGCTGTGGCGACTGCTGGCAGGGCTCGGCATCGCGATCGTGATCGGCGTGCCGCTGGGCATCCTGTTCGGCTCGCGTCGCACGGCGGAGGATGCCGTGAACCCGGTCGTGCAGTTCCTGCGCATGACCTCTCCGCTGGCGTGGGCGCCGCTGGCGATCGTGCTGCTGGGCGCCGGCACCGGAGCGGTCATCGCCCTGGTGGCACTGGCGGCGGTGTGGCCGATCGTGCTGGGCGTGGCCGCCGGCGTGCGGGCGCTGGATCCGGGCCTGCGCAAGGTGGCCCGCTCACTGGGCGCCACGCGGTGGGAGGCGTTCCGCTCCACGGCGCTGCCGGCGCTGACCTCCCCCATCGTCGGCTCCAGCCGGGTGGCGCTGGGCATCTCATGGGTGGTGCTGGTGCCGGCCGAGATGCTCGGCGTGCCCAACGGCTTGGGCTACGCCATCCTCAACGCTCGCGACAACATCGACTACTCGGGACTGGCCGCGACCATGTTCGCGATCGGGGTGCTGGGCTTCCTGCTCGACCGCATCCTGCGCGGGCTGCACCGGCTGGTCGACGCGAGGGAGTCACAGGCATGAGCGGTTCCGTGATCGAGGCCGGTTCTGTGATCGAGGCCGCGGCGCGGCGGGCGGCGGATGCTGCCGCCGCTGTGGACGGCGGCACAGCGCCGTCGTTGGCCGAGACCCTCGCCGGGTACGGTTCGCTGGGCGCGCTGGGGCTGGGCGTGCAGCGTGCGGATGATGATGTGTCGGATGCTGCTGAGCTGCTCTGCGCGGTGGCCGGGGAGTGCATGAGCACGGCGTTCTCGCTGTGGGCGCAGCGCATGGTGACGGAGTACGTGCGGGCGTCGTCCCTTCCCGATCGCGACTCGCTGCTGTCCGATCTGGTCTCCGGCCGCCTGGCCGGGTCGATCGCGATGGCGACCGCGCTGCAGGAGTCAGCGGGACTCGGCACCGTGCCGACGGTGGCCGTGCCCGATGGCGAGGGCGGGTACCGGGTGTCCGGCCGCATCGCGTGGGCCTCGAACATCGCGCTCGGCACGCTGGTGATCCTGCCCGCGCGTGTGGACGACGAGCGGGTGCTGCTGGCCGTGCGGGTCGGGGCCGAGGGCTTCACCACGCGTCCGGTCGAGGGTCTGCTGGCTCTGGACGCCACCCGCTCGGCCATGCTGCTGCTGAACGATGTGCCCGTGAGCGCGGATGCCGTTCTCGCGACCTCGCTGCAGGCCGCCGCCGACCAGCGCGCCACCCACTACCTGCTGCAGACCGCGCTGTGCCTGGGCCTCGCGCGACGAGCGCTGGCCGAGGCGGCCGCGCGACTGGAGGGTGCCAACGGTGTGTTGTCGGGCTTCCAGCGCCGGCTGGAGGACGAGCACCGGCAGCTGTCCGGTGAGCTGCGCCTGGCGGCATCCGCTGTCTCCGCGACCGACGCGCATGCCGTCACGCGCCTGCGATTCGACGCCGCACGGCTGGCGCAGGCGGCCACGGGTCAGGAGGCGGCGCTGACCGGCGGGCGCGGGTATCTCACGGCATCCGCCACCAACCGCCGTCTGCGCGAGGCCGCCTTCCTGCCGGTGCAGTCGCCCAGCGAGGTGCAGCTGCTGCGCGAGCTCGAGCAGTTCGGCGATCACCCGGCCGACTACTACTCGATCTGAGCACCGCGGTGCGGCTCAGTCACCGCAGCGCGGCTCAGTCCCCGCCCGGCGAGCCCAGCAGCTCGCGCACGCGGGTGGAGATCCGGGTGAACTCCGGCGTCGCCAGCACCTCCGCGTAACCCCGCTCGGCGGGCAGGTCGACCGTGTGCTCCTCGAGGATGCGGCCCGGCCGCGGGCTCATCACGACCACCCTGCTGGCGAGGTACACGGCCTCGGCCACCGAGTGCGTGACCAGCAGCACCGTCGTGCCGGTCTGCGACCAGATGCGGTTGAGCTCGACGTTCATCTTCTCGCGGGTCAGTGCGTCCAGCGCGCCGAACGGCTCATCCATCAGCAGTACGCGCGGCTCGTGCAGCAGCGCGCGGCACAGCGACACGCGCTGCTGCATGCCGCCGGAGAGCTCGTGCGGCAGCGCCTTCTCGAAGCCGGTCAGGCCGGTCATCTCGATCAGCTCGTCGGCCCGCGCGTTGGCCTTCTTCATGTCCATGCCGCGCATCTCGGCCTGCAGCAGGATGTTGCCGCGCACACTGCGCCACTCCAGCAGCGCTGCGCGCTGGAAGACGTAGCCGATGTCCTGGCGGGGACCCGTCACATCCTCGCCGTTCAGCCTCACCCTGCCGCAGCTCGGCAGGGTGAGGCCGGCGACGGCCTTGAGCAGGGTCGACTTGCCGCAGCCCGAAGGCCCCGCGATCGTGATGAACTCACCGGCCTGCACGTTCAGGTCGACGCCGTCCAGTGCCGTCACCGTGCCGCGCTTGGAGGCGAAGGTGATCGAGACGTCGGTGATCTCCAGCGCCGCGCTCGTCTGCGTCATGTGCGTGTTCTCCTGCTCGTGCGGTCGGTTCGGTTCAGCTGCCGGGAGTGGGGTCACTTGCCGGGTGCGAAGGACGCGTCGTAGTACGTGTCCACGGTGCCGTCACCGGAGATCAGGCCGGCCTTGCCCAGCACGTCCAGGGTGGCCTGCCAGTCCGAGGTGGCGTTCACGCCCGGGGCCTCGCCCTCGGTGGCCTTGGTGCTCAGCAGCTTGATGGTCTCGGTCCACTGGTCCAGCAGCACATCCTTCGCCGGCATCTGCGGGTCCTTGCCGGTCATGGACGCGACGGCGGCCTCGGGGTCCTCCACGGCGGCGGCGAACGCCTCGGACGTGGCGGCGACGAGCTCCTTCACCAGCTCGGGCTTCTGCTCGATGGTGTCGGTGGGGGCGATCAGGCCGTTGCTGTAGAAGTTCAGCCCGGCGTCGGAGTAGCGCAGGTAGCGCATCTTCTTACCGCTCTTGGCCGCGATGGTCGGACCCTGGTCGTGGGCGAAGCCGATCAGGCCGTCCACCTGGCCGGAGAGCACGGCGGCGATCTTGCCGGCCGGGTCGAGGTTCTGCTGCTTGACGTCGGACTCCTCGAGCCCGACCGCGTCGAGGTACATCGGGAACGTCGTGGTGGGAGCGTCGCCGGCCGAGACGGCGATGGTCTTGCCCTTGAGGTCCTTGGGCTCCTTGATGCCCGAGTCGGCGAACACCTGCACAGCCGAGGGGGTGGTCTGCAGGAAGACGCCGACGCTCTTGATCGCGACACCCTTGTCGATGTTGGCGAGCACGGCGGGGGTGTCGGCCCAGCCGAAGTCGACCTGCTTCTGGCCGACGGCCTGCGCGGTCTTCGTGGAGCCCTGGCCGGCCTTGATGGTCAGGTTGATGCCGTGGTCCTTGAAGATGCCCTTCTCGACCCCGTAGTAGAACGGCGCGTGCTCGCCGTAGGGGTACCAGTTGAGCATGAGCGTCACGTCGGTGACCTGCTTCTCGCCCTTCGCGGGGGCGCTGCTGTCGCTCGACGGCGCGGACGATCCGCATCCGACGAGGGCGAGAGCAGATGCCGTGACGACGGCGAGGGTGCCGAGGATGGATGCTGACTTCTTCATCAGTAGTTCTCCTAGTGGGGTTTCGGGTGGTGCTGGGGAGTGGTCTTGGGAGTGGATCAGAGGCGGACCGTGGCCGCGCCGACATCCCGCTTGGAGGCGTGCCACGGGATGAGGAACTTCTCGGCGACCTGGATGATCGCGAACAGCAGGACGCCCATCAGCGACATGATGATCAGCGCCGCGAACAGCATGGCGGTGTCGAGATTGCCATTGGCCTGCAGGATCACGTAGCCGAGGCCCTCGTTGGCACCGACGAACTCGCCGACCACCGCACCGGTGACGGCCAGCGTGGCGGCGACCTTCAGGCCCGACAGCAGCTCGGGGAGCGCCGCGGGCAGGCGCACCTTGGTGAAGGTGCGCCAGCGACCGGCGCCCATCGTCGAGGTCAGCTGCAGGATCTCGGGGTCGACCGTGCGGAGCCCTGCCAGGCCCGAGATCACGACCGGGAAGAACGCCATCAGCACGGCGACCAGGATCTTCGGCTCCATCCCGAACCCCAGCCAGACGATGAACAGCGGGGCGATCGCGATCTTCGGGATGACCTGCGCGAACAGGATGACCGGGTACAGGGTCTGCTCGAGACCCCGCGAGTAGACCATGACGACGGCGACGAACAGGCCGACGATGACAGCGATCACGAAACCGACCAGGGTCTCGTAAGTGGTCACCCACGTCTGCTGCATGAGGTATGGGACGTTGTCGGCGAACGCCCTCCAGGTGTCGCCCGGCGAGGGGATGATGAACGGCTTGACGAGCTTGAGCGCGGTGACGAGCCACCAGACGACCAGCACGACGATCCCGAAGACGATCGGATGCCAGCTGCGGGCCCACCAGCGCACGATGCGGTGCTGTTCGCGCGGCGCCTGGGCGAGTGCCATCGCCATGGTGGCGTTCTGGGATGACGACATGCGGCTCCTCGACTCCTTCGTCCGGGGATGGATGGGAAAGCGTATTCCCGAGTGATGGTCCGAGTCTATGTCGCGGTCGGAGGGGTGTCAATCCGGACTGCACGCGCTGGCGTCAGGCGCGCTCGGCGAGCGTCCGCCCGGCTGCGCGCAGCCAGCGGGCCGTGTCGGACAGGGCGGATGCCGCAGAGCCGGCCAGCTCGGTCAGGGAGACCGCTGCCGTGAACAGCGAGGTGTCGGAATCGGCGGCGATGCGGCCGGCGGCGAGCGCGGCTCTGGCGCCGGCATCCGCAGCGACGGATGCGACGAACGACGGCACCTTGCCATCGCTGGACTGGCCGTCGTAGGAACCCTCGCCGGTCACGACCACGTCGGCTCCGGTGATCGCGCCGGACAGGCCGATGAGCCGCGCGACCTCCCCCGCACCGGGCAGCAGCCGGGCGCCCCAGGCCACCAGTGCGGCGCCGACGCCTCCGGCCGCGCCGGCGCCGGGAGTCGCAGGGTCCAGGCCGAGGAGGCCGGCGAGGCGCACCAGCGACGCATCGACGGCCGCCCGATCGGCGGCATCCGTCAGCCCCTTCTGCGGGCCGAACACGGCCGCCGTGCCGCGCGGGCCGGTGAACGGGTTGGTGACGTCGCTGAGCACGAGGGTCTCGGGGGCGGTGCGCAGGCTGCGGAGGTCGACGCGCGCGATGGAGGCCAGCCCGCGTGCGCCGGGGACGGCCTCGGTTCCGTCGACGGATACGAACCGCGCGCCGAGCGCACGCAGCATCCCGGTGCCGCCGTCGGTGGAGGCGCTCGAGCCGATGCCCAGCACCAGCCGGGAGACGCCGTGCTCGAGGGCGGCGGCGATGGCCTGCCCGAAGCCGGACGAATCGGCGTCCCACGGGCGCAGCTCGTCGAGCAGTTCGATCCCGGAGGTCGACGCCAGGTCGATCACGGCTGTGCCGTGCGGTGCGTCGTGGGATGCCGGCAGCAGCAGCCACGACGCGTCGACGGGCCTTCCCGCAGGCCCGTCGACAGTGACCGGCATCCGCTGCGCTCCGGGAACCGCCGCCTCGAACGCCGCCACCGTTCCTTCGCCGCCGTCGGCCATGGGCCGCAGCACAAGATCGGCCGCCGGGTCCCTCTCGCGCCACCCGGCGGCCAGCGCTCGCGCGGCATCCGCCGCGGTGATGGTGCCCTTGAAGCTGTCCGGCGCGAAGACCACTCGCATCAGGAGCCCACCGCCATCAGAAGACCACCCTCATCAGGAGCCCACCGCCATCAGGCGACCCGCGGGGTGCTGTCGCGCACGACGACCTCGAGCGACAGTGCGGGCTGCTGCCAGTCGGCGTCGACGGTGGCGCGGAACGCCTGGTAGCCGAGCTCGCTCAGCGGCACGCGCACGGTGGTGAGCCGCGGTGTGACGTCACGGCTCACGGGCACGTCGTCGAACCCGCACACGGCGATGTCGGCGCCGACCGAGCGTCCGGCATCCCTGATCGCGGTCATCGCGCCGACGGCGACCACGTCGCTGAGCGCGAAGACCAGCGTCCCGGCATCCACGCCCGCGGCCAGCGCATCCGTCATCGACGCTGCTCCCGATTCGCGGTGGAAGGTGCCCCGGTGCACGCGCTCGAAGCCGACCCCGAAGCCGGCGGTGAAGCCGGCGAGGCGGTCGTCACTGGTCTTCACCCCCGCGGCCGCGCCGATCGCGATCGCGCGCCGGTAGCCGAGCTCGGCCATTTCGCGTCCGAGCGCCTCGGCGCCCGCGCGGTTGTCGATCACGATGCTGCGGTCGCCGCCGGCCCCGAACGTGACCGTGCGGCTGCCCAGGTTGCGGAAGGCGCCGAGCTCGTCGAGCGCCGATGCGTCGCGCTCTCCCGCCCGCGATGCAGCCAGGATCACGCCGCGCGGACGCTGCCCGCGCAGGGCGTGCAGGATGCGGGTCTCGCGGGCGGGCTCGCGCTCGGTGATCGCGACGGTGACGATGAGCCCCTCCTCGTCGGCGCCGCGTGCGACGCCCGAGGCGATCAGCCCGAAGTACGGGTCGGCGATGTCGGCGACCAGCAGCGCGATGACCTGCGAGGTGCCGCGGGCGATGGCCTGGGCGGAGATGTTGGGGATGTAGCCCAGCTCGTCGGCCGCCTTCGCGACGCGCTCCCGGAACGACTCGGCGACCTTGCGATCGGACCCGTTCAGCACCCGCGACGCCGTCGCCAGCGACACGCCCGCGACCCGTGCGACATCGTGCAGGGTGGGAGCGGTGGTGCGCGTGGCATCAGTGGTCATGCGTCGAGCCTACCGATCGGCCTGCGACAGCCACCGGCGCAGCGTGGCCGCCTCGGCGAGGAGCAGTCCGGGGTCGTCGTCGGGCACGAACTCCAGCAGGGCGTCTTGGGGCGGGGACTGCAGAGCGGATGCCGCCGAGCACAGCCTCCGCCACAGCACCTCGCGCTCGTGCAGGCGCAGGCGCTCACCGGCCGGCCACCACGAGAACACGTGCACCGCGGTGGTGTGCTCGGCGACGGCGTCGAACTCGGCGAGGGCCTGCGCATCCTCCGCGCCGACCGAGGGCTGCCAATAGGTCGACAGCGCGGGCACATCGGCCAACAGCCGCAGCACGGCATCCGGGTCGTCGGCGATCGTGCCGCGGTGGTACTCCAACGCCAGGCGGATGCCGCGCTCGAAGGCCTCATCCGCGGCATCTCGCAGCCGGGAGGCGATCTGCGCATACTGCTCGGGCGTCGCATCGGCGGAATCGACGCGGCCCGCCCAGACGCGCACCCGGTCGGCGCCGAGCGCCTGCGCGGAATCCAGGATCGGGGTGAGCGGCTCGTCGGCGCCGGCGCGGAAGTACGAGCCGTACGAGCAGACCGCGAGTCCGGCATCCGTCGTCGCGTGCGCGACCCGCACCGCACGCTCGACGTCGCCGGGCGGCACGTGCACGTCGCCGCCCCACTCGATCACCTCGAGCTGCGCGTCGGCAGCGAGCGCCACGATCTCCTCCGGTGCGAGCCCCCGGAACGTCACCGAGCACAGCCCTGGTCGCATGATCATCCCTTCATCCTGCCGTCAGGAGAGGTGGGGTGCGACGCACTCGGCGAACGACGCGACGGTGCGGGCTGCGACGTCGGCGTAGGGGGCGGCCCAGATGTCGGCGTTGAAGAGCTCCACCTCGACGTCGCCGGTGTAGCCAGCATCCGTCACAGCCCGGGTGAGCGAGGCGAAGTCGATCACGCCCTCGCCCGGATAGTGCCGCGAGAGCAGCACGTCGGCCGGCAGCGGGGTCTTCCAGTCGCACACCTGGTAGCTGGCGATGCGGCCCTCGCGCCCGGCTCGGGCGATCTGCTCCAGAGCCTGCGGATCCCACCAGATGTGGAAGGTGTCGACGACGGCGCCCACCACCGCGGGATTGAAGTCGGCGGCGATCTCGAGCGCCTGGCCGAGGGTGGAGATCACGGCCCGGTCGGAGGCGTACATCGGATGCAGGGGCTCGAGCGCGAGGGTCACCCCGGCCTGCTCGGCATCGTCGGCGAGAAGGCCGAGAGCATCGCGCACGCGCTCGCGGGCGCCGGTGAGGTCGCGCGACCCCTCGGGCAGCCCGCCGGCGACCAGCACGAGCACGGCGGCGGAGCCATCGGCCCCTGCAGCGGCCAGCGTCGCGGTCTCCTCGATGGCGCGGCGGTTCTCGTCCAGCGCGGCGATGCGCTCGAGTCCCTCGGGCAGCGTGAAGAAGCCGCCGCGACAGTGGCTGGAGAAGCGCAGGCCGGAATCGGCCAGCATCCGCGCCGCCGTCTCGAGGCCGACCTCGTTCACCGGCTCGCGCCACAGCCCGATCGAGCGGATGCCCGCATCCGCCGTCACCCGCAGCGCGGTCGCGAGATCCGCGTGCTTGATCGTGGCCTGGTTCAGGGACAGTCGGTCGCCACGACGCTTCGACGGGCTCCGCGAGCCAGCGTCCTCGGAGTGGGTCCCCGAGCTCGTCGAAGGGCCGTTCACTTCCGCGGTCATGCGTCTACTCCGTTCTGGGCCAGCATGCCGTGCCAGCGCTCCTGCGCCAGCTCCGGATCCTCCAGCGCCAGCGAGGCGTTGGCCAGCTCGACGATGCGCGAGAGGTGCGGCAGGCTGCGCGCGGAGTGCAGTCCGCCCACCATCTGGAACGCCGGCTGGTGGCCGTTCAGCCAGGCCAGGAACGCGACGCCGGTCTTGTAGTAGAACGTGGGAGCGGCGAACACCTGACGGCTGAGCTCCTCGGTGGGGCCGAGGATCCGCCGGTAGCCGGCCGCGTCACCGGCATCCAGCGCCTGGATCGCGGCCGACGCGACCGGCGTGATCGCGGCGAACGCGCCCAGCAGGGCGTCAGAGTACCCGGCATCCGAGTCCCCGATCAGCGAGACGTAGTTGAAGTCGTCGCCGGTGAACATGCGCACGCCCTGGGGCAGGCGCTCGCGCACCGAGATCTCGCTCTCGGCGTTCAGCAGGCTCATCTTCACGCCCGCGACCCTGCCGGGGTTCTCGTCGATGATCTCCAGCAGCACGCTCGATGCGGTCTGCCAGTCGGATGCCCCGAAGTAGCCCGAGAGAGCGGGGTCGAACGCCGTGCCCAGCCAGTGCAGCACCACGGGCGTCGTGGCCGACTGCAGCACCGAACGGTACACGCGACGGTAGTCGTCGGCGCTCGTCGCGACGCGCGCCAGGTGACGGGAGGCCATCAGCACGGGCCCTGCGCCCTGTTCCTCGGCGAAGTGCAGCTGGGACTTGTACGCGTCGATCACCTGGTCGAGAGAGATGACCTCCTCGAGAACATGGTCGGTGTTCACGCCGACCACCACCGACCCGCCCTCCTCGCGCGCCACCTGAGCGCTGCGGGAGATGAGTTCGCGGGTCGCCGCGGCATCCAGGCCCATGTTGCGCTGGGCCGTGTCCATCGCATCCGCCACGCCCAGTCCCCATGAGTACACGCTGCGGCGGAACGCCAGCGTCGAGTCCCAGTCGATCTCGGCGGGCCGCCCGGGGGTGTTGTCGCCCCACACGACGGGCACGACGTGCGCGGCCGCGTAGGCCACGCGACTCCGCAACGGCGCGGTGGGCCGCGTGTATCCGCCGGAGTCGTTCAGCACGGCACCCGACAGTTCACCGGATGCCGAGAGCAGGCGCAGCGTCGTCATCAGAGCGACAGCTTCTCGATCGCGACCTTGCGGCCCCCGGCGCTGGAGGCGAGTCCCGCCTCGGCGAACTGCACGCCGCGGGCGCCGGCCAGCAGGTCGAAGGGGTACTCGGTGCCGAGCACGTACGACGCGAGGTACTCCTCCCACTGCTGACGGAAGCCGTTGAGGAACACGTCGTTCGTGGGCACCTCCTGCCAGTCGGCGTCGTAGTCGTGGGTGTCCTCGATGTCGGGGTTCCACACCGGCTTGGGTGTGGCGTTGCGCGGCTGGATCCGGCAGCCGAACAGCCCCACCACGGCCGAGCCGTGCGTGCCGTCGACCTGGAACTCGACGAGCTCATCGCGGTTCACGCGCACGGTCCACGACGAGTTGATCTCGGCGATGATGCCGCCCTCCAGCTCGAAGATGCCGTAGGCGGCGTCCTCGGCCGTGGCGTTGTAGTGCTCGCCCTTCTCGTCCCAGCGGTCGGCGATGTGCACGGCTGCCTGCGCGTACACGCTCTTCACCTCGCCGAACAGGTTCTCCAGCACGTAGTTCCAGTGCGGGAACATGTCGGTGATGATGCCGCCGCCGTCCTCCGTGCGATAGTTCCAGCTGGGGCGCTGGGCGGGCTGCCAGTCGCCCTCGAACACCCAGTACCCGAACTCGCCGCGCACGGAGAGGATGCGGCCGAAGAACCCGGAGTCGACCAGGCGCTTGAGCTTCTGCAGGCCCGGCAGGTAGAGCTTGTCGTGCACGACGCCGGTCTTCACGCCGGCGCTCTTCGCCAGGCGCGCCAGTTCCATCGCCTCGTCGAGCGACTCGGCCGTCGGCTTCTCGGTGTAGATGGCCTTGCCGGCGGCGATGGCCTTGCGGATGGCGGTGGCGCGCGCCTTCGTCACCAGGAAGTCCGCGTAGATCTCCCACTGCGGATCGGCGAGCGCTGCGTCGAGGTCGGTGGTCCAGTCCTGGATGCCGTGCTTCGCCGCGATCTCGGCGAGCTTCTCCTCGTTGCGACCGACCAGCAGAGGCTTGACCGTGACCTTGGAACCGTCGGGCAGCTCGATACCGCCCTGGTCGCGGATCGCGAGGATCGAGCGCACCAGGTGCTGCCGGTAGCCCATGCGCCCGGAGACGCCGTTCATGATGATGCCGATCTCGCGCACGTTCGCCATTCTGTTTCCGTTCTGCTCGGGAAGCTGTTGCGCACCGTTCATGGGTAAGCGCTTTCCCATAGTGAATCAGGTTGTCGCGCCGAACGCAAGAGGCGGCATCCGGAGACGAGAACGAACACCGCCCCTGCTGAACGCCGCCGCCCCTGCTCAGTCGCGGAACTGAGCAGGGGCGGGGGCGATGGGCAGGGGCGGCGACGGTGGGCAGGGGCGAGAATGCCAGACGCCGGAAGCCGAGCGGATGCCGGGAGCCGGGCGGATGCCGGGAGCCGGGCGGATGCCGGAAGCCGAGCGGATGCCGGCGATCAGGCCTCGGCGAGCAGATGGAACACCTTCGAGGCCGCGTGCACCTCTTCGGGGGTGAGCTCGGCGAGCACCGAGCGCATCCGGTCGGCGTTCTCGGCTCGCAGCTCGGCCAGCACCTCGCAGGCCTGCGGTGTGGCAGCCAGCACGCGCAGGCGCCCGTCGCGCTCGTCAGGGCGGGAGCTCAGCAGGCCGAACTCCTCCAGCATCCGCGTCTGACGGCTGACGGCCGACTTGTCCAGGTCGAACAGGTCGGCGAGCTGGTGCGCGTGCGTGTCGCCATTGCGGGCGATGTACGCCAGCAGCTTGTAGCCCGACGGCTGCAGGTCGGGGTGCACGCGCGCGGCGGACTCCTTCCAGAGCGCCTTGGCACGCGCGAAGATCAGGTTCAGATGAGCCTGGAAGTCCGCGAGCATGTCGTCAGCGGTCTGCGTGTCGACCATGTCAGCGCACCGGGTCCTCATCATCCGCGCGGTCGTCGTCGCGCTCCAGCAGCAGCACCGAGGACGAGGCCGTCTCGGCACCCTCAGATTCTACGATGCGGATGCTGCCGGTCGCGGCGCCCACTTCGGCCTCGGCGACCTCGATGGCCGACTCCTCGGCGTTGGCGCGCAGCTGCTCGGCGGAGTTCTTGGTCGACAGCGGCTTGTTGGCGATGAACGCGATGGCCAGGATGCCGATCACGGCCAGCGGCACGGCGACCAGGAACGCATCCGCGATGCCATGCCCGTACGCCGCCTCGACGATGTTGCGGATGCTGTCGGGAAGGTCGGACATCTTCGGGACGTTGCCGGAGTCCAGCGCCTTCAGCGCGGCCAGGTCCTTCGGCGAGGCCGGCTTGAAGCCCGCGAACCCGTCGATGATGTACTTCTTGACGTTGGTGGCCAGGATCGAGCCCATGATCGTCACGCCGATGGTGCCGGCGATGGTGCGGAAGAAGTTCACGCCCGAGGACGCGGCGCCCAGCTGCTGCGGCGGGGTGTCGTTCTGCACGATCAGGGTGAGGTTCTGCATCACCATGCCCAGGCCCGCGCCGAGGATGAACATGTAGATCGCGACGAGGATGAACGGGGTGTCGAAGCGCAGCGTGGCCATCATGGTGACGCCGACGAGCGCGAGCACCGAGCCCAGCATCATCCAGCCCTTCCACTTGCCGTAGCGGCTGACCAGCTGGCCGATGATGATCGACGCGCCCATCTGGCCGACGATTATCGGGATCGTCATCAGACCCGATTCGGTCGGTGTGGCGCCACGGGCCAACTGGAAGTACTGCGCGAGGAACACCGAGGTCGCGAACATCGACACGCCGATGGCGATCGACGCGACGACCGACAACGTGAAGGTGCGGCCCAGGAACAGCGACATCGGGATGAGGGGCTCGGTGACGAAAACCTCGACCAGCACGAATGCGAGCAGCAGGATGCCGGAGCCGATGGCCAGCACGTAGCTGGTGACGGAGTCCCACTCGAACTGGTCGCCGCCCATGGACACCCAGATCAGCAGGCCCGAGACGCCGACCGACAGCAGCACGATGCCGAGGTAGTCGATGGAGACCTTGACGTCCTGCGGCTTGGGCAGGTGCAGGGTGACCTGCAGCAGGACCAGCGCCACGATCGCGAAGGGCACGCCGACCCAGAAGTTGGAGCGCCATCCGAACGCGTCGGTGAGGAAGCCGCCCAGCAGCGGTCCGCCGATGGTGGCGAGCGCCATGATGCCGCCGACGACGCCCATGTACTTGCCGCGCTCTCGCGGGGAGATGATGAGAGCGACGGCGACCATGACCAGGGACATGAGGCCGCCGACGCCGAGCCCCTGCACCACGCGCATGGCGATGAGCATGTTGATGTCCTGCGAGAAGCCGGCCGCGACCGTTCCCGCGGTGAACAGGATCAGCGAGAGCTGCACGAGGATCTTGCGGTCGACCAGGTCGGCCAGCTTGCCCCAGATCGGAGTGGTCACCGCGGTGGCCAGCAGGCTCGCGGTGATGACCCAGGTGTACTGGGCCTGGGTGCCGCCGAGGTCGGCGACGATGACGGGAAGGGAGGTCGAGACGACCGTGCCGGACAGCACGGCGACGAACATGCCGACGATGAGGCCGGAGATCGCAGTGAAGACCTCGCGAGCCGAGCGCGTGGCGCCGGCGGAGGATGTCATGGAGCTCAAGGGTGGGATCTCTCCTGTACGAATAGTTGATCTGCGTCAACGATACATTGTTAGTTGATATTCCTCAACTGTTGGGGATGGTCAACTATTCCCGGGATGGATGCCGTGCGCGTCGCCCCCGCGTGCGCGTGGGGATAGGGTGATCGCTGGAGCCCCGAAGATGACACGACCTCGAGTGCACGCCGTGATGGATGCTGATGCCTTCGCCCTGCTGTTCGACGACGCGCGATGCACGCGGTTCGCCGAGCTCGCCGACACCGCCGACCGGATGCTGATCACCGACCTCGACGCCCCTTCCGTTGCTGCGCTGCTGGCCGAGGCCGAAGTGCTCATCACGTCGTGGGGAGCGCCGCGGCTGGACGCGGAGCGACTGAACCGGATGCCGCGACTGCGCGCGGTCCTGCATGCCGCCGGCAGCGTGCAGACGCTGGTCTCCGACGAGTTCTGGGCTCGCGGCATCCGACTCACCTCCGCCGTGGACGCCAACGCCGTGCCCGTCGCGGAGTTCACCCTCGGGGCGATCCTGCTGTCCGGCAAGCGCACGTTCACGCGCCTGCGCAGCGCGGACCCCACCTGGAGCGCCTGGCAGGATCGGCGGATCGGCAACGTCGATCGCACCGTGGGGCTCGTCGGATTCTCCCGCATCGGCCGACGGGTGGCCGAGCTGCTGTGGCCGTTCGACGGCATCCGCGTGCTGGTCGCAGACCCCTACGCCGATGCGGATGCCGTGGCAGCCGCCGGCGCGACGCTGGTACCTCTGGAGGAGATGCTCCCCCGGGTGGACGTGATGTCTTTGCACGCGCCATCACTGCCGGCCACCCGCCACATGATCGCGGCGGATCAGCTGGCTGCGCTGCCCGACGGCGCGACGCTCATCAACACCGCTCGCGGAGCACTGCTCGACCACGACGCGCTGCTGGCGGAATGCCGCACCGGACGGCTGGACGCACTGCTGGACGTCACCGACCCCGAGCCGCTTGCCGACGATCACCCGTTGCGCGCGCTGCCGAACGTCGCGATCACCCCGCACCTGGCAGGTTCCCTGGGCACGGAGACACGCCGGCTGGCGGACGCCGCTCTGGACGAGCTGGCCGCCTATGCCGCGGGCGCCGCCGCACGGCATCCGATCACCCGAGACGAACTGACCATCAGCGCATGACCCGCCATCTCGGCGGGGCTCGCGCGGAGGCCTCAGGAGTGGTGGAGTGGAACCATGCGCGCTGTCATCATGCACGGCCCCGGCGATGTCCGGGTCGAGGACGTTCCGAAGCCGGATCTCATCGAGCCCACCGACGCGATCATCCGAGTGGATGCCGCGTGCATCTGCGGATCGGACCTGTGGCCGTACCGCGGCATCGACAATCCCGCCTGGCCGATCCAGATGGGCCACGAGTACATCGGCACGGTGGAACGAGTCGGCTCAGACGTGCACGACCTCGCCGTGGGCGACTACGTGGTCGGCTCGTTCATGGCATCCGATGGCATCTGCGAGATCTGCCGGGCCGGCTACCAGTCGCGCTGCATCCACGTGGTGGGCATGGGGTCGGTGGGCACGCAGGCCGAGTACGCGCGCATCCCGTGGGCCGACGGCACGCTGGTGAAGGTGGAGGGCGAGCTCACCCCGGCGCGCCGACGCGGCCTGCTGGCGGCATCCGATGTGCTGGGAACCGGCTGGTTCGGCGCCGTCGCCGCTGAGGCGGGACCCGGCAGGACCGTGGCCGTCGTCGGCGACGGCGCGGTCGGACTGTCCGCCGTCCTCGCCGCCGCGCGCCTGGGCGCCGACCGCGTGATCGCGATGTCCCGGCACGCCGACCGGCAGGCGCTCGCGCGCAGCTTCGGCGCCACCGACATCGTCGAGGAGCGCGGGGACGCCGGCATCACCGCCATCAAGGAGCTCACCGGCGGCTACGGCGCGCACTCCGTGGTCGAGGCCGTCGGCACGCAGGAGTCCATGGCGCAGGCCATGCGCTCCACCCGCGCCGGCGGGCACCTCGGCATCGTCGGGGTCTCCCACGACGTGACGCTCAGCGGCAGCGAGCTGTTCTACTCCGGCATCCACCTGCACGGCGGCCCCGCGCCGGTGCGCCGCTTCCTGCCGGAGCTCATCGACCTGATCATGAACGACGACATCGATGCGGGCGCCGTCTTCACACTCACGCTTCCCTTCGACCAGGCGGCCGACGGCTACCGGGCCATGGACGAGCGCCGCGCGATCAAGGTGATGCTGGAGTTCTGACCCCGATCACGCGCTTCGGCGCGCTCACGCGCTTCGGCGTCCGACCAGCGCAGGCGCCAGGAGCAGATCGGTGGGCCGCCCGCCGTCTATCAAATCGACCAGGCGGCGGACGGCCTGCTCGCCGAGCGCGTCGAAGTCCTGCCGCACGGTGGTCAGCGGGGGCTGGAACTCGGCGGCATCCGCGATGTCGTCGAAGCCGATCACGGCCACGTCCTCGGGCACGCGGCGGCCGGCGTCGGCCAGGGCCCGCAGGGCGCCGAGGGCCATCTGGTCATTCGCGACGAACAGCGCCGTCGCATCGGCCAGCTCACGGATCTGCGCGTATCCGGAGGCCGCGCTCCAGTCGCCGCGCACGACCTCGGGCTCCGGAGCGCCCGCGTCGCCCAGCGCCTCGCGCCAGCCCCGCTCGCGCTCGGCGGCGGCGTACGAATCCGCGGGACCCGCCAGATGGTGCACGGTGCGGTGGCCGGCTGCCAGCAGGTGCTCGGTCGCGGTGCGCGCGCCGGCGGCGTGGTCTGTGCCGATGACCGTGAAGCGCTGATCGGGCAGGGAGTCGACGACGACCAGGCGCAGACCGGCGGATGCCGCATGCCGGGCCAACGCGGTCGCCTCGTTGAGCACGATCGCGCCGTCCACGCCCTGATCACGCAGCCGGTCGAAGGCGTCGTCGATGCTGCCGTCGGCGCCGAGCGTGACGACGGTCACGGCGTAGCCGCGGGATGCCGCGGACTCCGCCACGGCCTGCAGCATGCGCGAGTTGCCGATGGTGGCGAGGGTCTGCGCCACCAGGCCGATGGTGTGCGAGCGGCCGGTGCGCAGGGCGCGGGCCGCACGGTTGGGCCGGTAGCCCAGCTCGGCCATGGCCTGCTCCACGCGCGCACGGGTCGCAGGGTCGACGCGTGGGCTGTCGTTGGCCACGCGGGAGACGGTCTGCCCCGACACGCCGGCCCGCTGGGCGACCATGGCCATCGAGACGCGCTTCTGCGGCATCCGCTCTCTCCTTCTCCCGACGTTCACAACTCCGGATTGTTGACGTTACCACTCAGGTCGCGATACCGTGTTTACGTGAACATCAGCGAATCTCCGGAGTTGCAGACCACCGAGCTCGGTGCAGGCGTGCTCAAGCGCGCCACGACGCTCGCCGACGGCCGCGAGCTGTTCTACTTCGACGACCCCGGCACCTCCCTGGGCGCCGAGCGCGCGGTCGACGCCCGCGAGCTGGATGCCCGTCCCGAGACCGCCACGATGCGGCAGGACATCCTCTCCGGCGACTGGATCACATTCGCCACCAAGCGGCAGAACCGTGTGATGATGCCCTCCTCCGACGCCGACCCGCTCGCTCCGCAGACCCCGGCAAACCCCTCCGAGGTGCCCGCCCGCTACGACGTTGCCGTGTTCGAGAACCGCTCGCCGTCGTTCGGGCCCGCGCTGAACACGGCCACCGGCGGCGCGCCGGCAGCCGTCAACCCCACGCGCGGCCTGGACGACCTGGCCGAGCTCGGCATCGGGCGCACCCGCACCAGCGTCGGCCGATGCGAGGTGGTGTGCTTCAGCCCCGACAGCGCCGGCTCCTTCGGCACCCAGTCCGTCACCCGCGCCCGAACCGTCATCGAGGCCTGGGCAGACCGCACGGCGGCTCTCTCCGCGCTGCCGGGCATCGAGCAGGTGTTCCCGTTCGAGAACCGCGGTGAGGCCATCGGCGTGACCCTGCCGCATCCGCACGGCCAGATCTACGCCTACCCGTACGTGACCCCGCGCACGCAGCGCCTGCTGGACAGCATCCATCGCACGGTGCCCGACCTGATGGATCGCGTGCTGGCCTCCGAGCGCTCCTCCGAGCGGGTCGTGCTCAAGGGCGAGCACTGGACGGCGTTCGTGCCGTTCGCCGCGCGATGGCCGCTGGAGGTGCAGCTCATGCCGCACCGTCACGTGCCCGACTTCGCCGCTCTGAACGATGCCGAACGCGACGAGCTGGCGCCGCTCTATCTGCGGCTGCTGCGCGGAGTGGATGCCCTGTACTCGACACCCACGCCGTACATCGCGGCCTGGCACCAGGCTCCCGTGCACACCGGCCGCGAGACCGTGCGCATGCGCCTGGAGCTGACGAGCCCCCGCCGCGCCGAGGACAAGCTGAAGTTCCTCGCGGGCTCCGAGGCCGCGATGAGCGCGTGGACCGCTGAGATCCTCCCCGAGGTGGCGGCTTCGCGTCTGCGCGATGCCATCGCCGCCATCCCCGAATTCTGACCCGCCCAGCCCCAGGAGCACCCATGACCGCTGCCGACGCAGCCCGCGACCTGTTCGTCGCCGCCCACGACCGCCGGCCCGACGGGATCTGGTCCGCACCGGGTCGCGTGAACCTGATCGGCGAGCACACCGACTACAACGAGGGCTTCGTGCTGCCGTTCGCCATCCAGCACCGCACCTATGCGGCGGTGGCACTCACCGGCACCGACGAGATCCGCGTGCGGTCGACGTTCGCCGAGGGGGAGGTCAAAGCGCACATCTCCGATCTCGATGGCTTCTTCCCCACGCCGGCCGGGCAGGTACCGGCCGTGCCGGAATGGTCGGCGTACGTATTGGGCGTGGCATGGGCGCTGCGGATGCGAGCCGGCGACCCTTCGACAGGCTCAGGGGCCCAGGGCTTGAGCTCCACGGCTCAGGACCCGGACGGCGCGACTCGGTTCCGCGGCGTCGACATCGCGATCGCCTCCGATGTGCCGGTGGGGGCGGGGCTCTCCTCGTCCGCGGCGATCGAGGGGGCTGTGGCATCCGCTCTCAACGATCTGTGGGAGCTGGGCCTGGACCCGGTGACGCTCGCGCAGATCGGCCGACGTGCCGAGAACGAGGCGGTCGGCGCGCCCACCGGGATCATGGATCAGATGTCGTCGATGCTCGGGCAGCCCGACGCGGCGACCTTCATCGACTGCCGCAGCCTTCAGACGCGCTCCATCCCCACGGGGTTCCACGATGCCGGGCTGGAGGTGCTGGTGATCGACACGCAGGTCAAGCACGCGCACGCCACCGGTGGCTACGGCGAGCGCCGGGCCTCGTGCGAACTCGGGGCGAAGCTGCTCGGCATCCGCTCTCTGCGCGACGCGTCGGTCGCCGACCTGCCCCGCGCGGCCGAGGTCATGGACGAGGTGACGTTCCGCCGCGTGCGGCACATCGTCACCGAGAACCAGCGCGTGCTGGATACCGTCGAGGCGCTCACCCAGCGGGGTCCGCGGGCGATCGGCGACCTGCTGGTGGCCTCGCACGTCTCCATGCGCGACGACTTCGAGATCTCGTCCGTCGAGCTCGATGTGGCCGTCGACACGGCCCTGGCGAACAGCGCGGTCGGCGCCCGGATGACCGGCGGCGGGTTCGGCGGCGCCGCCATCGCGCTGGTCGCGCACGCTGACCTGCAGCGGGTGTCGGATGCCGTGATCGCGGCCTTCGCGCAGGCCGGCTTCGCCACTCCGCACCTGTTCACGGTCGAACCCTCGGAGGGCCCGCGCCGCGACGCCTGACCCCGCAGCACCGCCGCCCCTGCTGAGCGTCCTCGCCCCTGCTCAACTGCGCTGCTGAACAGGGGCGGCGGCGCTGAACAGGGGCGAGGATGCCCGACCCCGTCTGGAACAATGGAGACAGTGCGCGCGACGCGCGCCCGGAAGGAGACCCATGTCCTGGCTTGTCACCGGCGGCGCCGGCTACATCGGATCGCACGTCGTGCGGGCACTGGCCTCCGCCGGGCTCACCCCGATCGTGCTGGACGACCTGTCGAGCGGGCAGCCCGCGTTCGTGCCCGAGGGCATCGTACTGGTCGAGGGCAGCATCCTGGACCGCGAGCTCGTCGAGCGCACCCTGCGCGAGCACGATGTTCAGGGCGTGATCCACGTCGCGGGCTTCAAGTACGCCGGCGTCTCGGTCGACCGTCCGCTGCACACGTATGCGCAGAACGTCGAGGGCACCAGGGTGATCCTCGAGGCGATGGATGCCGCGGGCGTGACGAACATCGTGTTCTCCTCCAGCGCCGCCGTGTACGGCACTCCCGATGTGGAGCTGGTCGTCGAGGACACCGCCAAGAAGCCGGCCAGCCCGTACGGCGAATCCAAGCTCATCGGCGAGTGGCTGCTGCGCGACCTGGGAGTCGCGACCGCGGCATCCGATGCGCCCCTGCGGCACACCTCGCTGCGCTACTTCAACGTGGTCGGCTCCGCCGACCCGACGGTCTACGACGTGAGCCCGCACAACCTGTTCCCGATCGTGTTCGAGGCACTGCTCGAGGGCCGCACGCCGCAGATCAACGGCGACGACTACGACACACCGGACGGCACGAACGTGCGCGATTACGTGCACGTCGGCGACATCGCCGCCGCCCATGTCGTGGCCGCGCAGCGCCTGGCGAACGGCGACCCGATCGAGCCGGCCTACAACCTCGGATCCGGTGACGGGCTGAGCGTGAAGCAGATCATGGATGCCATGGTGCGCGTCACCGGCATCGACTTCGTCCCCGTGATCGGACCGCGCCGCCCCGGCGACCCGGACCGGATCGTGGCCGCCGGTGACCTGGCGGCACGCGACCTGGACTGGACCATGCGGCACACCGTCGACGAGATGGTGCGCTCGGGCTGGGAGGCACGGCGCAACGCCGGCTGATGCTGATCCGCGGTGCCACCTCCGCTGATGCCGACGGCATCGCCGAGGTGCACGTGCGCTCCTGGCAGGCCGCCTACCGCGGGCTGATGCCGCAGCACGTGCTGGACGGCCTGTCGGTCGCCGAGCGCGCTGCCGGCTGGGCACGCATCCTCGCCGAGACCCCGCGTCGCACGCTGGTCGCTGTCGACGGCGAACGGGTGGTCGGCTGGGCGAGTTTCGGCGATGCCAGGGATGCGGATGCCGGTGAGCCGGACTCCCGCGGCGGCACCGGTGAGCTGTGGGGCATCTACGCGCATCCGAATGCCTGGTCCACCGGCGTGGGCCACCTGCTGCTGACGGCCGTCGAGCGGGAGCTGGGGGATGCCGGGCACGAGACCGCCTACCTGTGGGTGCTCGACGGGAACGAGCGCGCGTCGACCTTCTACGAGCGGCACGGCTGGCATGCCGACGGCGGCATGAAGATCGACAGGCGCCCGGGCTTGGAGCTGCGCGAGCTGCGGCACGTGACGCGCCTGCACTGACACGACAAGGATCGATGGCAGCACGATCGGAACGGCGATCAGCGCCACGACCACCCCGGCCGCCGAAGTCGGCCTCGCACCCGCAACCCGCGCCGTCGTGCCCTGGCCTGAGCCAGGACACGACGCGTGCTCAGGCGTTGCCGACCGCGATCAGCTGCTCGATCTGCTCTCGACTGACGCCCATGCCTGGGAACCCGGCCAGGCGCCCGATCGGGAAGGACGCCATCATCGTGGCCATCGCATCGTCGCTCATGAGGCCGGCATCCGCCGCGCCCGCCGCGAGATCCTGCATTCCTGCCAGCTGCGCGCGCACGATCGGCCCCACCACGGGGTGCGCCATGAGCTCGCCGACCGAGGAGTTCATCGTCAGCGGCATCCGCACCTCGTCTCCGGCGACATCGACGCCGGCTGATCCGCGCAGGTCGCGGCTGGATGCCCCGACCTCCACCCGGTAGGCGCCGCCCTCGACCACCCACCGGTCGACGCGGATGTCCCAGTACGCCAGATCCTCACGGCGCACCACGATCTCGACATCCTGCGAGGCGCCCGCAGCGATCTCGACCGAGGCGAAGCCCTTCAGCTCGCGGGGTGCGCGCTCGACGACCGACTCCTCGGGAGCGACGTAGACCTGCACGACCTCGCGTCCGTCTCGGTCGCCGGTGTTCGTCACGGTCACAGAGACCGACACGTCGCCGCCGGCGGTGACGGATGCGACAGGCTCACCGTACTCGAACGTCGTGTACGACAGGCCGTGCCCGAAGGGGAAGGTCACGTCGATTCGGCGCTGGTCGTACCAGCGGTAGCCGATGAACAGCCCCTCCCCGTAGCGGACGTGCCCGAAGGAGCCGGGGAACGACCCGAACGCCGGGGTGTCCTCGAGCCGCTGCGGGATGGTCTCCGCCAGCCGCGCCGAGGGGTTCACCGCGCCGGTGAGCACGTCGACCGTGGCGGAGCCCCCTGCCTGGCCGAGCAACCAGGCCTCGACGATCGCCGGCACGCGGTCTGCGAAGGGCAGCGCGACGACGGCGCCGTGCGAGAGCACGACGACAGTGCGCGGGTTCACGGCCAGCACCGCATCCAGCAGCTCCACCTGCCCGGCCGGCAGATCGATGTGCTCGCGGTCGAAGCCCTCCGACTCCTCGGCATCCGTCAGCCCGAGGAAGACCACGGCCACGTCGGAACCGGATGCGAGCGCCACGGCCTCTGCGCGAAGCGCGTCGGCATCCGATCCGTCGAACGCGAATCCGGGCGCGAAGCCGACGCGGTCTCCTGCGGCCTCGCGGAATGCGTCCAGCGCCGTGTCCACGCGCGTGGGGTTGATGTGCGACGACCCGCCGCCCTGGAAGCGCGGGGTCCTGGCGAACTCCCCGATCAGGGCGATGGATGCCGTGGGGGCCAGCGGCAGCAGTGCGTCATCGTTCTTCAGCAGAACGATCGAGCGCCCGGCGACTTCGCGCGCGAGGGCGTGGTGCGCGTCGACGTCGAGCGCACCGGCTGCCCCCGGGCGCTGCTGCGCCCTGCCCACCAGCTCCACGACACGTCCCGCCGCCGTATCCAGCACCGACTCGTCGATCGTTCCGGCCTCCACGGCCGCCACGATCTGCGCATCCGTGTCACCGCCACCGCCGGGCATCTCGAGATCGAGGCCCGCGACGAGTGCTGCCACGCGATCGTTCACCGCGCCCCAGTCCGAGACGACCAGCCCCTCGAAGCCCCACTCCTCACGCAGCACCCGGGTCAGCAGCCACGGATCCTGTGATGCGTAGACGCCGTTGATGCGGTTGTAGGAGCACATCACCGTCCACGGCTGCGCATCCTTGACCACCCGCTCGAAGCCGCGCAGGTACAGCTCGCGCAGCGGCCGGGCGTCGATGTCGGCCGACACCCGCATGCGGTCCTTCTCCTGGTTGTTGGCGGCGAAGTGCTTCAACGACGCCCCGACGCCTTGGGATTGGATGCCGCGGACGAGTCCCGCGCCCATGACGCCGGACAGCAGCGGGTCCTCGGACATGTACTCGAAGTTGCGCCCGCACAGCGGCGAGCGCTTCAGGTTGATACCGGGGCCGAGGATCACGGCGACGTCCTCGATGCCCGACTCCACCCCCAGCGCGACGCCGACCCGCTCCGCGACCTCCGGATCGAACGTCGATCCGAGGGCAGTGGCGGGCGGGAAACAGGTCGCGGGGACGCTGTCGTTCAGGCCGAGGTGGTCGCTGTCGCCGGACTGCTTGCGCAGGCCGTGCGGGCCGTCGGTGAGCATGATCGAGGGGATCTCGCCCACTGCCTTGGTGGTCCAGAAGTCGGCGCCGCTGGTGAGCGAGGCCTTCTCGGCTGTGCTCAGTGCGGCGACGATGTCGGTGCGGTCGGTCATGTCTTCTCCGTTCGTCGGCGGGTCGGGGGATGCGGGCGCTCAGGCGCCTGCGCTTCGGGAAGCGGTGCGGGGCGGGGCATCGGCCGCGCCGCGGTGGCCGAGGAACCACGGTCGGCGGTGCAGGTCGCGTGTCAGCCACGGCTGGAACGCCCACCACAGCACGAGCGCCACGCCGATGCCGGCCGCGGCGCCGGTGATGCAGTCGCTGAACCAGTGGGCGTTGATCAGGGTGCGCTGCCAGATCATCCCGACGATCAGCACCGCGCCGATGACGATCATCGCGACCCGCGACCCGCGCCGCGCGAGCGGCACGAGCGCGAGCAGGATCACGGCGAGGGCACCGGCGCTGACCGCATGGCCCGACGGGAACGAGCCGTGATCGACGGGGAACAGCGGCCCGTACAGCCCCATGGCCTGGTCTGTCGCCGGGCGCGGCCGATTGACGGTGTTCTTCAGCGCCTGCGAGACCAGCCCGGGCCCGGCCAGCTGCACGGCCAGCACGAACAGCGCAGTGCGCCAGCGTCCGACCGCCGCCAGCACGATCGGCAGGATGAGCATCAGCACGCCCATGCCGGGCAGCTGCCCGAGGTGCTGGAAGAACATCGGCAGGAACCAGGTGTACGCGCCCGAGTCCGGCCCGACCCCGATCATCCGCCGCCAGGCGTCGTCGAGGCCCTGCGTCCACGGGGCTGCCGGATCCGCGGCGACGGCGATCCCGTGGAGGCCGACGACGACCAGCAGCACGATTCCTGCCCACAGCAGACCGCGGGTGCGCGGAACGCGCGCCACGACCGCAGCATCCGTCTTCTTCGCCGCGCCGCTCACAGCAGCGCCTTCACCGACGAGTACGCGTCCTCCGCATCTCTGGTGGACACGTCGTAGACGCGGGCGATCTGGCGGACGGCATCGTGCTCCGGCCACCCGGGATCGCCGGTGCTGACGAAGGCGACCACCCCCGCGTGCACGATGTCGGCGAGGGTCTGCGGTGGGTTCGGGCCCGCCAGCGGCACCATCGCGGGACCGTCGAGGCAGTCGAAGAAGAACGGCACGTCGAGGCAGTGCTCGGCGAAGCCGAACACGCCCGACGGCCACGAGAACCGGTACAGCCAGGTGGGGGCCTTCCCGCGGTCGGCGGCGATCCGCAGCACGGCGGTGCGGAACATCCGGTCGGTGAGCACGCGGCCTGCCAGTCGCGCCTTGCCGAGCGCGACGACGTCCGCGTTGGCTTCGAGGTAGGCGCGGCGGCGGCCCTTGGCGACGCCGAGCCTGCCCAGCAGGATTCCGCGGGGCACCCAGCGCAGCATCTTCGCGGCATCCCCCATCGCCATCGAGAACTCGTCATCGGTGGTGCCCATCACCAGCGGCTTGTCCGCGCCGACTCCGGCGCGCAGCGACTCGCGCGTGGGGCGCGGGATCAGGTCGCCGTCGACGGACGGCCCCAGCGGCAGCCCCTCCTCGATGATCTTGTCCATGGCCCTGGGGTCGAGTGCGGTCGCCTTCTTCTGCAGCTCGAGCAGCGTCTCCTCGGGCACGCTCGCGAAGCCGTCGCGGGTCGCCGCGACACCGGCGGATGCCGCGAGCTGACGTCCGAACTCCTCCGAGCGCTGCGCGCTGACGTCGGCCAGCGCGCCCGAGACCGCGTACACGCCGTGGAAAAGGTGCTGCGCCTTCTCCATGCCGAGCAGGGTGAGCACCGCGCCGCCTCCGGCGGACTGCCCGGCGATGGTCACCCGACTCGGGTCGCCTCCGAACGCGGCGATGTTCTGCTGCACCCATTCCAGGGCCAGCATCCAGTCGCGCACGCCGCGGTTGGAGGGGGCGCCCTCCATCCATCCGAAGCCGTCGAAGCCGAGCCGGTAAGAGATCGACACGGTCACCACGTCGTCGCGGTTGAAGTTGCGTCCGTCGTACCAGGGGCTGGCGGGCGACCCGGCGAAGTAGCCGCCGCCGTGGATCCACACCAGCACCGGGAGCCCGGCGCCGTCGGCCGGGTTCTCCGGTGACGGCGTGAACACGTTGACATTCAGCGTGCTCTCGCCGGGGATGCTGGGCTCGGGGATCAGGGTGACCCCGGGGTCGCCGCGCTGTGCGGTGGCGCCGAACTCCAGGGCGTCCCGCACGCCCTCCCAGGGCGCTTTCGGAACGGGCGCCGCGAACCGCAGCTCACCCACCGGCGCCTCCGCGAACGGGATGCCGAGGAATCCCGCCGAACGGGGGTTGCCGCGCCCACCGGTGGTGGGCCGCCAGCTTCCGCGCACGCGCCCTGCGGACGTCTGCACCTCGACGTATTCGGTGTCTGTGCTGTTCACAGCATCCGCTCCTTCTCCTGTTCCTACTTCACGCCTCGGATCGGGGCCGTCGCCACGGCCGCCAGCACGACGAACACCATCGCGAACACGAACAGCGACGAGTAGCCGCCGAACGACGTGATGATGATCGCGGCGATCGCCGCACTCATCGCCTGCGGGATGTTGGTGGCGACGTTGAGGATGCCGAGGTCCTTGCCCGCCGCGGTGCCCTCGCTGGGCAGCACCTCGGTCATGAGCGCGGCGTCCACCGACATGTACAGGCCGAAGCCGATGCCGTTGATCACGCTCATCGCGATCATCCCGGTCATGTCCGGCATGAACATCGGCATCGACAGGCCCACGACCATGATCGCGGAGGCCACGTAGATGAACACCTTGCGACGACCGACCCTGTCGCTCCACCAGCCCGACAGCATGACGGCGATCAGCGTCGGCACGAGCGCCGCGAGGGTCAGCGTGACGCTCGCGCCCTGCGCCTCGGTCAGCGACATGCCGATGTAGTCCTGCAGCAGGTAGAGCTGGTACGAGAACACCACGAAGTAGCCGAGGATCAGCAGGAAGCGCGCTCCGAACGCCCACGCGAAATCGGGGTGCCTGCGCGGGTTGACCCAGAACCCCTTGAAGAAGCCTCCCCAGCTGAACGGGTCGACGGCGGCCTGCTTCGAGGACCAGTCCTTGTTGATCAGCACGAACAGCACGGTGACAACGAGCACGGCGGCGCCGAACGTGGAGTAGCCGATGCCGATCTGCGAGCCGAGGGCCGCGGCGAGCATGACGCCGAGTGTCATGCCCAGCTGCGTGCCGAGACCGATCATGGCGCTGGCCGTGCCGCGCCTGGACCGCGGGAACCGGTCGGCGGTGATGGTGGTCAGCGGCGCCTGGAGGAAGTTCAGCGCCACCTGGATGATCACCCAGAACACGGTGATCCAGAGGATGTCCCTCAGCGACCCGAGCCCGAACAGGAAGACGGCGCCGACGATCGCGCCCATCACCATGAACGGAGCACGGCGGCCGAACCGCGACCGGGTGCGGTCGCTGAGCGCGCCGGCCAGCGGCTGCGCGAACAGCGTGAACACGAACGACGTGGTGACGACGATCGCGAGGTTCGCCACCTTGTTCTTCTCGTCGATGAGCGCGACCTGGCTGGGGAGCAGGATCGCGATGAGGCCGCCGTAGGTGGCGAACAGCGTGAGCGCGGTGACCAGCATGCTGGGCAGCAGCGCCTTGCCTGCGGGCGGGCTCGCGGCGGGTTCGCCTGCGGCAGGCGGCGTGGAGGAGATCAGCCCGGTGGGCGCGTTCTCGTGGGTCGGGTCGTGCGGAGGAAGAGTCATGTCAGCTCCTCGTTGAGCAGATAGGGCATAGATGCCGAACGGTGTTCGGTTTCCAGACTCATCGTCGCAGACGCCGGGCGGTCGCGCAAGCCATTACCGAACATCGTTCGGTAATGGCTTGCGCGACGAGTACTGTGGACGCATGGCACGACGAGGGGCGTACGCGAAGGGCGTCGCCAAGCGCGAGGAGATCCTCGAGGTGGCTCTGGGGATCGTCGCCGAGGTCGGCTACGGCAAGGCATCCGTCCGCGCCATCGCGGATGCCGCGGAGCTGAGCCCCGCCGGACTGCTGCACTACTTCGGCTCCAAGGAGGAGCTCTTCGTCGCCGTGCTCGCCGCACGCGACGCGCGCGACTCCCGCGAGAACGACGGAAGCGACTTCGCCCATGCGTTCCTCGCCGTGATACGGCACAACGCGTCGGTCCCGGGTCTCGTCCGGCTCTACGCCCGACTGGCGGCGGATGCCGGCGACCCGCAGCATCCCGCCAACGGGTTCTTCCGGGAGCGCACCGCACGGCTGGAGGGCATCGCCCGCCTCGCCGTGGTGCAGGCCCAGGAGGCCGGAGACATCCGCCCTGACGTCTCCCCCGAATGGGTCATGCGCGTGCTGCACGCCACGGCGGACGGCCTGCAGACGGCGTGGATGCTGGATCACTCCATCGACATGGCCGCGGATCTGGAGGAGCTGCTCCGCATCCTCCGCCCGGCGTGAGGCCGCCCATTCGCGACGCCGGCGGTAGCCTGAACCCGATGAACGCGATCGTGCAGACGGCGGAGGGGCCCGTCCGCGGCATCCGCCGCGCCGACGGATCGTACGCATTCCTCGGCATCCCGTACGCCGCTCCGCCCACCGGAAAGAGGCGCTTCCTGCCTCCGCAGCCGGTGGCGCCCTGGACCGCGCCGTTGGACGCGACCGCGTACGGCCCGACGCCGCAGCGGCGCCCCGAGGACAACGCCATCATCCCCGAGCCGAGCGTCCCCGGCGCCGCGACCCTGAACCTCAACGTCTTCTCACCGGCGCTCGACGGGCGGGCACCGGTGCTGGTGTGGATCCACGGCGGCGGCTACTCCGCGGGGTCCTCCGCGAGCCCCTGGTACGACGGAGGCACGTTCACCCGCGACGGCATCGTGCTGGTGAGCATCTCGTACCGGCTGGGCTTCGACGGCTTCGGAGTGATCGACGGCGCGCCCGACAACCGCGGTGTCCGCGACTGGATCGCGGCGCTCGAGTGGGTGCAGCGCAACGTCGCGTTCTTCGGTGGCGATCCCTCCCGGGTCACGATCGCCGGGCAGTCCGCCGGCGGCGGAGCCGTGCTCACGCTGTTCGGGATGCCTGCCGTGCAGCACCTGTTCCATGCCGGGATCTCGATCAGCGGAGCGCTCGGCGACCTGCCCCGCGATCTGGTGCGACGGCGCAGCGAGCAGCTGGCGGAGACCGTCGGCTGCGCACCCACGCTCGAGGGCTACCGTGGCGTGCCCGAGCGGGAGCTGACCCGTCACCAGTACCAGGCGTCATTGCTGGGCAGAACCGGGCTGGCAGAGGCCACCGCGCCGCTGGCCGATGGCCTGCCGTGGGGCCCGGTGATCGACGGCGATCTGATCCCCCGCCCGACGCTGGATGCGTTCGCCGAGGGCATCGGCGAGCGCAGGCCGCTGCTGCTGGGCGCCGCCGATGACGAGTTCACGATGGGCTTCGAGGCCATCCCGCGGATGCTGCGGTGGATCCCCGCCCGGATCGCGCTGCGCGCGCTGGAAAGCGTCAGCGCGCTGCGGCGGCACTGGCTGCGCGCCAACCGCACGCGGCGGGGGATGGTCCCCGTGCTGGGCCGCTACGTCACCGATCGGGTCTTCCGCTCGGTCGTCGTGCGCGCGGCCGAGTCGCGACGAGCTGCCGACACCTGGGTGTACGGGTTCACGTGGCGCTCTCCGGTGAACGGCTGGTCCCACCACTGCCTGGACGTGCCCTTCTGGTTCGACTGCCTGGACGAGGAGCACGTCGCGGCGATGACGGGTCCGCATCCACCGCAGCAGCTCGCCGACGAGATGCACGCGGCGGCCGTCGCATTCGTGTGCGACGGGGATCCCGGCTGGCCCGCCTGGCGCACCGAGCCGGGCATCACGCGCGTGTTCGGGGATCAGCCCGCTCTCTCCCGCAGCGCCTACGACGACGCCCTGCCGCTGGTGTGACGCCCCCGCGGTGCCGCATACTGCCCGCTGCTCGGTGCTCCGCGCCTGCTGGTCTGCGATCGGGCACAGCGCGGGGTCTGGATGGCGGGCACACGCGCCGGATGGCAGCAATCCAGGACCCGCGAAGACGCTGAGCTGCGCCGGCAGACGACGACGCCCTGCCGCAGGACCCAGAGCACCAGGGGCGAGCGGCAGGGCGGCGGGTATCGCGGCTCAGCGCACCGGGTCGAGAAGCGGGATCTCGTAGCGGTGCGGCGTGCCGAAGCGGTGCGCGGTGACCGAGACGGCCTGCTCGCGCAGGAACGTCAGCAGCTCCACGCGGCCGGCGGAGACCACCGGGTTCGCGTAGATGGCCAGGCTCGGCGAGCCGTGCACGGCCTCGGCGGTGGCCAGCGCGGTCGTGCCGATCACGCGCACACGGCCGGCCGTCGCGGCCAGGCGCTGCGCGTGGGCGGCCCAGGCCGCAGCATCCTCGGTCACGACGGTCACGTCATGCGCGCCCAGCCAGGTGACGACGGCGGCCGGCAGAGCGGAAGCCGTGCTCACGGTGACGTGCGAACCGGCGCGCACGCCGGCGGCGGCCACGCGAACGACCTCGGCCACGCGCTCGCCCTCGTAGCGGACGGTGACGGGCACGGCCTGGTAGCGCAGCGCGTTCTGCTCGGTGACCAGGCCGGTCGCGTCGCGGACCACGCCGAACTCGGCATTCCAGGCGTCGATGTCGGTGGCAAGCGCCCCGCGCAGCCAGGCCTCGTCGTCGCCTTCGACCAGCTTCAGGGCCGAGGCGCCGAGAGCGTCGAGCTTCGTGGTGCTCCTGGCCGGAGCATCCGTCCACTCGCTCAGCCCGACGAGGTAGTTGGGGCCACCGGCCTTGGAACCGGCGCCGACGGCGGCCTTCTTCCAGCCGCCGAACGGCTGGCGCTGCACGATGGCGCCGGTGGTGCCGCGGTTGACATACACGTTGCCGGCCTGGATGCCGGCCAGCCACTGCTGGATCTCATACTCGTCCAGCGAGTGGATGCCGCTGGTCAGGCCGTAGTCGATGTCATTGACGATGTCGATCGCCTCGGCGAGGGTGTCGGCGGTCATGACGCCCAGCACCGGGCCGAAGTACTCCACGCGGTGGAACTCAGACCCGCGCTTGACGCCCTCGCGGATGCCGGGGGTCCACAGCCGGCCGACCTCGTCGAGCTTGTGCGGCTCGAGCATCCAGGACTGGCCGGGGTGCAGCTCGGTGAGTGCGCTGAGCAGCTTGCCCTCGGCAGGTCCGATCAGCGGGCCGATGCGGTTGGAGCCGTCCTCCGGCGCGCCCACCTCGTACGAGCCGACGGCGTCGATGAGCTGGCGGCGGAACCGCTCGGACTTCGCGGCGGAGCCCACCAGCACGACCAGTGAGGCGGCCGAGCACTTCTGGCCCGCGTGGCCGAACGCCGAGTAGGCGACGTCCTTCGCTGCGAGGTCCAGGTCGGCCGACGGCGTGACGATGATGGCGTTCTTGCCGCTGGTCTCGGCCAGCAGGGGCAGGTCGGCGCGGAAGCCGCGGAACAGCTCTGCGGTCTCGTAGCCGCCGGTGAGGATGACGCGGCCCACGGCCGGGTCGCTCACCAGCTTCTCGCCGAGGGAGCGGCCGTCCAGCTGCACGTACTGCAGCACGTCGCGGGGCACGCCGGCCTCCCACAGCGCCTCGACCATGACCGCCCCGGAGCGGCGGGCCTGACGGGCGGGCTTGATGATGACCGGCGAGCCGGTGGCCAGCGCCGACAGCGTGGAGCCGGCGGGGATGGCGACCGGGAAGTTCCACGGCGGCGTGACCACGGTCAGGCCCACGGCGTGCTGCTCGGCGCCGTCGACGTGGGCGAGCTTGCGGGCGGACTCGGCGTAGTAGTGCGCGAAGTCGATGGCCTCGCTCACCTCGGGGTCGCCCTGCTCGATGACCTTGCCGGCCTCGGAGCCCATCACCTCGAGCAGCTCGGCGCGGCGCGCCTCGAGCACGTCGCCCGCGCGGTGCAGGATCTCGGCACGGCCGTCGGCGCCCAGCGCGCGCCACGCCTCGCCGGCGGCGACACCGGCGGCGATGCGCTCGGCGACCTGCTCGGCCGTGGTCAGCGTGTTCGCCGCCACGGTGTCATCGCCGAGCTTCGACGCGACCATGCGCGAGCGGATGGCGTCGGCCCAGTCGCGGTTGGCCTTCAGCGACGGGTCGGTGTCGGGGGTGTTGACGAAGCCGTCGCGCAGCGCCGGGGCGGCCGGCAGCTGGCGGTTCTGCGTGCGATTCGGGCCGGGCACCTCGGTGGGGATGCCGGCGACGGATGCCAGGAAGCGATCCTTCTCACGCTCGAACAGCGTGGGATCGGCATCCAGGTCGAACACGGCCGACATGAAGTTCTCCTGCGACGCGCCCTCCTCCAGACGACGGATCAGGTACGCGATCGCGACGTCGAACTCATCGGGGTGCACGACCGGCGTGTACAGCAGCAGCGAGCCGACGGTGCGCTTGACGACCTGCGCCTGCGCAGTGGCCATGCCCAGCAGCATCTCGAACTCGATGCCGGAGGTGACGCCGCGCTTGGAGGCGAGCAGCCAGGCCAGCGCGATGTCGAACAGGTTGTGACCGGCGATGCCGATGCGCACGTTGCCGATGTGCTCGGGCTGCAGCGCGTAGTTCAGCACGCCCTTGTACGAGGAGTCGGACTCCTGCTTGGACGACCAGGTGGCCAGCGGCCAGCCGTGCGACTCGGCGTCGACGGTCTCCATGGGCAGGTTGGCGCCCTTGACGATGCGCACCTTGATGGGCGCGCCGCCGGCTGCCACGCGCGCTGCGGCCCACTCCTGCAGGTGCATCATGGCGGCCAGGGAGTCGGGCAGGTAGGCCTGCAGCACGATGCCGGCCTCGAGGCTCTTGAACTCGGGACGGTCCAGGATGCCGGTGAACACCGCGATCGTCAGGTCGAGGTCCTTGTACTCCTCCATGTCGAGGTTGATGAACTTCTTCGGTCCGCGCTTCGGGTTCACGGCGATCTCGTACAGCGGGTGCAGCGCCTTGATGGCGTGCGCGACGGCCTCATCGAACGCCCACGGACTGTGCGGCGCGACCGTGGAGGAGACCTTGATGGAGACGTAGTCGACGTCGTCGCGCAGCAGCAGGCGACGGGTGCCCTCCAGGCGGCGGACGGCCTCGTCCTGGCCGAGGATGGCCTCGCCCAGCAGGTTGACGTTCAAGTCGACGCCCTGGGTCTCGCGGATGTGCTTGATGGCGGCGCCGAGCTTCTCGTCACGGGCGTCGACGATGAGGTGGCGCACCATCTGACGCAGCACGGCACGGGCGGAGGGGACGACCACACCGGGGAGCATGGTGGCGGTGGCGCCGCCCAGGCCGATGGCGCCGCGCATGATGGCGGGCAGGAACGCGGGGGTCAGCGGCACGAGCTCCTTGAGCTTGGCGGCGGCGACCTTCAGGTCCTCGGGGCGCACGACGCCGTCGACGAAGCCGACGGTGAAGTCCAGACCGTTGGGGTCGCGCAGCACGCCGGCGAGGCGCTGTCCGGCGGCATCCACCGGCACGGCGCGGCTCTCGACGAGCCACTTCTTGACGAGGGCGACGGCGTCGTCGGCCAGTTCTGCGAGATCGGAGACGGACGCTTCGGAAGCGGACACTGGGGTGCTCATGCTCTCAGGATGCCGTGCTGGACCGTCTATGAAAAGCGATGGTTTCCGATGGATAATATTCACTGTCATCGAATGATTGCGGAGGCTTCGGATGTTCGAGCTGAGACGGCTGCGCCTGCTGCACGAGCTGGCGCTGCGCGGCACGATCGCGGAGGTGGCGGCATCCCTCTCCTACTCCCCCTCGACCGTCTCTCAGCAGCTGAATCTGCTGGAACGAGAGGCCGGAGTCGCGCTGCTGGAACCCGACGGGCGCAGGGTGCGGCTGACGCCGCAGGGACGGATGCTGGCGCAGCACGCCGCACGTGCGCTGGAGCTCGACGAGGCGGCGCACGCCGCGCTGGCCACGCACGCCGGCTGGGAGACCGTGCGCCTGTCGGCCATGCCGACCGCTGCGGAGACCATCGTGCCCGCCGCGCTCACCGACCTCGCCGCGCGTGCGCCACAGCTCCGAGTGGAACTGGCCGAGCTGCCGCCGGAGGAGAGCCTGTTCGAGCTGTGGGCGCGCCGGTTCGACCTGGTGATCGCCGAGCAGTACCCCGGCCACACGCGTGAGCTGCGCGACGGCGTGGAGCACGACCTGCTGGGCGAGGATCCGATCCGGATCGTGCTGCCCCCGTGGGAGCATCCGACTCCCCTGCACGAGCTGCGCGACCGCGCGTGGGTGATGGAGCCGGAGGGCACGGCGGCCCGGCAGTGGGCCGTGCAGCAGTGCCGCGCCGCGGGCTTCGAGCCCGACATCCGCTACGAGGCCGCAGACCTCACCGCGCATGTGCGGCTGGTGGCGGCGGGCCTGGCGGTCGGCATGCTGCCCGACCTGATCTGGGGCGACGAGCCCAGCCCGCTCACGGTGGCCGACCTGCCCGGCTCCCCCGTGCGCGAGGTGTTCACGGCCGTGCGGTCCTCCTCGCGTGCCGACGAGTCGGTCGCCATCGTGCGCACGGCGCTGCGCGAGTCTTTCACCGCCCACCACCGCATCGCCCCGTAGAGCCCGTCCCTATCGCCCCGTAGAGCCCGTCCCTGTGGCGCAATGCTCCCTGTCCTGAGCGGAACCGGAGCTTCTCGCGCCAGAGAGTCGGGCTGTGGCGCGGTCAGAGCACGCGGACGGTGGCGTGCGGGATACGGGCCTGCATCACGCGGACGGCCTCGGGGTTGTCGTCGACCAGCACGGCATCCCGGCCGAGCGCCGAGGCGACGGCGCCGGTCGTGCCGGAGCCGGCGAACAGGTCGAGCACGCGGTCACCGGGCCGCGAAGACGCCTGCACGATGCGGCGCAGGATGCCCTCCGGCTTCTGGGTGGGGTACCCGGTCTTCTCATGCCCCGTGGTGGGCACGATCGTGTGCCACCACACGTCGGTGGGCAGCTTGCCGCGAGCGGCCTTCTCGGGCGTGACCAGCCCTGGCGCCATGTACGGCTCGCGGTCGATGTCGTCGGAGTTGAACACGTACTCGCGGGGGTTCTTCACGTACACCAGGATCGTGTCGTGCTTTGTGGGCCAGCGACTGCGCGACTTCGCGCCGTAGTCGTACGCCCAGATCAGCTCGTTCAGGAACGAGTCGCGGCCGAACACGGCATCCAGCATCACCTTGGCGTAGTGCGCCTCGCGGTAGTCCAAATGCAGGTACAGCGTGCCGTCATCGGCCAGCAGGCGCCAGGCCTCCTGCAGCCGCGGCACGAGGAAGTCGCCGTAGTCGTCGAACCGGTCGTCGTACGCCCGCAGCATGCCGCGCACCCGCTCGTACGCCAGCCCGTGGAAGCCGTGCCGGACCTCGCCCTCCGGCTCATCGCCTGCCCGCCGGGCTGTGACCACCTGCCGCTCCTGCGTGCGGCCGGTGTTGAACGGCGGGTCGAGGTAGACGAGGGTGAAGGATCCGGATGCCAGAGTCGCAGCCACTGCGAGGTTGTCGCCCTCGATGATCTCGACGACCCCCGGTTCAGGAGCGGGGCTCATGGAACGCGGTGCAGCCACGCGTCGGTCGCGAACTTCGAGGCCACCAGGGCCTCGGCGTCCGCGTACTCGTCGGGTGCGATGTGCCCGTCGTTCGCGCCGGTGAGCGCCCGGAACGTCTCCTTGAACCGCGCGATGATCTCGGACCGCTCCATGCCTGTCTGCGTGCGCAGCGGGTCCACGCGCTTGGCGGCCGACGTGGTGCCCTTGTCGCTGAGCTTCTCGCGGCCGATGCGCAGCACCTCGGTCATCACCTGGCCGTCGATGTCGTACGAGATCGTGGCGTGATGCAGCACGCCCCCGTTGGCCAGGCGCTTCTGCGCGGCGCCGCCGATCTTGCCCGTGGGCGAGGCGATGTCGTTCAGCGGCTGATACGTCGCATCGATGCCGATCGAACGCAGCGCCTGCAGCACCCAGTCGTCCAGGAACGCGTAGGAGTCGGCGAAGGTCATGCCCTGCACCAGGGATGCCGGCACGTACAGCGAGTACGTGATGATCTGCCCCGCCGCCATCATCATCGCGCCGCCACCGGAGATCCGGCGGACGACGTCGAACCCGTGCCGGGCTGCGCCCTCGGGGTCGACCTCGTTGCGATACGACTGGAACGAGCCGATCACCACGGCCGATTCGTTCCACTCCCAGATGCGCAGCGTGGGGCGGCGCAGCCCCCGGCCGACGCGGTCGGTGAGCACCTCGTCCAGCGCCAGGTTCATGCGCGGCGAGACAGCCTCGTCGTGCACGATCTCCCAGTCGAAGTCCCGCCATCCGGGAGCCGTCACCAGTGCGCGGCGCACGACCGTGCCCACGGCCTCGGGCGAGAAGCCCAGCAGCTGGGCGCCGGAGGGCAGTGCCGCACGGACGGCGGCGGCGATCGTGGCGACGTCGGCCTCGACGGGCATGCCCTCGATGGCGGCGTTGATCGCCTCCAGCGCCGTGTCCGGCTCGAGGAAGAAGTCGCCGGCCAGCCGGAAGTCTCGGATCAGCCCGTCTTCGACCTCCAGGTCGACGACGACGAGCTTGCCACCAGGAACCTTGTACTCACCATGCACGGCTCCAGCTTATGCCGGGCTGGATCAGGACCGATGGCCGGTCACCTCAGCCACGTGCGGGGAAGCGCTGATCGAGCCAGGCCAGCACGTCGGCGCGCACCTGCTCCTGCTGCAGCTCGTTGAAGATCTCGTGCCGGGCATCCGGGTACACCAGCGTCGTCACGTCGGACAGCCCCGAGCGGTTCCGGTACGCGTCGGCGAGCTTGTGCACGCTGCGCGGCCCGCCCACCGGGTCGTCGCGACCCACCATCAGCAGCACCGGCACATCCGCCCCGATGTCCTTGCGAGGCCGGCCGTACATGCGTGCGGCCTCGACCGGCCCGAAAAGCTTCAGCAGCGGCACCTCCGTGGTCAGCGGGTCCTCGTGGAAGTCGTGCCACACGGCGGGATCACGAGACAGCCACTCCAGCCCGTCGGCATCCGGCCCGTCCCACCTCCTGTTCAGCGGCAGCGCGTTCATGTCGGTCGGGGTGCGGTAGGCGGATCCACTGAGGACGACGGCGTCGTAGGCGTCCGGATGCCGGTTCAGCAGCATCTGCGCGAGGAACGAGCCCCAGGAGTGCCCCAGCAGCACCAGCGGCAGGTCGGGGTGCTCGGAGCGGATGATGCCGGTGAACTGCCAGCAGGCCGTGACGGTCGCGCGCATGCCGCCCTTGCCGAGGTGCCCCAGCTTCGCCGGCCCGCCCCACTGCCGGATGCCGGTGCGCCCGTGTCCGCGGTGGTCGTCGGCGTACACGTGGAATCCCGCACCCGTGAGGTCCTCGATGAGCGCCCCGTAGCGACCGGCGTGCTCGCCGACGCCGTGAAGCAGCTGCACGACTCCGCGGGCCTGGCCCTGCGCCTCGTAGACGTCGTAGACGATGGCGACCCCGTACGCGTCGGTGAACTCCACTGTTCTCTTCGCGACGCCGCTCTCAGAAGACATGCCCCGAGTCTACGGATGCCGGGCGGTCACGCCGCGGTCACGGCTCCGCGCAGTGCTGCGATGATGGCCAGCGCCGTGTCGCGGTCGGTGACCTCGTAGCCGCCGACACCGTCGCTGGCGGACCCCATCCGCACCGATCCACCCGCCGCATTCGCCGGCACAGTGCGCTTGGCGGAGAAGTGCACGGCATCCACCCCGGATTCCGCGACGGCGCGCACGCTGTGCTGGTCGATGCCGCTGCCGGCCATGACTTCGATACCACCGGCAGCCTCCTCGACCAGGGCGCGCAGCACGGCGATGCCGTCGACCGCGCGCGACGCCCCGCCGGACGTGAGCACGCGGCGAAGGCCCAGTTCGCGGGCCGTGCGCAGCGAGGCCACCGGGTCGGGTGTCGTGTCGATGACTCGATGCAGGGTTACGGATGCCCCGTTCGCGGCGTCCACGAGTCGGACCAGTCCGTCGCGATCCAGGGTGCCGTCCGCCTGCTGGCATCCGACCACCACGCCGTGCGCGCCGGCGGAGATCGCGTCGCGCACATCCCGCACCATGACACCCAGTGCATCCGGGCCGTAGTGGAAGCCGCCCGCCCGGGGGCGGACGAGCACGTGCACCTCGGGGCCGGCATCCCCGGCCTCGGCCAGCACGCTCTCGAGAGTGCCCCGCGAGGGGGTGAGCCCGCCGAGCGCCAGCGCCTGCGCCAGCTCCACACGGGCGGCGCCCAGCTCACGGGCGACGCGCATGCCGGAGATGTTCTGGACGGCGAGTTCGTAAGGAAGGTTCACGAAATCCATTTTCACACTTCAGCGGCGATCCACCGGATGTTGAACATTGTTTTCAATCCTAGCGCCGGGCGAGGAACTTAGTTAGGCTATCTAAGTAATGACCGAGGACTTCGCCACCACTGCCTCCGAGCTCCGCTACGCCATGTTCCGCACCACCCGCCGGCTGCGCCGCGTGCGCTCCGTCGACGCGATGAGCGACGCGCAGCTCGCTGTCCTCGGCGTGCTCAAGGCGCACGGCCGCCGCACGATCTCCGGCCTCGCCGAGCACGAGCGCGTGACAGCGCCCACCATGAGCGCCACCGTCAACGGGCTGGCCGAGCTCGGGCTGGTGGTGCGCGTGCCCGACGAGGACGACCGCCGCCGCGTGTACGTCGAGCTCACCGAGCAGGGCGGCACAGTCGTGGCCGACACCGTGCGCCGCCGTGATGAGGCGATGGCGGAGATGATCTCCGGGATCGGCCTGTCGGATCAGGAGCTGAGCGTGCTGCGCGATGCCGCCGCCGTGCTGCGGAAGGTGGCCGACGCATGAGTGTCGCATCCGCCGGGCGCGGGGGCGCCATGTTCCGCTCGTTCCGCTCGTTCAACTACCGCACCTGGTTCTTCGGCGCCATCATCTCGAACATCGGCGGCTGGATGCAGGCCACCGCCCAGGACTGGGTGGTGCTGACCGAGCTGACCAACAACGACGCCGCCGCGATGGGCGCCACGATGGCCCTGCAGTTCGGTCCGCCGCTGGTGCTGGTGAGCATCACCGGCTGGGTGGCGGACAGATTCGACCGCCGCAGGATCCTGATGATCACGCAGTCCACGCTGATGCTGCTGGCCGTCGCCGTGGCCGTCATGCTGCTGACCGACGTGCTGACGCTGCCGATGATGCTCGGCTTCGCCGCGGCGTTCGGCGTGACCAATGCCTTCGACTCCCCCGCACGACAGGCGTTCGTCTCGGACATGGTCAGCATCGACGACACCCCGAATGCGGTGGCACTGAACTCGGCATCCTTCAACATGGCCCGCCTGATCGGCCCGGCCGTCGGCGGCGTGGCCATCGTGGCCATGGGGCCCGGCTGGGTGTTCGTCGCCAACGCCGCCACGTTCCTGGCGATGCTGGTGGCGCTGCTGGTGATCCGCCCGGCGCTGCTCATGCCCAGGCCTCGCGGACACAAGGGCAGCGCGGGCCTGGCCGGCGGGTTCCGCTACGTGCTGAGTCGTGCCGACCTGGTGGTCGTGTTCGTGATGGTGTTCATCATCGGCGCGTTCGGCATGAACTTCCCGATCTTCGCCTCGACCATGGCCCTGGAATTCGGCAGGGGAGCCGACGGCTACGGACTGCTGAGCTCGGTGCTGGCGATCGGCTCGCTCACCGGCGCACTGCTGGTGGCCCGGCGGGATCGCGCCCGCGTGCGGGTGATCGTCTTCTCTGCGGCAGGGTTCGGCGCAGCATCCATCGTCTCGGCGTTCATGCCGGCGTACTGGAGCTATGCGGTCGTGCTGATCCTGGTCGGCTTCACCACCGTGAGCATGCTGACCACCGCCAATGGCTATGTGCAGACCACGACCGAGGCGGCGCTGCGCGGGCGCGTGCTGGCGCTGTACATGGCCGTGCTGATGGGCTCCACCCCGATCGGTGCACCGATCGCCGGATGGATCGCCGACGCATTCGGCCCGCGAGCCGCCATCGTCGTCGGCGGTATCGCAGGTCTTCTGGCCAGTGCGATCGGCGTGGGCTGGATGCTGTGGTCCGGCCGCCTGCACCGCCAGGAGCGCACCCGGTTCCTGCTCACTCTCGATGAGACGCGGCCGCTGAGCGTGATTCAGGCGATGGCACCGGAATCGTTCGACGAGAAGACCACGGCCACGACGTCCATGCCCCTGCCCCCGCGACGGAAGAAGACGGACTGACGCATGGGCCGGCATCCGCGTTCGCTCATGCCGGCGCTCGGCGCGCTGACCGCCTTCGGGCCCATCTCGCTCGACGTCTACCTGCCCTCGCTCCCCCAGCTGGGCGCCGAGTTCGCGGCATCCGAATCACTGACCCAGCTGACGATGAGCGCCTGCATGATCGGGCTCGCGCTGGGGCAGCTGCTCTGGGGGCCGATCAGCGACCGGTTCGGCAGGCGGATGCCGCTGATGATCGGCGTCGCGGGCTTCGCGGTGACCTCGGTGCTGTGCGCGTTCGCGCCGACCATCGAGGCGCTCATCGGCATCCGCGTGGTGCAGGGCCTGTGCGGTGCGGCGGGGATGGTCATCGCCAGAGCCGTCGTGCACGACCTGTTCCGGGGCGTGGAGGCCGTGGCCGCGTTCTCCACACTGGCGGCGGTGATGGGTGTGGCGCCCGTGCTGGCTCCGCTGATCGGCGGCGCCATCGTGACGTTCTCGGACTGGCGGGGCGTGTTCATCGCGCTGGCCGTGATCGGGCTGCTCATGCTTGCGGTGGCCATCCTCGGGGTGCCGGAGACTCTCCCCGGCGATCATCGCACCACCGGCGGCCTGGTCAACGACGTCCGCGGCATCGGCGCGGCGCTGCGCAACGGGCGCTTCATGATGGCGGCGATCACCCTGGGCATCGCCTCGATCGCGCTGTTCTCGTACCTGCAGCTGTCGCCGTTCGTGCTGCAGGTGCAGTACGGGCTGAACGCCCAGGGCTTCGCGATCGTGTTCGCCGTGAACGCGGTGGGCATCACGGCCGCCGCGAACCTCAACCGCCGGCTCGCGCAGCGGCGGGTGCCCGGCGCGGTGATCGTGCGCTGGTCGCTGACGGTCGGCACGGCCGGCGCCCTGGCGCTCACCCTCTCGGGGACGCTGCACTCCCCGCTGCCGTGGCTGCTGGTGCCGCTGTTCATCGGCATCTGCACGCACGGCCTGAACAATCCGTCGCTGACCGCCCTGGCGCTGGGGTACATCACGCACAGCGCGGGTTCGGCATCCGCCGTGCTCGGCACGCTGTCGATGCTGCTGGGCGCGTTCGTGCCGCCGATCGTGTCGCTGCTGGGCGTCTCGGCTGCAGTGCTGGGTGCGGTGATGCTCGCATCGTTCGCGCTGAGCCTGATGCTGGTGCTGGCCGCACACCCTCCGGCCTCCCGGCGTGAGAATCCCCTTCCGACATGAGAGATGCGCGCAGGCGCGATGTGGTTTTTCACGGGTGGATGCTATGCCCGCGACGTAGCCTGAGGGCATGAGCGTACGCGCGAGGCGGGCGGGCGCGGCGGGGATCGCGTCAGCGCTGCTGGGCGCGGGCGCAGGCGAGCTGGCCGCGGCGCTGGCGGCTCCGACGTCGAGCCCGTTCGCCGTCGTGGGTGGTGTCCTCGTCGATGCGGCGCCGGCATGGGCGAAGGACACCGCCATCGCCTGGTTCGGCACCTCCGACAAGACCGCGCTGCTGGTGGGGATCGGCATCGTGCTGCTGGTGGTGGCGGCACTGGCCGGCATCGCCGAGGCGCGGTGGCGCCGTGCCGGGGTGGTCGCGTTCGCCGCGCTGGGGCTGATCGTCGGCATCCTGTCGCTCACCCGATCGGATGCCGGACTGCTGGCCTGGCTGCCATCGGTGCTGGCCGGCGTGATCGCCGCCATCGCGCTGCGCTCCCTGCTCGGCCTGGTGCGGACGCCGTACCCGTCCGCAGGACGATTCCCCCGCATGTCCGTCTCCGAACGTGCGGATCCGCCTGCATCCCTACCGGTCTCGGAAGGACGAGCGGATGCCGTGGACGGGCCGACCCGGCGCCGATTCCTGACCTGGACCGTCGGCACGGCCGCGGTCGGGGTGGCGCTCGCGATCGCGGGCACGCTGGCCCGCGCGGGGTCGACCGCGGTGACGGCCGCGCGCGAGGCGATCCGCCTGCCGAAGCCCGCCACGCCCGCGCCGGCAATCCCGGCATCCGCTTCTCTGGACGTGGCGGGCATCTCCCCGCTGATCACGCCCGCCGCGGACTTCTACCGCATCGACACGGCGCTCGTCGTGCCCACCGTCGATCCTGCGAGCTGGCGGCTGCGCATCCACGGCCTGGTCGCCCACGAGGTGACGCTCACCTGGGACGAACTGCTGGCGCTGCCGCTGGTGGAGAGCGCGGCGACGCTGTCGTGCGTGTCGAACGAGGTGGGCGGTGACCTGGTCGGCAACGCGGTGTGGCTCGGGTATCCGATCCGCGAGCTGCTGAAGCGGGCGGTGCCGCAGGCGGATGCCGACATGGTGCTCTCCACGTCGGTCGACGGCTTCACAGCGGGGACGCCGCTTCAGGCGCTGACCGACGAGCGCGCGGCGCTGCTGGCGGTGGGGATGAACGGCGCTCCGCTGCCGCTGGAGCACGGGTTCCCGGTGCGCATGGTCGTGCCGGGGCTGTACGGCTACGTCTCGGCGACGAAGTGGGTGACCGAGCTGGAGGTCACCCGGTTCGACCGCGCGCGGGCGTACTGGACCGACCGCGGCTGGTCCGAGCGCGGGCCCATCAAGCTGCAGTCCCGCATCGACGTCCCCCGCCCTGGTCGCGACGTCCCCGCGGGCGACTCCGTGATCGCCGGGGTCGCCTGGCAGCCCGCCACCGGGATCGCGGGCGTGGAGGTGCAGGTCGACGACGGCGACTGGCAGCGCGCCGAGCTGGCGACGGCCATCTCCGACGACACCTGGGTGCAGTGGCGGCTGCCCTGGCCCGCGAGGGCCGGGCAGCACAGCATCCGCTGCCGCGCGATCGGCGGCGACGGGACGACGCAGACGGATGCCGTGGCGCCTCCGGCACCGGACGGCGCCAGCGGCTGGCACACGATCAGCGTGCGAGTCTCCTAGGCGCCGGCCGTCCGGCCGCGCTTCGTGGTGATCACCGGGCCCATGCCGCCATCGGAGGGTGCGGACATGCGCGAGTTCGGGTGCGGCCGGTCGCCGAGCGTCGCGGTCACGATGTCGCGCACGGCCGGGAATCGGCGCGACCACACCAGCAGGTCGGCGAGCGTCATCGGGATCTCGCCGCGGCGCACCTGCGCGATGCGGTCGAACGTCATCTCCGGCGAGGTCGGGTCCAGAGTCGGCAGCACGGATGCCAGGTTCGAGAGCTCCATGGCGATCTCCTCGCGGATGGCATTGGCCACCCAGTGCTGCGCGTTGGCCGCGATGAACGCGGCATCGGCGGGGTCGACTCCCGCTGCGGCCCGCATCGGCTTGCCCCACAGCCCGAACATGTCGGGCCGGTCCACCAGGTCGCGGGGCCGGCGTCCGCCCTCATCGGCGGGCTCGTCCCGAGAGTGCCCGCCCGCGGCGGACTGCTCGCGGTGGTTGAACGCCCCGTCCGCCGCTTCAGGGCTCTCCCGCCGGGGGTTGAACGCTGCCACCACCGCCCCATCCTCTCCGTGCTCCACCAAGCAACGTCTCAATCGTATTCGCGCCTCGGCCGGCGAGACTTCACTTCTCGCATGAAACCCCTGCTCTGCAACGCAGTCTGCAAGCTGCGGCTGAAGGCCCGTCGAACACGTGTTACACGCTCTTCACGAATTCATGAAACGGGTGTACCGTCGCCTCTCATGAGCACCATCATCAGCACGCGCGGTCTGACCAAGACCTATGGTCGCGTGCACGCCCTCGACGGTCTGGATCTCGAGGTGGAGGCCGGCCAGGTGCACGGCTTCCTCGGGCCGAACGGCGCCGGCAAGTCCACCACCATCCGCATCCTGCTGGGCCTCGCGCGCCGCAGTGGCGGCGAGGCGAGCGTCTTCGGGCTGGAGCCCTGGGGCGACGCCGTGCAGATACACCAGCGCACGGCGTACGTGCCGGGTGACGTGAGCGTGTGGCCCAACCTGTCCGGCGGCGAGGCCATCGACTTCCTCGCACGCCTGCGCGGCGCGCGCACGAAGGATGCCGCGTACCGCGCCGAACGCGAGCGCCTGATGACGGCGTTCCAGTTCGACCCGCGCAAGAAGGGCCGCGCGTACTCGAAGGGCAACCGGCAGAAGGTCGCGCTCATCGCGGCGTTCGCCGTGCCCGCCGAGCTGTACATCCTCGACGAGCCCACCAGCGGCCTGGACCCGCTGATGGAGGTCGTCTTCCGCGACGAGGTGCAGCGCCTGCACGAGCGCGGCGCGACTGTGCTGCTCTCCAGCCACATCCTCTCCGAGGTCGAGCTGCTGTGCGATCGGGTCTCGATCATCCGCGCAGGCCGCATCGTCGAGTCCGGGACCCTGTCCGAGCTGCGGCACCTGACCCGCACGGAGGTCTCGTTCCAGGCTCTCGACGACGACGCCCTCGCCGGCATCCCGCAGGCGCACGACGGCGTCGTCGAAGAGGGCCGCGCGCGGTTCACCGTCGATTCGGATGCCGTCCCCGCCGTGCTGCCCGTGCTCGCGCAGCGCGCGGTCACCGGACTGCGCATCGAGCCGCCCTCCCTGGAGGAGCTGTTCCTGCGGCACTACGGCGACGACCTGGCGGCTCTGGAGGGCGACGGCGACGCTTCAACAGGCTCAGCGAACCATAAGGCCAAGTCCCCGGAACACGGAGCGGGCGACGCTTCGACAGGCTCAGCGACCCAAGGCGGGAGCTCAGCAACCCAGGGCGGGAGCTCAGCGACCCAGGGCGGGAGCTCAGCGACCCAGACGCGGCGGTCCAGGAAGGATCAGGAGGCGAGGCGATGATCATGCCGCTTCTCCGGCAGCGCCTGCGCCGTGACTGGCTGCAGCTGACGCTGTGGATCCTCGCGACGGTGCTGATGGCGTACTCCGGCTTCGCGGGCGTCACGCAGTCGTACGCGACGCTCGAGGACCGCATCGAGGTGCTGGCCGCCGTGATGGCGAACCCCGTGATCATGATGTTCCGCGGGCTCCCGTCCGGCGCATCCGAGGGGCAGTTCCTGTCGTTCGAGATCCTGCCCTGGCTGACCATGCTCGCGGCGCTCATGAGCATCTTCCTGGCCGTGCGGCACACCCGGGGCGACGAGGAGGCCGGCCGCACCGAGCTGCTGGCGGCGACCCCCGCCGGTCGCGCCCTGCCGACCATCGCAACCGTCATCCACGGCGTCGCGGCCAACGTCGTCCTCGGCGTGCTGGTGGCGCTGGCGCTGATGGGCTCCAAGCTGGATCCGGCAGGCTCGTGGCTGACGGGCATCGCCTCGGCCGCCACCGGCGTCGCGTTCCTCGGCATCGGCCTCATCGCCGCACAGCTCATGCGCACCTCCCGCGGAGCCAACTCGCTCTCGGTGTGGATCCTGGTCGGCACGTTCCTGCTCAACGGGATCGGCGACGTCGCGGGCACGCCGAGCAACGACCTCACCCGGATCTCGAGCTCCGGACTCGTCTGGCTCTCGCCGTTCGGCTGGGCCGCGCAGGTTCGCCCGTACGACACGGACAACCCCGTTCCCGCACTGCTCGGCCTCGCCTTCGGCCTGGTGCTCGCGGTCGCGTCCGTGGCACTGCAGTCGGTGCGCGACATCGGCGAGGGGTTCATCCCCGCGCGCCCCGGTCGGGTGCACGCGCGACCTGCGCTGTCGAGCCCGCATGCGCTGGTGTGGCGGCTGACGAACGGTGCGATCATCGGCTGGGCGGTGGGCGGCGTGCTGACCGGGATGCTGGCGACCAAGCTCTCGGGCCTGGCGGGTCAGATCGCCGGACAGAACCCCGCCGTGGAGCAGATCCTCGACAAGATCGGCAAGGCCGGGAGCCTGGAGCAGACCGTCGTCTCGGTGTTCTTCACGATGATGGGCATCCTCGCCGCCTGCGCGGCGGTGCAGATCCTCGCACGGGCACGACAGGAGGAGGCGCACGGCACGGCCGAGATCGTGCTCGCGCAGCCCGTCGGGCGGGTGCGATGGCTGCTCGACTACCTGCTGGTGGCGACGTTCGCGATCGCGATCATCGTGGCCGCGACCATGCTGGCGGCCTTCGCCGGAATCGCCGGGAGCAGGAATGCCGACTCGCTCGCCCAGGTGGTCACGGTCGTCGGCCTCGGCCAGGGACTGGCGGCCTGCGTATTCACGGTGCTCACCGCGCTGGTGTTCGTGCTCGTCCCCCGCGGCACGATCGGCATCGCGTGGACTCTGGTGCTGCTGGCGACGGTCTTCGGACTGTTCGGCCCCCTGTTCGGACTGCCGCAGTGGACCACGCGATTCTCGCCGTTCGCGGTCACGCCCATGGTGACCGGCAGCGCGACCGACCTGCGCGGCACGTGGTGGCTGGTGCTGATCGTGGCCGTCGGCGCCGCGGCATCCCTGGCGCTGATGCGCCGCCGTGAGCTCCACCCGGCCGGATAGCCGTGCAGGTGAAAGGATGAGCGCATGAGCGACGAGCACGTGGGGGTGGATGCCGCGGAGAGCGCGGCCGCAGCCATCACCGCGGTCGGCTTCCCCCGGATGCCGGCGCGGGTGATGATGGCGCTCATCGCAGCGCCGTCGGACGGCTACACGGCATCCGAGATCGGCGAGCGACTGGGGGTCAGCGCCGCCGCCGTCTCCGGCGCCGTGCGCTACCTGCAGACGCTGCACGTGATCCGCAAGGTCTCCCGCCCCGACCAGCGCCTTGCCCACTACGAGATCATCTCCGACGCCTGGTACGGGATGATGACCAGCAACTCCCCGGTGTACGACCGGCTGGCCGGCTACATCGACGAGATCGGCGCCGCCCACACCGTGGATGCCGCCTCGCGTGTCCGCGCCGAGGAGATGGCGGAGTTCTTCCGCTTCATGTCGCTGCGGATGCCGCAGCTGATCGACGAGTGGGAGACGCTGCGGGCTGAGCGGCGCCTCGGCAGCTGAGCCGAGAAGACCACACGACAGCGGGGCCCTTCTGCGAGGGCCCCGCTGCGATGCCCCCTCAGTCCTCCGGCCCGCGTTCGAGTTCGTGAGCGAGCGAATCCAGCTCCGCACCACCGGCCATCAGGGCCGTCAGCTCGGAGATGGTGATCTCGCTCTTCTCGAAGTACCCCATGCTCGTTCCCCGGTTCAGCAGCAGGAAACGATCCCCGACGGGATAGGCGTGATGCGGGTTGTGCGTGATGAACACGACACCCAGTCCCCGGTCGCGCGCACGGGCGATGTACTTCAGCACGACACCCGACTGCTTCACCCCCAGCGCGGCAGTGGGCTCATCGAGGATCAGGATTCGCGCCCCGAAGTAGACTGCGCGGGCGATGGCGACGCACTGCCGCTCACCACCCGAGAGAGTGCCTATCGCCTGATCGATGTCACGCAGATCGATGCCCATGTTGGCGAGTTCACTCTGCGCGATCTGCTTCATCTTGCGGGTCTCGAGCCTGCGGAACGGTCCCCACCCCCTCGTCATCTCCGAGCCCAGGAAGAAGTTGCGCCACACCGGCATCAGAGGCACCACAGCGAGGTCCTGGTACACCGTGGCGATCCCGGCATCCAGCGCCTCACGCGGAGAGGAGAACGTCACCGGCTCTCCGTCCAGGAGCATCACGCCCTCGCTGGGAGTGTGCGCGCCGGCGAGCATCTTGATGAACGTCGACTTTCCCGCACCGTTGTCCCCCAGAACGCAGGTGACCTGACCCTCGAACACCGACATCGATACCCCGGCCAGTGCGTTGACCGGTCCGTAGCTCTTGCCGACGTCGCGCACCTCGACGACGGCGGCGTTGGTCGCCATATCGGTCATTTCCGACCCCCTGCTCGTGTCCGGACCCAGTGGTTCAGGAAGACAGCCAGCAGCAGCATCGCTCCGAGGAACGTGCGCAGCCAGTTGGTATCCCACTGAGCGAAGGTGATGCCCTGGAAGACCATGCCGTAGATCAGGGCGCCCAATGCCGCGCCGACCGCCGACCCCAGTCCGCCCGTCAGCAGGCAGCCGCCGACCACCGCGCAGATGATGTAGATGAACTCCTGACCCACGCCGGTGTTGGCCTGCACGGTCGACGTGCGGAACAGGGAGATCATCCCGACCAGCCAGGCGGCGCCCGCCGTCCCCATGAAAAGACCGATCTTCGTCTTCACGACGGGCACGCCCACCTGGCGGGACGAGTCCGGCGCACCGCCCACGGCTGTGATCCAGTTTCCGGGTCGGGTGCGCAACAGGATCCAACTGGCGGCGCCGGTGACGAGGAACCACCACAGCACGGACACGTAGAACGTGCCTCCGCCGATCTGGACGGAGGATCCGAACAACGGCTGCACGCTGTCGTAGTGCGGCACTTTCGTCATCCCCTGCACGGCGACCTGGCCGGTGATCATCTTCGTGACCGCGAGGTCCAAACCGGCGATCACGAAGAACGTGCCCAGGGTGATGATGAAGCTCGGCAGTCCCGTCTTCATCACCAGCAGGCCGTTGATCGCGCCGACCACGAGTGCGAGAGCCAGGGAGACGAGTACGGCGACCCAGATGTTCAGCCCGTAATGGGTCGTGAGCACGCCGACCACGAGGGCGGTGAAGCCGGTCATCACACCCGCCGACAGGTCGAACTCGCCGCCGATCATCAGCAGCGCCACGGCGACGGCCATGATGCCGAACGTGGACGCGGACTCCAGCCAGACTCCCGCGCCGCTGAAGGTCATGAACGTCTCCGTGTACAGGCTGAAGAAGATCATCACGGCCAGTGCGGCGACCAGCGCGCCGACTTCAGGCCTGGCGAGAAGTGCCCGGATCGGTCGCCGCTCGAGCCGGGGCCGCGTGGCGAGCGTGACAATGTCTGTCGTGGTCATCGAATGCTCCTTTCTGAACGGGGCCGGGCACTGCGTGCCCGGCCCCTGAGCGATATCAGCGGGTGCCCTTCTTGGCGAACTCCGCGACCTGCTTGGCATTCTCGGCCGTGACGAATGCCGGACCCGAGTAGATCGGCTGGCCGCCGCCGATGTCATTGCCGTTGATGCTCTTCAGATACAGCGCCGTGACTCCGAGGAACCCCTGTACGTACGGCTGCTGGTCGATCGCGAACAGGATCTTGCCTGCCTCGATCTGACTGACGACGTCCTCCGAGAGGTCGAAGGTGGCGACCTTGGCCGAGCTGCCCGACTCGGCGACGGCGCCGACCGCGTCGATCGCGTACTGGCCGCCGAGGGTGAGGACGCCGTTGATCGACGGGTCCGCCTGCAGCTTCGACTTGATCGTCGCCTTGACCTCGGAATCGTTGGTGCCATCGACCTGGAGGTTGTCCATCTGGCCGGCGAACGACTTCGCCGCGGCGGCGCAGCGCTCTTCCAGACCGACGTTACCGGCCTCCTGGATCACGCAGAGGGCCTTGCTCGCGCCCTCCTTGCTGAGCCGCTCCCCGGCCGCGGCACCGGCGATGGACTCGCTCTGGCCGATGTGCGTGATCGCACCGAACGCCTTCGACTGCTCCATGCCCGAGTTGATCGTGACCACGGGGATGCCCGCGGTGACGGCCTTCTCGACGCTGGCGCGGACGCCATCCGGGTTGGCCATGGACACGACGATGCCGTCCACCTTCTGCGCCACCGCGTTGTCGATCAGCTGTGACTGCTTGGCCGGGTCGGGATCGGCGTTGTACGTCACCTCGGCGCCGTAGTCCTTTCCGGCCTGCTCGGCGCCCGACTTGACCCGGTCCCAGAATGCGTCGCCGGGTCCGGAGTGGGTGACGACCGCGTAGGTCAGATGCTTGGATGCGGTGGTGGAGCCGCCATCGGTGGTGCTCGTGCCGCTGTCCTGTCCGGTTCCTGAACAGGCAGTCAGCAGCAATGCTGCCGCGACCGCCAGGCCGGCGCCTGCGAGAAATCGCTTCTTCATGATTGCCCCTTTCGGTGAAGACCTTGCCGCCACCGACGATCCCTCTGTCCGACGACTGTGTCGTGGTCTAGAGTTGCATCATCATCTAGCTTTGTCAATACATTCTGTCATTCCAATGTCAAGCCTTCGAAGGAGCAGACCATGACCGAAGAACTCGGTGCCGGATTGATCTCGGTGGGATGGATGGGTCGCCTGCACTCACACGCCTACCGGGCGGTGAGACGGCACTACGACGACGTGCCCCGAGCCCGCCTCGTCATCGCGGCGGACCCCGACGCCGGCGGCCGCGCCCATGCCGAAGACGCACTGGGCTACGCGGAGACCACCGCGGACTACCGCGACGTTCTCGCTCATCCCGATGTGGACGTGGTCTCGATCTGCGCCCCCAACTTCCTGCACCGGGAAATCGCGCTGGCCGCGATCGAGGCAGGCAAGCCGTTCTGGATCGAGAAGCCCGTGGGCCGGGGATCTGCGGAGTCCCGCGACGTCGCGCGAGCCGCGGAGACGGCCGGCCTGATCACCGCCGTCGGATTCAACTACCGGCACGCACCCGCCATCGCTCACGCGCGAGAACTCGTGCGTCAGGGTGCTCTCGGCACGATCACGAACGTGCGGGTGGCGCTGCTGGCCGACTACTCGGCTGATCCGCTGGGCGCCCTCACCTGGCGGTTCCGGCAGGAGCAGTCCGGCACCGGCGTGCTGGGGGACCTCGCCTCGCACGGCGCTGACCTCGCACAGTTCGTCGTCGGCCGCATCGCGTCGGTGAGCGCACTCACCGAGACGTTCATCACACGGCGCCCGCTGCCCACCGCGGGAGCTGCCAGCCATTTCAGCCGCGGCGGCGACGACGATCCCACCGGCGAGGTCGAGAACGAGGACTACGCCGCCGCACTGCTGCGCTTCGACGGCGGCGCCGTCGGCACCCTCGAGACGAGTCGCGTCGCGATCGGCCCGCACGCGGAGTACCGCCTGGAGGTATACGGTACCGCCGGGTCGCTGCGCTGGGACTTCCAGCGGCTCAACGAGCTGCAGATCGCCGATGACACCTCCGGCTACCGCACCGTCATGGCCCGGCCGGGATTCGGCGACTTCTCCCGCTTCCAGCCGGGAGCGGGCACGAGCATGGGCTTCGACGATCTCAAGGTCATCGAGGCCGCGCTGTTCCTGCGCTCCGTCGCCCAGCAGCGGCAGCTGGCGCCGTCCACCGCGGATGCCTGGGCTGCCGCCGAGGTCGTCGACGCCGCTGTCCGCAGCGCGCAGACTCGCGCGTGGGCCGACGTCGTCTCGGTGTCCGGGCGCACCACGTTCGACTCCTGAGGCCGGGCTCCGGTCGGCCCATCACTCCGCGAAGGCCGACCGGAACGCCGCCAGTGCCGCATCCGAGTCATGATGGGCCCACGCCTCCAGGGCCACCACCCCGCGGTAGCCGAGCTCGCGCAGGGCGGCGGCGATCGCCTCGTAGCGGATCTCGCCCGTTCCCGGCTCCGTGCGCCCGGGGACGTCGGCCACCTGGATCTCGCCCACCCAGGGCAGGCTGGCGCGCACCAGTTCGATGAGGTTCCCCTCGCCGATCTGCGCATGGTACAGGTCGAGATTCGTCCGCAAGGCCGGCGAATCCACCGCGCGCACCAGAGCCAGAGCATCCGCTGCCCGAGCGAACGGCGTACCGGGGTGGTCGACCAGGGTATTGAGGTTCTCGAGCGTGAACACCCGCCCGGCACGCTCCCCGAGCGCCGCGATGCGCGCGAGGGTGTCCTCCGCCGCACGCCAGTCCTCGGCGCTCACCCGATCCCGTGGCACCACGGGCAGCCCCTGCGGATTCAGCCCCGTGCCGTGCAGGTTCAGTCGCTGAGCGTCGATGATCTCTGCGGCGCGCAGCGAATCCTCCGCCGTGGCCAGCAGCTGCGCCGACCCCTCCGGCGTGATCAGATCGCCGTGCAGATAGCCCGTCATCGACGAGAAGACCGCCCCGGTCGCTGCCAGGCGACCGAGGTCCTTCGCGCTCCAATCCCAGAGCTCCACCTCGAAGCCCTGATCGTGGATGCGCTCGACCCGTTCGACGAAAGGAAGGTCGAGGTAGATCATCTCGGCGCACGCCGCCAGACGGAACATCATCAGGTCAGGTCGACAGGAACGACGACTCGCTCATGCGCGGAGCGCTGCGCCGCATCGGCGAGCAGCAGGGCCGCACGGCCATCCTCGAAGGTCGGGCTGGTCGATGCCTCGCCCCTGGCCAGACGGATGAATTCGTGCAGTTCGGCGCGGTAGGACGCGGCGTAGCGCACGGCCATCGACGGCTCGTAGGGTCGACGGGTCTCCACCCCGCCCGCGTGGGAGACGCTGACGAGGCTGGTCCCCTGATTGGCGACCTCCAGCGTCCCCTCGCTGCCGAAGACCTCGATGCGCTGGTCGTAGCCGACCGCGCTGTGCCGGGAGTTCACGATGGTGGCGACTGCGCCTGTGGAGGAGCGCAGCACCGTGACCGCAGTGTCGAAGTCGCCGTGCTCGCGAGCACCGGGGTCGAACGTGCAGGTGCCGACGGCCTGCACCTCCACGACATCGGGAAGGAAGAAGCGCGCCATGTCGAAGTCGTGGATGGTCATGTCACGGAAGATCCCGCCCGACACGGCGACGTAGGAGGCAGGAGGCGCGGCCGGGTCGCGGCTGATGATCGTGAGCTGCTCCAGCCGGCCGATCTCACCGGCACCGACGCGTTCACGCGCCTGCGCGAAGCCCGGGTCGAAACGGCGGTTGAAGCCCAATGCCACCGGCACGCCTGCGGCGCGCACGCGAGAGCGGAGGGCATCCACCCGGGCGATGTCGAGGTCGATCGGCTTCTCGCACAGCACCGGCAGTCCCCGCTCGATGCTGCGTGCGATGAGACCGACGTGCGTCGGCGTCGGTGAGGCGATGAGCACCGCATCCACCCGGCCGGGCACGAAGAGATCCTCCACGTCATCCGTGGCCTGTCCGCCGTACTGATCGACGAGCCGGTGGGCGCCGTCGACGAACGGATCGGCGACCCATGCCAGCACGGCATCCGCGTCGGCCGCGATTCCTGCGGCGTGGACCTGGCCGATCCGGCCGGAGCCGATCAGCCCGAAACGCAAGGGTGAACCAGTCACGACTTCTCCTGTCTGCTCTGAGAGCTGCGAATTGCCGACCACTACGCCCAGGTGCGCAGGGAGGCCCGGTTGATGATCTGATCCGCGACGCGCTGCGCGAGGAACGCGTCGATCGCGATGTCCGGAGGATTCAGGACATCCTGCTCCACGACGATCCAGCCGTCGTAGTTCTCGGCGTCGACGGCCGCCATGACTCCGGCGAGGTCGATGTCGCCCCGCCCGAGGGCGACGAAGCAGCCCGAGGACCAGACCTCCGGCATTCCGCCGCCACCGGCCAGCACGCGTGCGAGCGCGGCAGCATCGACGTCCTTGAGATGCAGGTGGTTGATGCGCGGCCCCCAGCGCCGCACCGCCCCGACGGGATCGCCGCCCGCGATCAGCAGGTGCCCGGTGTCCAGCGTCAGCCCCACATCCGTGCCCGCCAGGAAGGCATCCACCTCGGCGGGCGATTCCACGAGCGTTCCCGCGTGGTGATGGAACGTCGGCTCGAACCCCGCTTCCCGGACGATGCCCGCCGCGCGCTGCACGTTCTCATGGAGCCGTCGAACGGCATCCGCGGCGACCGGGTCCACCTCCTCACCTCGACCAGGATGCGACACCCTCGCGGGGGATCCGGCATCGGCGAGCGTGGGGAGCGGCAGGCGATCGGGGCCCAGCTCGGCAGCATCCGAGAAGATCCGCAGAGTCTCGCGAAGTCCGGGAAGGGAGGCGGCGAAGGCGGCGTCGTCGGAGAAGGGGAGCTGGATCCATCCGCCCGCGAGCTCGAGGTCGAACCTCCGCAGACGATTCCGCAGTCCGGAACCCGTGCCCAGGAACCCGACCGGTCCGAGATCGATGCCCCGGTACTGCGCCCGCTGCAGCGCCTCGCCGAGGTCGTCCGCCGTGACCGTCTGCGCACCCTGGGGCGTGAGCTCGAACACTCCGAAGCTGACGGGCGCCCCCGCGACCGTGGCCCTCATGCGCGGTTCTCCGTGTTCTCGCCGAGCAGGCTCCGCTGAGCGCCGATGAGGGTCTCATACTCCGCTCTCGCCCGCTGAGTGCTCGGCAGCGTCGAGACCTCAGCGACCGGCACGTCCCACCATCCCTCGCCATCGGGCGCATAGATCAGCGGGTCGCTGTTGATGTGGATGAGGGTCGACTCGGCGGACGCCTTCGCCGCAGCCACCGCGTCGCGCAGGCGATCGACGGCTCCGGCCTCCGGCGCGATCTCGACCACGTGGATCCCATAGCTTCGCGCGTTCGCCGCGAGGTTCACGGGCAGCAGCTCCTCGCCCTGGAAGTTGCGACGCTCGGCGTCGTAGGCACGGTACTGGGTGCCGAATCGCTGCGACCCGACAGTCTCGGACAGGTGCCCGATCGACGCGTACCCATGATTCTCGACGAGCACGACGATGAGCTTGATGCCCTCGGCGACGGCCGTGACCAGCTCGGTGTTCAGCATGAGGTACGAGCCGTCGCCCACCATGACGATCACGTCGCGGTCGTCGCCGTCGGCGATCAGCCCGCGCTTGGCTCCGAGACCACCGGCGATCTCGTAGCCCATGCAGGAGAAGGCGTACTCCACGTGATAGCCGAGCGGGTCGCGCACTCGCCAGAGCTTGTGCAGGTCGCCGGGCAGGGAGCCGGCCGCTTGGACGATGACGTCCCTCGGCGCACTGGCCGCATGGACCGCGCCGATGATCTCCGGCTGTCCGGGAAGGGCGCGTCCCGATGGGGAGAAGGCCCCATCGACGGCGGCATCCCAAGCCTTCTTCTCGCGTGCGGTGCGCTCCCGGTACTCGGCGGATGTCCCGTGACCCCGAAGCCCCTCGGCGAGCGCGGCCAGCGCCTCGCGCGCGTCGGCGATCACCGGCAGCGCGGAGCCGTGCTTGTACGCGTCGAAGGGTGCCACGTTGATGTTGACGAACCGCACCTGCGGGTTCTGGAACACCGTGCGGGATCCGGTGGTGAAGTCGCTGTACCTGGTGCCGATGCCGATCACCACGTCCGCATCGGCGGCGAAGCGGTTCGCGGCCGTGGAGCCCGTGGCACCGACCCCGCCGAGATACTGCGGGTGGTCCCAGGTGAGCGCACCGCCGCCTGCCTGCGTCGTGGCGACCGCGATGCCGGTGGCCTCGGCGAAGACGCGCAGTCGCTCCTCGGCACCCGAGTAGATCACGCCGCCGCCGGCGATGACCAGGGGGCGGCGAGCCCCTCGGATCGCCTCGATGGCCCTCGAGAGTGCAGCCCGCTCCGGCAGAGGGCGCCGCACGTGCCATTCCCGCTCCGCCAGGAACTCCAGCGGCACGTCCACGGCCTCGGCCTGCACATCCTCGGGGAGCGCGATCGTGACCGCACCCGTGTCGGCTGGATCGGTGAGCACGCGCATCGCGGAGAGGGCGATCGAGTACAGCTGCTCGGGGCGCTGCACCCGATCGAAGAACCGCGACAGCGGCCGGAAGGCGTCATTCACGGTCATTCCGGTGTCCCACGGCTGCTCGAGCTGCTGCAGCACCGGGTCGGCCACTCGCGTGGCGAAGGTGTCGCTGGGCAGCAGCAGGGCAGGCATCCTGTTCGTCGTCGCCAGCGCGGCGCCGGTGAGCATGTTCGCGGCTCCCGGCCCGACGGATGCCGTTGAAGCGAAGGTCGCGCGTCGGCGGTGCATGCGCGCGAAGCCCACCGACTGGTGAACCATCGCCTGCTCATTGCGGGCCTGGTGATACGGCATCAGCTCGGGCTGCTCGACGTTGAGCTGAGCAAGCGCCTGACCGAGTCCCGCGACGTTGCCGTGGCCGAAGATGCCCAGCACTCCGGGTATGGTCCGTTCCCGCGTGTCGCCGTCGACCGTCCATTGCCGGGCGAGGAACTCCACCAGCGCCTGTCCGACCGTCATTCTCCTCGTCGAGGGCATCAGCCGTCTCCTTTCTCGCTCACCATGTAGGGAAGTCTCGGGTCTGCGCCCTGCTCCTGCCAGGTGGACCGCACCCAGGCGTGAGCCGGCTCGTCACTGATCAGCCACTCGCGCTCGGCGGCAGGCCCGGCCATGACATTGAGGTAGTAGAGGTCGTATCCGGGCGCGGCCACGGCAGGTCCGTGGTATCCGTACGGCACCAGCGCGACATCGCCGGTGCGCACCGTCTTGTCGATCTCGATCTCGCCCGCCGGGGATGAGTGGGTGCTGAACAGTCCGAACGCCGCTGCGTCGGAAACGCCCTCTGCGCCCCGCACGGGCGAACTCTCGAAGTAGTAGATCTCCTCGAGCTGCGACTCGTGCCCCGGCACGGTCTCATCGTGCTTGTGCGGCGGGTACGAGGACCAGTTGCCTGCGGGCGTGATGACCTCGCACACGATCAGCTTGACGGCGTCCAGTGCCTGCGGCGTGCCGAAGTTGTGCACCTGCCGGGTGGAGGATCCTCCGCCGCGCAGCTCGACCGGAGTGCGAGCGGCGGGAATGTACTGCCAGTCCCGCCGCTCGCCGGTCGGCGCCTCTGCGACCGCGACGCGCCCGGTGCCCCGAATCGTCGCGGCGGTGCGGGTCGGCAGATACAGCACGTCGGTGGGTCCGTCGAACACCGAGCTCCGGCCGCGCATCCGCGTCATCCGCTCCCCCGCGCCGTCCTCGTGCGTCACCTCGAACGAGCCGGTCAGCGGCACGATGAGGCGCTCGACGTCATCGACGGCGAGCGTCGCCGTCTGCCCCTCCGCAAGAGCGGTGACGCGAAGCCCCGCGTATGCGAAGCCCGCCGAATCCGAATCGACGACGACATCCCAGCCGGGCACGGCGAGCGCGCCTCGACGGTGGAACCAGCTGCGACCTGCCGTGCTCATGTCGATCCTCTCTCGTGGATGCCGGGCTGCGCCGCCACGGGCGCGTGCCGTGTCAATCGTTCTGCGGGAATCCGAGGTTGATCCCGCCGTGAGTCGCGGGATCGAGCCACCGGCTCGTGACGGCCTTCTCGCGGGTGAAGAAGTCGAATCCGTGCGCACCGTACGCCTTCGCGTCGCCGAACAGGGACTTCTTCCATCCTCCGAAGGAGTGATATGCGACCGGCACCGGGATCGGCACGTTGATGCCGATCATCCCGACCTCGACTTCGTGCTGGAAGCGCCGCGCCGCGCCGCCGTCATTGGTGAAGATGGCCGTTCCGTTGCCGAACTCGCCCGAGTTGATCAGCTCGAGGCCGTCCTCGTACGAGGCGACACGGACGATCGACAGCACGGGTCCGAAGATCTCCTCCGAGTACGCGCGGCTGCTCAGCGGGATGTCGTCGATGAGGGTCGGTCCGAAGAAGAAGCCGTCCTCGTGGCCCTCGACGCGGCAGTTGCGACCGTCCACGACGATCTTCGCGCCGTCCGCCTCGGCGATGTCGACGTAGGAGGCGACCTTCTTGCGGTGCACGTCGGTGATCAGGGGGCCCATGTCCGGCTCGACCCCGTCTGCCCCGACGCCGTTGCCGATTCGCAGTCGCGAGATGCGATCGGTGATCTTCTCGATCAGCACGTCGGCGACGGGCTCGACGGCCAGCACCACCGAGATCGACATGCAGCGCTCGCCCGCCGCGCCGAAGCCCGCGTTCACGGCCTGATCGGCGACGAGATCCAGATCGGCGTCCGGCAGCACCAGCATGTGGTTCTTCGCGCCGCCAAGGGCCTGCACGCGCTTGCCGTTGCGTGAGGCGGTCTCATAGATGTACTGCGCGATCGGAGTGGAGCCCACGAACGAGATGGACTGCACGACGGGCGACTCCAGCAGCCCGTCGACGGCGAGCTTGTCGCCCTGGAGCACGGTGAAGACCCCATCGGGGAGCCCCGCATCCTTCCACGCCCGCGCGAGCCAGAGCGCCGCGCTCGGGTCTTTCTCACTGGGCTTGAGGATCACGCTGTTGCCCGCGGCGATGGCGATGGGGATGAACCAGAGCGGCACCATGACGGGGAAGTTGAAGGGCGAGATGATCCCGACCACGCCCAAGGGCTGCTTGATCGAGTAGACGTCGATGCCCGTGGAGGCGTTCTCGCTGAAGTCGCCCTTGATCAGGTGCGGGAAGCCGGTCGCGAGCTCCACGACCTCCTGCCCGCGCATGATCTCGCCCATCGCGTCAGAGACGACCTTGCCATGCTCGGAGGTGATGATCTCCGCCAGCTCCTGCTTGCGGGCGTTCAGGATCTCCCGGAACGCGAACATCACGGTCTGGCGCTTCGCGATGGAGAGACTCGACCAGACGGCGAAGCCCTGCTGCGCGGAGGCGATCGCCTCGGCGATCTCCTGCTCGTCGGCGATGGCCACCTGCGCCTGCACCTCACCGGTGGCGGGGTTGTACACCGCAGCACGACGACCGGACTGCGACGCGCGCTCAGCGCCGTCGATCCAGTGCGAGATGACGCGGGTCGCCGTGTCGGCCGTGTCCGAGGGCGCGGACTGCTCTGCAATGCTCATCTTGACTCCTTGCTGAAGGTTCTGTCAGTGGTCGAAAGGTCCTGGGGCGCGGGCACCTGAGATGGATGGACCATCTGTGCGGCCATGGCAACGGCACCCGCCACATCTCCGTCGGGGGGATACAGCAGCGTGCGGCCCACGGTGAGCCCGCGCACGCCGGGAAGCGTGAGGGCGTCTTGCCAGGAGGCGAAAGTCTGGTCCGGATCGGCGCCGGAGTCGCCGCCGAGCAGCAGCGTCGGCAGCGTGGTGGCCTGCATCACCCTGTCCATGTCCGCCACGACGGGCAGCTTCAGCCAGGTGTGACTGCTGCTGGCGCCCAGAGCCTGCGCGATGGACACCGACAGGATCACCGCTTCGGTGGACAGATCGTTCAGGATGCGGCCGTCCTGCCAGCTGCTCATGAACGGCTCCAGCATGATCGGGAGGCCCGCCTGAGCCGCGCGCGTCACGGCATCCGCTGTCGCCCGCAGTGTGGGAGCGGTGCCCGGGTCGCCGAGGTTGACGCGGATGAGCGTCTTGGCGAAGTCGATGCCCGCGGAGACCATGCTGTCCACGTCGTAACCGGTGTAGCGATCGTCCATCTCGAATGCCGCGCCCCGCAGACCGCCGCGGTTCATGGACCCGACCACGATCTTGTCGTCGAGCACGCCCAGCGCAGCCAGGTCGTCGATGATGTCGGGACTGCCGAGCACGCCGTCCACACGGGGATTGGACAGCGCCACCGCCAGGCGGTCCAACAGGTCGTACCGGTTGGCCATCGCCTCTGCATTGCGCCCCACGGCCAACGCGCCGCGGGCGGGGTGGTCGGCCGCGACGATCAGCATCTGCCCGTCGCCCCGCAGCACCGGTCTGCGCCGGCGTTCGGAGAGCACCCTGGCGAAGACCCCGGGGTCGGTGGCGCGGAGCGTGCGCAGGCGCTCGAAGTCGGCGTCGCTGAAGATGTGACCGGTCATGCTCGGACTCCCGCCTGGAGGATGGACTCTACCTCGGCACTGCTCGGCATCGCGGTCGAGCACTCCAACCGGGATGCGACGATGGCGCCGGCGACATTGGCGAACCGCAGGATGCGCTCGAGACCCCAGCCCTCGAGAAGTCCGTGGATGAGGGCGCCGCCGAAGGCATCCCCCGCGCCGAGGCCGTTGACGACCTCGACGGGGTACGGCGGCACCTCCACGGTCTCGTCCGCGGTCTTGGCCAGCACCCCCTTGGGGCCCTGCTTGACGATCGCGAGCCGGACTCCGCGTTCCAGAAGGGCATCCGCCGCACGCCCCGGCTCGGTCTCGCCGACGGCCACTTCGCACTCCTCACGGTTCCCGACGGCGACGGTGATGTGCGGAAGGACCTCGGCGATCGCGGCGGTGGCCTGCGCTGGGTCCTCCCAGAACATCGGCCGGTAGTCGAGGTCGAGGATGTTCTCGCCCGCGCTCCCCCGCGCCGCCAGCGCGGCGGAGTGCGTCGCACGGCTCGGCTCCTGGCTGAGCCCCGTGACGGTCATCCACAGCAGTCGTGCCGAGCGCAGGATCCCGGCATCCAGGTCGCCTGCTTCGATGTTGTGGTCGGGGGCTTTCGGCTCGCGGTAGAAGTACAGCGGGAAGTCGTCCGGCGGGAAGATCTCGCAGAACGTCAACGGCGTCTTCAACGTCGGATCCGTGACGACGAGACGGCGATCCACTCCCAGATGGTCGAGCTCGCGCAGGAGATATCGGCCGAAGGGATCGTTCCCGACTCGCGACACCAGCGATACGGCGTGGCCGTATCCGGCCGCCGCGACGGCCACGTTGGCCGCGCTGCCACCGAGGAACTTCTGGAAGGTGGTCACATCTTCCAGGCCGACCCCGGACTGCAGCGGGTAGATGTCGACACCGAGTCGCCCCATGACCACGACTTCGCTGTCACGCGACTGTTCAGCTGCGCTCACTGTTCCGCCTCCCTCTCCGACCAGGGGTCATCTCCCCGTCACCCTTCGATATGTATGTTCTGACATTAGCACAACCGGCCATCTGCACAACAGATCCGGAGCAGTTTCGGCGGCGTTCCGGGTGATTCTGGGCACGATGTGTAAAATTGTCATGACAATAGCCGCATTCCCGACCGAATGGACGACACGTGGCCGACAGCGACCCCATCTGGCCCGACGAGCTCTTCCTCGATCTCGACAGATCAGGCCCCGTCCCGCTGTACTACCAGGTGTCGAACCGGCTGGAGTCCGCCATCCGCACCGGGGCCATCCCCGCCGGAGCGCGATTGGAGAACGAGATCGCGATCGGCAAGCGTCTCGGGATCTCCCGGCCCACCGTGCGCCGCGCCATCCAGGAAGTCGTGGACAAGGGGTTGCTCGTGCGGCGGCGCGGCATCGGAACGCAAGTCGTCCAGAGTCAGGTCACGCGCCGAGTCGAGCTGACCAGCCTCTTCGAAGATCTGCAGACCGCAGAGCACCACCCGACCACGCGCGTGCTCGTCTGCGAGGTCGTGTCCGCATCGACCGAGGTGGCCACGGGACTCGGCATGGCTGTGGGAGACGACGTCTTCTACCTCCGGCGGCTGCGCAACACCGACGGCCATCCGGTGGCCGTCCTGGAGAACTACCTGCCGATGGAGTTCTCGGACATCACCGTCGACGACCTCATCGATCGCGGCCTGTACGACATCATGCGCTCGCGAGGAGTCTCGATCCGGGTCGCCAACCAGAAGATCGGCGCGCGTCGCGCCCAGGCCGACGAGAGCACCCTGCTGGAGATCGAGAAGTCCGCACCCGTGCTCACCATGGAGCGCATCGCCTTCGACAGTTCGGGCAAGGCTGTCGAGTACGGCCACCACTGCTACCGGCCAGACCGTTACAGCTTCGAGACCACACTGGTGGCCTGAACGCATCGGCGATCACGTCCTCGGCGGAGACAGGCGCTCCGCCATCCCGAGATCCGTGACCGCCGATGCGGGGCGTTGATCAGGCCTGGCGCAGCTCCAGCGTGCAGCACTTGATGCCGCCGCCGCCGAGCAGCAGCTCGGACAGGTCGACCATGATCGGGTTGTACCCGCGCTCGCGCAGCTGCTTCTCGAACCCGGTCGCGCGCGGGGAGATGATGACGTTCAGGCCGTCGCTGGCGGAGTTCAGGCCGAACACCGCGCCGTCCTCGTCGGCGACCAGGATCGCGTCGGGGAAGCGCTCGGCGAGGATGCGCTGCGAGGCCTCGTCGAAGGCATGCGGAAGGTAGGCGATGCCGGCGGTGGCACCATCCTCCACCACGGGATCCAGCACGGTCAGCGCAGTGTCGAGGTGGTAGAAGCGCGGGTCGACGAGCGTGAGCGTGACGACCTCGCGGCCGAACACCTCCTGCACCTCGCGGTGGCTGTCACCCACCGAGCGGAAGCCGGTGCCGGCCAGGATCACGTCCCCGGCGAGCAGGAAGTCGCCTTCTCCCTCGTTGATCTCCGCAGGGAGCACGGTGTCGTAGCCGTGGCTGCGGAACCACTCTGCGAATGCCGGCGACTCGCCCCGACGCTGCTCGTAGTAGAAGGCGGGCACGTACGCCCGGCCGCCGATCGTGAACCCGCCGTTGGCCGTGTAGACCATGTCGGGGTAGCCGGCCAGCGGCTCGATGAGCTCGACCTCGTGGCCGAGCTTCACGTACAGGTCGTACAGGTCCTGCCACTGCGCGACGGCCTTGGCCGTGTCGGTGGGGGTGGCGGGGTCCATCCACGGGTTGATCTTGTAGTCGACCGTGAAGTGTGTCGGCCTGCACATCAGGTAGTGGCGGTGCTGGGCGACTCGTCGGCGGATGGGTTCCTGAGCGGGTCGAAGGATCGTCGCGGTCTCGGGCGTGGACATGGTTTCTCCTCGGATGAAGGCAGAGGCGGACGCTGTCCAGGGGCCCGGCGGAAGTTCGACCCGCTCGCCTTGGGCGAGGAGGGGAAGATGCGACTCGGGCACGCCTGAGACATCTTCGCATCCCGGATGCCGCGAGCGCCAGCCCTTTCCGCAGGCGCCGCCGGGCTCAGCGGGCGGCGATGCTCGTCTCGCGCACCATCAGCTCGCTGGGGATGGCCGGCTCGGCCGTATCCTCGTGCCCGCCGATGACGCGCAGCAGGGTTCTGGCGCTGCGCCGGCCCTGCTCGTCGGTCCGGCGCGACAGCGCTGTGATGGAAGGCGCCGAGACCTCGCACAGCAGCGAGTCGTCCCAGCTGATCAGGGCCATGTCCGCGCGCCCTGCGGCACGCAGGGACCGCAGCACTCCCAGCGCCATGACGTCGTTCGAGCTGATCACCGCCGTGGCCGACGCCCAGCTCCCGATCCGCTCCGCGACCAGTCGCGCCGCCCCCTCACGGGTGTAGTCGCCCTCGGCCACGGTCACGCGGATGCCGCGCTCGACGGCCCGTGCGGCGATGGCATCCCGGCGCTCCACCTCGTGCGCGAGTGTAAGCGGACCGCTCACGTCGACGATCTCGGTGTGCCCCAGCGCCGCCAGATGGTCGACGATCTGCCGGGCATCGACGACGAGATCCTCCACGACCTGACGACCGGTGCCCGGTTCGATGCGCAGCCCGTGCTGGACGAACGGCATGCCCAGCGATCGCAGCAGTTCGGGCCGCGGATCGTCGATGAGGCGGTCGAGCACGATGACGCCGTCGACGCGGCGCTGCGCGCTCCACTGCCGGTAGACGTCGAGGTCGCGCCCGGGAGCGGTGCCGACCATCCGCAGCAGCAGCGATTGCCCCGCCTCGGACAGCACGGCCTCCACGCCGCTGAGCAGGCTCATGTAGTACGGCTCCTGGCCCAGCAGCTCCGGCTCGCGGCGCAGCACCATGCCCACGGAATCCGTGCGCGAGCGCGAGAGCGCCCTCGCCGAGGAGCTCGGCTGCCAGTCCAGCTCCCGTGCCAGCGCCAGCACGCGCTCGCGCGTGGCCTCGCCGACCCCGGGCCGGCCGTTCAACGCATACGAGACCGACGCCACCGAGACCCCGAGCCTGCGCGCCATCTCGTGAATGGTCACCCGTGCCGCCGTCTTCTTCTTCCCATCCATCGATCACACTCTGACACGGGCTCGGCGGTCGTGCAGAATCCCTCAGCGGATCTCGCGCACCTGGGTGCCGTACGCGCCCAGCGCGACCTCCGCGACAGCCTCGCCGCCGAGAGTGCGCAGAGCACCGGATGCCACCTCCGGGGTCACCGTGCACGGCCGGTCGTGCTGGCTGGCGAAGATCGCGAACCGGCGCCCGTCGGCGTGCTCCAGCGTCTGCGCGAATACCTCCGGATCGTCCAGTACGACCGGGCGGCGGATGCCGGCGACGTCGGCCAGCGCGTCGTAGAGCCGCCAGGTGTCCTCGGGGTTCACGCGTCCCAGCTGCGACGCCAGGTACTCCAGCGGATACGTGCACAGCACGGCCAGGCCGCGGCCGTGCCTGCGGGCCACCAGCACGGGCCTGCCGTGCGCATCCGTCGCCAGCACCTCGCCGCTGGTCACGGTCACCGGCAGGTGGGCCCGGGCGTTGTCGGCGCCCGCCGCGCGCACGTGCAGCCGGTCGCCGGCGCGCAGCGCGCCCAGGTCTCCCGTCATCTTCACGGTGACGGTCTGATCCTGGATGGTCTCCACCAGCCCGTACGACGCGGCCGTCACCACGCCGAACAGCTCCTCGGTGAACGCCCACCACGGCCCGCGCTGCGCGTCGGTCTCACCCGCACAGTATGACGCGTACACGACGGCACCGTTCTCGGCCAGCGACACCAGTTGCCGCCAGCTGGGCCCGCACAGCTGCTTGACCGACGGCACCAGGTACAGGTCGTAGCCCGGCGCGATGCCGCCGTCGGCGACCTCGCGCACCACGTCGACCGGCAGGTGCGCCTCCTGGGCGGCGATGTGCGCCTGCTCGCCGACCGCGACGATGTGCTCCCGCTCCGGCTCACGGCTGAACGGATACCCCTCGGCCAGGTGCGAGGGGAGCACCAGCGCCGCCTGTGCGGCGGGGCGGTGCAGGCCCGCGGCATCCATCGCCTCGAGGTCGGCGGAGAACCGCTGCAGTTCGAGCAGTGCGGGCTTGGGCGCCCCGGTGCTGTCGGTGATGCCGAAGTGCATCTCGAACGGATGATGGGAGTACGGCCTCTCGGCGACCAGGTCGTCGTAGTCGGTGTTGTTCCAGGCGATCCAGCCCACCGCCCCCGCCGCCAGCGTGCCGTACAGCTGCTGGCGGTAATACGAGGCCGCTCCCTGCGGTGAGACGTACGCGTCAGTGACGCCGAACTCCTCCAGCACGATGGGCCGCTCCGCGATCTCGCACAGCCGCGCGACCCACGCCGTCTTCAGATGCTGGCGGATCTGATCGCTCTCCATCCGGTACACGTGCGGGCCGACGAAGTCCGACACCTCCGCGAGCTCGCGCAGGCGGAAGCCGTTGTCGTGACCGGTGGTCTCGATGCCCCACGCGCCGTCGCCGATGGACACCGGCTGGGTGCCGCCGCCCGCGCGAACCGCGTCGACCAGCAGCTGCGCCCACGCGGCCACGGCCTCGTGCGGAGCCTCGCCGCCGTAGATGGGCACCTCGTTGCTGAGCAGCCATCCGGCCACGGCCGGGTGCGCGTGGAACCGCGCCGTCAGCTCGCGCACGTACCAGGCCTGCCGGCCCACGAACCACACGTCGCGATACAGGTCGCGCCCCTGCCGCCACGCCGGATCCCAGTTCTCGCCCGACATGTGCCCCACGATGAACGTGGGGATCGTGGTCATCCCGGCCTCCTCATGCGCGTCGAGGAAGTCGGCGAACCGCGCGATGCAGTCCTCGTCGAGCACGTCCGGCTCCGGCTGGAAGTCAGGCCAGAAGAAGAACGAGCGGGTCATGTTCAGCCCGTGCTCGGCCAGCACCGCCAGCTCCTCGCGCACCACGGCGCGGTCGTAGCGGTCGGTCCACATCCGCGGCCCGCCGGCCCGCGACCAGAAGTTGGCCCCGAGCCAGACGCGCTCGCGCACGGCATCCGTCCTCACAACATCCGTCATTTCACCGCTCCCGCCGTAAGGCCCGCCACGAAGCTGCGCTGCAGCAGCAGGAAGGCCACCACCACCGGCACACTCACCACGAGAGACGCCGCCATGATCTGGTTCCAGTACACGTTCACCTGCGTGGAGTACTGCTGCAGGCCGATCGCGAGGGTCTGGGTGGGCCCGTTGGTCAGCACCGAGGCGAAAAGCAGCTCGCCCCAGCTGGTCATGAAGCTGTAGATGCCCACCGCCACCAGGCCCGGCCGCGCGGCCGGCAGCAGCACGTGCCACAGGGCTCCCATCGCACCCGTGCCGTCGACCTTCGCTGCTTCGTCGAGGTCGCGCGGGATGGCGTCGAAGTAGCCCGCCAGCATCCAGATCGAGAACGGCAGCGAGAAGGTCAGGTAGGTGATGACCAGGCCCAGCCGGGTGCCGATCAGCGGGATGCCGGTGGCCTGCGTCACGTTGATGAAGATGAGGAACAGCGGCAGCAGGAACAGGATGCCGGGGAACATCTGCGTGGACAGCACCGTCGTGGTGAACACGCTGCGCCCGCGGAAGCGCCAGCGGGAGACCGCGAAGGCGGCGAACACGGCCACGACCAGGCTGACAGCCGTGGCGGCCGTGCACACGATGAGGCTGTTGACGAAGTACTCGGCCAGCGGAACCGTCTTCCAGATGTCGATGTACGGCTGGAAGGTGATGTGCTCGGGCCACCAGGTGAAGCTGTCCAGCACCTCGCCGAGCGGTTTGACCGACGAGGTGATCATCACCCAGATCGGCAGCAGCGTGAACGCCGTCAGCACGGCGATCGTCACGACGCGGAAGATCCGCGTTCCCGTTGTCTCACGCACGCTGGGACCTCCGATTCACGAACAGCAGGTAGACGATGGTCACGAGCAGCAGGAAGATGAGCAGCAGCACCGACATGGCAGACCCGTAGCCGAAGTTGAACGTCAGGAACGACGCGTTGTAGATGTGGAACGAGATCAGGTCGCCGGCCGGCGGCTGCGCGGTCTTGCCGAACAGCACGAACGGCGTGTTGAAGTCGTTGAACGTCCACAGGAACATCACCAGCACGAGCACGACGTTCACCGGACGCAGCATCGGCAGCGTGATCGAGCGCCACTGCCGGAACGGCTTGGCGCCATCGACGGCGGATGCCTCGTACAGCTCCTCCGGAACGGACTGGAGCCCCGCCATGAGCATCAGGAACGCGAACGGCCACAGCCGCCAGATGGCGACGACGACGAGCGACCAGAAGGCGTTGCCGCCGATGAGCCAGAACGGCTTGTCGCCGGGAAGCCCGAGGTTGTCGAAGAGCAGGTGGTTGACCGCGCCGGTGTCCTTCTGGAGCATGAACTTCCACGCGATTATCCCCGCGTACACCGGGATGGCGTAGGGGATCAGGAACACCGTGCGGAAGATGCCGCGCCCGGGGAAGCGCCGCTGCAGCGCGACGGCCGCAGCCATGCCGGCCACCCAGGCGATGCCGACCACGAGCAGCGTGAAGCCGCAGGTGATCAGGAACGAGTCGCGCAGAGACTGCCCGACAGCGCCGTTGAAGTCGAGCGACACCCGATAGTTGCCCAAGCCCAGGAACGGCGCCTCGCTCCAGTTGCGCAGGTACTGCTGCGTGAGCTTGATGAAGCTGATCCAGATTCCCGTCACCATGGGAACGATGTGCACCAGCAGCTCGAACAGGGCGGCCGGGATCAGCAGCACGTACGGCAGCCAGTCGCGGCGACGTCTCCGCGGCCGGATCTCTCCCGACGGGTCGACCGCGGCATCCCTCGAGATGCTCGGCGAGGCGGTTGCGGACATGTCCGTCACTCCTTCTCTGTGCATGCGTGGCGGGCCCGGTGCGGTCCGGGCCCGCCACGACTCGCGGATGGGGTCAGCTGGCTGCTTCGACCTGCTGCTGAGCGGTGTCGAGCATCGCCGAGATGTCGGCCTCCGTGACCTTCTTGCCGGTGGCGATCTGCGCGAACAGACCGCTGATCCCCTTGCCGATCGTGCTCTCGAAGTCACCCTCGCTGGCCACCTGCGGCAACGGCTTGGACCGGTTCTGGTAGGCGTCCATGAACACCTTGGCCTCGTCGGCATCCGTGGTGAACTTCGCCTCGGCGTCGTTCAGCACCGGAAGCACCGAGAACGGCACGGCCAGCTCGGACTGCACTTCGGGGCTGGTCATGTACTTCACGAACTTCAGCGACTCCGGCAGGTGCTTGGTGTAGCCGAACACCGAGATGTTGATGCCGGCGGGGAACGTCGAGATCTGCTCCTTCGCGTCGTCCGGCGCAGGCAGCGGGACCACGCCCCACTCACCGGGCTTCATGCCGTCGGCCTTGAGTGTGGAGTCGGCGTTGTTCTGGCTGAGGAACATCGCAGCCTTGCCGGAGGCCAGATCCGCAGCCGCCGAGGATGCGTTGTCGTACTGCGCGTTGGCGGGATTGGCGACCTTCTCCGTCTGCATCAGGTCGAGGTAGCGTTTGATGCCCGCGACGTTCTCGGGGGTGTTGAACGTGGGCTTGCCGCTCTTGTCGTAGAACTCGCCGCCGTTCTGCGCGGAGGTGAGGAACGCGAAGTGGATGTTCTCGGTGTAGCTGCCGGCGGCGAGGGTCAGGCCCCACTGATCGTCATGCGTGAGCGTCTTCGCGTCGGTGACGAGTTCATCCCACGTGGTGGGCGGCTGCAGGCCCGCGTCCGCGAACATCGCCTTGTTGTAGTACAGGCCGTACGCCAGGCCGTAGAGCGGCACGGAGGTCGGTGTCTTCCCCGGCGCCCCGCCCGCGTCGAGCGCGGTCTTCACGTACTTGTCGAGTCCGCCGATCTTGGCGGCGTTGTCGGAGTTGAACTCCGTGAACGCACCCGTGGACTGGAACGCCGCACCCCAGGTGTTGCCGATGTTCACCACGTCGGGGCCCTGCCCGCTCGTGACGGCGGTCTGGATCCGGGTCTGCAGCTCGTTCCAGCCGATCACCTCGAGATCGACCTTGACGCCGGTCTGCTTGGTGAACTCCTTGAGGATCGGGGTGAGCACCTCCTTGTCATTGTCGAGGCTGGTGCCCTGGTTGCTGGCCCAGTACGTGATCGTCGCCGATCCGCCGTCTGCGCCGCCGCCGGCCGAGCCGCTGCCCGAGCATCCGGCCAGCGCCATCGATACGACTGCCATCGCCGCGGCTGCCGCGACGACCTTCCGCTTCGCTTCCACCTATGACTCCTTCGTCTCAGAAGGCCGTTCGTCGGCCCGCCGACCTCCTCACTGCGGCACCCGGTGGGTTGCCTCTTCTCTTGAGGAGATCTGAGCGGTAGCCTAACTTAACCGGTTAGGTTCTTAACATCACGATCAGGTCACGGATCGGTCACCGCCCGACGGCGGCCGATCCGGACGGAAAGACGACGACACCAATGACGGCTTCATCGCACGACGCTCAGCCCGCAGCATCCTCCGCGGCATTCCCCGGCCACTTCCTGTTCGGCGCGGCCACCGCCGCCTACCAGATCGAGGGGGCGGCGGAGGAGGACGGCCGGGGCCCGTCCATCTGGGACACGTTCAGCCACACGCCCGGCCGGGTGCTGCACGGCGACTCGGGCGATGTCGCCTGCGACCACTACCACCGGCTGGACGCCGACCTCGACCTGATGGCGCAGCTCGGCCTCGGCGCCTACCGGTTCTCGATCTCCTGGCCGCGCATCCTGCCCACCGGCCGCGGCGTCGTGAACCAGCGGGGCCTGGACTTCTACCGGCACCTCGCCGACGGGCTGCGCGATCGCGGCATCAGGCCCCTGGCGACGCTGTACCACTGGGATCTCCCGCAGGCGCTGCAGGATGCCGGAGGCTGGGCCTCCCGCGACACCTCCGCCGCCTTCGCCGACTATGCCGGCATCGTCGGCGACGCCCTCGGCGACCGGATCGGCATGTGGACGACGCTCAACGAGCCGTGGTGCTCGGCCTTCCTCGGCCATGGATCGGGAGTGCACGCTCCGGGCATCACCGACCCCGCCATCGCGCTGCGCGCGGCGCACCACCTCAACCTCGCGCACGGCCTCGCCCTTCAGGCGCTGCGCGAGCGGGTGCCGTCGACATCCGAGTTCTCCGTGTCGCTGAACCTGCAGGCCGTGCGTCCGGATCGCCCCGAGGACGCCGACGCCGTGCGGCGCATCGACGCCCTCGCCAACCGGGTGTTCACCGGGCCGATGCTCGCAGGCGCCTACCCCGAGGATCTGCTGGCCGACACGGCGTCGGTGACGGACTGGTCCTTCGTTCAGGACGGCGACCTGGCGGCGATCCATCAGCCCCTCGACGCGATCGGCATCAACTTCTACTCCACCAGTCGCGTGCGCGAATGGGACGGGGTCGGCGCCAACAACCACTCCGCGGGCCACAACGACTCGAACGCATCGCCGTGGCCGGGCGCGGACGGCGTGCAGTTCCTCCCGCAGCCCGGCCCGTACACCGACATGGGCTGGAACATCGACCCGAGCGGCCTGTACGAGCTGATCATGCGGATGCACCGGGAGAACCCGGGGATGGCGCTGATGATCACCGAGAACGGCGCGGCGTTCCCCGACGTCGTGTCGGCAGACGGCCGCATCCACGACCCCGAACGCATCGACTATCTGCGCAGGCATCTGGCCGTCGTGCTGCAGACCATCGCCGAGGGCGCCGACGTGCGCGGCTACTACGCGTGGTCTCTCATGGACAACTTCGAGTGGGCGTACGGCTACGACAAGCGCTTCGGCCTGGTGCACATCGATTTCGACACGCTCGAGCGCACGCCGAAGGACAGCGCGCTCTGGTACTCGCGCCTGGCGCGCACCCGGATGCTGGAGGGATGAGCCCGCTCAGATGACCGAGGTGCTCCACGGGTCGGGGTTGCCGAAGCGGTGCGCGGTGATGGCTATGGCCTGCTCATGCAGGAACGGCAGCAGCTCCAGGCGGCCTGCGGAGGTCACCTCGTTGTCGTAGACGGCCACGTCGGGATCGCCGCCCACAGCATCCGACAGCGTGCGATGCAGCTCGGCGACGGCACCCCGCCCGCCGATCAGCCGCACGCGGCCCACCTTGGCGGACTCCGGTGAGCGCTGCCGCACGCGCTGGATCCATTCCGACTCGGTCTCCACGGCCACCGGCACCTCCAGCGCGCCCAGTTCGGCGC
>NZ_JBASAK010000004.1:0-10781 GCF_049650565.1 Microbacterium sp.
TCGGCGAGCTGCTGCAGCGTGGGGTACACCGACCCGGCGCTGGGCTTCCATGCTCCGCCGGACCGGTCGGCGATCTCGGTGATGATCTGATAGCCGTGCATGGGACGCTCGGCCAGCAGGCTGATGACGGCCGCACGCACGTCGCCGCGGGCCATGCGAGGACTGCTGGTGCGCTGCTCGAACTGCGTGCGCAGCTGCTCCATCGCCTCCCAGATGCCGCCCAGCGGGCCGCCCGATCGGTCGCCCGATCCGAACCCGAATCCACCCTGCGGGAATGATCCATTCATGATGCCTCCTCAGACGTGAACGATGCTTAACGATATGTCGGTAAGCATCGTTCAGCAAGACCTTTCTGAAGCTTCAGCAAAGGGCTGCCCCGATACGGGGTGCCGCTCCGAACACCAGGCGCGAAGTCGACGATCCGCGAGGCTTCGACGGGCTTAGTGTTCTGTCATGGGAACCCTCGAGTACAACAGTTCGCGTCCGCCGATCGACGTGGACGACTCCACTCTGGCGCACCTCAAGATCATCATCGGCACGAAGCTGCGGCGCCATGAGAGCTTCATGATGACGTGGGTGCCGGATACCGACGTCGGCACGGGTCGCCTCACCATCTGGATGAATCCGAGCATCCCCCTGATCATCGCCTTCGACGGCAAGGAAGCACCTGCCGTCGACGCCGCGCGACTCAAGCGCATGATGGAACTGCTCAACTCCCGCGGTGAGCTGGTGCTGGATCAGCTGACCTGAGTCGCGCTTCGCCTCAGAGGTCCCAGTCCTCGGTCTGCAGATACGTCGTCTCATCGGGCGCGATGTGGTCGACCCTGTCATGCCGCACTGTGACGATGACCCTGGTGCGGGAGGATACGAGCACACTCACTGCGTCTTCGCCGCCGATGAGTTGCACGAACTTCGGATCGTCTCCGCTTGCGGCTGCCTCGATGTCGGCCATCACCTCGCCCAGTTCGCGGTCCCCGCGCAGGAGGAACGGTCGTCCGTCGATCTCCACGCACGTGATGGCCTTCATCCTGGTGCCGTCCACGCGCCGACAGTAACCAGTCGAGTGCCGGGCACGGAGGGGGGTTGCATCCTCGCGACCCAGTCGCTACCGGACTCACGACCCGTCGAGCATGCGGCTTCTCAGACGCCGCCCAGCGGGCACCGGAACGGCCACACGATCTGACGCTGAATCTGCAGCAGGGCTCCGTTCGTGGGCCGAAACCGTCAGCGCCCGGCGACGGCGAGCTCCGTGGCGGCAGCGGTCAGGGCGGCCACGACGTCGGGCACCACAGCATCCGTGATCCGCGCGGCAGGACCCGAGACCGACAGCGCGGTGGGCTGTCCCAGCCCCGGCACAGCGACGGCGATGCACCGCACACCGACCTCCTGCTCGCTGTCGTCGGCGGCGAAGCCGCGGGCGCGCGACCGGCGCAGGTCGGCGATGAACGCGTCCGGATCCACCAGAGTCTGCGGAGTGAAGCGCGGCAGACCGGTGCGCTCGATGAGCGCGCGCACGTGCGACTCGGGCATGGTCGAGAGCATGGCCTTGCCGACACCCGTGGAGTGCGGAAGCACCCGGCGTCCGACCTCGGTGAACATGCGCATGCGCTGCCGCGACGCCACCTGCCCGGCGTACAGCACCAGGTCGCCGTCGAGCACGGCGAGGTTCGCGGTCTCGTGGAACGCCTCCTCCAGCCCGGTCAGCAGCGGCATCGCGGCCTCCGCCACCTGCGGCACCGCCTGCCTTCCCAGTCCGATCAGCCCGGCACCGAGCGCGTAGCGGCGATCCTCCAGCTGCCGTACATATCCCAGGTGGTGCAGGGTTCCCAGCAGCCGGTGCGCTGTCGGCACGGCGAGATCGGTCTGCGAGGCAAGGGATGCCAGCGCAGCCTCACCACCGGATGCGGCGAGCGCCTCGAGCAGAGCGAAGGCGCGGGCGACGGATTGGACGGGAGCGGAGGTCATGACTTTCACAATACGGAATCATCACTCCAGAATTCGCCGATCTCTCTACCGTGGTCAGTGCACCACCAGACCCGAAGGAGCCGTCATGACCCCGACCACCACCCACCTCGACCGAGCAGACCTGAAGGTCGCCCGCGAGATCGTCGAGTTCGCCGAGACCTCGCTGGCGGATGCCGGAATCGACGCCGACGTGTTCTGGGCCGGCGTCTCCGGCATCGTGCACGACCTCGGTCCGCGCAACGCAGCGCTTCTCGAGACACGGGCCGCACTGCAGGCGCGCATCGACGCGTTCCACCGCGAGACTCCCGGGATGCCCGACCCGACGAAGTACCGCACGCTGCTCGAGCAGATCGGGTACCTCGACGCTTCGACAGGCTCAGCGACCCAGAAGGTCACGAAGATCACGACCGAGAACGTCGACTCCGAGATCGCCACGATCGCGGGGCCGCAGCTGGTGGTGCCGCTGCTGAACGCCCGCTTCGCGCTGAACGCCGCGAACGCCCGCTGGGGTTCGCTGTACGACGCGCTGTACGGCACGGACGCCATCGACCAGGCCGGCGCCCTCGCCCCCAGTCGCGGCTACAACGCGGCTCGCGGTGCGGAGGTCATCGCACGCGGCCGGGCGCTGCTCGACCAGGTCGCCCCGCTCGAAGAGGGCTCGCACGCCGACGTTGCGGTGTATCGCGTGGATGACGAGGGCCTGGTCGTGGAGACCGCCACCGGCATCCGTCGTCTGGCGGATCCGGCCGCATTCGTCGGTCACGCCGGCGAAGCGACCGCCCCCACCGCGATCCTGCTCGCGCACAACGGCCTGCATCTGGAGATCGCCATCGATCGCGCAGGATCCATCGGGCAGACGGATGCCGCCGGCGTGCAGGACATCGTGCTGGAGTCCGCCATCACCACCATCGTCGATCTGGAGGACTCCGTCGCGGCGGTGGATGCCGAGGACAAGACGCTCGGCTATGCCAACTGGCGCGGGCTGATGGACGGCACGCTGACCGAGGAGGTCAGCAAGGGCGGACGCACGTTCACACGTCGGCTGGCCGCCGACCGCGTCTACACCGGGCGGGACGGCGAAGAGCTGGTCCTGCCCGGAAGGTCGGTGCTGTTCATCCGCAATGTCGGCCACCTGATGCGCACGGATGCCGTGCTCGACCGCGACGGCGATGAGGTCTTCGAGGGCATCCTGGACGCCATCATGACCGCCCTCGGCGCACTGCCCGAGCTCGTCGGCGCGAACCGCGGCGCCAACAGCCGCACCGGCTCGATGTACATCGTCAAGCCCAAGATGCACGGGCCCGACGAGGCCGCGTTCGCAGCGGAGCTGTTCGGCCGCGTGGAGCAGCTGCTGGGCCTTCCGGCGCGCACGATCAAGGTCGGCATCATGGACGAGGAGCGTCGCACCTCGGCGAACCTCGCGGCGTCGATCGCGGCGACATCCGATCGGGTGGTGTTCATCAACACCGGATTCCTGGACCGCACCGGCGACGAGATCCACACCTCGCTGCATGCCGGCCCGTTCCTGCCGAAGGGGCGCATCAAGGCGCAGCCGTTCATGCAGGCCTACGAGGATCGCAACGTGCAGATCGGCCTGGCCGCAGGCCTGGACGGACGCGCGCAGATCGGCAAGGGCATGTGGGCCATGCCCGACCTCATGCACGACATGCTCGAGCAGAAGATCGGGCACGTGCGCTCCGGGGCGTCCACCGCGTGGGTGCCGTCGCCGACCGCCGCGACCCTGCACGCCCTGCACTACCACCAGGTCGACCCGTTCGCCGTGCGGCCGTCGCTGCCGGCGTACGACCCCGCATCGCTGGACGTGCTGCTGCAGCCGCCGCTGGCAGCCCCCGGTGAGCTGACCGATGAGGTCGTGGCCACCGAGCTCGACAACAACGTGCAGTCGATCCTCGGCTACGTGGTGCGCTGGATCGACCAGGGCGTCGGATGCTCGAAGGTGCCCGACATCCACGGCATCGCCCTCATGGAGGACCGCGCCACTCTGCGCATCTCCAGCCAGCTGCTGGCCAACTGGCTGCTGCACGGCGTGATCACCGGGCACCAGGTCGACGACGCCCTGCGCCGCCTCGCGCCGGTCGTCGACGCGCAGAACGCAGCGGATGCCGCCTACGAGCCGCTCGCGTTCGGCGACGGCGAGCCCGGCATCGCCTACACCGCCGCACGTCGGCTGATCATGGAGGGCGCGACCCAGCCCAGCGGCTATACCGAGCCGATCCTGCACGCCCTGCGGCGGGCGAAGAAGGCCCGGCAGAGGGGCTGACGCTGGGCTTCCCCGCTCACATCAGGGCTGCCCGCGCCACGGCGCGCATCGCTGGGCTGATCTCGCCGTAGGCCCCGGGCGCGGACAGCATCCGGAGCCGTTCGGCCAGGATCTCCATCTGCGCGTCGATGGTGCCCGCATCCGATGCCCCGCCGAACATGTACCCGTCCCAGCGATCCTCACGATCGCGGTCCTCCCTGCTCGAGACGGCTGCGACCAGCCCAGGCAGATCCGCGAGAGTGAGTGCCGAGCCGTCGGCGATGGCCAGCAGCGCTGCGGCAGTCTCGAAGTGCGGCAGCGCCCTGCTCGTGTACGAGTACGAGCGCCTGTTGCCCATGGCGACGAAGTCGGTTACCGCGCTCGCCCCACGCGCCGGCTCCGTGAGCAGCTTCTTCCCCAGTGCGGTCACGATGACCTCGCCGCGCAGACGGCGCAGCATCCTGGCCTCCCGCACCAACGACACCAGCGCGTCGACATCAGCAGCCTTCCAGCCGAGGTCCCCTGCGAGATCGGCCGTGAACGCCGTCGGAAGCCAACCGCTCTCGGCGTCCTGCGCCACCCCGTCACCGACGCGGTGCAGCAGTGTGCGCACCGCTTCGGTGGCCGACCGAGCATCGGCTTGTGCGAGTGCGACGTTGTCGAGCATCCCGCAGTCTTCCAGGTGCGCGTGCAGCGCCAGTCTGCGCACCGGTGTCAGCCTGGAGAACAGCGACCGGATCAGCGACGAGGGGCGGATGCCGCGCTCGACCCCGTCGAGAGAGGATCTGCTGAAGTACGGCAGTACGATCCCATACTTGCGGGCGAGTTCCTCGTTCACCCGATCGATGCGGAACGGCGGCGCAGCCGTCTGCCACTCCGCGCTCGCAGGTTGCCCCAGAGCGGTCCCGCGTTCGGCATTCAGCACGGCCACGGACTGATCGCCGAGCGTTGCATCGTACGGGTACCCCTTCCGCATGACGGCCTCATGCGGGAACGACGGCAGATGCAGCCGACGCTCCTCCTCCGTCTGACGCGTGACCTGGCCATAGGGGTCCCATCGGGCCTCCGGATACGCCCAGCGCTCCTCATCGCCCGACTCCATCTCTGACGGCGGCTCGTAGCCGACGCTCATCAGGTACGCCTCCGCAAGCCAGGAGCGCGGAGCATCCGACGGCAGCTCGAGCGTGCGGTCGTACTCGGGGTGATCCGCGACGGTCACGTCGACGCGCACCGCAGACGGGGTCCTCATGTGAGATCTGTAGTTCATGCCGGCAACGCTAAGAGCGGGTGCCGACGCCAGAGCCCGCCGATCACGGTGGCTGTGGAGAAATCGCGGGTGAGCACCCGATGTGCAGAAGAGACACACCTGTTCCTGCACATCTCGACATTCCCGTGAGCTCTCCACACTTGCTGGAATCCCCTCTCCCCGAGGTCGGTGGCCCACTGCACGCTGGATGCTATGAGCTACGCCCACTGTCGAAACGAAGATCGCGCATGCATACTGTAAGCATGCCGAACGTACTGATCCGGAACCTGGACCCCGAGGTGCACTCCGTGCTCACCGCACGGGCCGAGGCGCGCGGTCAGTCACTGCAGCAGTACCTCACCGAAGAACTTACGGAGCTCGCCGCGAAGCCGACCCTGGCCGAACTGTTCGCGGAGATAGAGGCTCGACCGCCACGGCCGAAGATCGACCCTCAGGACATCGTCCGCGCGATCCACGAGGGCAGGAAGGGCCGGTGATAGTCGCAGACGCGTCAGCGGTCATCGATCTCATCGCCGACATCGGGCGGAGGAACCCTCTGCGTGATCGACTGTCCGGCGACCGGCTGCTCGCGCCGGACTTTCTTCCCGTCGAGGTGGCATCCGGCCTGCGCGGCATGAATCTCGGTGGAAAGCTCGCCGACAGGGACCTCAGCGATGCCGTCAGCTTCCTCCGACTGCTCCGCGTGGATCTGCATCCGTCGCTCTCGCTGATACCGAGAGCCATGGCGCTCCGTCACAACTTCTCCGCCTACGACGCGAGTTACGTCGCTCTCGCCGAGACGTTCGGATGCCCGCTGCTCACCTATGACGAGCACCTCGCGAAGGCCGCGAAGAAGCACTGCGCGATCGAGGTCGTCTCGCCCTGAGCATCGGGCATCGAGCGCGCTGGCGGACGCCGATGCCTCACCACTGCGCGAGCAGCTCCTTCAGCCGCGAGGCCTCGTCGGCAGGCATCCCGTACGCGTGCTCGGGCGCCGGGTACTCCCGCGCCCGCACCTCGCGCGCATATTCCGAGACACCGGCCACAGACGCCGAACGCACCTCCGCGAACCGCTTGACGAACTTGGCCGCGGGCCCGTCGTAGATCCCCAGCAGGTCGTGCCACACGAGCACCTGGCCGTCGGCATCCGCTCCCGCCCCGATCCCGATCGTCGGGATCCGCAGCCGCTCCTGCAGAAGAGAGGTCACCTCGGAAGGAATCGCCTCGAGAACGATCAGCGAGCAGCCGGCGTCCTGCAGTGCCAGCGCATCGTCGATGACGGCCAGTGCCGCATCCGCTGTCCGACCCTGCGCGCGGTAGCCGCCGAGAGCCGTGGCGCTCTGCGGGGTCAGGCCGACGTGCCCGACCACGGGGATGCCCGCAGCGACGATCGCCCGCGCGCGATCCACGGTGGTGCCGCCGCGCTCGATCTTCACCAGGTCGCAGCCGGCCTCCTTCACGAAGCGCTGAGCGGTCTCGACAGCGAGCACGTCGGATGCCTCGTACGAGCCGAACGGCAGATCCCCGACCAGCAGCGCCCGCGTCAACCCCCGCCGCACGGCCCGGGTGAGCATGAGCATCTCGTCCGTCGTGACCGGGACGGTCGACGAGTAGCCCAGCACGGTCATGGCGGCCGAGTCGCCGACCAGCACCATGTCGACACCGGCCTGCTCGGCGATCTGCGCGCTGGGGTGATCGTAGGCGGTGACCATGACGATGGGCTCGCCGGCCCCCTTCTTCGCCTGAAGATCGCCCAGCGTCAGCGGGCGAGGCGCGCCCGCGACACTCATCAGACGGCCTCCGTGAGCAGCTGATCCACCGCGTCGTCGACGCGGATGATCTCGTTCGATCGCGAGACGTGCACGACGGTGGGCTCGTAGGCGGCGAGATCCTTCGCCGAGTACTCGCCGTAGGAGATGATGATGATCGTGTCACCGGCGTGCACCAGGCGAGCGGCCGCGCCGTTGACCTGAATGGTGCCGGTGCCGCGCTCTCCCGCGATCGTGTACGTCTCGAAGCGCGAGCCGTTGTTCACGTCGACGACGCTCACCTGCTCGTGCTCGAGGATGTCGGAGGCGTCCAGCAGGTCGGCGTCGATCGTGATCGATCCGACGTAGTTCAGGTCGCTTCCGGTGATGGTCGCGCGGTGGATCTTTGACTTCAGCATGGTGCGTCGCATCAGCGGGTTCCCTTCAGGACGTGGTTGTCGATGAGTCGTGCGGCGCCGACGCGGGCGGCGACCGCCAGCAGCGCGTCACCGTCGACGGTCTCGAGCGGGTGCAGATCGTCATTCGAGCGCAGTTCGAGATAGTCGGGCAGGATGCCGGCATCCGCGAGCACGCGCTCAGCGGCGCCGACGATGGCCGCGGCGTTCCGCTCCCCCGCCTCGTGGACGGATGCCGCAGCCTCGAGCGCCCGGTTCAGCGCGGCGGCCCGCTGGCGGGCATCCGCGTCGAGGTAGACGTTGCGCGAGCTCATGGCAAGGCCGTCGGGCTCGCGCACGATGGGGCAGGCGTGGATGCGCACGGGGAGGTTCAGGTCGCGGACGACGCGGCGGATGACGAGCACCTGCTGGGCGTCCTTCTGCCCGAAATACGCGTCGTCGGGTGCGACGATGCCGAACAGCTTGGTGACGACGGTGGCGACGCCATCGAAGTGGAACGCTCCGCGCGCGGCACCGTCGAGCACGTCGGTGAGCCCTGAGACATGGATGGTGGTCGCGAAGCCATCGGGATAGATCTCCGCAGCCTCGGGGGCGAACAGGATGTCGACGCCCTGCTGCTCGGCGAGCTCGGCGTCGCGAGCCTCGTCGCGCGGGTAGGCGTCGAGGTCCTCGGTGGGGCCGAACTGGGTGGGATTGACGAACAGTGAGACCACGACGAGGTCGTTCGCGGCGCGCGCGGCCTGCATGAGGGAGAGATGCCCGGCGTGAAAGGCGCCCATGGTCGGCACGAGGCCGACGGTGCCTCCCTGGGCTCGGGCTTCGCGGACGGCCTCTCGGACGCCGTCGACGGTGCGGATGATCTTCATGACGCCCTCCGTCTCAATGGTGCGCCCGCGCGAGCGCCCGGGCGCCGTCTGCGAGCTGGTCGAACAGCGGGAGAAGGGCAGGGGTCTGCTGGGAGATCGCGTCGCGCTGGCGGCGGACGGTCTGCTCGTCGCCGCGGGCGATGGGCCCGGTGAGCGCTCTGCTTGCGCCCTGAGTGGCCCAGTTCTCGACGGTGCGGTCGACGAGCGGGGCCAGCAGTTCGCGGATCTCGTCGGAGCGGATGCCGGCGGCAACGGCCGCCTGTTCGGCCGCGTCCAGCACGACCAGCAGCAGGTTCGAGGCGAGGGAGGCGGCGGCGTGATAGCCCGCGCGGTGGGCGTCGTCGACAGGGAACGGGTGAGCGCCGAGAGCTTCCGCGAGCTGCGCGGCCGTCCTCTCCGCATCTTCGGTGCAGCCCGCGATGGCAGCTCCGATGCCGTGGAACACATCGGGAGCCTCGCCGCCCGTGAAGGTCTGCAGCGGGTGGATGCTGAAGTCCGCGTCGTCCAGGCCGGTGGCGCCGGAGACGTGGCCGAGCAGTCCCGCACGCGGGCGGGCGACCGCTGCTGCGGCTGCGATCTCGGCATCCGGAACGCAGAGGATGACGATGTCGGATGCCGGGACCTCTTCTTCCCGGTGCAGCGGTCCGGTGACCGCGAATCCGGCACCGCGAAGGGCGCGGGTGAGCACGCCGCCGAGACGGCCGGCGCCGATGACGGCGATAGTCGTCCCGAGGGGTGCGGACGGGGTTTTCATACCGGGTCGAGTATCCGCCCGACACCGATCTCACTCAAAATCTGAGATCACAGTGACAACACAAACTGCATCACTAGCGCGCACTACTAAATAAAATCTGCTCTTTGATTGATCAAATTGATCTCGGCGCTGGACGTCTCGGTGCAAGCGCAGATCCTGCGACTGCTGGACGAGCTGCAACGCGAGCGCGAGCTGAGCTACCCGTTCATCACGCACGACCTGGGCGTCGTGGCCGAGACCGCCGACCGCGTGGCCGTGCTCAAGCACGGCAGACTGGTGGAGTTCGGCGAGGCCGGCCAGATCTTCACGGCGCCGCAGGAGGACTACACCCGGATGCTGATCGAGGCCGTCCCCGCGTTCAGCGCGTGACCGCCGTCGACGGCGACTGACAGCCGTCGGCGCGGTGGGTTCAAGAAACTTCCCCACCTCAGCGCGATTCCCGCTAACGTGTGGGTCAGCCGGTCCCCACCGGCGCGCGGGGCACCCCGGCCCCGCTTCATCCGTCGCGAGACACGCTTCGAGGCCGTGCTGCGTGCCATGCGACCCTGCCCGAACTCAGGTGACCCCATGGTCGGCAAGCGCCCCGCTTCCAGAACACCGAAGAAGAGCCGTCGCGGTTGGATCGTGCTGGCGGTGATCTTCGGCGTGATGATCGTCGGCGGCATCCTGGGCCGCGTCGCGGGGCCGCTGGTCCTGGTGGCGGGCGTTCTCATCGCCGGCGTGGGGATCTTCACGATCGTCAAAGGCGCCGTGCCACGCATCGGAATGAAGTCGCGCAAGTCCGGACTCGTCGCACTCGGCACCGCGGCGCTGCTGGTGCTCGGCGGAGGCGTGGCGGGCGCGGCATCGATGGACACGGGGCAGCAGGCCCCCACGGCATCCCTGAAGCTCATGACCGAGCCGAAGACGCCCACGCACACCAAGACGCCCGAGCCCAAGCCGACGACGTTCGACGAGGTGGATGTCGACACGCCCATCCCGTTCGAGCGCACCACGGTCGATGACGCCACCATCGCCGAGGGCACGACTGCGGTCACGACCCCGGGCGTCGACGGCACCCAGCGCACCACCTACAAGGTCACCTACGTCGATGGCGTGGAGATCGCCCGCGAGGTCGCCGCCGAGACAGTCGCCGTCGCGCCCGTCACCGAGGTCACGACCCGCGGCACGCTCAAGCCGCAGCCGGTCACGAAGCCCGTGCCGCTGGTGCAGCCCGGCAACGGCTGCGACTCGAACTACTCCGGGGCGTGCGTTCCCATCGCCAGCGATGTCGACTGCGCCGGCGGCAGCGGCGACGGCCCCGCCTACCTCTCCGGCACAGCGACAGTCGTCGGCAGCGACATCTACAAGCTCGACCGCGACAAGGACGGCATCGCCTGCAACTGACCCGCCGGCGGCAGCCGTCAGGCCCGGTCGTGCAGGGTGATGCGGTAGCCATCGGGGTCGGCGAAGGTGAAGGTGCGGCCGAACGGACCGTCGATCGGTGCGGACACGATCACGTGACCGTCGGCGACCAGCGCGTCGTG
>NZ_JBASAK010000005.1:0-18801 GCF_049650565.1 Microbacterium sp.
TCGATCGACGACGTCCACGTGGACTTCGGCGTCCTCGCGGGTCTGCTGTTCGCGCTCGCCGCCCTCGTCTACGGCGGCGAGATCAACGGCACCATGGATGCGGGCGGAGGCCTGTTCTCGGTCGGCGGCTCCGCATCCATCTGGGTGTTCCCGCTCACCCTCACCCTCGCCGCGCTGGTGGCCGTGTTCTGGTGGGGTGTCCGGCAGGGTCGCACCCGCACACTCCCGACCTGGCAGCACCGCGCGGTCTACGCAGCCGTCGTCGGACTCGCCACCGGGCTTGTGCTGCTGATCCTCACGCTCGTCTTCGCCATCCGCATCGATGAGAGCGGCGTGCACGTGCTGGTCACGGGCGCCGGCTACCGCGTCGTGCTGTTCTCGCTGGTGCTGGTCGGCACCGCGGCGTATCTCGGGCGCTGGGCGGGATCGGTCGCGCAGCCGGGCGAGAACTGGTTCCGGTCCGGCATCCGTCTCTTCGACGGCCTGCCCCGCGTCGCGCGAGAGACGCTCGCCTACGCGACGTTCGGCGGTGCGGTCTTCGCCGTGCTCGGCGCCGTCTTCGTCGTGGCCGGCTCGTGGCAGAACCTCGGCGTCGGCTCGATCGCCCTCGGCCTGCTGGGGCTGCTCAACATCGCCCCGCTCGCCGCGGTGGTCGGTCACCTGGGCGGGCTGGCGGGGACTGTCCCCGGGGCCGACAGCACGTTCACGGTCTTCAATGCGGATGAGCCGCTGCTGTGGATCTCCGTGCTGGCAGCCGTGCTGCTCAGCATCTTCCTGGCGCTGTGGATCGGCATCCGCCGCCCCCGCCGCAACGGCATCGACTGGGCCTCCACCTGGCGGCTGCCGCTGGTGGTGCTGCTGGGCTGGCTCGTCGTCGGAACCGTGTTCTTCGGCGTGGGCGTGAGCGCAGGCGCGCGCGGCGCCACCTTCAGCGTGGGCGTCGGCATCGCACTGTGGTCCTCGTTCGTGATGGCCGTGTGGGCATTCGCCGTCGAGGTGGGTGCGCAGACACTGCCTGCGCTGGCGTACGGCTCCGTCCCGCAGCTGCTGACTGCGCTGACGGGACGCTCGGCCGTTGCGGCGTGGGCGGCGGGGACGAGCGGCATCACGACCGGGGCGGATGCCGCGGATCAGCCCGCCGTTGCGGTCGGTGCGGTTCCGGTCGGCGCCGTTCCGGAGCCCAAGCCGCTCAGCCCCGCCGCCAAGCGCGGGCTCGTCATCGGCCTGTCCGCCGTCGGCGGCGTGGCCGTGCTGGCCATCGCCGGCGGCATCGCGGTGAGCGTGCTCAACTCCAGCCGCACTCCCGAGGCCGTCGCTCAGCAGTACCTCGACGCGATCGCCGCGGGGCACGCCGAGGCCGCGAACGCGCTCGTCGACCCGAACGTCCCTAAGGCGCAGCGAGCCTTCCTCACGGATGCCGTGATGAAGTCGGCGTCCGAGCGGATCACAGACGTCTCCGTCAAGCGCGAGGGCTCCAGCCGCGGCGACTCGGCCTCGCTCACCGTCACCTACCGCCTCGACGGCGTCAAGCAGCAGGCGTACCTGTCGGCGTCCAAGGGGGAGCCGGAGTTCATCGTGCTGGACACGTGGAAGCTGGACGACAGCCTCGTCGTGCCGGTGGAGATCCAGGTCGAGGGGCAGGGCGGGGCCAGCGTCGGCGGCGTCGAGCTGCCGTTCGAGTTCGACGGCGGCTACGGGCAGGCCACGGTGCCGATGTATCCCGGCGTGTACGAGCTGTCGAGCGAGGGGTCGAAGTTCTTCGCGCTGGAGCAGAAGACGCTGACGGTCGGGTCGCCGGAGGACTCCTTCCAGGATCTGTCCTTCGCGCCGACGGATGCCCTGAAGGAGGCCGTCACGAAGCAGGTGAACGAGCTGGTGGACACCTGCCTGGCATCCACCGCCGCCGACCCTGACGGATGCCCGTTCCACGCTTACACCTTCGACGACGACACTCAGGTCACGTGGACCGAGCAGGGCGAGCCGACGATCGAGATCGACGATCGCGGCACGCGGGTGTCGGCGTCCGGCACGGTGGTCGGGAGCTATACGGAGGACTTCTTCGGCACCACGCGCCAGCGGTCCGATGAGGACAACTACTCGATGTACGGAGACATCGAGGTCGATGGCGACACCGTGAAGGTCGCGTTCGACGACAGCTGGTGGTGAATCGCCGGCGGGGGCTTGCCGATGTCGGCGGCCCCCGCCAGGCTGTGGTCATGGCGCACACGACGAATTACACCAGCACCTTCATCGAGGTCTCGGACGACTGTCGCGCGGAGCACGGCGAGGAGCCCCCGATCGCGGAGAACCTCTCGATCGCGGCGCTGCATTACCGGCTGCTCAGCGAGGAGCCGTACACCCGCACCTCCGATGACGTGCTGTTCGAGACGCACGCGCTGCGCAAGGGCATCGACCCATCCGACGGCGCGGCTCGCGAGGAGTTCTTCTCGAAGGGTCAGCCGTGTCTGCGCTCCTCCCCGCTGGGCAAGCGCTACGGCTGGGGCATCCACCACGACGCGCAGGGCCGCGTGGCACTGGTGTCACGCGACTCCGAGGAGTACGCGCGCCTGGCCGCCGACCCTGCGCTCCAGCACGTCAAGGCCATGCGGTCCAGTCGGACGGTGTGACACTTCCGCTCCTGCCGGACATGACGGTGTATGAGCGAGAAGAACGACGAGACCGAGATCTGGGAGCGTGCGCGCGCGGACAGCGGTGAAGCCTTCGCCGAGCTCTTCCGCCGGCACCGCGAGGCGGTGTTCCGTCGTGCGCTGGCCCTGGTCGATCGCACGCAGGATGCCGAGGACGCCCTAGCCGTCGCGTTCTTCGAGCTCTGGCGGAAGCGAAGGTCGGTGCTGCTCGTCGACGGCACGGTGCTGCCGTGGCTGCTGGTGACGGTCGCCAACACGGCGCGCAATCAGCGCCGCGGCGGGATGCGGTATCGACGGTTGCTGGCGGCGATGCCGCGGTCGGATGCTCGGGATGCCGAGCACGAGGCCGTGCAGGCCATCGAGACAGAGGTGCTCGGCATCCGCCTGCGGGAGGTGCTGGCCACGCTGGATCCGAAGGATGCCGCGCTGCTGACGCTCACGGCGCTCGACGGGCTCACCGTCGCCGACGCCGCACCCCTGGTCGGGCTGAAGGCGGGTGCTGCACGCACGCGGCTCATGCGCGCCCGGCGTCGGCTGCAGCAAGATCTGGGCTCGAATCCGTCGCACATCCCCTGGTTCCTCTCGGAAGGAGAACGCGCATGAACACCACACTGGATCCCATCTTCGCGGCGGCCCTCGAACGCGAACTGATGGCCGTCGGCACGCGGCGCAGTCGGCTGCGGCGCAGGCAGCGCAGAGCGCGCGTGGCCGCCATCGCCGGCGGATCGCTGGCTCTCGCCGGAGCACTCACCGGTGCCGCAGTGCTCAGCGGGCTGCCAGGGCAGACCACGGTCACCCCGTTCGGTGAGACTGTCAGCGGGTCGTACACCGGCACGGCCGCAGTGGACCTCGGACCGGTGCCTGCGGGTGCCGATCGGGTGATCCTCGATGTCACGTGCACTGAGGGCGGCGACATGCAGGTCCCCCTGCGTGTCGGTGCGCACGGTCTGAAGAGCGGGGTCGAGGGCGGCTCTGTCTCCTGGAACTGCTCCGATCCGATCCGCGAGAACAAGACCGCGCACATCGATGATGGCCTTCTTCCCGCGAAAGGCAGCACTGAGATCACCATCACTGCGGATGCCGGGACGACCTGGAGCGTGGTGGCCCGCTACGGCTCGTCGAGCACCACGCCCTGGGGCGTGAACGCGAACGGCGAGACGTACGGCGTGCCCAACGAGAACGGCATCCCCGACCTGGTCGCCGCCCAGGCCACCAACGGCAGAGTCGGCTACACCCGGGAGTCCGAATCGAGGGCGCTCGAAGGTGAGGGGTATCTCAAGGTGTACGAGTCGGACGGAGTGACGCAGATCGGCTGGTTCCCGATCGCAAACGATCCGGCGACGCTCCCCGACCCGCCGGCGATCGAGAAGTAAGCGAACGTAGCGAGGGTGGCCCGGAATCGACCGGGCCGCGCTTGGGTACTGTGCTCAGTACTCGTTCGGGATGACGATCCAGAGCAGGATGTACGCCCAGATCGACAGGCCGGCGAACAGCACAGCCAGCACGGTGATGATGCGCATGACGGTGGGGCTGATGTTGAAGCGCCGTGCCACACCGGAGCACACACCGGCGATGAGACGATTCTCACGAGGTCGGACGAGAGTGTTCATGCTCCCATCCTGCCCGCCCGCATCATGCACGGGAACCCTCATCCGATCTCGGTGAGCCGGCCCTCGGCATCCAGCTCCAGGGTCAGCGTCAGGCCCAGCCGGTTCAGGAACACGTCGTCGTGGCTGACGACGAGCACCGCGCCGCGATAGGCGCGCAGCGCCTCGACCAACTGGTCGACCGTGTCGAGGTCGAGGTTGTTGGTCGGCTCATCCAGCACCACCAGGTGGGGAGCCGGGTCCGCCAGCAGCAGGGCCGCCAAGGCTGCACGGAAGCGCTCACCACCGGACAGCGCGGACACCGGACGGTCCATCGCGGCGCCCCGGATGAGGAAGCGGGCGAGCCTGTTGCGCAGCTCCTTGTCGGGCACGTGCGGCGCGGCCGCCGCGATGTTCGCCACCACGGACTTCTCGTCGTCCAGGCCGTCGACGCGCTGAGACAGGTAGCCGATGCGGTCGGTGTGCGGTTCACAACTCCGGAGAATCGGCAGCAGAACGTCCGGAACGCCGGGTTCCGGGTCGATTCCGTCCGGATCTCCGGAGTTGTGGACAGAGTCGGCCGCCAGCCGCCGCAGCAGCGTGGTCTTGCCGACACCGTTCCTTCCGATCAGCGCCACGCGCTCGGGCCCCTGGACGATCCATGAGCGCTCGCCGTCATCCAGCGTCGCGATGCGCCGCGAGTTCGAGACGCCGGGATCCGGCAGCTCGATCTTCATCGAGTCGTCGTCACGGATGCGGCGTCCGGCGGCATCCAGGGCGTCGCGGGCCGCACCCTCGTTCGCGGCCACCTCAGTGCGCAGCCGTCCCGCCGACACCTGAGCAGCCCGCTTGCGACTGTTCATGATGATCTTCGGAACGCGCTTCTCCTCGTACGCCTTCCTGCCGACCTGCGCGCGATGCGCCAGTTTCGTCTCGGCCTCGATGCGCTGCCGCTTCTCCTTCTTGAAAGCCTGGGTCGCATCACGCTCGGCCTGCCTCGCAGCATCCTGCTCGGCATCCAGCCAGGCCCGCCACTGGGAGTACGGACCGCCGAACACGGTCAGCGTGCTGTCGTACAGCTCGGCGGTGTCGTCCATGAGCTCCAGCAGGGTGATGTCGTGACTGACCACGATCAGCGCTCCCTTCCAGCTGCGGACCATGTCTGACAGCCGGCCTCGCGCCACCCGGTCGAGGTTGTTGGTCGGCTCATCGAGCAGGGTGATCGGCGCGCGGCGAAGCCGGATGCCGGCGATCGCGACCAGCACGGCCTCGCCGCCGGACAGCTCGCCGACCGTGCGGTCGAGGAACGAGGGGTCCAGTCCCGCCTCGGCAAGTGCACCCTCGGCCCTGGCCTCGACGTCCCAGTCGTCGCCGACAGCATCGAAGTTCGCGGGGTCGACATCGCCCGTGGCGATGGCGCGCACGGCATCCAGCGACGCGGCGATCCCCAGCAGGTCTGCCACGCGCCGGTCGGTGTCGAGGGTCAGCCGCTGCGGCAGGCAGGCCACCTCGTCCGTGCGGATGATCTGCCCCGACGTGGGCGCCAGATCGCCTGCGATCAGCCGCAGCAGAGTGGACTTGCCGGCGCCGTTGCGCCCGACGAGTCCGGTGCGGCCGGATCCGAACGAGCCCGACACGGCGTCGAGCGCGGTCGAGCCGTCCGGCCAGGTGAAGGAGACCCGGTCGAGCGTGACGGCGGCGGAGGTGAAGGCGGACGGTAGTGACATGAGCGTCTCCCGGAAGCGTGCGGGTGCGCGGATGCCGACAGCACGTCAGGGACGTGGAAGGACCGGAGCCTCGATGGGCCTGAACGGGTCGGAAGGATCGTCGGATCGGCGCGTGGATGATTGCGCGGAGGGGCGACGACTCAGATCAATGGACTTCCAGACACGGCGGACAGGACTCTGCGACAATACCCGCCGGTGCGCGAAGAACGCAACCCGGGCGTGTCGCGGCCTCGTCGCGCGTCATCCACTGACTGCGTACGGTGGATGCCATGGATGACCGCCCGCCCAGCCCGCACGAGACCCGCGCCCGCATGGGGTTCTCGCTGAGCATCATCGCGGGGATCATCGTCACGGCTGTGCTGATGTCGCTCAGCGACAACACGTGGCTGAGCGTCGGCATCGGTCTGATCCCCACCATCGTGTTGATGGTCCTGTTCACGCGCAGGCCTCGCCGGCAGCATCCGGATGTCGGCGATGGAACAGATGCCGGACCGACTGCCGGTGGCCAGACGGATTCCGGTGACGAGACGGATGCCGGTGACGGACCCGGCTCCGCGGACGACGGCCCTCAGCTCTGAAGCGCGTCTTTCCACTGCGAGAGGAACAGGTTCACGTCGGCCAGCTCCTGCTCGGAGATGGAGTGCGTCAGGCCGGTGTACACCCGGCCGGACAGCTCGGCGTGCGCGGGCAGCCACTGCGTCGTGTGGTCGATGAGGTTGGGCGGGATCACGTCATCCCGGCTGCCGCGGCCCCAGAACACCGGGGGACGCAGCTCGGCCAACTCGGCGTCGTTCGGCAGATCTCCCGGTGCGGCGTACCCGCTCAGCGCCACCACGGCCGAGATGCGCGACGGCGTCAGTCTCAGCGCCTGCAGCGCCACGGTCGCGCCCTGCGAGAATCCCAGCAGCGCGATCGATGACCCGGCCGCGACGGCGGTGTCCAGCCAGCGCAGCAGGGCCTCGGCGGCGGTGGTGATGCCCGCGGCATCCCTCGAGTTCAGCGCATCGATCGCGTACCACGAGCGTCCCGGCATCGGCCACGGCGGTGCGAGCGGGGCGGCGACGGAGGCCACGGTGATCCCGCCCGGCAGATACGGGACCAGGCTGAACAGATCCTTCTCATCGGCACCGTAGCCGTGCAGCAGCACGAGCAGCGCCCGCCCGGACTGCTCCTCGGGCGACCACAGCGTGAGGGAGTCGTCGATCTCCACCGGTTCGCTCATGCAGCCATCCTGCCAGCGCCCGCCGACGTGCGGTCGCGCTGTCCGCGGGTGCTGGTAGAAAAGACACATGGCGGTGCGCACACCTGATCCAGACCCCGAGGGCGGCTTCGGGTTCGACGACGTGCCCGGTCCGGACGCGAATCCGGCGTGGCTGACGGACATCGAGCTGGAGGAGGCGCGACGGCGCCTGCCCATGCTGTACGTCGAGGCGGTGCCCGTCGTCACCGACGGCTCGGGTCAGGTCACCTCGATCGGCGTGCTGCTGCGCTCCACCCCGCTCGGCGAGATGACCCGCACGCTGGTGTCGGGCCGGGTGCGCTACGGCGAGACGATCCGCGACGCGCTGTTCCGGCACATGGAGAACGACCTGGGCCCGATGGCGTTCCCGCTGCTGCCGGTCTCGCCCACGCCGTTCACGGTGGCGGAGTACTTCCCGATCCCCGGCATGAGCGCGTATACCGACGACCGGCAGCACGCCGTGTCGCTGGTGTACATCGTCCCCGTCACCGGCACCTGCGAGCCGCGTCAGGACGCCCTCGAAGTCACGTGGTTCTCGCCGGAAGAAGCCGCCTCCGATGCGCTCGCCGCCGAGATGGAGGGCGGTCGCGGCACGCTCATCCGCCACGCGCTCGCGCATCTCGGCCTGCTGCGCTGACATGACCTGGACCCCGGAGATCTGGGGCACCGCGGCCTTCCTCGACGGGCTGCGGGAGTGGATGCGCCCGCACACCGGCGAGGTGCACTCGATGGTGCGGGTCAAGGACCGCCCCTGGTCGGGCGTGTGGCGAGTGGATGCCAGGAACGGCGTCTTCTACGTCAAGCAGAACTGCCCGGTGCTCCAGCAGGAGGCGCGCGTGGTCTCGGTGCTGGCTCGCGTCGCGCCCGACCTGGTCGTCCCGCCCGTCGCCGTCGACGTGAAACGGGATCTGCTGCTGACCGCCGAGACGGGGCCCACATACCGCGAGGCGCTCGCCGCTGGTTCCGCGGTGAGCTGGGAGGACCTGCTGCGCGACGCGATGCTGCTGGCACGCGCATCCGTGCCGGTGCTGGACGAGCTGCGGATGCCGGTGCTCGATCCCGCCGGCATAGGGGAGCTCATCGCCCGTGCGGGTGCGGAATGGGACATCCCCGACGAATTCCGGGAGGGTGCGGATGCCGCCCTCGACCTCGCCGGGGAGGCGGGCGACCGGCTGGCGGCGCTCGGGCTGCCGCTGGCGCTGAACCACAACGACCTGCATGACGCCAACGCGTTCCTCGTCGACGGACGGGCGCGCTTCTTCGACTTCGGCGACTCCGTGGCGTCATCGCCACTGACCGCGCTGCGCATCCCGCTGGCCGTCTACGCGCGGTCGATCGACACGACCGAGGACGACCCTCGCGTGCTGAGACTTGCGGATGCCGCGCTGGAGGTGTGGAGCGACCTCGTGCCGCTGGATGCTCTGCGCTCAGCGCTCCCCGACGCGCATCGGCTGGCGGCCGTCGCGCGAGCGGCGACCTGGCATCGTGTGATCACCAGCATGCCGATCGAGTTCGTCCCGGACGACTACTGCGGTGCCGATGCCGACTGGCTCGCCGAGGCCGGCGCCTGAGCACAGGAGGATCCGCCGCGTAGGCTCGGTCGGGTGACCGAGAACATCGTCTTCCCCGCAGCATCCGGCGACTGGCTCGCCTTCGTCACCACCCGCCGGCAGGAGCGTCTCACGCAGGTCGAGGCTCTCGCGGACTCGCTCAAGTACGGCGCGGAGCGCAGCACGAGCGAGACGCTCGAGATGTGGAACGACCTGCAGATCGCGTTGCGCCAGGCCCGCAGCGAGGCGGACCTGTTGTGCGAGGTGCATCCGGATGCCGAGGTGCGCGCCGCCGCCGAAGAGGGCGTCACGGACGTGCACGCGGCCGAGTCGGCGCTGATGGCGGATGCCGAGCTGGCGGCCGTGTTCACGGCGACCGACCCGGACGGACTGGGTGCCGATGCCGCCCGCGTGCGCGAGCACCTGCTCCGCGACTTCCGCCGTGGTGGCGCCGACCGCGACGAGGCGACGCGTGAGAAGGCGCAGGAGCTGGCGGCCCGCGACAGCGAGCTGAGCCTGGCGTTCGCCCGCAACATCCGCGACGGCCGTCGCGAGGTGCGCTTCGCCCCCGAGGCGCTGGACGGGCTCCCCGAGGACTTCTTCGCGCAGCATCCGGTCGGCGGCGACGGACGCATCGCCGTCTCCACCGACAACGTCGACGTGATGGCCGTGCTCAACTACGCCCGCGACCGCGAGACCCGCCTTGCCGTGCGCCGCGCCCGCGCCGACCTCGCGTGGCCGGCCAACGACGCCGTGCTGGCCGAACTGCTGGACGTGCGTCAGCAGCGCGCCGACCTGCTGGGATACGCCAGCTGGGCCGACTACGAGACCGAGACCCGAATGGCCGGCTCCGCGGCGCGCGTCGCCTCGTTCCTGGATGAGGTCGACGCCGCCTCGAAGACGGCAGCCGATGCGGAGTACGAGCTGCTGCTGGCGCGACTGCGTCAGGACATCCCGGATGCTGAGGCCGTGACCGCCGCAGACCGCAGCTACCTGCTGAACCGCCTGCACGAGGAGCGCTACGCCGTCGATGCGCTGCAGGTGCGGCGCCACCTGTCGTTCGAGCGGGTGCTGGGCGGGCTGCTGTCGACCACCGGCCGGCTGTTCGACATCGAGTACGCGCCCACCACGGACCCGGCCTGGCACGAGGATGTGCGCTCCTACGACGTGGTGCGCGCGGGAGAGCGGCTGGGTCGCATCCATCTCGACCTGCACCCGCGCGAGGGCAAGTACAACCACGCGGCCTGCTTCCCACTGGCCCCGGGCGTGCGCGGACGGGTCCTGCCCGAGGCCGCGCTGGTGTGCAACTTCCCGCGCGGGCTCATGGAGCACCGCGAGGTGCAGACGTTCTTCCACGAGTTCGGGCACCTGGTGCACGAGATCCTCGGCGGCGATCAGGAGTGGGTGGAGTTCTCGGGTGTCGCCACCGAGTGGGACTTCGTCGAGGCGCCCAGCCAGATGCTCGAGGAGTGGGTGTGGGATGCCGAGGTGCTGGCCTCGTTCGCTCTCGATGACGCAGGGGTGCCCATCTCCGCCGATCTCGTCGCCCGCATGCGCGAAGCGGATGCCTTCGGCCGGGCGCTGCTGGTGCGCACGCAGCTGGGGCACGCGCTGGTCTCCTATCACCTGCACATGGACCGGCCGGCTGATCTCGCCGCGGCCACCGACCACTGGTACGAGGTGTCCGCCCCGTTCGGCAGGCTCGGCGGCGAGCACTCCTACGCGGCCTTCGGCCACCTGACCGAGTACGGCTCCTGCTACTACACGTACCAGTGGAGCCTCGTGATCGCCCGCGACCTGCTCACCGGGTTCGCGGGCCTCATGGACCCGGCATCCGCCACCCGCTACCGCCAGGAGATCCTCGAGCCCGGTGGCCGCCGGGATGCCGCCGACCTGGTGGAGTCCTTCCTCGGCCGCCCGTTCACGGTCGACGCGTACCGGGAGTTCCTCGGCTCGCACTGACGCCTGACATCCGCTCTGTGCGTCGGCGCCCCTGCTCGCTCTGTGCGTCGGCGCCCCTGCTGAACGACGTCGCCCCTGCTGAACGACGTGTTTCAGCAGGGGCGAGGACGACAGGCAGGGGCGGCGGCTCCGAGCAGCCGATATCAGGCCGTGGTCAGGCGACCCAGCTCGGCGACGAAGGCGTCGACGTCGGACTCCTGGGTGTCGAAGCTGCACATCCAGCGCACCTCGTTGCGCGAGGCATCCCAGTCGTAGAACCGGAACTTCTCGCGCAGCTGGTCGGCCACGCCGTCGGGCAGGATCGCGAACACGCCGTTGGACTGCGTCGGCTGCGAGAACGAGACGCCGCGGATGGATCCATCAGCGAGTCCGGCCTCGACCGCGCCGCGCAGGCGCTGAGCCATGGCGTTGGAATGCTGGGCGTTGCGCAGCCACAGGTCGCCTTCGAGCAGCGCGATCAGCTGCGCGGAGATGAAGCGCATCTTCGAGGACAGCTGCATGTTGAACTTGCGGCCGTAGATCAGCCCGTCCGCTGCCTCCGGGTTCAGCACGACGATGGCCTCGCCCAGCATGGCGCCGTTCTTGGTGCCGCCGAAGCTCAGCACGTCCACGCCGGCATCGCGGGTGAAGGCTCGCAGCGGCAGGTTGAGTGCGGCCGCGGCGTTGGAGATGCGGGCGCCGTCGACGTGCAGCTTCATGCCGCGCTCGTGCGCGTGGTCGGCGAGGGCTGTGATCTCCTCGACGGTGTACAGCGTGCCGACCTCGGTGGACTGCGTGATCGAGACCACCAGCGGCTGGGCGCGGTGCTCGTCGCCCCAGCCCCAGGCCTCGCGGTCGACGAGCTCGGGGGTGAGCTTGCCGTCGTCGGTGGGCACGGCCAGCAGCTTGAAGCCGCCGATGCGCTCGGGGGCGCCGCCCTCGTCGACGTTGATGTGCGCGGTGGTCGCCGAGATCACCGCACCCCAGCGCGGAAGCATCGACTGCAGGCCGGTGACGTTGGCGCCGGTGCCGTTGAACACCGGGAACGCGGTGACGCCCTCGCCGAAGTGCCGCGCGAACACCTGCTGCAGGTGCTCGGAGTACACGTCCTCGCCGTATGCGATCTGGTGGCCCTCGTTGGCCTGGGCGATCGCCTGCAGCACCTCGGGGTGGATGCCGGAATAGTTGTCGGATGCGAAACCGCGCACGGCGGTGTCATGCAGAATGCTCACGATCATCCAGTCTATTCGGGGTGTCATCGCGGCCTGCAGGCCGACCGCGAGGTGGTCACGCGCGCAGGTCGATGACGCTCGCGTTGAGCTCACTCGCGGGGGCATCCCACAGCCCGACCACTGCGCGGGCGAGTGAATCGGCGTCCAGCCCGCCCTCGGCGCGCAGGACGACGGATGCCGTGCTCAGCGCTGCACCGGCATCCCGTGCCGCCTTCGCGTAGCCCTGCGCGACGGCGCGCGCCCACGTCTCGGCCGCGGCCTTGACTGTGGCGTAGTTCGCACCGCCCGCCAGGGGCTTGAGCACCGCCGTGGAGGACACGATGGCGAAGCGACCGGCATCCGACGCCTTCAGCTGCTCGTCGAACGCGCGACTGGTGACGCGGACGGCCTGCAGGGCCGGGAGCAGGGCGGCGAAGTCCTCGTCGCTCTGCCCGGCCAGCCCGCCGCCGCCGCGCCAGCCGCCGACCAGCGGGATCACGCCGTCGACGGCACCCGCACGCGCGGACAGGTCGGCCATGTCGGTCTGCTTCGTGGCATCCGCCACCTCCACCCGAGCACCGGCGTCGGAGAGGGGAGCCAGGCGCTCGGCGGAGCGACCGGTCGCGATCACCGCCGCTCCGGCGTCGATCAGAGCTCGAGTGACGGCCAGGCCTGCGGCGCTGGTCGCCCCGGCGACGAGGATCGTGCGGTTCGTGACGGTCATGAAGAGCTCCTTCGTGGACGGATGTCGGCTGAAAGCACGGATGTCGGCGGACTCGACCATTCTCCGCCGACATCCGTGAAATGCACCGGCATCCGTGCGCGCAGTCGCTTGCAGATCGGTGCTGATCAGTCGTCGGTGCCGCGGATGCCCACGGTCGACTCGATGACCGGCCGCATCTTCTTGTTCAGCGTCTCGAAGAACATCGACAGCGGGAACTCGTCATCCATCACGGCGTCGGTGTAGCCGCGAGGCGCTCCGGCGAGGATCTCATCGCTCAGGCCACGCGCCCACTGGGATGCCGGGTGCGGGGTGAGCGTGCCGCGGACCAGCTCGTACGCGGCCAGCCAGTGCGCGATCTTCGGTCGGTCGATCGAGTGCCAGTACAGGTCGTCGATCGCATCTCCCAGCGCGACGACGGCGTCAGGCACGTTGTCCCAGTCGAAGGCGAGGGCGGTGTCGGTCCAGTGCAGCACGCCGTGCTGGTGCAGCCAGGCGAACAGCAACTGCCCTCCGACCGCGTCGTAGTTGCGCACGCGGGTACCGGTGATGGCGAAGCGGAAGATGCGGTCGAAGATCACCGCGTACTGCACGAGGTGTGCGTAGTCGTGCATCTCCTGCTCGGCCTCGGTGAGCGTCTCGCCGGCGGCGATGCGGGCGTCGAACGCGCGCTCGATCTTCACCGACTCGCGGAACGCCGTCATGTCGCAGCGCATCTCCTCGAGGGAGTAGAGGAAGAACGGCATCCGCTGCTTGATCATGAACGGGTCGAACGGCAGGTCGCCGCGCATGTGCGTGCGGTCGTGGATCATGTCCCACATCACGAACGTCTTCTCGGTCATCTGCTGGTCGTCCAGCATCGCCGCGGCACGCTCGGGCAGTTCGAGGTTGGTGATCTCGGAGGCAGCGCGCACGACGCGGCGGTAGCGGGCGGCCTCGCGGTCCTGGAAGATCGCGCCCCAGGTGAAGGACGGGATCTCGCGCATCGCGATGGTCTCGGGGAACAGCACGGCCGAGTTGGTGTCATAGCCGGGGGTGAAGTCGACCAGCCGCAGTGAGACGAACAGCTTGTTGCTGTAGTCGCCGGCCTCCAGCTCGGCGACGAACTCCGGCCAGATGGTCTCGACGATGAGCGCCTCGACCAGGCGGTCTGTCGAGCCGTTCTGCGTGTACATCGGGAAGACCACCAGGTGGCGGATGCCGTCGATGCGGTTCTGCTGAGGCTGGAACTGCATCAGCGAGTCGAGGAAGTCCGGCTCGCCGAAGCCGCCGTCCACCCAGCGCTGGAAGTCGACGATCGCGGCCTCGAGGTAGGCGGCGTCGTGCGGGAAGGCGGGGGCCAGGGCCCGGATGCCGGAGATGATGGCCGCCACATGCTGGGCGGCGACATCATGGGTCGCCGAGCCTGTCGAAGCGTCGACGCCCTCGGGGATCGAGCCGTCCTTGATCTGCAGCGGGCGCAGCGCGATGGCGGCTTCCTTCAGCTGCTTCCAAGCGGCGCTGGTCTCGGCTGTGGCGGAATCCTCGACGACCTCGGGCTCGCCGATGATGGTGTTGGTGGTGCTGATGATGGACATCGAAGCCTCCGATCCTGAGGATGAGCGGAAATTTTCCGGCGGTTGCCAGATTCAGCAACTATTATTCCACTCATGGATGATGCTGTCGACCGCGCCCTGCTCGCTGAGGTCTCCCGCGACGGACGAGCCACGCTCTCGCACCTGTCAGAGCTGGTCGGGCTGTCCACCTCGGCCGTGCAATCCCGCCTGAAGCGGCTGGAGGCGCGCGGCGTGATCGCCGGCTACCGGGCCGTGCTCGACGCCGAGCAGGTCGGCAGGCCGCTGTCGGCATTCGTCGAGATCACGCCCATCGATCCCGGCCAGCCCGACGACGCCCCGGCGCTGCTGGAGAAGCTGCCCGAGATCGAGGCGTGCCATTCCATTGCCGGAGAGGCCAGCTACATGCTGATGGTGCGCGTGGCGGGGCCGAAGGCCCTGGAGCGGCTGGTCAACGAGATCCGCGCGATCGCGAACGTCCGCACCCGCACGACCATCGTGCTGCAGACGTACTACGAGCACCGGCCCATCGTCTGAACGTCAGGGAGCAGCGCGCGCACCGCGGCGGCTGCCTGATCGACGGCATCCGTCACAGAGGAGCCTCGGCGGAGTGCCGCGAGCAGGGCGCCGGCGAATGCGTCTCCGGTGCCCTTCACCGTGGTGGGGATGAGCGGATGCTCGAAGCCTTCGCTGCCGTCGCGGGTGACGACCACGTCCATCAGCGTGCTGCCGCCCGCTGCGGCGCCGCCGCTGATCACGACCCACTCCGCCCGCGGGCCCAGCAGGGAGCGGGCCGCGTCGGTGGCATCCGTCTGCTGCAGATCCGCGCCGCTCAGCAGGGAGAGCTCGAAGCGGTTCGGGACCAGGCCGCTGGCCAGCGGAAGCAGCCGGTCGCGCAGCGCCGGTGCGACAGCCGGATCCGTGTACAGCCCGACATCCGAGTCCCCGAGAGTGGGGTCGACGAGCACGCGCAGCCCTGGCCTGCGCTCGAGCAGCGGCTCGAGGGCATCCGCCACAGCCTCCACCTGATCAGGTGAGGCGAAGTAGCCCGTGCAGATGCTGTCGATCTCGTCCAGCACACCCAGCGCGTCGAGATCGCGGATGCTGCCGGCCAGCCACTCCGCGAGCATCGGCTGCGCCTGCACTCGTGGATAGTGCGGCAGATTGCCGAGCACGACGGTCGGCAGCGTCACGACCCTGGCATCCGCCAGCAGGGGCAGGACGCCGTTCATCCCGACCGAGCCGAACGCCACCTGCGAGCCGATCAGCAGCACGTCCGCAGGGCGCCGATCCAGCTCCCAGCGCTCGCGGCCCCGGGCCCAGTCGCTCATCCGGCGAAACCCGGCCAGTACTCGGAGTCGGGCGTGGAGCGCGCGCCGAAGATGGCCTGGCCCACGCGCACGACCGTGGCGCCCTCCTCGATGGCGGCCTCGAAGTCGCCGGACATGCCCATCGACAGTCCGCCCGGGCCGACCAGGTCGCGCTCGCGCGCCTGGTCGCGCAGGTCGCGAAGAATGCGGAAGCACTCCCGCACTCGCTCGGTGTCGCTGCTGAACAGCGCCAGCGTCATCAGACCCTGCACGCGCAGGCTGTCGCGGTGCTGCAGCTCTTCGAGGAAGGCGAGAGCGTCAGCCGGCTCCAGCCCGAACTTCGACTCCTCAGCCGAGGTGTTCACCTGCACGAACACGTCCAGCCCGCGGCCGGCGGTCTGAAGGCGGCGGTCGAGGGCATCGGCCAGGCGGATGCTGTCCAGTGCCTGGAACTCGTCGGCGAAGGCCACCACATCCTTGGCCTTGTTCGTCTGCAGATGCCCGATCACCGACCAGCGCACATCCTGGTCGGCGAGGTTGCCGGCCTTGCGCTTGGCCTCCTGCACCTTGTTCTCGCCCAGGTCCGTCGCGCCGGCCCGGATGGCCAGCAGCAGCCTCTCCTCGGGGACGGTCTTGCTGACCTGCAGCAGCCGGATCTCGTCCGCGGAACGCCCGGCTCGCGCGGCAGCGGCGGCGATCCTCGCGCGCACATCGGCGAGGTTGAGGGCGAAATCCTCCACGGACTCCGCGTGCGGGTACTGCGGGCGAGCGGGCTGATCTGTCACGCCTCGAGGGTACCGCTCGGCGCGCCGGAGGATGGGACGGCCGCGGGACCCGGGCGGGTGGCTTCGGATCGATAGGATGCCTGCGTGGCAGGTTCCTCGAAGAAGTCCCGCAAGCGCGCATCTCACAACAGGCGAGCGCCGCAGAACAGGCGCCCCTCGCAGCAGCGGCAGACATCCGGCAACCCGGCGAAGCGTCCCGTCATCGAGGCGGGCCCGGTCACGCTGGGCGACTGGATCGGCGCCGCGCGGCTGCGCACGCTGCCGCTGGCGGTCGCCCCCGTCGTCCTCGGCACCGGCGCCGCCCAGGTGACCGATCCGAACCTGCACTGGGCGATCGCGCTGGCCTGCCTGGCGGTGGCCGTGCTGCTGCAGATCGGCGTGAACTTCGCCAACGACTACAGCGACGGCATCCGCGGCACCGACGCCAACCGGGTCGGGCCCGCCAGACTCACAGCATCCGGTCGCGTCCCCGCGAAGCGGGTCCTGGTGATCGCGCTGGTCTTCCTCGCACTCGCCGCGGTCGCGGGTCTTGCCATCATCATCCGCACGCAGCAGTGGTGGATGCTGCTGGTCGGCGCCGCGTGCATCGTGGCGGCCTGGTTCTACACCGGCGGCAAGCGGCCCTACGGCTACAACGCCATGGGCGAGCTGTTCGTGTTCGTCTTCTTCGGCCTGGTGGCCGTGCTCGGCACCACCTGGGTGCAGTCCTTCGCGCTGCCGCTGGAGGCCTGGCTGGCCGCCGTCGCGGCGGGGCTGTTCGCCTGCGCGGTGCTGCTGGCCAACAATCTGCGCGACATCGACCAGGATCGGGCCTCGGGCAAGCGCACGCTGACCGTGCTGATCGGGCGCCGCGCCACGCAGATCGTCTTCACGGTCTTCGCCGTGCTGCCCTTCCTCATCGCCGCGCTCTTCGCCCTGCTGCTGTACCCGGTGGCGTGGCTGGCACTGATGGCGCTGCTGGGAGTCGGACCTGCGATCCTCATCGTGTGGACCTATCGCGAGGCCCGCGAGCTGGTCATCGCGCTGAGCCTGACCTCGCTGTCGTCGGTGGCGTACGCCGCCCTGATGTACTGGGCGCTCGTCGCGCCGTGAGCGGCGGCTGATCCCCGGATGCTCCAGGGGTTCCCTGCAGGCACTCGCTCGGGAAGAATCGACGGATGACAGTACGCGTCGACCTGAACATCTCCCTCGACGGATTCGCGACCACCGTCGACCAGACCCCGGAGAACCCGATGGGCGAGGACTGGGGGCGGCTGGTGGCCGCCTACACAGCCACCCGCACCTTCCGCGAGCGGGTGATGGGCGAGACCTCGGGCGAGGGCACGACGGGCGTCGACGAGAAGTACGCGAGCGCCTACTTCGAGGGCATCGGCGCGGAGATCATGGGCGCCGGCATGTTCGGACTGCACCTGAACGCCGACGACCCCGACTGGCGCGGCTGGTGGGGTGACGAGCCGCCGTTCCGCGTGCCGGTGTTCGTGCTGACGCACACGCCGAGGGACTCGATCGAGTTCGCCAATGGCACGGTGTTCCACTTCCTTCAGGCGTCATCACAGGATGCGCTGGCGCGGGCCCGGGATGCCGCGGGCGGCGCAGACGTGCGCATCGGCGGGGGAGTCGACGTCGTGCGGCAGTTCCTCGCCGCCGGGCTCGTGGATCGGCTGCACGTCGGCATCACGCCGATCCTGCTCGGCGGCGGGGAGCGGCTCTGGGACGGGCTGCGAGGCCTGGAGGGTGGTGCCGAGGTCGTCAGCGAAGTGGCCGAGAGCGGTGTCGTGCACGTGACGTTCCAGCGCTGAGGCGCCGAGTCGGGGGCATCCGCCTCACTCCTCGTCGGTCGCGCTGTCCTCCACATCCTCGTCGGCGTCGTGCCGGTTGCGCTTCTCGTACAGCGCGCGCGATGTGGCCGACAGCGGTGCACGCAGGAACAGCAGCGAGATGCTCATGCCGATGAGTGCGGCGAAGAGAGCCGCCATCCACCAGAACTCGCGGAAGATCGGGAAGAAGAACCACATGATCGCGAGCGGCACGAGAAACGCCAGCAGGCGCAGCACGCTGTAGACGAGGAGGGGCGGCAACTTCTTCACGCGTTCAGTCTAGGAGCGCACGCTAGGCGGGGGCTGTGCGGTCCTGATGAGACATCGGAACCAGCCGAGCCGGGCCGACCTACACTGGAACCATGGCGCGTTTCCTGATCGTCGGCGGATTCCTCGCCGTCGTGTTCTGGGTGTACAGCATCGTCGACTGCGCCGTGCAGCCGGCGACGCGGCACCGTGGCGTCTCCAAGAGCGTCTGGGTGCTCATCGTGATCCTGCTGCCGGTGATCGGCGGCGTGCTGTGGTTCACACTCGGCCGGCTGGCCGCAGGGCAGGTGCCGACCAGGTACGTCGTTCCGCCGGATGACGACCCGCAGGTGCTCAGGCGGATGCACAATGCCGAGCAGGATGCCCGCATCCGCGAACTCGAGGCGGAGCTGGCCCGCCTGGACGACGACTCCGACGGCGCGGACCCGCGCTCGTGACGGCGGCG
>NZ_JBASAK010000006.1:0-78653 GCF_049650565.1 Microbacterium sp.
TGCTCGACGTGCGCTTCTCCCTGGTGCTGCGTCGCCGGCCCGTCGCGGCGGTCGTCGCGCTGGTCGTCGGGCTGGCGTTCTTCATCGCCTGGGACGCGGCGGGCATCGCGCTCGGGGTGTTCCGGCATGTCGATTCGCACTGGGCGAGCGGCATCCTGCTGGCCCCGGAGTTCCCGGTCGAGGAACTGATGTTCCTGATGTTCCTCAGCTACCTGACGCTGATCCTGCTGAGCGGATGGCGGCGCTGGCGCGAGCGCAGGGAGCGACGATGACCTATCTGCTGCTCTCGCTGCCCTTCGTCGCCGCCGGGCTCATCCTGTTCGGGATCGGTGCGGCGCACGCCCGGCGCCGGGACGACCTGCGCCGGTACCTGTCGGCGTGGGGAGTGAGCACGGCCGTCCTGCTGATTCTCACCGTCGTGTTCGACAACGTCATGATCGGCGCGGGCTTCTTCGACTATCGCGAAGACGGCATCTCGGGCATCCGCATCGCGCTGATGCCCGTCGAGGACCTGCTGTATCCGATCGCGGGAGCGCTGCTTCTCAGCGGCGTCTGGCAGCTGCTGGATGCTGCACGCGAACCGGGAGGACGCTCCGATGCCTGACCGCCGTTCCGCAGTGCGCACGCTGCTCGTCGCCTCCCGGCCGCTGAGCTGGATCAACACCGCGTTCCCGTTCGCGGCCGGCTACTTCCTCAGCACGGGGCGGATCGATGCCGCGCTCCTGATCGGCACGGTGTTCTTCCTGGTGCCCTACAACCTCACCATGTACGGCGTGAACGACGTGTTCGACTACGAGTCCGACCTCGCCAACCCGCGCAAGGGAGGGGCCGAGGGGGCCAAGCTGCCTCTCGCCCTGCATCGCACCACCCTGTGGATCTCGGCGGTGCTCACGGCGATCTTCGTCGTGGCGCTGGTGATCCTCGGTGCGCAGCGCCCGCTGTCGTGGCTGGTGCTCGCGATCAGCGTGTTCGCCGTGCTCGCGTACTCGGTGCCGCGGCTGCGCTTCAAGGAGATCCCGGTGCTGGACTCGATCACCTCGAGCACGCACTTCGTCACCCCGGCGCTGTACGCCTTCGCGCTCGCCGGCACCACCATCACGCCGCCGCTGATCCTCACGATGGGCGCGTTCTTCTGCTGGGGCATGGCCAGCCACGCCTTCGGCGCCGTGCAGGACATCGTTCCCGACCGCGAGGCGGACATCGGATCCATCGCGACGGCGCTCGGCGCGGCACGCACGGTGTGCTTCGCGATCGCACTGTGGGCGCTCGCCGGGGTGCTCATGCTGTTCGCGCCGTGGCCGGCGTCGCTGGCGTCACTTGCCGCCGTGCCGTACATCGCGATCGTCGCCCCCTTCGCCCGGGTGCACGACGCGCACTCCGCGTCGGCCAACCGGGCCTGGCGCCGGTTCCTCGCGATCAACTATGCAGTGGGGTTCGGTGTGACGATGCTGCTGATCCTGTGCAGGACGGAAGGGCTTTTCGCATGACCCGTGTTCTCGTCACCGGGGCCACCGGCTACATCGGCGGGCGGCTCGTGCCGCAACTACTGGACGCGGGACACGACGTGAGCGTCTTCGTCCGCTCGGCATGGAAGCTGCGGGACGTGCCCTGGCGCAGCCGCGTGAAGGTGTTCTCCGGCGACCTGGCCGACCCGATCGCCGCCCGGCGGGCCATGACCGGCATCGAGGTCGCCTTCCACCTGGTGCACTCCATGAGCTCTGGTCGCGGGTTCCGCGCGCTGGAGAGGGAGGGCGCGAGGACGTTCGCGGATGCCGCCGCGGCATCCGGCGTGCGGCGCGTGGTGTACCTGGGCGGTCTGCATCCCCGCGGTGACCGCCTGTCCGAACACCTCGCCTCGCGGGCGGAGGTGGGTCGGGTGCTGCTGGACGCACCCGTCCCCGCCATCGTCTTCCAGGCCGGCATCGTGATCGGCTCGGGCTCGGCGTCGTTCGAGATGATCCGGCACCTGACCGAGGTGCTGCCGTACATGCCCGCCCCGCGCTGGGTGCGCAACCGCGTGCAGCCGATCGCGGTGCGCGACGTGCTGCGCTACCTGGTGCTGTCCGTGGACGCCCCCGGCGAGCTGAACCGCACCTTCGACATCGGCGGACCCGACATTCTGCGGTACGGCCAGATGATGAACGGCTACGCCGTGGAAGCGGGCCTGCCCCAGCGGCACATCGCCGCACTCCCCGTGCTGACGCCGTGGCTGGCGTCGCAGTGGGTCAGCCTGGTCAGTCCCATCCCGCGTCAGATCGCGGTGCCGATCATCGCCTCGCTGCAGAACGATTGCGTCATGAACGAGCACGACATCGACGGCGTCATCCCACCTCCGCCCGAGGGACTGCTGCCGTATCGCACCGCCGTGCGCCTCGCACTCCGGCGCGAGGCCGACGGGGAGGTGGAGACCAGCTGGCAGAGCGCCACTGTTCCCGGTGCGCCGAGTGATCCGCTGCCGAGCGATCCGGATTGGGCCGGTCACACGGTCTTCACCGATGTCCGCGAGCGCAGGAGTGCCACGGCGCCCGAGGCGATCTGGCGCGTGATCGAGGCGATCGGAGGCGAGCAGGGCTGGCATTCGTTCCCGCTGGCGTGGGCGGCCCGCGGCTGGATCGACAGGCTCGTCGGCGGAGTGGGGATGCGCCGTGGCCGCCGGCATCCCTCACGGGTGAACAGCGGCGACGTGATCGATGTGTGGCGGGTCGAGTCCGTGGAACGAGGGCGGATGCTGCGCCTGCGCGCCGAGATGCGGATGCCCGGCCGCGGCTGGCTGGAGATGAGCGTCGAACCGGATGCCGACGGCAGCGTCTACCGCCAGCGGGCCGTCTACTTCCCCAGAGGGCTCAGCGGCCGGCTCTACTGGCTGGTGCTGCTGCCGTTCCACGGCATCATCTTCAACGGCATGGCGCGCAGCATCCTGCACGAGGCGGAGGCCGGCGTCGGGGACTCCGCGCAGGCGAAGGGCGTCAGCCTCGGCTGACGTCCGCGAAGCGCTCGCGGAGCGGATGCCGGGGCCCGAGGCCCGCCAGGGCGACCGCGCCGTCCAGGCCGGAGCCCTGCGGGCTCACGAATCGGGCATCCGGCGCCTCCGAGCGCACGGCGTCGGCGAAGGCGGTGCGGATCAGGTCCGACCCGAACACCCCGCCGATGGCGGCGACGGCGGCGTCGGCCGGGGCCTCGGTCACGCGCAGGGCGGTCAGGGCCGCCAGGGCCAGCTCTCCGGCAGCCTCACGGCAGATGCGCTCGGCCACCTCGTCGCCGGTGGCGGCGAGCAGAGCCGTCGGGGCGGCGAAGGATGCCACGATGCGGACGCGATCCTCGGATGCCTGTAGCGCGATGTACGCTGAGGACAGGTCCGCCCAGCGCTCCTGCGCCACGGCGGTGAGCGAGGTGGCGGGACCACGGCCGTCGTGCGCGCGCATCACGGCATCCAGCGCCGCGCGTCCGATCCAGTAGCCGCTGCCGGCGTCGCCCATGATGTAGCCCCAGCCGTCCACGCGCGTGGAGTGCTCGGGACCCACGCCGAGGGTGACCACTCCGGTGCCGGCCGCGACCACGGCGCCGTACTGATCGCCCAGCGCACCGAGGAACGAGGTGACCGAGTCGTGCGTGACGACGACGCGCTGCACGCCGGCCAGCGTCGGATGCTGCAGCAGCGCGCGCGCCTCTTCATCGGCATCCGTCAGTCCTGAGACGCCGAACGTGACGGTGTGCGGGGTCGTGCCGGAATCCCGGGAGACGGCTTCGACGACGTGGGTGAGCTGACCGAGCAGCGGTCGGTCGGTGAGCACGCCGGAGAACACGGCATCGCGCACGCCGTCCGGGCGGACCAGTCGCGTCTTGATGCCGGTCTGCCCGGCGTCGATCGCGAGCAGCGTGCGGTGCTGTGCCTCGGACACGTCCATCCCTTCTCGAGGCCGGTGATCGGCCCCGTGCCAGCGTAGGGCACGGGTAGGGCGTTGTGCGGAGGCGAGAATGGAAGCACCATCGAGGAGAAGGACGCAGGATGACCCAGGCACCACAGGAGGAGGTCGGAGCGTTCCGGCCGCGCTATCGAGGACTCGTGCACGAGGTCGCCGAGACGGTCGCGATGCCGCACACGTACACCCTGCTGATCTGGGCGACGACCATGGTCACCGTCGCGCACCGCGGACTGCCGGATCTCCTCTCGATCTTCTGCCTGCTCGTCGGGGCGTGCGCGGCCTACATCGGCGTCGGCCGGATCGGGCATCGGATCCATGACGCCCGCCCCGCCGTGCACCGGCGCGCGATCACGCATCCGTATCTCGTCGCCTGCGGCAACCTCGCCACCCTCGCCGCCGCCACCGGGGCATGCGCAGCGGTCTCGCTCATCCCCGTCGCCCACCTCGCGTGGTTGGCGGTCGGCGCCACCGGCACCAGCGTCTTCCTGCTGGGCATCGCCCTGCAGGCCGTCGTGCAGCGGCGCATCCGCCGGGGCTGATCGAGGCGCCTCCGCTCAGTACCCCGGATACCCCTTGAGCTCGTCCTGATAGGCGGCCCTGTCCTTCGCGGGCAGCACCTGGCGGGCGAACACCATCAGCTGGATGCCCTCCAGCGGCTCCCCGGTCTGCTTCTGCAGGGCCTCGCGCTCGGTGCGGAACTCGCCGGTGGGATCCTTGGACAGGTCATTGGCATACGCGTAGAACCGCAGCGGATCGGGGTACGTGTCGGTGTAGTACTCCCAGGTGTGCTGGCGCTCTGGGTCGGCGGAACCGTACAGCTTGGCCAGCATGTCGTTCGAGATGCCGGTGCCCTTCTCGTTCAGCGCGAACAGGGCGGGCATGCCCTTCTCGGCGAGCACCTGGTCGATCGTGCTCATGATCTCGCTCTTGCGCCGGTTGTCCTGCACGGGCTGCACGCTCGACCACACCGTGGAGGTGTACCTCTTCAGCATCGACTCGCCGCCGTAGCCGTTGCGCTCGGGGCTCACGTCGACAGCGCCGGTCTGCACCCAGGTGAGGCCGTACACGCTGCTGAGTCGCTCCCGGATGGCTGCCATCAGCTCGTCCCCCTGGGACTGCACGTCCTCCAGCGACGGCTGGCTGAGCACGTCGTCGTTCGAGACGCCCTTGATGCCGGGATACCCGGCCTCGTGCGTCTGCTCGGCGGTCTTCGTGCCGCTGTACGCGTGCGTGGCGGCCGAGCGCAGCGCGCCCATCGCCCCGACGGTCGCGACGTTGAACACCAGCGTCACCGCGAGGGCCACGGCGCCCAGCATCCGCCCTCGCCTCGTCAGGAGCGCGGCGATGATCGCGCCGAGCACGACGAACTGCACGACGATCATCGACGCGCCGTACAGGGCGTCCGTGCCGCCGGCGCCCATCATCAGCAGCATCACCAGCACGAACAGCACGGTGCCGATCAGCGCGACGAGCCCCAGCACGGTGACGTGCTTCGTCTCCGCGGCGGGCGCGGCGGTGTAGGTGACATCGCCGGATGCCTGCGCCAGGCCCGCCGCGGCGTCCAGGCCCTCCTGGGTGCGCCTGGCGCCGCGATAGCCGCCGGGCGGCGGCAGGGGAGGCGCTCCCTCGGAGCCGCCGACGTACGTGCTGCGCTGATGCTCTACCACGGCTTGTCCGTTCCGCCGCCGGAGCCGTTCTGGTCGCCCCTGCCCTGATCCTCGCGGTCCTGGGCGCCCTGGTCCAGCTTCTTCTGGATGTCGTCGAGGTCGCTCTGCTTGGGCTGGTCCTGCTGCTGGTCGCTCTGATCCGGCTGCCGGCTCTGATCCGGGTCCTGCTGGCTCTGCTGCTGCTTCTCCTGCTGCCGCTGCCTGTTCTGATCCACGGTGTCGCCCATGTCACGGCTCTGATCGGGAGACTGGTTCTGCGCGTCGTCGCTGCTGCACTCCTTCGGCGTCTCCACCGTCACCTGCAGCGCCTCGCTGTAGAACTGCGCGGCCTTCGCGGCGTCGCCGGCGGCCTGCGCGGCATCTCCCTGCCGTTCGATCACCAGCGACAGGTTGATGCGCACGTAGCAGACGTCCAGACCGGATGCCAGGGGCAGCGCGCGCTCGAGCTCCTTCCGCGCCTCGGGCAGCTTCTCCTGCCCCGCCAGCGCCGTGCCGATGTCGTACGGCGCCGTGAACTGCTCGAACCAGTTCAGGACGTCCAGGTTGCGGGCGGCGGCCTCCGACTCGGCGTACCCGCCGGCCACGTACGAGCTGATCGACTGATGCGCGAACGCGTACATGCTCAGCAGCTTGCCTGCGAACAGCAGCGCCGCCAGCGTCAGCGGCAGCAGTCCCATCGTGATCCATCGCCGGATGCTGCGCCTGCGGCGGTTCGCCGCGAGCAGGGCCGCAGCGGCGTCGGCGGAGGTCGGGTTCGAGGCGGAAGCCGGTGCAGGGGCCGTCATCGTGTCGGTCATCGCTTCGACCCTTCACTTCGACTCGCCGACGCTCGCTCGGTACGAGCGACAGGCTCAGGGCCCCAGGATCTCTTCTGCACGTTCTTCTCGGCCAGCCCGCGCAGGCGCATGATCTGCATCGCGGCCCTCAGGACCTCGACGGCCACCAGCACGATCAGCACGAGGGCGGCGATCCAGTAGAGCTCGATCACGTTGCCGACCTCGCCGGATGCCGTGTAGTCGGTCGTGGTCGAGGGCGCCTCGGGCAGCGTGATCTCGGCGGATGCCGTGCGGTGCTGGTAGGTCACGCCCAGCTGCTCGGCGATCTGCCGCAGGTTGCCCTCGTCGGTCACGGACTTCGCGTCCTGGCCCTGGTACTGGATGTACTCGCCGCCCTCATGCGTCCCCGAGCCTGCCTGCGGGCCCGCCCTGCCGGTGGTCTTCTTCATCGGCCCGCCCTCGGCGGTGCCGTAGCCCAGCACCGCGCCGCCGTCGACGTACTTCGCGCTGCTGGCGAACGACTCCGGCCGGGTGTCGGACGTCTGCTCGCCGTCGCCCAGGTAGAACACCATCCGGCTGCGATCCGGCGACGAGGTCGCTGCGGCGGAGAGTGTGTCGGCCAGCATCCGATTCGCCACGCTGATCGAGGAACCGCGGGACTGATCGGTGATCTCGGGCAGCATCACGTCGATCGAGGACATCAGCGCCGTGGCATCCGTCGTCAGCGGCAGGCGCAGCTGCGCCGTCGCATCGAAGCTGATCAGCGAGAAGCGCGCGCCGGGATACTCGTCGACGATGGACTGCACGTCGGCCCGCACGCCCTTCAGGCGCGGCTGGTCGCCGTTCCAGTCCTCGGCGATGATGCTGGCGGTCGTGTCGACGACGATCACCACGTCGGTGTCGGTGGCGAGGGTCTGCGAGGTGCCGCCCGGGATGCCCGGACGCAGCAGCATGACGAACACCACCACCAGCATCCCCAGGCGCAGCGCCCACAGCGACCGGGGTCGCGGCCCCTTGATCAGGGCGCGCACGACGAAGACCGCCGGCACCGCGCACAGCAGCGCGAGGAGCACGGGATGGATGACGGGCTGGAGGATCACAGGCGCATCCTCCACAGCAGGGTGAGGAACCCGAGGATCGCTACCAGCATGAGGGCGATGGCGAGGTCCGGACTGTCCACGCGGATGACCTGGGCCTGTCCCTTCAGCGCCGTCGCCTCCTGCTTCTGGATCTCGGTGATGATGTCGCCGACCGTGGTGGTCTCGCGCAGTGCGTACGACTGGCCGCCAGTGAGGGCGGCGGCGTCCTCCAGCTGTTTGCTGACCTTCTCATCCTTGCCCTGCACGGGATTCAGGGCGAACACGCGCACCTTCTGGGAGCTGGCGTACTGCGCGGCCTCCTCGATGGTCAGGATCGAGGCGCCGGCAAGCTCGTTGTCCGTGGCGAGGATGACGGAGCGACTGCGGTCGTCCTCAGCGTGGTCGAAGCGCATGGTGCAGGCGGCCAGCCCGTCGCCGATCAGCGAGGCGCCCGGGCCGTTGAGCGTTCCCACCCAGTGCTCGGGCGTCTCGTCGTGGTAGTCGAAGCTGGAGCGCAGCTGCTGCAGCTGCTTCTTCACGAACGGGTAGTCGTCGGTGAGGGGGAACACCTGCACGGGGGAGCTGTTGAAGATCGTCAGGCCGATGCGCTCGCCCTTGAAGCCCTTCAGCAGCTCCTCGAACACCCGCAGCACTTCGACGTCGACATCGGACATCGAGCCGGAGACGTCCAGGCACAGCATGATGTCGCGGCTCGTGTTGATCGGCTGCACGGTCTTCGGAGACATCGGGCGCGCGGCCACCACACCGCCCAGCAGCACCGCGACGGCCCCGACGATGAGGATGCCGGACAGCAGGCTCATCCGGCGGCGGATGGCGGAGCGGAACGACGGCAGCGCGCGCAGCCGCTCGGCGCGCGAGACCAGCACGCCGGGTGCGGTGTCGGCCCGCTCCCTGCCGCGCAGTCCCAGCAGGATGCCGGCCACGACCGCCACGATCAGCACGCCGAGCGCGACGAGGACCAGCCACCAGGTGTTCAGCGCCACGTCTGCACCCATCAGTGCCAGCCTCTGACGACGTTGCGGGCGGCCTCGGCGCCGTAGACCGGATCGATGGCGGGCCCGCGCTGGAAGATGCTCGGGTAATAGTGCCGGCGGATCGCGTCGATGAGGGCGGGATCCACGCCCCGGGCGACCAGGTCGTCGAGGGCCAGCACGGGTGCCTCGAGTCCGGAGTACTCGTTCACGAACTCGCGCACCAGCCTTGAGAGTTCGAAGTTCGCCTGCTTCGGGTTCATCTGCCGCGAGCGGTATGCATCCTCGATGCGCTGGATGCCGGTCAGGTACTCCCCGCGCAGCTGCGTGAGCACGTCTGCCGTCGGCGGCGTGTAGACGGGGGCGCCGTGCAGCGTGATGCTGCGCTTCGGGCGGGTGAGCAGGAACAGCATCCAGAACGCGAGCCCGATCAGCAGCAGGATGCCGATGGCCAGCAGCATCCAGATCCAGCCGTACTGCACGGGAGGGTACAGGTCGTCAGAGGCGGGCATGCGACCTCCGGTTCAGCATCGACAGCAGCGTCGGCACCGCGGCATCCTGCCCCGAGAAATCGGCATGCGTGATCTCGTGCCGGCGCAGCACCTCGTCGCGGTGCGCGGTGGCCGCGGCCTCGAGCGCCGCCAGCTCCGCCATCACCTCGGTGTCGCCGTGCACGAAATCGGGGATGCCCCAGCCGGTGTCCACGTCGCGGCGGTGCTGCAGCCCTCCGGCCTCGGGATTCACAGGGTCGACGAGCCGGTCGAACACGCCCACCCGCCTGCCGCCGCCGGTGACGAGTTCGGCATCCCGCAGCGTCAGCCACAGCACGTCGTGCTGCACCTTCAGCCGTCGCAGCAGCCGGTCGGTGTCGTCGGTGAGCGGGGCCTCGTCGGTGACGATCACGACGATGGAGCGGCGCGCGATGTTGCGGGCGGTGTACTGCAGCAGCCCATCCCGGTCGCTGGCTGCCGTGCTGGCGTCGATCGCGTCGCGCACGGTGCGCAGCGCGTGCTCCAGGGCGCCCTCGGTGCCGCCGGGCGGCAGGCGCTTCACGCGGACGGCGTCGCCGTGGATCACCGCGAAGTCATCGCCGTGCCGCACGGTGAGCAAGCCCAGGGCGCCGGTCAGCAGCACGGCCAGGTCGCGCTTGGGACGCTCATCCTCGGCGAGGGCCTGCATGCCGCGACCGGTGTCCACCAGGAACAGCACGGTGTGCCTGCGGGTGGCCCTGGTGCGCTTGATGAGCGGTTCGCCGTGGCGGGCCGTGGCGCGCCAGTCGATGTCGCGCACCTGATCGCCGAACTCGTACGGCCGCAGATCCTCGAAGTCCAGGCTGCGCCCGCGCAGCAGCGACGCGTACGCGCCATCGAGCGCGTGCATCGACTTCTGCGATGAGCGGATGAAGAGCTTGGCTCTCACCTGGGTGATCAGACTTGCCATGGCGTCCTGGGTCGTGGACGGGTCTCCGAGTCCCAGTCCTGGGTCCCTGAGCCTGTCGAAGGGTCGTTACGGGGTCGGCACCGACGCGAAGATCTGGTCGATGATCTCCTCGCTGCGCACACCCTCGGCATCCGCCTCGAAGGTCAGCAGCACGCGGTGGCGCAGCACCAGGTGGCGCAGCGCGCGGATGTCCTCGGGAAGCACGTGCGTGCGGCCGTTCAGCAGTGCCAGCGCGCGTGATGCCTGCAGGAACGCGATGCTCGCCCGAGGGCTGGCGCCGTACTTGACGTACCGGGCCCGCTCCTCGCCGATGTACGGCGCGGGGTTCCGCGTGACGTACGCGAGCTGCACGATGTAGTTGCGGATGGCCGGGTCGATGTACACCCGCGAGGCGATGTCCTGCAGGTCCTGCACGTCCTCCAGCGAGATGACCCCTGGCACATGGCGGTCAGGGTTCAGCACACCCGAGTCGATGCGCCCGAGGATCTCGAACTCCTCGGCGGGGCTCGGGTACTCCACGATCTCCTTGAGCAGGAAGCGGTCCATCTGCGCCTCGGGCAGCTCGTAGGTGCCCTCTTGCTCGATGGGGTTCTGCGTGGCGATCACCAGGAACGGCTTGGGCAGCGGGTGCACCTCGCCGCCGATCGTGGTCTGGCGCTCCTGCATGGCTTCGAGCATGGCCGACTGGGTCTTCGCGCTGGAGCGGTTGATCTCGTCCAGCAGCACGAAGTTGGCGTGCACGGGGCCGAGCACGGTGCGGAAGCTGCCCGTGGCGGCGTCGTAGATCTGGCTGCCGGTGATGTCACTGGGCAGCAGATCAGGTGTGCACTGGATGCGCTTGAAGGTGGCTTTCACGGTGTCGGCCAGAGTGCTCGCCGCGGTGGTCTTCGCCAGGCCCGGCACGGACTCCAGCAGGATGTGGCCGCCGGCGATGAGCGCGATCAGCAGGCTCGAGCGCAGACTGGCCTGGCCCACCATCTTGGTGGAGTACGAGTCGGAGATGACGGTCAGGATGCGCTGCGCGCGGGCGAGGTCATCGGGGGAGGCGTTGCGAGCGGATGCCGTCGGCTGCGCGTTCTGAGGCGCTGAGGTGGCTGCCTGGATCCCTGTGCCTGTCGCTTGTACTGAGCGAGCGGTAGCGAGTCGGAGTGAAGGGTCGGCGTCGGCCAACGGCACCGAACCGATCGGAGCCGCCGGAGCGGGCGGCGGCGCAGGCGCGGACGGGACGGATCCAGCGGCCGGGAACTCGGTCATGTCTCATCTCCTCGAGCATTTCGGGGACGGTCGACGACCAGGCATCCCCCCGATACAGGGTAACCGGCGCGTGCGGGACGAAATCAGTGATCTCAGGCATTGTCCGGGTCCGGCTGAGCGTGGCCCCGACCATCGGCTCGGCCAGAGGCTCGATCGCCATCGGAGCGAGTCCGTCGGGTCAGTGTCCGATGACGCCCTGCAGGTCGACGGCCACCTGGATGGCGGGGATGGTCTCGCGCTTGTGCAGGTTCTCGACCTTCGCGGCCCCTCCCATGGACAGCAGCGGCACGAAGATGAACGACTGGTCGTAAGGCAGCTCGCCGTGCGCGGCCACTGCCTTCGGGAAGATTCTCGCTCTGAAGTCATCAAGGATGAAATCATCCTCCACGCGCCGGAGCAGGCTGCGCAGACGGCTTCCGAGTCCGACGGTGTCTCCGAGTCGGTACATGATGCCGACGACGCCGATGCTGGGTTCCCAGGTGATGAGGTCTCCCAGGCCGGTGACCATGATCGGGATGGCGATGCCGTCGCCCTGGGTCTTGCCGATGCAGTCCCCGACCTCGGCCTCGTAGAGCTTGGGGTCGACGATCCGCAGGAACCCCTGTCCGAACGTGCCGTATCCGTAGTTCTCCCAGACCTCGACCAGCTCGTCCGGGACACGCCCCCGGTACTCCTCGATGATCTCCGCCGGAACCGGCGCATGCGGGACGAAGTCAGAGATCTCCACCATGGGGTCCAACCTATCTGAAGACGACGTTGATGAACGTGTTGCTGAGATCAGCACCAGGGTTGTCCTCGATGAACGTGATCACGGCCCTGTCGATGTCGCTCACGCGGCTCCTCCACTGCGAGCCCAAGGACGAGTTGATGCGCATGTCGCCGACTCCCGAGATGTCCGTGACGTCGCCTCCTGCGATCCCATCCAACCGATGGGTGGCGGCTTGGGTTCTGAGCCAATCCTTCGCCGCCTTGTCCGCGGCATCCTTGCTGAGTCCCTGATCTCTCAGATCGTCGTACATGTCTCGGAAGGCGATATCGCGTGCGGCCTGCTGCGCACGCAGCGAATCCGGCGTGCGCCCGTTGTCGAGATACTCGACGCGGTTCTTGAGCCAGTCGGACAGTGGCGTCTTCTGCAGCGTGTCCATCTGCTCGGTGTACTGGCGGTTGAATTCGGTGGAGTCGTGGTTCTTGTTCTTCGTGAACTTCTTGAGGCTGACGTCGACTTTGTCGTCGTACTCGTCCCTGTCCTTGACCTGCCGCATGACGTCGTCGAAGTGCCCGTCGAGGTTGTCCAGAAGCTGGTGCAGCTTGAGATGCAGATCACCGGCTGCTTTGACTCCTGCCTGCCTCAGTTCGCGGAAGAGGGGTTTGACGGCGCTCATCAGTCGCCTCCGTTCAGCAGCTGCTCGACCACGATGTCCACCGCCACGCCGACAACGTCGCCGGCCCCGCCTGCCCCCGCATCGCCGCACTGATGTCACCATTCATCTTCCGGTCGACGGACTGGATCACCCCCTCCAGGTCGTTCCCGAGATCACGCACCAGCGTGGCACCCTTGCGAACCTCATCCTCATCGATGTCAGGCCACTCGAACCCCAGCTTCTCCATCACCCAGACAAGCTCATTCGGCAGCATCATCCCCATCGCACACCTCCGCCACGACCCTAAACGCCCCATCCCACCGCCCGCGATGGGGAGTACTGCCCATGCCACCCGGGATCCTGAATCCCGGGGAACCGGCAGAGGCCGTCCGCAGCCGCCGGCGAGTCAGGCGGCGACGGATGCTGCGCGCCTGCGCGCGACCCAGACCACGCCGGCCCCGACCGCGATGATCGCCAGGGCGATGCCGAGGATGTAGCCGGCCACGCCCAGGTAGCCCCCGGGCGTGATGTGCGGGTTCAGGAACGGGTACGGATACCAGTAAGGGTCGCCGGTGCCGGGGGAGGTGATGAGGTTCGCGCGCACCAGCGTGTAGACCGCCCACAGGATCGGGAACGCGGCGATGGCGCCCAGCGTGCCCCACGACAGCGAGCGGCGCTTCGGCGCGAACAGCACGTCGATCAGCAGGAACAGCGGGATGGCGACGTGCAGCACCTCGTTCGACCACGGGACCGTCGCGCCCTGCGGCAGCTGGATGCCGCGCAGCAGCAGGTTGTAGACGATGCCGGTCACGATCATGTACGTCGCCACGCAGGCCAGCAGCACGGCGAGCCGGCGCGGCTCGCGCGCGGCATCCCTCCCCGCCGTCCATGCCCAGACCGCCGCGATCGCCAGCATCACCGCCGCGCTCAGGTTGGAGAGGATCGTGAAGAAGCTGAAGAAGTTCGTCCCCACGGTCAGCAGATGCGAGCCGTGCGCGGTGGTGGCCTCGGCGGCGCCCGTGAGCGTGCGCACCAGCTGCGCGATGATCGCCGCGAACCCCAGCAGGGATGCGGTGAGGCGGGCGTAGGGCCACCAGGTCGTCATCCGCTCACTGTAGCGATCGGATGCCCCGGAAACCCGCTCCGGTAGGATGGACACGCCCGTTCGGGCCAGCTCATCTGCCGGTGCAAACCCGGCGAACAGCGTGCAGTACCAGGGGGTACACCCATGCCAGGAATCGTGATCGTCGGCGTCCAGTGGGGCGACGAGGGCAAGGGCAAGGCGACAGACCTGCTCGGCGAGCGGACCGACTGGGTGGTGAAGTTCAACGGCGGCAACAACGCCGGCCACACGGTGGTCGTCGGTGACGAGAAGTACGCCCTGCACCTGCTGCCCTCCGGCATCCTGACCCCGGGCGTCACGCCGGTGATCGGCAATGGCGTCGTCGTCGACCTGGAGGTGCTCTTCAGCGAGCTCGAGGCGCTGTCCGCGCGCGGCGTCGATGTCTCGCGGCTGAAGGTCAGCGCCAACGCGCACCTGATCACGCAGTACCACCGGACTCTCGACAAGGTCACCGAGCGCTTCCTCGGCAAGCGCAACATCGGCACGACCGGCCGCGGCATCGGCCCGGCCTACGCCGACAAGATCAACCGCGTGGGCCTGCGCGTACAGGACCTGTTCGACGAGAACATCCTGCGGCAGAAGGTAGAGGGCGCGCTCGACCAGAAGAACCATCTGCTGGTGAAGGTCTTCAACCGCCGCGCGATCACCTGCGACGAGATCGTCGACGAGCTTCTCTCCTATGCGGAGCGGCTGCGGCCGATGGTCGCCGATACCGGCCATCTGGTGGCCGAGGCTCTGAAGCGCGGGGAGGTCGTCGTGTTCGAGGGCGGCCAGGCCACCATGCTCGACGTCGACCACGGCACCTACCCGTTCGTGACCTCGTCGTCGGCCACCGCCGGCGGCGCCTCCACCGGTTCGGGTGTCGGCCCCGGCTCGCTGAACCACATCGTCGGCATCGTGAAGGCGTACACCACCCGGGTGGGCTCGGGGCCGTTCCCCACCGAGCTCAACGACGAGATGGGCGAGTGGCTGCGCAAGACCGGGTTCGAGTACGGCACCACCACCGGCCGCCTGCGCCGCACCGGCTGGTACGACGCCCCCATCACCCGCTACGCCACGCGCGTGAACGGCATCACCGACCTGGTGCTCACAAAGCTCGACGTGCTGACCGGACTGGAGAGGATCCCGGTGTGCGTGGCCTACGACGTCGACGGCGTGCGCTTCGACGACGTGCCGGTGAACCAGACCGACTTCCACCACGCCAAGCCCATCTACCAGGAATTCCCCGGCTGGACCGAGGACATCTCGGCGGCCCGCAGCTTCGAGGACCTGCCGCAGAACGCGCAGGACTACGTGCTGGCCCTGGAGCAGATGAGCAACACGCGCATCTCCGTGATCGGCGTCGGCCCCGAGCGCGAGCAGGTCATCGTGCGCCACGACCTGCTGGACTGACCCCCGCCACAGCGACGGGCGAGGAAGGGCGAACATGACGCGGTTCTGGGTCGGGGGCTACGGCTCCGACATGGAGGGGGATGCCGAGGGCATCGGCTTCCTCGCCGTGGATGACGGGCGCGGGGCCTCGACGCTCGCCTACCGGGGCGTGGCGGCGCGAGTCGCCTCGCCGTCGTGGCTGGCGCAGCATCCGACCCTCGACGTGGTCTACGCGGCGCTGGAGGGCGCGGCCCAGGTGCAGGCATTCGCCCGCTCCGGCGAGGCGACGCTGCGGCCGCTCGGGCCCGCGCTGGCCGCGGGCGAGGCCGTCTGCCATGTCGGGGTCTCCCCGAGCGGGCGGATGCTGATCGCCAGCTGCTACGGCGACGGCCAGGTCATCCGGTACGGCATCGCCGCCGACGGCTCGCTGACTGCCCCGGTTCCCGACAAGGCCGCGGCGCTGCGCGCGGCGCTGTTCGGGGAGCCGGATGCCGGTGGCTCGCCTCACACTCTGGGGGCCGACACGCCAGATGTCGGCCCGATTGGCGCGGGCCGGCCTTCATCTGGCGTGTCGGCCCCCGAACTGTCCTCGGCCCGAGACCCGTACCCGACGCCCGCCGGCGACGAGCCGCGGGTCTCGCACGCGCACTCGGCGGTGTTCCTGCCCGATGGGCGTATCGCCACCACCGACCTGGGCTTCGACCTGGTGCGGATCTGGCGTCCTTCGGCCGGCTCAGGGACCCAGAACGGCGGCCTCACGATCGACCACGAGGTCGTGCTGCCCCGCGGCACCGGCCCGCGGCACATGGTCATGCACCCCAGTGGGCACCTGCACGTGGTGACCGAATACTCCTGCGAGGTCTTCACCCTGGCATCCGCTCCGGACGGCAGCTGGGGTCTGGCATCCGCGACCACCGTCGCACCCATCGCGCAGGTGGGCTTCGACTTCCCCGCCGAGCTGGCCGTCTCGCGCGACGGGAACACGCTGTACACCGCGCTGCGCGGCAGCAATACGATCTCGGCGCTGCGCGTGCGCGGCGCCGGTGAGGTCGTCGAACCGCTGGCGCTCGCCGACTCGGGCGTGGACTGGCCGCGCCACCACCTCGTGCACGAGGGCGTGCTGCTGGTCGCCGGACAGCGCTCCGGCACCATCAGCGCCCTCGATCTGGACGAGCGCACCGGTGCTCCGCGCGAGGTGCGCCACACCACCTCGGCCCCCGTGCCGACGGTGATCCTGCCCGTGCGCTGAGCCCGCGCCCGTCGGCTGCTCGACCGTCCTCGCCCCTGCTGGCCGTCGTCAGATCGTCCCGCCCCTGCTGGCCGGCGTCTTGATCGTCCCCGCCCCTGCTGGCCGTCCCCGCCCCTGTTGAGCCGCGTCGCTGAGCGGGGGCGGAGTCGCTGAGCAGGGGCGCGGATCGCGGGGCGAGCGGCGACTCGACGCCGCGGCGCCGGAGCACCGCAGCACCGCAGCACCGCAGCACCGGAGCACCGGTGCGCATCGGCCGCGTCTCGCATGCTTCCGCGCCTGATCCCGCCGGATCTCCGGGTTCATGAGCGCCGCGGGTCTGTCAACCCCGTGACAGCACCCCATGGCCGCGCGAGACTGGAACCCATGAGCGACGAATACGACCTGATCGTGCTGGGTGGCGGCCCTGTCGGCGAGAACGTGGCCGACCGTGCCGTGCAGGGCGGGCTGACCGCCGTGATCGTGGAGAGCGAGCTGGTCGGCGGGGAGTGCTCGTACTGGGCCTGCATGCCGTCGAAGGCGCTGCTGCGGCCCGGTCAGGCCCTGCGCGCCGCGCAGCACGTCCGCGGTGTGGAGGGCGGAACTCTGAAGCCCGCCGAGGTCCTGGCTCGCCGCGACTCGTTCACCTCGCACTGGACGGATGACAGCCAGGTGCAATGGCTCGAGTCCGCCGGCATCGACCTCGTCCGGGGCCACGGCCGCATCACTGCCGAGCGGGAGGTCACCGTCGACGGCAGGGTCATCACAGCCCGTCACGCCGTCGCGGTCTGCACGGGCTCGGATGCCGCGATCCCCGGCATCCCGGGCCTGGCGGACGCGAAGCCGTGGACCAGCCGCGAGGCGACCAGCTCGGACCACGTGCCGGACTCGCTCGCGATCATCGGCGGCGGCGTGGTCGCCGTGGAGATGGCCACCGCCTACGCCCAGCTCGGATCGAGAGTCACCGTCATCGCCCGGCACGGGCTGCTGGAGCGCATGGAGCCGTTCGCCGGCGAGCGAGTGGCGGCGGGGCTGCAGGGCCTGGGTGTCGACGTGCGCCTGAACACCGCCACCACGGCTGTGCGTCGTGACGGCGACCAGGTCGTCGTCACGATCGGCGAGGGGGAGCAGATCACGGCATCCGAGGTTCTGGTCGCGACCGGACGCGTCCCGCGCACGCGCGACATCGGGCTGGATGCCGTGGGTCTGCAACCCGGGAGCTCGATCGAGGTCGACGACACCCTGCGCGTGCCCGGAAGCGACTGGCTCTACGCCGTCGGCGACGTCAACGGCCGCGCGCTGCTGACCCACCAGGGCAAGTACCAGGGCCGCGCCGCCGGAGACGTCATCGCGGCACGCTCGCGCGGCGAGGTCGTCGCCGACCAGCCCTGGGGCCGGCACGTCGCCACCGCCGATCACGCCGCGGTCCCGCAGGTGGTCTTCTCGGAGCCCGAGGTGGCATCGGTCGGGCTGACGGCGGATGCCGCTCGCGCGGCCGGCCACGAGATCCAGGTCGTCGACTACGACCTGGGCTGGGTCGCGGGCTCCAGCCTGCACGCCGACGGATACCAGGGCCAGGCCCGCATGGTCGTCGACACCGAGCGCGAGGTGCTGCGGGGAGTCACGTTCGCCGGCCCCGACGTGGCCGAGATGCTGCAGGCCGCCACCATCGCCGTGATCGGCGAAGTGCCCATCAGCCGACTGTGGCACGCGGTGCCCGCCTACCCCACCATGAGCGAGGTGTGGCTGCGCCTGCTGGAGCAGTACGGGCGGCAATCCGCCTGACCCGGGAATCTCCCGTGACCCGTGTCGGTTGTCAGAGGTGTCGCCTACGCTCGAAGAGAGGCCAGGAGGTACGCACATGAAGGCAGTACTCGAGGGAACCGTGATCGCCGAGGCGGATGACGGCGACACGATCCTCATCGAAGGAAACCACTACTTCCCCGCCACCGCGCTGCGCCGGGGCGAGCTCGTCGAGAGCCCCACGCCGTACACGTGCCCGTGGAAGGGCGTGTGCCAGTACTACTCGCTGGTGCTGGACGGGCAGACCCACACCGACCTCGTCTGGGCGTACCCGAAGCCCTACGCCACGGCCATCGACAAGGTGGGGCGCGACTTCTCCGGATACCTCGCGTTCGACCCGAACGTGCAGGTCGGTCCGTAACCCCGGATGATCGAGTTCACTCACGTCACCAAGCGCTTCCCTGACGGCACCCTGGCCGTCGAGGACTTCAGCCTCGTGCTCCCCTCGCGCAAGACCACGGTCTTCGTCGGGCTGTCCGGCAGCGGTAAGACCACGCTGCTGCGCATGGTCAATCGCATGGTCGAGCCCACCTCCGGAGACGTCGCCATCGACGGGGAGAGCGTGCTGGGCCGCGATCCCGTGCTGCTGCGCCGCGGCATCGGCTACGTCATGCAGAACTCCGGCCTGATGCCGCACTTCTCCGTGATCGACAACATCAGCACCGTGCTGCGACTGAACGGCATCCGCCGGGTGGAGGCCGAAGGCCGTGCGCTGGAGCTGATGGACACCGTCGGGCTGGATCGCGAGATCGCGCTCCGCTATCCGAGCCAGCTCTCCGGCGGACAGCAGCAGCGTGTGGGCGTCGCCCGCGGGCTGGCCGCCGACCCCAACATCCTGCTCATGGACGAGCCGTTCGGCGCCGTCGACCCCATCGTGCGCGCCGACCTGCAGCAGGAGCTCATCCGCCTGCAGGTCGAGCTCGACAAGACGGTCGTCTTCGTCACGCACGATATCGACGAGGCGTTCCTGCTGGGCGACCAGGTGGTCATCCTCGACAAGGGGGCTCGCGTCGTGCAGGTGGGCAGCCCCAGCCAGATCATGGAGGACCCCGCGGATGCCTTCGTCGAGGCGTTCATCGGCGCCGAGCGCGGACGCCGTGCCCTGACCGTCAAGCAGACCCCGCGCGGCGCCGTCGTGGTCGACTCCGAAGGGCGCACCCAGGGCATTCTCCAGGATGCTCGAGACGAGTCCCCTAACCAGGACGAGCCTCTGAGCCGGGACGAGTCTCTGAGCCCGGGCGGGTCGCTGAGCCGGGATGGGTCGCTGAGCCCGTCGAAGCGTCGGCGCCTCGAGGACGGACGCTGACGTGAACTGGGTCGGCGACAACCTGGATCTGATCCTCACCCTCACGCTCACGCACCTGAAGCAGAGCGTCATCCCGATCGTGCTGGGGTTGATCCTGTCGATCCCGCTGGGATGGGTCGCCTGGCGGTTCAAGCTGGTGCGCGGCCCGGTCATCGTGCTCACCGGGCTCCTGTACACGATCCCGTCGCTGGCGCTGCTGATCCTCATGCCGGCGGTGTTCGGCTATCAGGCCACCTCCGAGCCGAACCTGATCATCGCGCTGACCATCTACGCCATCGCCATCCTGGTGCGCGCGGTCGCCGACGGGCTGGACTCCGTGGACGAGGACGTGCGTCAGGCCGCCACCGCCGTGGGCTATGGCGCTCCGCGCCGCTTCGCCACCGTCGAGCTGCCGCTGGCCGGCCCCGTCATCCTCGCGGGCCTGAGAGTCGCGGCTGTGAGCACCATCTCGCTGGCGACCGTCGGCATCCTGATCGGCGTCACCAACCTCGGCTACCTGTTCACCAACGGTCTGCAGCGGCGCATCATCGCCGAGGTGCTGGCCGGCGTCGTCGCGGTGGTGGTCATCGCGCTGGTCATCGACGGACTGCTGGTGCTGCTGGGGCGGATGCTGATGCCGTGGATGTCTGCGACCGCGTCGACGCCGCGCACCCCGCTGAGGTCGGCCGCATGAACCTCTTCACCGACGCCATCGCCTGGCTGACGGACCCCGCGCAGTGGCAGGGGCAGTACGCGCTGCCCGTGCTGCTGGGCCAGCACCTGCTCTACACCGGGATCTCGGTGGCCGTCGCGGCCGCCATCGCGCTGCCCGCCGGCTGGCTGATCGGGCACACCGGCAGGGGGCGAGAGATCGCCGTCGCGATCTCCGGCGCCGCGCGCGCCGTGCCGTCGTTCGGACTGCTGATCCTGCTCGTGCTCGTCCTCGGTGTGCTGCAGACGCCATTGGCGGCGGTCATCACCTTCGTGCTGCTGGCGATCCCGTCGCTGCTGGCGGGTGCCTACACGGGCTTCGAGGCGATCGACCGGCGCACCATCGACGCGGCCCGCGCAGTCGGCATGACCGAATGGCAGATCTTCACGAAGGTGGAGCTGCCGCTGGGCATGCCGCTGCTGGTCGGCGGCATCCGCTCCGCCCTGCTGCAGGTCATCGCCACCGTCACCATCGGCGCGTACGTCAATCTCGGCGGGCTGGGCTGGCCCATCATCCAGGGCATCCCCCTGCACAAGTTCGACCAGGTGCTGGCCGGCGCGCTGCTGGTGGCCGCTCTGGCGCTCATCGTCGACCTGCTGCTGGCAGGCCTGCAGCGGGCCGTCATCCCCGCGGGCGTGCAGCCGCAGCATCCGGCATCCGATCGCACCTCACGACGCAGCGCGAACCGCGCAGCCGTCGCCTGAACCGTTCCACAGAGAGGCACACCATGATCACCGCACCCACCTCCCGACTCGTCCTCGCCGCGGGCGTCGCGCTGGCCGCGACCCTCGCGCTCGCCGGATGCGGCAGCAGCAACCCACTGGACAAGCCCGCGGAGAGCTCCGGCTCGAGCGGCGGCGACACCATCGTCATCGGGTCGCAGGCGTACTACTCCAACGAGATCATCGCCGAGATCTACGCGCAGGCGCTGCAGAATGCGGGCTTCACCGTCGAGAAGAAGTTCAACATCGGCCAGCGCGACGCGTACATGCCCGATGTGGAATCCGGCAAGATCAACCTGTTCCCGGAGTACACCGGCAACCTGCTGGAGTACCTCGACAAGGACGCCACCGCCACCAGCCCCGACGACGTGTACGCCGCACTGCAGAAGGCGCTGCCCAAGGGCCTGACCGCGCTGGATTACGCGAAGGCCTCCGACCAGGACACCTACACGGTCACGAAGCAGTTCGCGGCCGACAACGGATTGGAGTCGATCGCCGATCTGTCCAAGCTGAAGACCAAGCCGGTTCTCGGCGGTGCGCCCGAGCTTGAGCAGCGGCCCTACGGGCCCACCGGCGCGAAGAAGTTCTACAACGTCGACCTGGGCTTCTCGGCCACGGCCGACAGCACTCTGGAGTCGCTGCTGGCCGGCCAGATCCAGGTGGCCGACATCTACACGGCCGACCCGGCGTTCCAGACCAAGGACATCGTGGCGCTGAAGGACCCGAAGAACATGATCCTGGCCTCGAATGTGGTGCCCATCGCCTCCACAGGCATCGCCGACAAGATCAGCGGCGTGATCAACAAGGTCAGCGCGGCGCTCACCGCCGAGGACCTCGTGGCACTGAACGTGCAGTCCACGGTCGATCAGGCATCCGCCCCCGACATCGCCGAGAAGTGGCTGAAGGAGAAGGGCATCAAGTAGCCCTTCGCGGCTCCGCCGGGACGCTCAGACGCGGGCGTCCTGGCGGGGCAGCAGCACCTGATTGATGATGATCAGGATGGATGCCGTGACCGGCACCGCCACGAGCGCGCCCAGCAGGCCCAGCAGGGTGCCGCCGGCCAGGGCGCCGATCACGACGAGGGCGCCGGGTACCGAGACCGCCTTGTTCATCACGCGCGGGGTGAGGAAGTACGCCTCCACCTGCATGTACACCAGGTAGATGATCGCGAAGAACAGTGCGTGCCAGGGATCGGCGAACAGCGCGATCACCGAGCCGATCGCCCAGAACAGCACCGAGCCCACCAGCGGGATCAGCGTGATCAGGAACGCCACGGCGGCCATCAGCGGCGGGAACGGCAGCTGCAGCACCAGGTAGAGGATCAGCGCCACCACCGCGTTCGCGAACGCCAGCACCACCATCCCCTGCACGTAGCCGCCCACCGAGTCGGTGATCTGGTCGGTGATGTCGCGGGCGCTCTTGCGGTCGCGAGCCGGTGCGAAGCGCAGCAGCGCGGTCTTGATCGTCGGCAGCCCTGCGACGAAGTACAGCGTCAGCACCAGCACCACGATGAAGCCGGAGATGCCGGTGGCGATCGAGCTGCCCACCTGCAGGGCGCCGCCGCCCACCGCCTGCCAGGTCTTGCCGTCGGTGAGGAACTTCTGCGCGTCCTCGACCAACTGCTGGAACTGATCGCCGAACTGCTTCTCCAGGAACCCGTACACGTCGCTGTGCGTGAAGTCGGTGATGAGGTTCGGCACGGACTTCACGAACAGCGTGACCTGCTCGACCACCACGGGGATGATCATCCACAGGATGAGCGCCAGCACCACGACCAAGCCGAGGATGACGCTCAGCACGCTCACACCGCGCGAGAGCCCGCGGCGCTCGAGGAATCGCACGGCCGGATCCAGGCCGAGGGCCGCGAACATGGCGAAGGCCACGTAGATCAGCACCGTCGACAGGTTGCTGAGCGTGATGGCCAGCAGGATCGCCGCCAGGCCGCCCAGCGTCACCAGGAACCCGAACACGAACGGCTTGTCGATGCGCGTCCAGAACGAGCGGCTCGGAGCCGGCGGCTCCACGACCTTGCGGGCTGTCTTCTCCGCGACCCTGGTCGGCGCGGTTGCCGGCGCCTGCGGCGCCTCCGGCGCGTAGGCATCCGTGCCCGCGTCTGCGGCGTCGATGGCTGGTGTCGAGGATTCGTCGGCGCTCATGCCGAACACTCTATGTGCGCTGCGTGCTTCAGGTGCGCTCCACGCGGCCGGACCGCGTGAGGAGCGCGATTCGGGTCTGCGCGACGGCTCACCGCGCTTTGCGCGATGAGCACCGACCGGGTGGCCCCGCAATCCGCGTGATGCCGACGACGGATGCCGACTATCGTCGAACTGTCCGGGATGCACGAGGAGGACCGATGAACGACGAGGAAGCCCGCGCCGAGCTGCTGCGCCTGCGAGCCAGCATCGACAACTTCGACGCCTCGCTGGTCTACATCCTCGCCGAGCGGTTCCGCGCCACGCAGCAGGTCGGCCATCTGAAGGCCGCGCACGCGATGCCGGCCTCCGACCCGCAGCGCGAGGAGCAGCAGATCGCGCGCCTGCGCGCACTGGCCGAGGATGCGCACCTGGACCCCGAGTTCGCCGAGAAGTGGTTCAACTTCGTCGTCGCCGAAGTCATCCGCCACCACACCGAGGCTGCCGAGGGGCGCTGAGCCCGCCGCGCGGGCTCGGGTGCGTGTCGCGGCATCCGTGACTTCGCAGTTCTGCACAACTTCGCATCCGGATCGCGTTCCGCCTGCGAAGTTGTGCATCTCTGCGGAGATGCTCAGATCGACGCTCGACAGATCTCACCGACGAATGCCATAATGTGAGTGTTACGTGCAGTAAACGCTCACAAACTTGCATCCTCAGGAGTCGGACATGACCAACGCCGCCGGCGCGCACATGCGCGCGGAGCTCACCTCGCAGCCGGAGACCTGGGCGCGCGCAGCCGACATGCGCGCCGAGCAGGCGCAGCTGCCGGCATCCGGCGCCCGCATCGCCGTCGTCGGATGCGGCACCTCATGGTTCATGGCGCAGTCCTACGCCGCGCTGCGCGAGGGCGCCGGCCACGGCGAGACCGACGCGTTCACGGCATCCGAGTTCCCGTTCGGCCGCGACTACGATGCGGTCGTCGCGCTGACCCGATCCGGCACCACCACCGAGGTGCTCGAGCTGACCGAGCGCCTGAAGCGCAGGACACCCGTCATCGCGGTTCTCGGCGACGACGCCTCCCCGCTGGTGGACCTGGCCGACACCGTCATCGCTCTGCCGTTCGCCGATGAGCAGTCCGTGGTGCAGACTCGCTTCGCCACCACGGCGCTCACCCTGTTCCGCGTCTCGCTCGATGAGGATGTCACGGCGGCCATCGCCGATGCGCAGAACGTGCTCGACGGCCAGGCGTCCGACGACGTCGCACTGACCGAGGCCGAGCAGTACAGCTTCCTGGGCATGGGATGGACCTTCGGCCTCGCCAACGAGGCAGGGCTGAAGATGCGCGAGTCCTCGCAGTCGTGGACCGAGTCGTACAGCTCCATGGAGTACCGCCACGGCCCGATCGCCATCGCCGCGCCCGGCCGCATCACCTGGCAGTTCGGCGCGGCACCCGAGGGCCTGCGGGCGCAGGTCGAGGCCACCGGGGCGCGTTTCGTGCAGCATCCGATCGACCCGCTGGCAGAGCTGGTGCGCGTCCACCGCGTCGCCCTCGACCGGGCCGTCGCGCGCGGGCTCGACCCCGACCTGCCGCGCAACCTCACCCGCTCGGTCATCCTCGACGACTGAGGATTCCGACATCGGAAGGCGGATGCCATGACACATCCCGACAGGATCCCCGACGTCGTCACCGACGCCGCAGGCGAACGGCTGGCGCCGGTGGTGAGCATCGGCCGCGGCGTGCCGGTGCTGGCGTTCGACGTGGGCGGCACCGACATCAAGTCGGCGCTGTTCGACGCCTCGGGTACTGCGGTCGGGTTGCGGCGCACGCCCACCCCGGTGGGCGGGGACGACCCGGCGGGCTCGCTGATCTCGCGGCTGGCGGAGCTGGCCGCGGAGCTGCAGGAGCAGCATCCGGAGATCGTGCCGGAAGGCGTCGGACTCGTCGTGCCCGGCATCGTGGACTCGGAGAACGGCATCGGCGTGTTCAGCAGCAATCTCGGCTGGCGCAACGCGCCCATCCGGGACCTGATGCGCGCGGAGTTCGGCCTGCCCGTCGCGTTCGACCACGACGTGCGGTCAGCCAGCTGGGCGGAGCGCGTGCTGGGCGGAGCCCGCGACTACGCCAACGCCGTCGTGCTGGTGATCGGCACCGGCATCGCCGGCGCGCTGCTGGTGGGCGGGCATCCGTACACCGCCGGCGGCTATGCGGGCGAGATCGGCCACTCGCCGATCGGGGAGTGGCCGTGCCCGTGCGGGGCCCGCGGATGCCTGGAGGCGCGGGCGTCGGCCGGTGCGATCTCGCGCCGATACGCCGAGGCCACCGGCACGGACGTGGATGGCGCGCGCGAGGTCATCGCCCTGGCCTCCACTGGTGACGAGATCGCGGCTCGCATCTGGAACGAGGCGCTGGATGCGCTGACCATGTCCATCGCGCAGCTGACCGCCGTGATGGCCCCGGATGCGGTGGTCATCGGGGGCGGGCTGTCGCGGGCGGGCGGCGCCCTGTTCGACGAGCTGCGCCACCGCCTGGCCGACCGGCTGAGCTTCCATCGCATCCCCGCGCTGGTCCCCGCCGAGCTGTCCGGAAACGCCGGCATCCTCGGGTCGGCGCTGCGCGCACGGGAGGCCGCGGCATGATCGTCACCGTCACCGCGAACCCCGCCGTGGACCTGACCTGGCACGTCGCATCGCTGACGCTCGGCGGCGTGCATCGAGCGGATGCGGGTAGGGCGCGCGCCGGGGGCAAGGGCCTGAACGTGGCGCGGATCGCGCACGCGCAGGGCGCCGCGGTCGTCGCCGTGACCACGACAGGCGGGGCGACCGGCGCGGAGTTCGCGGCGGAGTTGCAGGCATCTGGCGTTCCGCACGTGCTGGTGCCGGTGGCCGCGGCCACCCGCCGAAGCATCGCACTGGTCGACGAGGCCGAGGGCGACACCACCATCGTCAACGAGCGCGGTGTCGCGCCGACGGTCGAGGAGTGGGCGGCGTTGAAGGATGCCGTCGCCGAGGCGCTCGCCGCTGGTCACGGATTGGGGGCCGACACGCCAGGTGTCGGCCCGATTCGCGGGAAACGTCCTGATTCTGGCGTGTCGGCCTCCGAAGTGCAACGAACGGATGCCGTCGCCGAGGCGCCCACGGGCGCCGCCGACGTGCTGGTGATCTCGGGCAGCTTCCCGCCGGGAACCCCGGACGACCTGCTGCCGGCACTCATCCGCATCGGCCGCGATGCCGGCGCCACGGTGATCGCCGACACCTCGGGGCCGGCTCTGCTCGTGGCGGCGGATGCCGGAGCATCTGTGCTCAAGCCCAACGAGCACGAGTTGCGCGACGCCACCGGACTGGACGATCCCATCGACGGCGCCCGCGAGCTGTTGCGCCGCGGCGCCGACCTCGTGCTGCTGTCGCTGGGCAAGGACGGGATGCTGGCCGTCTCGGCTGCTGACAGATCGGGGGCCGACACGCCAGATGTCGGCCCGATTCGCGGGGAACGGCCTAAATCTGGCGTGTCGGCCCCAAGAGTGGATCGCCCGGATGAATCGGATGCCGGGGGCGGGACGGATGCCGGGCCGCGTCCGAGTGTCGGGGGCCGTTCGGATGCCGGGAACGGGACGGATGCCGGGAACGGGACCTATGCCGGAAGCCGTCCCGCCGTGGACGTCCTCCAGGCGCGCCTGGACACCCCGCTGGCGGGCAACCCGACCGGGGCCGGCGACGCCGGGGTGGCCGCCTGCGCCGTGCTGATGGGTGCGGGCATCCGCGACCCCGAGCGCATCCTGCGCCGCGCGACGGCGTGGTCGGCCGCGGCCGTGCTCATGCCGCTCGCAGGCGACATCCACCCCACCTGGCCCGCTCTCGAATCCGCTCTCACCGTGACCCGCGTCACCCCTTGCCCGAGCACCTCCGTCGACCCGAAGGAGTCCCGATGACCCTCGTCTCCGCACGCGATCTCGTCCGCGCCGCCGCATCCGCCGGCACCGGGATCGGCGCGTTCAACGTGATCCACCTCGAGACCGCCGAGGCGCTGGTCCGGGCATCCGAGCGGGCGCAGCTGCCGGTGATCCTGCAGATCTCGCAGAACTGCGCCGACTACCACGGCGGCCTGGAGCCGATCGGCCGGGCGAGTCTGGCCATCGCGCGCCGCGCGGCCACACCCGTCGCCGTGCACCTGGACCACGCCGAGCGGCCCGAGCTGGTCGACGAGGCCATCGAGCTGGGCTTCGGGTCGGTGATGTTCGACGGCGGCAGGCTCGACTACGAGCAGAACGTCGAGCTCACCGCCGGGGTCGCCGCCCGAGCCCGTGCAGCCGGGGTCTTCGTCGAGGCCGAGCTCGGAGAGGTCGGCGGCAAGGACGGCGCGCACGCGCCCGGGGTCCGCACCGACCCCGACGAGGCGCGTGCCTTCGTCGAGGCCACCGGCGTGGATGCGCTGGCCGTTGCGGTGGGATCCTCGCACGCGATGCTGGACCGCTCGGCATCCCTCGACATCGACCTGATCGCACGGCTGAGGGCTGCGCTGCGCGGCATCGGGCGCAGCGGCGGAGACGTGCCGCTGGTGCTGCACGGATCCTCCGGCGTCGCCGATGACGTGATCGTGCAGGCCGTGCGCGCCGGCATGACCAAGATCAACGTCTCCACGCACCTGAACGGCTTCTTCACCCGTGCGATCCGCGAGACGCTCGCCTCGGACGAGGCGCTCGTCGACTCGCGCAAGTACGTCGCCCCGGCGCGCGAGGCGGTGGCGGAGGAGGCCGCTCGGATGCTGCGCCTGTTCGCCCTGGCCTCGGGCGAGGCGCGATGAACCGCGCGGCGCGGATGACCGCCATCCTCGACCTGCTGGCCGAGCAGGGCGAGGTGTCGGTGGAGCAGCTCGTGGAGCGCTTCGGAGCATCCGCAGCGACCACACGTCGTGATCTGGACAGCCTTGCCGAGCGCCGGTTGCTGACCCGCACGCACGGGGGTGCGGTCGCGCAGTCCGTGGCCTACGAGCTGCCGATCAAGTACCGGAGTCGCCTCGGCGCCGGCGCGAAGGAGCAGATCGCCGCGGCGGCGGCATCCCTCGTCGCCCCGGGCGACATCGTCGGACTGTCCGGCGGCACCACCACGACCGCCATCGCCGCGGCGCTCGCCGCCCGTGACGACCTGGCCGCCGTGGGGATCACCGTCGTGACCAACGCCGTGAACATCGCCGCGCAGCTGGCGATGCGCCCGGAGTTCAAGGTCGTCGTCACCGGGGGCGTGATCCACTCGCGCAGCTTCGAGCTGATCGGCCCATTCGTGCAGCAGCTGCTGGCAGGCATCCGGTTGGACATCGCCTTCATCGGCGTCAACGGCCTCTCCGCGGACGACGGGGCCACCACGCACGATGAGGCTGAGGCGGAGGTGAACCGCCTGATGGCCCAGCGCGCGACGCGCGCCGTGATCGTGGCCGACGCGTCCAAGCTCGGTCAGGCGGCCTTCGCCCACGTCGGCGGCGCGGAGCTCTTCCCCACGGTGATCACGGATGCCGCCGCCCCGCTCCCTGCACGCGCAGCGCTGACGGATGCCGGGTTCGAGCTCCGCATCGCGGGGTGACTCCCTTCGCCCCGTGACCTGCTTTCGCCGCCGTCGTGAGCGACGCCGTCGTGAGTGAGCCGGCACAGGTGGGGTCAGAGCCCGCGAGACCCGGCGGCCTGGGCGAAGATCAGGCTCGTCGAGGTGGATGCCACCTCGGGGCGCAGGCTGAGCGTGTCCGACACCAGCTCGCGCAGAGCTGCGGCATCCGGCACCGCCACGTGCACCAGGAAGTCGCGGTCGCCGGCGAGGAAGTACACCCGCTGCGTGGCGGGCAGATCCTCGACGTAGGCCTGGAACCTGCGCAGATCACCGCGGGCGTGCGCATGCAGCCGGATGGTGATCAGCGCCTCCAGGTGCAGCCCGATCGCGGCGGGGGAGATCTCGGCGTGGAAGCCCACGATCACCCCGTTCGCCTGCAGCGCCCGGACCCGCTTCAGGCACGTCGACTCGGCGATGCCGGCGCGCGCCGCGAGCTCGGTGTTGGAGAGCCTGCCGTTGCGGCTCAGCTCGGAGATGATGATGCGATCTGTGGCATCCAGTCCGGCATCCGCCATCGCCGCACGGCGCGAGGTCGAAGAATCGGATGCTGACATGCTCGCTTTCCTGTTCGAACGAAAGAATCTGCGGTACGGATGCCCATCCTACGCAGGATCTTTCGAGTTGAGTCCATGATGCGCTCGAGATCCGCATAATCGGGAGTGAGCGGGGCTTTGTCATGCCCCGGTGTCTTTCAGGAGGACGCAATGACGCGCACGATCGTCGTCGGGGCCGGAATGGTCGGTCTCGCAACGGCATGGCACCTGCAGGAGCGCGGGGTCGAGGTGACGGTCATCGACAAGGTCGGCGTGGCCGCCGGCTCGTCGTGGGGCAACGCCGGATGGCTCACCCCCGGCCAGGCGATCCCGCTGGCCGACACCAGCCTGTGGACGTACGGGCCGAGCGCGCTGATCGACCCGGATGCCGCGCTGCACGTGCCCTTCCGTGTGGACCCGGGCCTGTGGACGTTCCTGGCGCAGTTCGCCTCGCACGGCACCAACAGGGCGTGGGACCGCACCATGGCCGCGCTCACCCCCATCGACAAGATGGCGCTGGACTCCTACGACGAGCTGATCGACGGCGGCGTGAAGTCGTGGACCCGCGAGGGCCCGTTCGTGATCGGCTTCCAGAAGGAGGAGCACATCAAGGGCTTCCTGCACGAGGTCGAGGGCGTCGCCCGGCACGGGCAGGAGGTGCCGTTCGAGCGCCTGGAGAACCCGCGCGAGCTCGCGCCGGTGCTCGCGGACTCCGTCGAGCACGTGTACCAGCTGAAGAACCAGCGCTTCTTCGAGCCCGCACCGTTCGTCGAGGCGCTCGGCGAGGCCGTCGTCGAGCGCGGCGCCCAGCTGCTGACCGGTCTCGAGGTCACCGACGTGTCCTCCACCCGACGCCCCGTCGTGACCCTGTCCAACGGCGAGCACCTGGTGGCCGACTCGGTCGTCATCGCCACCGGCGCCTGGCTGCCGAAGCTCGCCCGCAAACTCGGCGTGCGCACCCGCGTGCAGGCCGGACGCGGCTACTCGTTCACGGTCGCCACGCCCCAGCCGCAGGAGCACCCGGTGTACTTCCCGACCGAGCGCATCGCGTGCACCCCGTACCAGGGCCGCTTCCGCATCGCCGGAACCATGGAGTTCCGCGGACCCGACGAGCCGTTCCAGCCGCGCCGCATCCAGGCGATCATCGCCCAGGCGCGCCAGGTGTTCCAGGGCATCGACTTCGAGCAGCGCGAGGACGAGTGGATGGGCTCGCGCCCCGTGACGCCTGACGGCCTGCCGCTGGTCGGGGTGACCCGAGCACCGAACGTGTACGTGGCCGGCGGCCACGGCATGTGGGGCATCGTGCTCGGCCCCGCCACCGGCAAGCTGCTCGCCGAGCAGATCACCACAGGTCGGGTCGACCCCGCCATCAAGCCCTTCGACCCGCTGCGCTGAGTCCGCAGGACGATCTGGGCCTCATCTCCGGGTCGCCGAGCCCGTCGAAGCGTCGGCCTGGATGGAAAACGCCGCTTCCCGGGCATCCAGGCCGGCGTTTTCCATCCAGCCCGACTCCTCCGAGATGGGCGCCGGTCAGGCCGCAGTGACCGCCACGCGCTCGTCGTACTGGCGGGCGTGCTCGGCCCATCGGGACTCCGCGGGAATGGATCGCAGCGGCCGACTGAGCAGCGCCATCACCAGCGCCACCGTGCAGAGCACCAGGCAGAGCAGAAGGGTCGATGAGCGCCCGGCCCACGCAAGCCCGAAGCCGGCCACGAGCGGCGAGAGGGGCATGGCGCCCATGCTCAGCACGTTGCCGACGCTGTTCACCCGCCCGATCAGCGCCGTCGGGGTGGCCACCATCGTGTATCCGCTGAAGGCCGCATTCAGTGCCGGGAGCAGGAAGACCGCTCCGCTGACCAGGAGTGCGATGCCCCAGGGCGTCTGGACGAACACGCCCCCGGCTATGGCGGTCGTGCAGGTGACGAGGCCCAGGACCATCAGCATCCCGGCTCCGATGCGCGGCACGAGAGTCGGTGCCAGCAGGGCGCCGACGAGCATCGACGCACCGGAGGCGGCCATCATCCAGCCGATCGTCGCCTCGGAGTGCCCGGCCTGCAGCACGGCGTAGATCATCGTGGTGATCCCCGCATTCAGGCCGAGGTTGATCACGGTCGCCACAACGGTTCCGGTGCTCAGATCGGGCCGGCGGAACAGCCACCCCACGCCCTCCCGCAGTTCGCGGAGTGCGTTGGCGGGGGCGGCGGGAGGAGCGGATGCCGCGGGCTCAGCAGCTGGGGCATCGGTGGCCTCCGTCGCCTCCGTCGCCTCCCGGCGCGGGACCTCCGGGCGCCCCCAGCCCACGCGCCTGCCCAGGGCCCAGCCCGCAACGGCCGCGATCACGGAACCGATGAGCATCGCGGCGCCGATCAGCCATCCGCCGATGGCCAGCAGCATTCCGCCGATCGGACCGCCGGCGAGCTGCAGGGCCGCATCCCGCCCCTGGTTCGCCGCCTGCGCGCGACCCATCATGCTCTCGGGCACGATGTCTTTCAGCGCGGCCTCGCCCGCCGGGTTGAACAGGCCGCCCACGGCGGCGAGCAGCACTTCGAAGGTCAGCAGCATCGCGAAGTCGATACGGCCGGACAGGGCGACGGCAGTGAAGGCGCCCGCCGCGCCGGCGCCGAGCGCGCCGCCGAAGGCCATCATCACGATGCGACGGTGCCGGTCGGCCAGCACGCCGCCCGCCAGGGTCATGAGCAGCCGGACCACGGTGCCGACGGCCGCGATGATGCCGGCCTGGGCAGGATCGCCCGTGACCACAAGCGCGAGCAGCGGAACCGCGAAGCTGAACAGCGTCGAGGCCAGGCCCTTCCCGGTGTCGGACGTGAGCCACAGCAGGTACGGGACCTGGCGCCAGAGTCGAGGCGTGGAGGTCATGCCGATCACCCTATTCGCGCAGGATTAGTTGCGCAATAGGAATTGCGCAACTAATCCTGAGTAGACTGACGGCATGGCGGAGGAATCGCGCGCGGAGGCGGCGTCGCAGCCGGACCCCGGGGCCACGGCAGCCGCGACGACGACGGTGCTCAAGGCGTTCACGCATCCGTTGCGACGTCAGATCCTGCGGCTCTTCCCCAAGCACCGGTTCCTGCGTGCGGCCGACATCGCGCAGCTGCTGGACGTGCCGGCGAACAAGGTGAGCTTCCATCTGCGAGCGCTCGCCGACGCCGGCCTGATCGTCGAGGCGCCCGAGCACGCGCGAGACCGCCGCGATCGCGTGTGGCGGGGGAGCCGCGAGGCCGTGAACATCGGCGGACCCGAGAACCCCATCGAAGATCCCGCGCTCGGCGACGCGGTGCTGAAGGTGCTCATCGACGAGCATTACGACGTTGTGCGCAGGATGCTGGCGTGGACGCCCGACTACATGGCGGGGAGGACCGCGGAGGTGCACGCGGAGTTCTCGCAGGGCACCATCCGCCTGACGGAGGCGGAGTTCCTGGCGATGATGAAGCGGATGGCCGCCGTCTCGAAGGAGGCGGCGGACGCGCACGACAGGGACAACCCCGACGACGTCCGCACCCGCGTCTGGAACATCGACATCATCGCCGCCGACGACACGATCTGACGCCGCCGTGGGTGCTCGGACCTCGTAGGAGCCCTCGCGCAGGTTGATGCCGTGCTCGACCCAGGCTTTCAGGGCCGCGAGCATCCAGTCGTCGGCGCCCGCGCTTCAGCTCATCGTGAAGTCGTACTGCGCGGGCACGGGGCGGTCGGGGAACGCCTGGCGCCACAGCTCCGACATGCTCAGCTCGCCCTCGCGGATGTCGGGGACCTCCACTCCCTGCTCCAGCAGGCGTCCGGCCTCGGCGCGGTCTCCGGATGCCAGCGCCGCCCGCACCTCGAGCACACGGAAGCGTCCTCGCGCTCTGACACCGTCGGGCAGGGTGGCGACCAGTGCGCGGACCTCGTCCGGATGTCCGGCGGCCAGCAGGGCTTCGCCGAGCTCCAGCGCCAGCGGTGCGAACACCGACGTGGTCGAGCCCGTCTCGGGCGTCAGGGCGAACGCAGCCGCGAGGTCGGCGATGCCGGCATCCGTCTCCCCCGATGCGATCTTCGCCAGCCCGAGCGCGCGCCGTGCCCATGCCGACTCGTCCATCCGCAGCGACGACTCGTATCCTGTCATCGCCGCACGAAGGTCGCCCCGCGCATGCGAGATCACGCCACGGTGATAGTGCGTGAGCGGGCTCTCCGGCGCCTCAGCCAGCAGCCGATCCCACAGCTCTCCGGCCACGTACGAACGCGGCAGCGCATCCGGAACGGCGGCCCCGAGGCCCAGCAGCTCACGCCAGTACGCGGCGTCCTCACCGGCATCCGCATCGAATCGCACGCCCGGCAGTCCCTCGAAGGCCGAACCGTACCGCGCTGCCAGCACCTGTTCCAGCGCCCCCCACGGTGACCCGGTCTGCAGCATCCGCGACGGCGCGACGTCGGCGACGGCGGTCAGCCGCTCGCACTCCGGCGATGCCTTCGACACCACCTCGCCGACCCGCTCCCGGGCGTCGGCATAAGCACCAGAGGGGTCCTCCACGTGCACGGGCAGGAACGCCTCCTGCCACTCCCACGTCGCGCCGCCTGGCATCGGCAGGTGCTCGTACTGCGTGGTCGTCAGCCCCGCCTGAATCTCGAAGTACGACCCGCCCAGCCAGTCCGCCCAGTGCCGCGCGCCGGCTCCCGAACCCCAGACGAACAGCTTGCGACCCTTCAACTCGCGGGTCGACACGTGTGCGAGCCCGTCGCCGTGGGCATCGAGCGCGGCGATCCACGGCATCCGATCCGAAGGAAGATCGTGGAACCAGTCCGCCGCGGTCGGTGCGGATGCCGGATACGACACGTCGCCGGCATCCAGATCAGTCAGCGTCAGCCGCCCGTCGTACCCGGTGCGGTAGGCATGCGATGCGGCTGTGAACACCCGGGAGCCCGGGGTCTGCGCGACGGCGATGTTGGTCCACCAATACATGCCGGTCTCGTGCGGATGCGGGTTGCGCACCCGCACCTGCACGTGCAGGGCGTCGGCTTCAAGGGTGGCATCGAGCTGTACGATCAGCCCGCGGATCCGCTCGTACTCCCACATGCGCAGCACGGGCTCGCCGTCGGGAGCGGTGACCGCTGCCGCATACAGCGGCGCGCAGGTGAGCGGCCAGTGCCCGCGCATGCCGATGTTCCACTCCGCGCCGCCCGAGAACCAGGCGCCCCGCAGCGCGAGGTTCGCCGGCTGGAAGATGTCATTGCGATAGACGAGCTCGCGGTTCGCGCTCTTGTCGAACAGCCGCACGAGCCGCCCTCCCAGGCCGAGTGCGAACTCCGCCCGCAGGTGCTCGTTCTCCAGCACGGCGAGCTTCATCTTCTCCGGGCTGCGCTCGCGGCCGTACTGGTCCTGCAGCAGGTAGGGATGGATGCTGGCGACCTGCCCGTACGCGATGTTCGCGGCGATGTCGACCGGCAGCCCCTCGGTGGATGCCTCGTACGGAGCCTGTGGCATGCTCGCGACGGCCGGCAGGGTGTTGGGCGCACCGACCTGCGCCGTGGGGAGCGTGCGCGTGTCGAGCGTCAGCGTCGAGGTCATGCGCTCACGCTATCCGGTGCTGGGTACAGTGAGCGGGTGCCCTTCGACTTCAGCGCCCTGCGTCGGTTCCCCGACGTCGAGGCGCCGAACCTGCAGGCGTGGGATGCCACCGACGAGCTGCTCGTGCGGTGGGCGCTCGAGAGCGGCATCCCGGGTGAGCAGATCGCGGTCATCGGCGACGAGTACGGCGCCATCACGCTGGCGCTGGCGGATGCCGGGCTGACCGGCATCCGGGTGCATCAGGACCTGGTGACCGGCCGGCGGGCTCTGGCGAACAACACCGTCGCGCTCGGTCTCGCGTATCGGATCACGGATGCCGGTGAGCCGGTGCGGCGTGTCGAGCCAGGACACGCCGCGCATGCCGAAGCGCATCCGGGATCCGACACCGCGTTCACCGCTCACGAACTCGACCCGACCCTGCTGCAGGGCGCCCGGCTGGTGCTGCTGCAGCTGCCGAAGGCGCTCGCCGAGCTGGAGGAGATCGCGGATGCCGTGGCCCGCTGGGCCATGCCCGACGTGACCCTCATCGCCGGCGGGCGCGTCAAGCACATGACCCTCGCGCAGAACGAGGTGCTGGCACGGTCGTTCGGCTCGGTGCAGCCGCAGCGCGCGGAGCGGAAGTCTCGCCTGATCCGGGCATCCGAGCCCCTTGCTGTGCCGGAAGAACCGCCGTTCCCCGCCAGCCGGACCCACGACGGGCTCACGCTGTGCGCGTTCGGCGGGGCGTTCGCGGGCGCGCGGCTGGACATCGGCACGCGGGTGCTGCTGGATGCCGTGCGGCGGCTCTCCCTCCCCGTGCTCGAGCCTCGCGTCGTCGATCTCGGCTGCGGCACCGGGGCACTCGCGGCGGCGTTCGCCCTGACCCATCCGCACGCGATTGTCACTGCCACGGACCGCTCCGCATCCGCCGTCCGCTCCGCTCGCGCCACCATGCGGGCGAACGGCCTCGAAGGTCGCGTCGATGTCACCCTCGACGATGCGGGATCCGAACTCCCGGAAGGCGGGTTCGACCTCATCCTGCTGAACCCGCCGTTCCACCTCGGCGCGAGCGTGCACGAGGGAGCCGGGCGGCGGCTGATCCAGGCTGCCGCACGTCTCACCCGACCCGGCGGCGAGGTGTGGACGGTGTTCAACTCGCACCTCGATCACCGCCGCGCGCTGACCCGCGACGTCGGCGTCACCGAGCAGTCCGTCCGCACTCCGAAGTTCACCGTCACGCGCAGCATCCGGCGCGGCTGAGGAGGGCGCTGTCCGATTCCGACACGCCCTTAATCCCCGGTGAGAGGAAGATTCCTGAACAGCGATTTGCCACCGGATCAGCCATTCGTTAGCGTAGACGGGTGACCTGGGGGTCACAACACCAGTCCGCGGCCGCGTCCTTCTTTCGACCTGAGCTGTACACGAAGAGGCGCGGGCGTACGGTCGATGCTCTTTGCGGGGGTCCGAAATCCCCGTCCGCGCCGCCAGTACAGCGATTGTCGAAACGGCCCTGTGACCATCACCCGGGCGTTACCGAAGCAGACTCGCCACAACCCTGGAAGCGGGCGAGTCCGCCGGGGGAAACGTGTCCGAGATCGCTCTTGAAGCGCACCATCTTTACAAGGTCTTCGGTCGCAGTCCGCAGCATGCGGTCAAGCGTCTGAAGGCCGGCGAGACCCGAACCGATGTGCTGGATGCCGGCACCGCTGCCGTGATCGACGCGAGCTTCGCCGTGAACCGCGGTGAGATCTTCGTGATCATGGGGCTGTCCGGCTCCGGCAAGTCCACCATCATCCGCATGCTCAACGGCCTGCACGAGATCACCGACGGCGAGGTCATCGTCGGCGGCGACGACATCGCCAAGGCGCACCCGGCCGCACTCCGGCAGATCCGCCGTGAGCGGATCTCGATGGTGTTCCAGCACTTCGCGCTGCTGCCGCACCGCACGGTGGCCGCCAACGTCGCCTACCCGCTCGAGCTGCAGGGCGTCGGCAAGACCGAGCGCCTGGCCCGCGCCGAGGAGATCCTCTCGCTGGTGGGCCTGAGCGGCTGGGGCGAAAAGCTGCCCAGTGAGCTCTCCGGCGGCATGCAGCAGCGTGTCGGCATCGCCCGCGCCCTGGCCGCCGACACCGAGATCCTGCTCATGGACGAGGCGTTCAGCGCCCTGGACCCGCTGATCCGCCGCGAGATGCAGGAGCAGCTGGTCGAGCTGCAGTCCAAGCTGCAGAAGACCATCGTGTTCATCACGCACGACCTCAACGAGGCCATGTTCCTCGGCGACCGCATCGCCGTGATGCGCGACGGTCGCATCGTGCAGATCGGCACACCCGAAGACATCCTCACCGACCCCGCCAACGACTACGTCGAGCAGTTCGTGCAGGACGTCGACCGCGCCCGCGTGCTCACGGCCGCCAACGTCATGGAGCCGGCCCGCCCGGTCGTCCCCGACACCGCCGGCCCGCGCACCGCGCTGCGCCAGATGCGCGACGCCTACATGTCGGCCGCATACGTGGTCGGTCGCGACCGCAGGCTGGTCGGAATCGTCACCGACCGGGATGCGGTGAAGCTGGTCCGCACGGGCGGATCGTCGCTCTCCGGCATCCTCAAACCCGTACCGCAGACGGTCGACGAGAACGAGGTGCTGATGAATCTGTTCATCCCGTCTGTCGAGTCGCCGCTGCCGCTGGCTGTGACGGATGCGGAGGGGCGCCTGGTCGGCGTGATCCCGCGCGTCACGCTGCTGGCCGCGCTCGGCCCCGGAGCGGGGGCCACGGGCGAGCTGACCATTCCGGTGCAGCCGATGCCCACCACGGAGATCGATCAGATCCTGGCAGAGGAGGTGCGTTGATGGAAGGATTCCGGATTCCGCTCGGTGAGTGGGTGGACGAAGGACTGAACTGGCTGCTGAACAATCTGGAGTGGTTCTTCACGTTCCTCTCCACGGTGATCGGCGCGCTGGTCGACGGACTGTCGACGGCGCTCATCCAGACTCCGATCCCGGTGCTGATCGCCGTGTTCGCGTTGATCGCGTGGCTGCTGCGGTCGTGGAAGCTGGCACTCGGGACGGCCCTGTCGTTCATCCTCATCGTGGGGCTGGACCTGTGGACCCCGGCCATGCAGACCCTGGCGCTGGTGCTGGTCGCCGCCATCATCGCGGTGCTGATCGCCGTGCCCCTGGGCATCTGGTCGGCACGCAACGACGCGGTGCGCGCGGCGCTGAAGCCGGTGCTCGACTTCATGCAGACCATGCCGGCGTTCGTCTACCTGATCCCCGCGATCATGTTCTTCGGCATCGGCGTGGTGCCCGGCATCTTCGCCACCGTGATCTTCGCGCTTCCTCCGGGCGTGCGGCTGACCGAGCTCGGCATCCGCGGTGTGGACGGCGAGACCGTCGAGGCCGCGCAGGCCTTCGGCGCCACGCCCTCGCAGATCCTGCGCGGCGTGCAGCTGCCGCTGGCGCTGCCGACCATCATGGCCGGCATCAACCAGCTGATCATGCTGGCGCTGTCGATGGCGGTCATCGCCGGAATGGCGGGTGCCGACGGCCTGGGCAAGATGGTCGTGCAGGGCATCTCGTCGATGGACGTGCCGATGGGCGTCGAGTCGGGCCTGGGCATCGTGCTCATCGCCGTGTTCCTCGACCGCTGCACGGCGGCCCTCGCCCAGCCGTCCCCGACCTCCCTGCTGGGCCTGCTGGAGCGCGCCCGCCAGGAGAAGCGCAGGGCGGATGCCGAGGGCGCGGCATCCGAGGCATCCGAGCTCGTCGCGGCGGGACCCCGCCGCGCCACTCCCTGATCCACCTCTTCACCATCGCAATCACATACGGAACGCACGACATCATGCATGACGGAAGGAAACTCATGAAGAAGCGACACCTCACCGGCGTCCTGGCCCTGACCACCGTGGCGGCCCTCACCCTGGTCGGCTGCGCGAGCGGCACGAGCGACGCCGCCGGCGACAAGCCCGCCGGCAACGACAAGGGCACCATCACGCTGGGGTTCCTGCCCGGCTGGACCGACGGACTGAGCACCGCCTACCTGCTGCAGGACCAGCTGGAGAAGATGGGCTACACGGTCAAGATGAACACCCTCACCGACGCGGGCCCGCTGTACACCGGCCTCGCCAAGGGCGACGTGGACATCTACCCGTCGGCGTGGCCCGAGGTCACGCACAAGTCCTACATGGACAAGTTCGGCGACAAGATCGAGGACCTGGGCAAGTACTACGACAACGCCAAGCTCACGATCGCCGTGCCGGAGTACACCGAGATCGACTCGATCGAGGACCTCAAGGGCAACGCCGACATGTTCGACGGCAAGATCATCGGCATCGAGCCCGGCGCGGGGCTGACCAAGCAGACGCAGACGAAGATGCTCCCGGAGTACGGCCTGACCGACGAGTACGACCTGGTCACCTCGTCGACCGCCGCGATGCTGGCCGAGCTGAAGAAGGCGACCGACGCCAAGAAGGACATCGTCGTCACGCTGTGGCGTCCGTTCTGGGCCAACAGCGCCTTCCCCGTGAAGGACCTGAAGGATCCGAAGGGCGCCATGGGCCAGCCCGAGGGCCTGCACTTCCTCGGCACGAAGGGCTTCAGCGAGAAGGATGCCGACGTCGCCGCGTTCATCAAGAAGATCAAGCTGACCGACGAGCAGTACGGCGCACTGGAGGGGCTGGTCACCTCCGACGAGTACAAGGACAAGTCCGCGGATGCCGTGGACACGTGGATCTCCGAGTACGCCGACCAGCTCGACTGGCTGCAGAAGTAGCATCCGCCCGTGGGGGGGCGTTCTCGCCCCTTCAGGGCGACGCGGCCCCTGCTGAGTTGTGCAGCTCAGCAGGGGCCGCGTCGATGGACAGGGGCCGCGCCGGCCCTGAGGGGGCTCGGCGCCTCAGGGCTCAGCGGTGACCAGCGGATCCGGCGTGCGATGCGCGATGACGCCTCCCGATTCAGTCGCGAAGCCGTTGCGCACCCAGTACTCGTAGCCGCCGAGCAGTTCCCGGGTGTCCAGCCCCGCTGCCAGCAGGATGCGGGCGGTGGCGGTCGCGCCATTGCATCCGGGTCCCCACCCGTACACGATCAGCGTGCGGTCGCGGGGCAGGTCGTCGAGTCCGGTGGCGAGAGCGGATGCCGGAAGATGCAGCGCTCCGGCGATGTGCCCGTGGTCCCACGACTCCTGCCGGCGCGTGTCGACGAGCACGGCGGAACCCGCGGCGACCGCGCGCGAGGCGGCCACCACGTCGATCTCGTAGGCCAGTCGCGCGTCGACGAATGCGAGCCGGGCGGCGATGTCGGCCATCAGCTCCTCGCCTCGTCGAGGTAGGCGTACGCGGTCACCCGCGACACGTGCAGGCGCTTCGCGATGGTCTCGATCGATTTGCGCATCTGCGTCACTCCGCGCTTCTCGAGCTTCTCCAGCACGGCGATCTTGTCGTCTCGGGACATCTGCTCGACGGGCCGGCCGATCTCGGCGATGGCCTCGGAGATCATCTGATCCATCACCGAGAGCAGGTCGGAGCCGAAGTGCTCCTGCGGGGCCTCCTCGGCGCCCACCGGCGGGACCGGCAGCAGAGCTTCGATCATGTTGCGCGCCTGCTGGAGCGGGCTCAGGTCGACGTTGATGCACAGCGAGGCGATGATGTCGCCTGCGGCATTGTGGAAGTAGATCGATGAGCTGCGCAGTTCGCGGCCGTCGCTGGTGACGGCGCGGTAGCCGAACGCGTCGTGGTTGCGCTGCCTGTCCTTGAGCACGTCCAGGCCGAGTGAGGTGGAGGGGCCGCCGACCGCGCGGCCGGTGACGTGGCCGTTCTCGATCGCCATGATCGTGTGGTCCAGGTCGACGTCGCTTCCGTCGAGGTTGTGCAGCACGACTTCGACCGAAGGGCCGGCGGCCGTGGCGAGCGCGCGCATGACGGGCTGGTACAGCCGCAGCACCTCGTCGGCGGTCTCGTAGGTCTGTCGTGCGGCGGCGTCGGCGAGCGCGGATGCCGTGTCGTCGGTCGCTGTTCGTGTCGTCATCGTGCACCTGAGCTTTACAAAAATTATTCAAGGTAGACAGAATGTCTGTCCACGGGATATCTTAGCGGCGACCCTACGTCACGTCGAGGGTGATCCCGACCGATCCCTCGCAGAGCAAGGAGGCTCCCATGTCCCAGGCCGTGGCCCCGAGAGGGCTGACCGCGCGCCAGCGCCGGATGATCGCCGGCGGCTCCATCGGCACCCTGATGGAGTATTACGACTACTACCTGTACGGTCTCGCCTCGGCGGCCGTCTTCCCCGCGGTCTTCTTCTCGACCGATAACCCGGTCATGGCCCAGCTGTCGTCGTTCGCGACCTTCGCCGTCGGCTTCCTGCTGCGCCCGCTCGGCGGGATCATCTGGGGCATCGTCGGCGATCGCATGGGTCGCAAGCCCGTGCTCATGATCACCGTGGTCGGCATGGGCCTGGCCACCACCGGCATCGGGCTCATCCCGCCGGACCAGCAGATCGGCGTGATCGCGCCGATCCTCCTGATCCTGTGCCGGATGTTCCAGGGCTTCTTCGTCGGCGGTGAGATGGGCGGCGCGGCGACGATGGTCGTCGAGAACGCCCCCACCGGCAAGCACGGCCTGTACGGCGCGTTCCTGATCTCGGGCGCGGGCATCGCCAACATGGTCTCGGGCGGTCTGATGGCCGCGCTCGGCCTGACCCCCGGCTCCTGGTTCATCGAGTGGGGCTGGCGCATCCCGTTCGTCTTCTCGATCGTGCTGGCGGTCATCGCCATCCTCCTGCGGCGCAAGCTCGAGGAATCCGACGAGTTCGTGCAGACGCAGACGCTGCAGCTCGCCGCGGCGGGCAAGAAGGCCAACCCGCTGATCGAGGTGTTCCGCCACCCCAAGAACGCGATCATGGGCATCCTGATCGGCCTCCCGCAGTCGATCGCCGGCTACGTCATCCTCACCTACGGCCTGGGCTTCATGGTGACGAACAAGCACCTGCCCGCGTGGATGGGCTTCGCGGGCACGATGATGGTCGGGCTGCTGCAGATCTTCGTCGCTCCGCTGTGGGGGCACATCTCCGACCGGATCGGCCGTCGCACGGTGTACATCATCGGATGCCTCGGCTTCGCCGCCATGGTCTATCCGGCGTTCGCGCTCTTCACCACCGGCAACATGTGGCTGATCTGGCTCGGCCAGATCCTCGGCTTCGTGGTGTTCGGCGTCGCGATGCAGGCGACCCTGTCGACGATGCTGGTGGAGATGTTCGACGCGGAGGCCCGCACGACCGGCGTGAACATCGGGTACCAGTTCTCGAACACGCTGGGCGGCGGGTTCGCCCCGCTGATCTGCGCAGCCCTGGTGGCCGCGGCCGGCGGTGCCTTCTGGCCCGTCGTGGTCTACTCCGCGGTGATCGCCATCATCGGCGTGGTCGCCACCCTGGTGGCATCCATCCGCCCCGATGTGGAGGGCGCCGGCCGCCTGCACGAACTGGCCGCCACGAGGGCGCGCTGAGCACCCATGCGCGCGTTTCCGCCCCTGCCTGTCGTCCTTGCCCCTGCTGAGCTGCGCAGCTCAGCAGGGGCACGGACGATGAGCAGGGGCGAGGACGGATGCTGGACGCTTGACGGGAGCGGATGCGTCCGGACGAGCGGATGCCGTCAGGCCAGGAGCTTCGCCAGCGCGGGCAGCTGGGCGTCGTCCTCCAGGGCGGAGCCCACCGCGACCACCCGCACGCCGGCGGCCAGGAACTCCCGGGCGTTGGCGGAGCCCATGCCGCCGGTGGCGACGAACCTGGCCTGCGGGAACGGGCCGCGCATCGCGGGGAACCAGCCGGCGCCCAGCAGCGATGCGGGGAACGCCTTCATCCAGGTGAGCCCCTCGCGCAGTGCGTGCTGCACCTCGGTCGCCGTCGAGACGCCGGGCAGCGCCGGCATCCCCGCCTCATGCGAGGCGCGCACGATCTCGAGGTCCAGGCCCGGGCTCACGGTGAACGCGGCCCCGGCATCCGCCGCCTGCCGCACGTGCTCGGGCGAGATCACGGTGCCCGCGCCGACCACCAGGCCGCGCTCGCGCGCCGCCTCGGCCAGCACGCGCAGCGCCTCGATGTCGGCGGGCGTCTGCACGGGCACCTCGACGACCGTGATGCCCAGGTCCCAGGCACGCGTGGCGGTGGCGAGCGTGCGCTCGACCCCCATGCCGCGCAGGATGGCCATCAGCGGCGCGGCGCCGAACAGCTTGTCGAAAGCGGAGTTGTCGGTCATGGGCGGGTGCCTTTCACTTGTCGAGCGGCGGAAGATCATCGGTGGACTGCAGTACGAGGTGCGCGCGGCGGTGTCCGCCGGTGAGGCGGGCGACGGCGTCGGCGCCCTGCAGGCGGGCGGCCAGGTACCCGGCGGCGAACGCGTCGCCCGCGCCGACCGGCTCCACGACCTCGGTGCGGATCGCGGGCACGAAGGTGCGCAGGTTCTCGCCGCTGCGACGGTCGAACTCCGTGGCGCCCACGTCGCCGTCCTTGACGACGACGACCGCCGGCTGCGGCATCAGGGCGCGCACGGCATCGGCATCGGCGGTGCCCCAGAGCCCTTCGGCCTCGTCGAGCCCGACGAAGACGATGTCCGCGCGGCGTGCGAGCGCCAGCAGAGCGGATGCCGCGGCGCCGGGCTCCCAGAGCGCCGCACGATGGTTCACATCGAAGCTGAGGATGCCGCCTGCGGCGGCCACCCGCGCGAACACGCTCTCGATCAGCGCCGCGCAGCGGGGCGACAGAGCTGGGGTGATGCCGGAGACGTGCACGATCTCGGCATCCTCCAGCGGCACGCCCGCGATGTCGTCCGGCCCCAGCAGCGATGCGGCGGATCCACGGCGGTAGTACAGCACGCCGCGGCCGGGGTCCTTGAAGTAAACCCCGGTCGGAGCATCTGGATTGCGCGTGACCCCGCGCACGTCGACGCCGTGCCCGGCGACTTCGTCGAGCACCCGCACGCCGAGTGCGTCGTCGCCGACTGCACTGACCCAGGCTGTCGGGATGCCCAGCCGCACGGCGTGCACCGCCACGTTCGACTCCGCGCCGCCGATCAGCAGCCGCACGTCCTGTGCGGTCGCGAGGGGCTCGGCGTGGGCCGGAGTGACGAGGGCCATCGTCTCGCCGATCGTGATGAGGCGTGGTGCGGAGGCATCGGGCATGAGTACCATGATGAGATGAGCTGTGCAGTCAACGCAACAAGCGTTGCAGTATGTGCACACCAAGGAGAGCGATCGAAATGACCAACGCGACTGATGAGCTGCTGACCGCTCGGGACAAGGGCATCCCGGCGCGCGCCGTCGGCATGACGGCATCCGCCTTCCTCGCGACCGCGCCGCGGCTGGACGAGTTCTGGACGCCGCTGGTCGTGCTCGACGACACCGCGATGCGCGCGAACGTGGCGACCATGGCCGCCTGGTGCACCCAGCGCGGCCTGGAGATCATGCCGCACGGCAAGACCACGATGGCTCCCGCGCTGTGGAAGCGGCAGACCGATGCCGGGGCGCTCGGCATCACGCTCGCCACCATGGGGCAGGTGCGCACCGGCCGCAACCTGGGCCTGGACTCGATCATGCTGGCCAACTCCGCCGTCGATCCCCGCTCGCTGGCCTGGCTGGCGGGAGAGCTCGCCGACCCGGACTTCCGCTTCGTGTGCTGGGCCGATTCGGTCGCCACCGTCGACGCCATGGAACGGGCCCTGCACGGCCTCGACCTGCCCCGGCCGATCGACGTCTGCGTCGAGCTGGGTGCCGCCGGCGGCCGCACCGGCGCCCGGTCGATCGAGGAGGCACTCTCCGTGGCACAGCGACTGGCGGCATCCGATGCGCTGCGCCTGGCGGGCGTGGCCGGCTACGAGGGCAGCCTGGCGCATGACCGCTCCCCGGAGGCTCTCGCCGCCGTGCGCGCCTACCTGCAGGCACAGCTCGAGCTGCACCGCGCGCTGGGACCGCTGTACGACGACGGCGAGCTGTACGTCACCGCAGGCGGCAGCGCGTACTTCGAGATCGTCGCCGACGTGTGGGCAGGCGCCGAGCGCGACGGCCGCACCCGCTTCACGCTGCGTTCCGGCGCGTACATCGTGCACGACGACGGCTTCTACCGCGGCATCTCGCCGTTCGACGAGGGCGGCACGGGCCAGGGCCCGCACTTCGTCAACGCCATGCACGGGATCGCGCGGGTGGTCTCCAGTCCCGAGCCCGGGCTGGCGCTGGTGGATGCCGGCAAGCGCGACTTCCCGTACGACGAGGGGCTGCCCATCCCGCGCGCCGCCGCCGATGAGCTCGCCGGCTCCTGGCATCCGGTCGACGCCGCCGTCTCGGCGATGAACGATCAGCACTCCTACGTGCGTCCTGCCGAGCCGCTGGCGGTGGGCTCGATCGTGCGCTTCGGGCTGTCGCACCCGTGCACGGCATTCGACAAGTGGCGGGTGCTGCCGGTGGTGGACAGCGTCGAGTCCGGCGTCGTCATCGACCTGATCCGCACGTGGTTCTGAGGAGTGGCAGCCCGATGAGCACTCGTACCGTCCTCCGCGGCGGATCGATCGCCACTCCGGCCGGTCCCCAGCGCGCCGATGTCGCGTTCGAGGGCGCCGTGATCACCGCCGTCGGCGAGATACCGGCGCGTGACGGCGACGAGGCGGTCGATGCCGCCGGGCGCCTGATCCTGCCGGGATTCATCGACGCTCACTCGCACGCCGACGGCCTGCTGCGCGATCCCGCCGTGACCGCGGCGCTGCTGCGCCAGGGTGTGACGACGGTGATCGGCGGGCAGGACGGCGTCTCGTACGCGCCGGGCGACGGCCGCTACGCGACCGACTACTTCGCCGCCATCAACGGCCCGCATCCCGCGTACCGCGGAGGCGGCGTCGCCGCGCTGCTGGATGCCGTCGACGACGCCTCGCCGATCAACGCCGGGTACCTCGTGCCCGCCGGCACGGTGCGCTTCGAGGTGTGCGGCCGGCGGGAGGGCGCCGCCTCCGACGCCGAGCGCGCGCGCATGACGGACCTCGTCGCTCAGGGGATGGCGGAGGGCGCCCTGGGCCTGTCGACCGGCCTGGACTACGTGCCGGGGATCTTCCAGGACGCGGCGGAGATCGCATCGCTGTGCGTACCGGTCGCGCGCGCCGGGGGCGTGTACGTCAGCCACATGCGCGGCGGGTACGAGAACAACGCCGCCGCCGGCATCGACGAGATGCGCGAGATCTCGCAGCTCGCCTCGCGTGAGGCAGGGATGCCGCTGCCCGTGCACGTGTCGCACCTGCACGCCGACGCCGGGATCGTGCTCGCCCAGCTCGACGCGCTCGCCGCGGCCGGCATCGACGCCACCTTCGACGCCTACCCCTACATCCGCGGCTGCACCCTGCTGGGCATGCCGCTGCTGCCGCCGGAGATCTCGGCGCTGCCGACCGACGAGATCGTGGCGCTCCTGACCGACCCGACGGGCAGGGGCCGGCTGCGCGAGACGTGCGCGCAGCGGGCATCGCACAGCCCGAGCCTGGGGCCCGCGTGGCCGGACATGATCACGCTCGCGCACATCGCGGCATCCGACTTCGCCTGGACGCACGGGCTCACCCTGCGCGAGGCGGCGGCGCGCGCCGACGCCGATCCGATGGACCTCGCCTTCGACCTGCTCGCCGCCTCCCGCATGGAGGTCAGCGCCGTCATGGCCGTGCACAACCCGCGCCCCGACACCGAGCTGGCGCGCATCGTCGCGCACCCCGCGCACACCGGGGGATCCGACGGCATCTTCATCGGCGCGCACCCGCATCCGCGCGCGGCGGGATCGTTCGCGCGATACCTGCGCCTGTTCGTGCGCGAGCTGGGCACATGGTCATGGGCGGATGCCGTGCACCACCTCTCCGCGCAGCCCGCCCGCCGGTTCGGCCTCGGGCGTCGTGGTGCGGTCGAGGCGGGGGCGGTCGCCGACCTGCTGCTCGTGGACCCTGAGGGCGTGGCGGACGGCGCCACCTACGACAACCCGAAGGAGCCCGCCGTCGGCATCGACGACGTGTTCGTGGCGGGCGTGCGGGTGCTCGCCGGTGGCGAGCCGACCGGAGCGCTGCCCGGGCGCGGTCTGCGACGGGAGGCAGCCGGCCTCCCTCCGCTGACACCCCCAGTTTCCGCCGACACCCCCATCTATGGACGTCCGCAGGTAGGGGTGTCGACGGTAGGCAGGGGTCTCGGCGACGAGGACGGCAGAATCGCAGACGTCGGCACTCCGGGAACCGGGGGCTGACCGATGTCGCAGAGTGTCGAGAGAGCAGCCGGTATCCTGAACGCCCTCGCTGCGGAGCCGGCGACCGTGATCGAACTCGCGGAGCGGTTCGGCATCCACCGCTCGACCATGTTCCGCGAGCTGCAGAGCCTGGAGCAGGTCGGATTCGTGCGTCGGCAGATCGACGGCACCTACGTCGTCGGCATCCGGCTCGCCGTGCTCGGCGGCGCGGCGCTGGAGCAGCTCGACCTGCGCGGCGCCGCGTATGCGCATCTGCGGAGACTGCACCGGATCGTCGGCAACACTCTTCATCTGGGTGCGCTGATGGGCGACGAGATCGTCTACGTCGACAAGGTGGAGGACGCATCGGGCGTGCGGATGTACTCGCGGGTCGGGGCGGCCGTGCAGCCGCACTGCAGCGGCATCGGCAAGGCGGTGCTCGCTGAGCTGCCCGTCGAGAAGCGCGACACCCTGCTGGCGGGCTGCGACTGGCACCCGTACACGGCGAACACGCTCACCAGCCGCGCGGCCCTCGACGCCGAGCTCGCCCTCACCGCTCGCCGCGGCTGGGCGTTCGACGATGCCGAGTTCGAGGACTTCGTGGGCTGCGTGGCCGTGCCCATCGTCACGGCCGCAGGTGTGGTGGGCGCGCTGTCGCTCACCGCGCTGCGCGCCGCCCAGAGCCGCCGGCAGCTCGAGCAGCGCGTGCCGATGCTGCGCGAGACGGCCGCCGAGATCTCCCACCAGCTGGGATGAACAGAACCGACAAAGAGAAGGAAGAGCACACCATGCCCAAGACCGGTTTCCACGCCGAAGGCGCTCCCACCCCCGCAGGCCCGTACAGCCACGGGGTGGTCGCGAACGGCTTCCTGTACACCGCCGGGTTCGGGCCGCAGGACGCCGCGAACGACCACGCCGTCGCCGAGAACGTGGGCGATCAGACCCGCCAGGTGCTTCGCAACATCGAGAAGGTGCTGGCCGTGCACGATCTGACCATGGCCGACGTGGTCAAGACGACCGTGCACCTGGCCGACCTGGCCGACTTCGCCGAGTTCAACCAGGCGTACGGTGAGTTCTTCTCCGCGCCGTACCCGGTGCGCACCACCGTCGGCTCGCAGCTGGCGAACATCCTCGTCGAGATCGACGTGGTGGCCGCACTGCCGCAGGGCTGACGCCCGCGCTCGGTTTCACTCTGGGGGCCGACACGCCAGATCGACGGACGTCTCCCTCGAGAACGTCCCCCAATCTGGCGTGTCGGCCCCCGATGTGTGTCGGCTCGGGAGGGCCAGAAGGACCGGGCGAGGCGCTCAGATCACGACCGGATGCCCGGACGCGAGCGACGCGTAGGCGGCATCCACCAGCACCACGGCCGCGACGCCGTCGGCGGGCGTGACCCGGGCTTCGCGTCCGGTGCGGATCGCGTCGAGGAAGTCCGCCAGCTGCTCGCGGTACGGGTCGGGAGCGGATGCCGGCGACTCGTCCTCCGCGTCGGACGCGGAGGTGTCGACGCTGAGCTCACCCCGGTCTCCTGTGACCTCGAGCGTGGAGCGGAACGGCGTGCCGGGCTCCGCCCAGTCCGCCCGCACGTGGCTGATGGCGCCGCCTGCGTGCGTGAGCGTGACGTGCGCGGACACCGGCGGCTGCACGAAGCCGTCCTCGGCCGGCGGATCCTGCGTGGCCGAGACCTCCACCACGGGTCCCGCCAGCCACAGCGCCTGGTCGAGGTCGTGGATCATCAGATCGCGGATGATCCCGCCGCCGGCATCCTGCGAGTAGAACCAGGCGGGTGCCGGCGCGGCGACCGTGCGGCGTGCAGTGAGCTCGGTGATCGTGCCGACGGCGCCGATGCGCTCGTGCACGCTCCGGTAGCCGGAGAAGTACCGCACCACGTGCGCGGGGAACAGCCGCACCCCGGCCGCCGTGGCCTCGTCGGCAAGCGCCTGTGCGTCGTCGGCGGTCGCGGCCAGCGGCTTCTCGCACACGACATGCCGCCCGGCCGAGAACGCGGCGCGGGCGATGCCGACGTGCGTGCGCGTGGGGCTGACGATGTCCACGATCCCGGAGTCCTGGATCAGGTCCGCGAGCGTGGCGTGGATGCGCAGCCCGTAGCGCGCGGCCAGGGCATCCGATCCGGTGCGACGCAGGATGCCGACCTCGGCTCCCAACGCCAGCCAGCCCTCGATGTGCGGCGGGGCGATGCCGCCTGCGCCGACGATCCCGACCCGCGGTGTGTCGTCCATGAGCCCGAGCCTACGGCCCGGGACCGTCGAGCGGGCCCTCCTCTTCCCTCCTGTTCCGTCCGCAATGACGTCGCTCACGAGGGGTTTCGGCGCGCGTGAAGGGATTCGACGGGACGGCGGCTCAGGCTGCGCCGCGCGGCAGTTCGCCGGCGACCTTGGTCTCCAGCACCTGCACGGCTTCGTCGGACAACAGGATGAGCCCCTCCAGCTCGTCGCGCACGCGCTTGTACGCGACCTGCCGCTCGGCCTGCGTGGCCGATTCGTCGAGAGCGATCTTCAGCAGGTGCTGCGCCCGGTCCAGGCGTTTGCGCTCGTCCTCGCTGAACGTGGAGTCGCGCAGTCGGCGGGCGTCGTGCTCGGCGACCTCGAACGCCACGGCGTAGTTGCCGACGGCATCCAGGTACTCCGACACGCGCTGCTCGCTCACCTTCGCGTCGGCGGCTGCCGGGCGCAGGTTGTCTGCGGTCTTCTTGGCGCGCAGGAACGCGGCGGTCAGCGGCTGGCGGCCGTCGCTCATGGCGGGGAAGGCGATGAGCTTGGCGACGTCGAGCTCGTAGTCCAGCCAGCGTGCGGTGATCTCGTCGTGCTCCTTGAACAGGCGCTCCAGCATGTCGTCGTGTGAGGCGGATGCCGGTGCTGCGCTCCGCTTCACGGAGCCGAAACGCGGCGTCCCGGCGAGCGAGCGGGCCTGCAGCTCGGCGGCGCGCAGCTCGCTCTTCAGACGCAGGGTCTCCAGCTTGCGCTGGTGGCGCTCGCGGGACATGACCTGCCACCGGCGCGCGGCGCCGCCGGCCACGCCCATGATGGGGAAGATCAGCCACCAGAGGTGGCCGACGTTGCCCCAGAAGCCGTTCCAGAACGTCGGATCCATGATCCCGCCAGCCTAATCTCACGGCCCGGGATCCGCTGTGACGGATGTCACGAACGGGCCCTCCTCATCCTTTCGATTGACACCGAGTTCACCCCCGCCCCCGATGCCGGAAAACGGCATCGCTGGTGGACTCGATGTCATGGCAGACCTCCGTGTGCGGCATCCGCTCTCCGACCGTCTCACCTCGCGCCGCGGCGCGTGGATATCGCTGGGCCTCGTGCTGCTGGTGATGCTCCTGCTGTTCGGCGCGTTCGGGTCCGCGAAGGCCCCGGCCGGCAACGCGCAGGCGCCGGCGGCATCCGAATCCGCCCGGGTGAGCGACCTGCTGGCGACGTTCCCGGATTCCGATCAGCAGTCCGTGCTGGTCGTCGCCTCCCGCGACGACGGCGGCCGGCTCTCCGCCGCGCAGCAGGACGGGCTGAAGGCGCTGCTGCCGGTGCTCGATGAGCAGTCCGCGGGCGATTCCACGGGCCCGCTGGTGAGCGACGACGGGAAGGCCGCCGTGCTGATCACGCCGATCACTGTGGGCGCCACCAACTCCGACACGGCCGCGATCATCAAGCAGCTGCGGGCCGACATCGACGGCCACGCGCCGGCCGGCGTCACGCTGCAGGTCACCGGCGGCCCGGCGTTCGGCGCCGACGTGGCCTCTTCGTTCGAGGGAGCCGACTTCACGCTGCTGATGGTGACGATCCTCATCGTCGCTGTCCTGTTGATCGTCACCTACCGCTCGCCCGTGCTGTGGCTGATCCCGCTGGTGGTCGTCGCGCTCGCCGACGGCCTGGCGGGGCGCATGACTGCGGCGGCCGGCTCGCTGTGGGGCCTGCAGTTCGATGCGGGCATCATCAGCGTGCTGGTCTTCGGCGCCGGCACGAACTACGCGCTGCTGCTCATCTCCCGCTACCGGGAAGAGCTGCAGATCGAAGAGGATCACCGGAAGGCGCTCAGCGCGGCCTGGCGCGGCACGGCGCCCGCCATCCTCGCCTCGAACGTGACCGTCGTGCTGGCGCTGCTCACGCTGGTGCTGGCCGTCATCCCCGGCACCCACGGTCTCGGCGTCTCCTCGGCCATCGGCCTGCTGATCGCCCTGGCCTTCGTGCTGCTCCTCCTGCCGCCGCTGCTGGCGGTCTGCGGGCGAAGGGTGTTCTGGCCGTTCGTCCCCCGCCCCGGCGAGGCGCCGCGACAGGGCCGCGGCTGGCGGCGCGTGGCGTCGGGTGTCGTGCAGCGTCCGCTGCGCAGCCTGCTGGCCGGTGTCGTGCTGCTGGCCATCATGGCCGCAGGCCTGATCGGCACGTCCGTCGGGCTGGACCAGCTGGAGAAGTTCCGGGTGCCGTCCGAGTCGGCGGCGGGGCTCGAGGTGCTCTCCGCGCACTTCCCGCCGGGTGAGGCCCAGCCGATCCTCATCGTGACCGACAGTGCGGCATCCGGCGCCGTGGTCGCCGCCGTGAAGGACGTCGACGGCGTGGTCAGGGCCAACGCGGTCGGCCAGACCGATGACGGGGCGCTGACCAAGATCATGGTCACCAGCGAATATGCGCCGAGCACCACGAGGAGCCTGGACCAGATCACCGAGCTGCGCGATGCGGTGCACGCGGTGCCGGACGCGGATGCCGTGGTGGGCGGCGCCGTCGCCACCGACCTGGACGCCAGGGCCGGCAACCAGCGGGATCTGCTGCTGGTCGCGCCGCTGGTGCTGGCGGTCAGCCTGATCGTGCTGATCGTGCTGCTGCGCTCCCTGGTCGCCCCCGTGCTGCTGCTGGTGGTGAACCTGGCCAGCGCGCTCGCCGCCATCGGCGCCGGGGCGTGGCTGAGCAGGGTGCTGTTCGGCCAGCATGCGCTGGACCTGCAGGTGCCGCTGCTGTCGTTCCTGTTCCTGGTGGCACTCGGCATCGACTACACGATCTTCCTCGTGCATCGCGCTCGCACCGAGTCGGCGCTCCACGGCACCAGGAGGGGGATGGTGGAGGCCATCACCCACACCGGCGGTGTGATCACCAGTGCCGGCATCGTGCTGGCGGCCGTGTTCGCCGCGCTCGGCGTGCTGCCGCTGGTGACGCTCGGTCAGCTGGGCCTGATCGTCGGGGTCGGCGTGGTGGTGGACACCCTGGTGGTGCGCACGGTGATCGTCCCGGCGATCTTCGCCCTCGTCGGCGACCGCATCTGGTGGCCGGGGCGGCCGCGGAAGAAGGCAGCGGAAGAAGGCGAGCCGGCCTCCGCCGGCCCGAAGCAGACCATCGCCGGCTCTGCCCCGGCGTCCGCCGCCTCTGCAACCGCATCCGGAGACCGGGTGTCGGCCGGTCCGGGCCGGATGCCGGTGCAATAGCGGCTCGGGCAGGAGAATCGACACATGGACGTCGTGAGTGCGCCGCTGCCGCATGCTGATCGCAACGTGCCGGGGCACGCCTCGCCGGTGGTGCGGGCCATGGAGATCGGTCAGCACGCCATGGCAGCCGTGCTGACGGGGGTCGGCGTGATCCGGGCGGCGGGCGATGGCACCCCGATCGCCGCCGCGGTGCTGGCCGGACTGGCGATCCTGGCCGTGCACACCGCCGGTACGATCCTCCCGTCACGCGGCTCCCGGCGGTTGGCCATCTGTTGGCTGGTCGCCCTCGCGGTGATCTGGATCGCCGCCGTGGCCGTCTCGCCGGAGTTCATCTGGATCGCGTTCCTGCTCTGGCTGCTGGCCGGCCACCTGCTGCCCGTGCCGTGGGGGCTGCTGTTCTCGGCGCTGGTCCTGGCCGTCGTGATCGTCGCGCCGATCCTGCACCACGGCTCGACCAGCTACGCCACGGTGTTCGGTCCGCTGATCGGCGGCGTCTTCGCCTTCGGGATCTCGCGCGGCTATCTGCAGCTGCTGCGGGATGCCGCCGAGCGCGAGCGGCTGGTCGCCTCGCTCACGCAGGCGCAGCACGAGATGGCCGATCTGCAGGACGAGCTCGCGCTCGCCCAGCGAGAGTCGGGTGCCGTCGCCGAGCGCACCCGCATCTCCCGCGACATCCACGACACCGTCGCGCAGTCGCTGTCCTCCATCCGTCTGCTCGCGCATGCGGGCGCGGACCGCAGCACCGACGCCGGTGCGGCGCGGGCCCTGCAGCAGGTGGAAGCGCTCGCCGGCGGCAGTCTCGCCGATGTGCGCAGGATCGTGGCGGATCTGGCGCCCGCCGAGCTGGAGGACGGCCCGCTGGCCACGGCGCTGCGGAGCATGCTGGATCGCGCGCATGACGAGGCGGGACTCCACGTCGAGCTGCATGTCGACGAGTCCCTGCCCGTGCTGCCCACCGAGGTGGAGGTCGCGCTGCTGCGCACCGCGCAGTCGGCGCTGGCCAACGTGCGCCTGCACGCCGCCGCACATCGGGTCGTGATGAGTCTGATCGACGACGAGCGGAGCGTGCGGCTGGACATCATGGACGACGGTGCGGGTTTCGACGTCACAGCCTGGGAGGCGGATGCCGGCAGCGCATCGAGCTATGGGCTCCGGTTCATGCGGGCGCGACTGCGCGAGCTCGGCGGCGGCCTGGACATCGAGAGCGCACCCGGCGAGGGGACGGCGGTCTCCGTGCAGCTGCCGATCCGCCCGCACCCGGGGGCGCCGGCATCCGGCCCGGTCGCGGGCCCGGCATCCGAGAGGGAGACACGATGACCATCTCCGTGCTGCTGGTCGACGACCATCCCGTGGTGCGCAGCGGGCTGCGGGCTGTGCTCGACACCGACGACGTGCGGGTGGTGGGCGAAGCCGCCACCGGCGAGGAGGCCATCGAGCTGGCGCAGCTGCTGCATCCTGATGTCGTGCTGTGCGATCTGCGCCTGGGCGAGGGGATCGACGGCATCCGCACCACCGCCGCGCTGCGCGCGCTCACCCCTGCACCGGTGGTGCTCATCCTCACCACCTTCGACAGAGACGCCGAGATCCGCGACGCCATCGAGGCGGGCGCCGCCGGCTATCTGCTGAAGGAGGTCGCGCCGGAGCTGATCGTCGACGGCATCCGCCGGGCCGCAGCAGGCGGCATGGTGCTGGCGCCTGAACTCGCCGCACGCCTGCTGGAGGGGCTGCGCAGTCCGCTGCCCCGGCTCACCGATCGCGAGTCCGAGGTGCTGCGGCTGCTGGCAACGGGCGCGGCGAACCAGGAGATCGCCCGCACGCTCTTCGTCACCGAGGCGACCGTCAAGAGCCACCTCGCCCACATCTTCACGAAACTCGACGTCGACAGCCGGTCCCGCGCGATTCACGTCGCGCGCGAGGCCGGGCTCATCTGACGTCCGGAAGGACCACTCGCATGACGAAGCTGAGGGAGCCGGACGCGGAGTCCGCGCCGTCACGACGGGACTGGCTGGGTCTTGCCGTGCTGTCGATCGGGCTGGGCCTGATCGTGCTGGACGGCACCATCGTCGGTGTCGCGCTGCCGGCCATCATCGGCGACCTGAAGCTGAACATCACCGACGCGCAGTGGGTCAACAGCCTGTACGCCGTACTGCTGGCGGCGCTGCTGCTGTCCACCGGGAGCCTGGCTGATCGGTGGGGGCGCAAGAGGCTGTTCCTCGTCGGGCTCGTGGTGTTCATGGGCGGCAGCCTGCTCGCGGCCATGTCGGCCACTGCCGGCGCGCTGATCGGCGCGCGAGCAGTGCAGGCCATCGGCGCGGCGTTCATCATGCCGTCCACGCTCTCCACGGTCAACGCCGTGTTCCGCGGGCGGCACCGCGCCACGGCATTCGGCGTGTGGGGTGCGGTCATCTCCGGGGCGGCGGCCATCGGCCCGCTGGCCGGCGGGGCGCTGACGCAGTGGGCGTCATGGCACTGGATCTTCCTGGTGAACCTGCCGCTGGGGGCGCTGGTGCTGATCGCCGCACTGTTCACCGTGCGTGAGACGCGCGGCGAGAAGACCCGCCCGGGTGCGGACGTGGATGGCGCCATGCTCAGCGCCATCGGCTTCGGCGCACTGGTGTTCGCCGTCATCGAGGGTCCCGATCTGGGCTGGTGGACACCGAAGGCCGACCTGGTCGCGTTCGGCTGGACGTGGGGGAAGGATGCTCCGATCTCGGCCGTGCCGGCGGCCTTCGCCGTCGCCGCGGTGGCGCTGGTGCTGTTCGTGATCTGGGAGCGCCACCGCGAGAAGGTGCAGCGTCAGGCACTGCTGGACCTCGGGCTGTTCTCGCTGTCCACGTTCTCCTGGGGCAACCTCACCGCCGGGATGGTGGCCGTCGGCGAGTTCGCGCTGCTGTTCGTGCTGCCGCTGTACCTGGTCAATGCGCTCGGGCTCGACGTGATGGGTGCGGGCCTGTTGCTGGCGGGCATGGCGCTCGGAGCCTTCGTCTCCGGCGCGGGCGCGCGGTACCTGGCGGCGAGGTTCGGCGCACCCGGCGTGGTGCTGATCGGCCTGGGGCTCGAGGTCGCCGGCGCCCTCGTGCTCACGCTGCTGGTGCAGGGCGACACGTCGGGCTGGGTGATCGTCATCCCGCTGGTGTTCTACGGGCTCGGCCTGGGGCTGGCATCCGCTCAGCTGACCGGCACCGTGCTGCGCGATGTGCCGGTCTCGATCTCCGGGCAGGGATCGGCCACGCAGAGCACCGTGCGGCAGGTCGGCTCCGCGCTCGGCACGGCGTTCGCCGGCGCCGCGCTCTCGGTGGCGCTGGCCGTCACGCTCCCCGCCGCTCTGTCCGCGGCGGGCATCTCCGGCCCGAACGCCGACAGCATCGCCGACTCCACGCGCCTGTCCGCCGGCACGACCATCACCCAGCTGCGTGCACAGGGCGTGCACTCTCCGCTCGGCGATCACACGCAGGCTGCCGTCGATGCGCTGTCGGCGGGATTCGCGGATGCCACGCGCTGGGCGCTGCTGGTGGCGGTGGCGTTCCTGGCGCTCGGCCTGATCAGCGCGGCGCTGCTGCGGAGGAGCTCGCGGGAGGGCTGACCCGGTTCGCTGACCCGGTTGGCCGCGCCGGGGCGGTTGCACTTTGGGGGCCGACACGCCACATGTCGGCCGGATGCCGCGAATCGGGCCGACATCTGGCGTGTCGGCCCCCGTTCTGTGTCGGGAGTCGCGCGGGTCAGCGGGCGGCCTGAACCAGCCCGCGCAGGAGAGGCAGCACGCGGTCGCGCTCAGGTCCTGCGGTCAGCTCCAGTGCTTCGGCGATCCCCAGCGCCAGCAGCGCGTGGCCTGCGGCGTTGGGATGGAACGGGTCGTTCATCAGCCCCCACGGGATGCCGCCCTGGCGCCCCGCGCCGACAGCACTGAACCGTGCGGACTGATCGACGAGGATCGCGTCTCCCGAGGTGGCGACGTCGCGCACGGCCTGCGCGAAGTCCGCGATGCGGGCGCGCTCCGGCGCGTTCAGAGCATCCACCGACGGCTGCGTCTGCAGCACGGGGATGGCACCCAGCCTGCGCACGCAGGCGACGAATTCGGTGACGGATGCCGCGAACTCGGCAGGCTCGATGATCGGGAACGCGCCGCCGGTGGAGCAGTCGTTGGTTCCGATCATGAGGGTGACCACGTGCGGGTGCCAGTCGGCCACCCGCCGGTCGAAGTCCTGCAGCAGCTGCACGATGCGCCAGCCGCTGATGGCCGTGTTGATCACTACGTCCTGCACGCGCTCCAGGTCGCCGCGGATCAGCTCATGCAGGTGGTCTACGTAGTTGCGGGCGCCGAGCGTGTGGCTGAGCCCGTGCGTGATCGAGTCGCCCGTGCACACCCAGTTCACAGGGGAGCCGGAGTCGAGAAGGTCGTGCAGGCGGGGCAGATCGGCGCTCATGCCTCAATCCTGGCATCCCGCATCGGCCGGCTCTGAACCCTCAGAGGCCCGCCTTCTCGGCGCACGGCACGCACAGCTCGGCGAACGGGCGTGCCGTCAGCCGGGCGGCGGGGATCTTCTTCCCGCACGACGCGCACACGCCGTAGGTTCCGGCGTCCCATCGTGCGATGGCGTCGTCGAACCGCTGCACGTCCTCGTCAGCGGCATCCGACAGGGCCGTGAGCCGGTCCCACTCCGACGAGAGCGTCACGCCCTCGGGATCGTGCTCGTCGTCGTCGTTCGAGTCCCGCCTGTCGTTCACGAGCCCGGCCAGGACGGATGCCGCGGATGCGGCTCGCGCGGCGGCATCCGCTCTGCCCTGCTCGAGCTTCTCGCGACTGATCATCGCCTCACCATAGACCCCGGCGGGCCACTCGGGGCGGAATGGGGTCGACCGCGTCCTGCCCTGAACATGCTGATCAGGGAGGATGATGGAAGAGCTGGAACGACGCGAGGAGATGCGAATGCAGCTGGGAATGATCGGACTCGGACGAATGGGCGCCAACATCGTGCGCCGCCTGATGCGCGACGGGCACGAGTGCGTCGGCTACGACGTGAACCAGGAGTCCGTGGCAGCCATCGAGGCGGAGGGCGCCACCGGCGCATCCGATCTTGCGGACTTCGCAGCCAAGCTGCAGACCCCGCGCGTGGTGTGGATGATGGTCCCCGCCTCGCTGACCGGGAAGGTCGTCGACCAGCTCACCGAGGTGCTCGAGCCCGGTGACATCATCATCGACGGCGGCAACTCCAACTACCGCGACGACGTCCGCCGCGCCAAGGCGCTGCGCGAGAAGGGCCTCGAGTACGTCGATGCCGGCACCAGTGGTGGCGTGTTCGGCCTGGAGCGCGGCTACTGCCTGATGGTCGGCGGGTCGGATGCCGCGGTCTCGCACATCGAGCCCATCCTGAAGACCATCGCGCCGGGTGTCGGAGAGATCGAGCGCACGCCCGGCCGCACCGGCGACCTTGCTCCTGAGGAGCAGGGCTACCTGCACTGCGGCCCGTCGGGCTCCGGGCACTTCGTGAAGATGGTGCACAACGGCATCGAGTACGGCATCATGGCCGCGCTCGCCGAGGGCCTGAACATCCTCGACAACGCCGACGCCGGCGTGCGCGAGGCCGAGCACTCCGCCGAGATCGCGCCGCTGGAGGAGCCGGAGTACTACCAGTTCCCCATCGACACCGCCAAGGTCGCCGAGGTGTGGCGCCGCGGATCCGTCATCTCCTCGTGGTTGCTGGATCTGACCGCCGCCGCGCTCAACGAGAACCCCACGCTCGACGGACTCGCCGGTCGGGTGTCCGACTCGGGCGAGGGCCGCTGGACCGTCAAGGCGGCCGTCGACGTGGGCGTTCCCGTGCCTGTGCTGGCCGCCTCGCTGTTCGAGCGCTTCGCGTCGCGCGACGAGGACCACTTCGCCAACCAGGTGCTCTCCGCCATGCGCCTGCAGTTCGGCGGACACAAGGAGCTGCCCGCCGGTGACTCGCTGGAGGCCGGCGGACGCAAGTCCGACGTGGGCTGATCCCATGCAGAGGGCCGGACATCCATTGGATGCCCGGCCCTTGTCGTGTCTGCCGGTCAGGCGCGTCGCTGCTCACCAGTCATGAACCGTGCCATCAGCAAGCCTGTTGTACGGCAGGTACGCCTGCTCATAGGGGTACTTGCCCGCTTCGTCGACATTCAACTCGATTCCGAGGCCGGGCGCCTCGCCGGGATGAAGCAGGCCGTTCTGCCAGGTGAACGACTGCTCGAAGACCTGGTTGGTGCGACCTCCATGCTGCATATACTCCTGAATCCCGAAGTTGTGGATGGACAGGCCGAGATGCATAGCCGCGGCCATGCCCACCGGTGAGACATCGGTCGGGCCGTGCATTCCTGACTTGATCTGGTACATCGCGGCGTACTCGAGCGTCTTGCGCAGGGGGCTGATTCCGCCCATGTGTGTCACGGCCCCGCGCACGTAGTCAATGAGCTGCTCGCGGATGATGTCCTTGAAGTCCCAGATCGTGTTGAAGATCTCGCCAATGGCCAGAGGCGTCGTGGTGTGGCTCCGCACCAGCCGCAGCGCTTCCTGGTTCTCGGCGGGCGTGCAGTCCTCCAACCAGAACAGGTCGTAGGGCTCCAGCTCCTTCCCGAGCTTCGCAGCCTGGATGGGGGTCATCCTGTGATGACCGTCATGGAGCAGCGGCAGTTCGGCGCCGAACTCGTTGCGCACCTGCTCGAACACACCCGGAAGGTGACGCAGATAGGCGCGGGTGTCCCAGTCCTCCTGCACGGGATGCGCGCCGCGGCGAGCCGGCTCGTGGTCATAGCGGACCCCCGGCTCGCCCTGGTCGGCTCCCTGCGAGGCGATGCCGTAGATGGCCTTCAGCCCTGGAACCCCGGTCTGAATCCGGATGGCGCGGTATCCCTGCTCCAGGTGCGCGCGTACCGAGTCGAAGAGCTCAGGGAGCTCCTTCCCCGATGCATGCCCGTAGGCGAGCAGCCCGGTGCGGCTCGCGCCGCCGAGCAACTGGTAGACCGGCATCCCCGCCTTCTTGCCCTTGATATCCCACAGCGCCATGTCTACGGCTGCGATGGCAGCCATCGTCACCGGTCCGCGCCGCCAGTACGCGCTGCGATACAGAAACTGCCAGGTGTCCTCGATGCGGTCCTCGTCAGCGCCGATCAGTAGTGGCGCGACATGGTCTGAGAGATACGAAACGACTGCCAGTTCCCGGCCATTCAGCGTGGCGTCGCCGATGCCGGTCAGACCACCGGCCGTCGTGATCTTCAGGGTGACGAAGTTGCGATCAGGGCTGGTGACAATCACCTCTGCCTTGTCGATGGTCATATCTTCTCCGCTCTCGCCGACGTGCGCCGGCGTTCAGATGGTCATCGCGCTGAAGCCGCCATCGACGCGGATCAGCGCTCCTGTGACGAAGGACGATGCTCGTGATGCCGCAAGCCACAGCAGTGCGCCGTCGAGGTCCCTCGGGTCTCCGAGACGCCGCATGGGTGTGTGCGCGAGGATGCTGGCGATGCGCTCCGGGCTCAGCACTGCGCGGTTCTGCTCTGCGGGGAAGAAGCCGGGGATCAGCGCATTCACACGGATGCCTTCAGGCGCGAGCTCGCGCGCGAGATACTGCGTGAGGTTGTTCACCCCCGCCTTCGCGACGCTGTAGCCGAACACGCGGCTCAGCGGGGGCCCAGAAGACGCCGAGGAGATGGTGATGATCGATGCGCCGCCGTCGAGTCCCGCCATCAGCGGTGCGAAGCACTGGCAGGCCAGGAACACCGATCCGAGATTGACGTCCTGCAGCGACTGCCACTCCTCGTCGGTGATCTCCGGGAATGGTGTCGTGCTGTTCACTCCTGCGGCGACGACGAGAGTGTGCAGCGGACCGCCAGACTCGATGCGCGCGGCGGCGGATCTCACCGATGCGCGATCCGTCGCGTCGACGGCGATGAAGGATGCCGAACCGCCGGCGTCCTGGATGCTCATCACGACCGCCTCGCCGCGCTCCGCGCTGCGGCCGAGCACCACGACCTCAGCGCCCGCCCCCGCAAGCGTGCGGCAGAACTGTCCGCCGAGCACGCCGGTGCCGCCGAGCACGGCGGCTCTCTTCCCCGCGAGGTCGAAGATTCCGGTGCTCATCGGGCGCCTCCCGTGCTGAACGGCAGCAGGTGCCTGCCGATGTGGTTCTCCAGGATGAGCAGGTACTCGTCGCGGTGGTCGCTCAGCACGTCTCGAATCAATCCGTCCAACGGGCCGTCGTGTCCGGATGCGGTGAGTACGGCGCCATAGCCGACGTGCAGCACCTGCCGCGTTCCGTCAGCGTGCACGAGAGATTCCAAGTCGCCATCCGGGATGCCGCTGATGTGGTCATCGTCTGCCGCGGCGGACACCTGATAGCTCGCCCGCGCCTCGCGGTACGCCGCGCTGCTCACCTCGTGCACCCGGCGGAACAGGCCCGGTGCACGCCGTGCCAGCACCTCGACCGCGCACAACCAGCTGGTGCCAGAGGTCTTCAAGTGGATGCGGCCGTCCGCCGCGGCGATCACGCGCTCGTAGATCGAGAACTTGTCGGATCCGGAGTGCATGCTGATCTTGTATCCGCCGTTGCGCACCGCAACAGCGCGGTGACCTGCGACGTTCTCGGCGAGAGCGTCGACGTCGCCGCGGTACTCGACGCCCTTCTCGAATCCGTCGATGTAGCGCGGAGCCATGCTCGCCCAGCGCACCCCGAGACGCGCAGCCTCTGCCGCGAAGTAGTGGTGCTCGAACAGTGATGTCGGCTGTGCGGTCTCATCGATCGCGATCTCCACCTCGTAGGGCGCCGTGGCGAGTTCAGTGAGCCTGTCGTGCATCCGGACGATGAGGGCGACCGCGTTCGCGTACTTCACGATCGCGCGAATGACATCCTCGTCGCTTGGTGTCAGCGAGAACCTCCCGAGATCGACAGGAACCCCGGAGTACCGGCGCAGTGTCTCATCGCGGTCCGTCTGCAGAGTCGTCCAGTCGGTTCCGGCGAGTGCGGTGCCGGTGTCCGACTGCACATCCCGCACAGCATCCCCTGGGTCGAGCGTGAACGTGGTGAAACCGGCTGCTACAGCCTCGCCGAGGCGGGAGATGTCGTGGATGTGGTCGGCATCCGCGCCGACCGGTCCGTCCCAGCCGCCTGCGACGCAGCCGTAGGTGGCGTCGTCGAGCACGTTCTGCGGGCTGCGTCCGAGCCGGTCCATCTCACGGAACGACTGCTGCGCGAACACCGGGGTCACACCCGCGCCGTGATGTCGGAAGGCCCTGACGTGCCCGCAGGTCGCCGTGCCGAGACGATCACCGGTGCCCGCCGAGACGCCCTGGCCCACAGGCTGCGGGCGCAATGCCGGAATCGCGTGCCGCAGAGCGGCGGCGTTGGCGGCATCCGTCGGCCCCTCCAGCAGGATCTCATCGCCCAGCCGCCAGCTCCGCCCCTGGAAGGGGGCGAGCTGGGCAGCATCTGTCACCCGCACCAGCAGCCGGCTGCGCCGCCCGACCTGAATGACGTCCGCCTGCAGGACGCCGTCCCCCAGTGTCATCGGACGAGGGCCTGCAACCCGGATGCCGAGTCGCGGTCGAGCAGCAGCCGCGCCTGCGGCTGGGTGCGGAGGATGGATGCCGGGAGCTGTGGCGTGATCTCACCCTGCAGCGCCCCGGCGACAGCCCTGGCCTTGCGCTTTTCAGGGGTCATCACCAGCACGTGGCGGGGGGCGAGCAGTGCGGGGATGGTGAGTGAGATCGCGTGAGTTGGCGCTTCATGGAGACTTGGGAAGTGTCCTTCGCCGACCTGCTGCCGCCGCGAAGCCTCGTCCATCGCGATGACGTGGACGAGCTCGTCGGTCTCGAAGTCCGCCGGCGGATCGTTGAAGGCGAGGTGTCCGTTCTCGCCGATACCCATCACGCAGATGGCTGGTTCGAGGTCGCGGAGCAGCGCGGCGTAACGATCGACCTCCTCCTGGACGGGCTCGTGGTCGCCGCGCACCCCGTAGAACGCTTTCGGGCTGAAGGGCTCGACGATGTTGTGCTGCATCCAGAGCCGGAAGCTGGCTGAGTGCATCTCGGACATGCCGATGTATTCATCCATGTGCAGCACGCTCACCCGCGACCATTCGATGTCGTTTCGCTCGCGCAGCGCCGTCACGAAGCTGAGCTGCGAGTTGCCTGTCGCAAGTATCACGGCGATCTCTTCGCGCTCTGTGAGCTCTTCGCGCACGGCCTCGGCGAACAGTGCAGCACCTGCGACGCCCAGTTCAGCGTTGGAGTCGTGGACGGAGACGCGGAGGTCTCCGTAGGTCAGGGTGTCCATGTGATGGTCCTTCCTGGGGTTGTGTGGTTGAGAGTCGTCGGGGAGTCAGAAGACCGCGCCGGGGTCAATGGACTGTGCTGCGCGCATCCCACGTGCCGCCGACGGCGACGGCCTGCACGCGCAGATCGGCGGAGAGGTGCACGAAGTCAGCGCGTGCACCCGCGGCGATGCGGCCGACGTCGTCGAGGCGCGCAGCACGCGCGGGGATCGAGGTGACCATGGCGATGGCCTCCGCCTCGCTGAGCCCGAGGGCTGTCGCGGCGATGGGCAGCATGTCGGGCAGCAGTGTGGTGCTGCCAGCGAACGAACCGCGGTCGGCGGTCATACCGACGCCGTCTTCGACGATGTACTCGACATTTCCCATCCGGTAGATGTCGCCCTCCGGCAGGCCGGCGCCCGCGGTCGCATCGGAGACCAGACAGAGCCTGCCCGACAGCATCCGGAAGGCGAGCTGCATGAGTGCGGGCGGGAGGTGGCGTCCGTCTGCGATCATCTCGACAGTGAGCCCGCGCGACACCAGCGTCGCCTCCAGCATGCCCGGGACGCGCCACGGGCCTCTTCTCGTGGTGGTGGACTGACCGCTGTAGATGTGGATCACATGGCTGAGTCCGGCATCCTGCGCCCTGACGAGGTCGTCGATCGTGCCATCGCTGTGCCCAGCGCCGGCCACGATTCCGAGATCGACCAGCCGTCCGATCAGAGCGATCGCGCCTGGCAGCTCGGGTGCGAGGGTCATCACGCGGATCTGTTCGGCACGCTCGAGGATGCGTGACACGGCAGCGTCGTCTGCGCCGATCAGGTCGGTGGGGGACTGCGCGCCTCGCTGTGCGTGCGATAGACAGGGGCCTTCGAGATGCGCACCCGGCATGCGGGGAACGCCCTGCGTGTCGGTGACCTCTGCGAGCGCATCGAGAGCCTTCAGCGTTCCGTCGATATCAGCGCTGGCGAGCGTCGGGAGCGCGGTGGTGACCCCCGCTGCGCGCAGTGCGCGCGCGGCGACGATCGACTCAGAGACGTCACCGGCGTTGAAGCCCGCGCCCGCCGCTCCATGCACGTGGATGTCGACGAGACCAGGGGCGAGGATGCCGCTGTCGAGCATGGTGACGGGGATGCCGTCCGGCAGAGCCCTCACCGGGACGACAGCACGGATGCGGTCTCCGTCGAGGATGACTCCGTGTCCCTCGAGCAACTCCTCGCCCGCCGCGATCTGCGGCGCGGTGATGGCCTGCACCGGCAGTGGGCTCTCCTGCCGGATCGCTGCTGCACTTCGGGTGCTCATCGCGCTCCTTCCCACCGTCGTCATCAGTGATGACGGTCACGACGAGTCGGACCCGTCGCCTGCTGATGCTGCATATCTTAGCAAGAAATATGCAACGAAAAGCAAGATCTTGCAAATCGTGCATCAGTGGGAGAGCGTCACTGACTCGTGTCGGCGGGAGGCTCGGTCGAGCCGCGGACCACGAGCCTGGTGTCCAGGACGGCAACGACCTCGTCCTCGGCGGATGCCGCACGCCCTGCGGTGAGTGCGTCCAGCAGCATGTCCACGGCGGTCCTTCCCGCCTCGGCGCCCGGAACGTGGATCGAGGTCAGCGTCGGGTACGTCATTCCTGAGAACAGGCTGTCATCGATGCCGATCACGCTGAGATCCTCTCCGATCGCGACGCCGCGCTCGTTCAGCCGCGTCATGAGGCCCAGCGCGATCATGTCGTCATAGGCGATCACGGCGGTCGCCTGCGACGCCACGACGAGGTCGGCGGCCCTGGCGCCTGCCTGGATCTGCGGTTCGAAAGGACCGAACTCCAGCAGCTCGAGCCCGGCGACCTCGGCAGCCGCACGGACGGCGCGCTGGCGCTGCGCATTCGACCACGATCGCTTCGGCCCGTTGAGGTAGCAGATCGTGCGGTGACCGAGCGCTGCGAGGTGCTGCGTGGCCTCGGCGATTCCGCTGCTGTCATCGATCACGACGCTGGGCGTCGCGCCGTGGCTGCGGTTGACGAGAACCGTCGGTCGCAGCGACACAAGCCGATCCATGTGCTCCAGGGGTGTGCGAGGGCTGACGACGATGAGGCCGTCGACGCGGGACGCCAGCTGCTCCGCTCGTAGCATCTCATCCTGGGGATGCTCGTCGGTGTCCGCGATGAGCACGGTGCGGCCCCTGGTGTTGGCCCTGGCCTGTACAGCCTTGATGATCGGAGGGAAGAAGGGGTTCACGATGTCGGGGACGATCAGCCCTATGGGGTGCGCGTCAGCGGCATCCGCAGGGGGGATGACCGGAACGACATAGCCCAACTCGCGCACTGCTGCGAGGATCCGCTCCCGTGTCGCAGCGTTCACGCGTTCGGGAGACGAGATCGCGCGGGAAACCGTCGATGTGGACGTGCCGACGTGACGTGCAACGTCGGAGAGTGTGACCTTCACGCTGATACCCCTGCCTCTTCTCGCCGCCGGGGTGCGGCATCCTCCGCTTACCCGATGCTAAGCGACGTGAACGGATGGTCCTATCCGCTTCTCTGAGCATTCCTTACCCTTGTAAGCATACTGCAACTTGTTGCATTGCTTGCACTCTTGTCGCAGGAACATTACAGTGACATCAATCGGATCAGCTCCCGACGAGGCGAGCACAGCGATTGGACTTCGATGATGAACAACCACCTGGCTGAGAGAACGGGTCCAGCCCGCCCCCGGCCCGCCCCGATCGACACGGTATCCGTTGTCGTGCCCTCCGGCCGTAGACCTGCCCGGCGTCGGGGATCGATGACCGGCGTACTGTTCGTGCTGCCCGCGGCACTGTTCGTATTCGTCTTCATGCTGTATCCGCTGGTGTACTCCGGCGTGCTCAGCTTCACGAAGTACAACTTCGTTCGGGATGCCGCACCGGCCTTCATCGGCCTCGACAACTACCGGCAGGCGTTCTCAGATCCGCTGTTTCTCACCGCGCTGCGCAACACCTTCGTCTTCGCAGTCGGATACTTCGTGCTGGTCATGGTGATCTCGCTGAGTCTTGCGATGCTGCTGTTCCGCAGGCTGCGCTTCAGCGGCTTCTACCGCAGCGCGGTGTTCATGCCGATCGTCGTGCCGCTCTCCCTCGCCGGGCTCGTCTTCGTGTGGATCCTGCAGCCCAACTACGGGCTGCTCAATCACGTGCTCGGCGATATCCTCGGGCTGCACGGCGCTACCAGAGCCTGGCTCAGCGACGGGACGACCGCGATGGCGGCAATCATCGTCCTCGCGCTGTGGGCCACCATCGGATTCCTCACCATCCTGTTCCTCTCCGGCCTGCAGGCGATCCCTCAGGAGATCCTGGAATCCGCGGAGATAGACGGGGCCGACGGCTGGAAGCGTTTCCAGCACGTGATCCTGCCGAGCCTGCGCCCGACGTTCGTCATCACCGGAACCTGGGGGCTGCTGCAGGCGCTCAAGGTGTTCGTCGAGCCGATGGTCCTCACCGACGGTGGGCCGGGCACCAGCACCCTCGTGCTCTATCAGCAGATATACATCACAGCCTTCAACTACTTCGACATGGGGTACGCGTCGGCAATGGGGTACATCCTCGGTGCGATCATCCTCATCCTCATCGGCGTGAACTACGTCATCTCCATGGGAAGGACACGGCGAGATGTCTGACCACGCACGGGGCCCCCGCACGTCGATGCGGGCGAAGGCGATGGCGGGATTCACGCACGCGGCGCTCGTCATCGCAGCGATCCTGTTTCTCTCGCCGATCCTGTACATCGTCCTGAACTCGTTCAAGGTGCCCGAGGACATCTTCAAGGAGCCGCCGTCGATCCTCCCCGAGCGGTGGACGCTGCAGAATTACATCACCACGGTCGCCTCTGGCGGATTCGGCGGCTATTTCTGGAACACCGTCGTGATCACCGTCGTCGGGGTCGTACTCGTCGTCGTGCTCAGCTCGTTGGCCGGATACGGCTTCGCCAAGCTGCGCTTCCGAGGATCGGCGTTGCTTTTCTCGGCCATCATCGCCACGCTCACCATCCCACTTGCCATTCTGCTCGTGCCGATGTTCATCATGGAGAGCAGATCGGGCATCCTGAACACCCAGCTCGGCCTGATCCTGCCGAACGTCGCGGTGACCCTGCCGTTCGCGATTCTCATCATGCACAAGCACTTCGCTGACATTCCCGTCGAGATCGAGGACTCGGCTGAGATGGATGGTGCGGGACGCTTTCGGCGCTGGTGGTCGATCATGCTGCCTCTCACCAAGAACGGCATGATCCTCGTCACCGTCATCACGACCTACAGCATCTGGGGCGAGTACACCCTGGCGAAGACACTGGCCACCTCACCGCCTGCCATGCCTCTGTCCGTCGGCCTCACGCTGCTCAAGAGCGAGGTCTGGGAGTACGGCACGCTGGCTGCCGTGATCACTCTGGCCATTCTGCCGCCGATCATCATCTTCGCCCTCTTCCAACGGAAGATCGTCGAGGGCATCACCCAGGGAGCCGTCAAGGGCTGAGGCCCGTACAGCGCGCGAGCATGATCCGCGACGCATCCCGCACGGCCAGCATCACATCACCCAGCAAGGAGGAGTGTCACATGTTCACACCCGTCAAACGATTCGGCGCACTCGCCGTCACAGCGGCCACCATCCTCGCCCTCACGGCGTGCGGCGGAACACCGGCGGGCTCCACCCCTGAGCCCGGAGGGGGCGCCGGTGCGGAGTCGGGAACCCTCAACATCGCCATCCAAGCGTGGATGGGCGACAAGCTTGCGCTCAAGGACATGGCCGCGCAGTACGCGAAGGACCACGACGGCGTCACAGTCAACCTCGTTGAATACGCCGACAACCAGGCCCTCTCGACGTTCGCCCTGGAGTGGAGCCAGGGGAAGTCTGATCAGGACATCGTCGTCGTCGACGGCGCATCCACCGCAGTGCAGTTCGTCGAGCAGAAGCTCATCGTCGACTTCAACGAGACGGAGCTGCTCACCGGTGACCTCGACCCGTCGAAGTTTGTCGGTGAGTCGCTGGACTACACCGGCCTGAACGGAAACCAGTTTGCGGTCCCCTTCGGCCTCGAGGTCTACAACATCAGCGCGAACAAGCTGATCCTCGACAAGGCCGGCCTGCTCGGCGCCGATGGCGAGGTGCCGACCTTCGATACCTGGGGCGACGTGTATGCCGCTGCCAAGAAGATCACTGACGCGACCGGTACCCCTGGGATGACCATCCAGTGGGGACCGAACGCCGTGCCTACGCTGTTCTCGGTGGAGCAGGCGCTGCGCGGGGATCTGTATGAGAAGGATGGCAAGACGCTCACTTTCGACACGCCCGAGATGCGAAAGGTCCTGCCGATCTGGCTAAAGGGAGTGCAGGAGGGAGTGTTCTCCATCGACACGTTCACGAACAAGGATGCCGGGCGTAGCAACTTCAACGCTGGAAACCTCGGGATGCTGCTGGAGACCGCCTCGCGCGTGCCGGAGGCTGGGCAGTCGCTTGGCATGGAGAACGTCGCGGTGCTGGCGATGCCCGGATCGCTGGAGAACGGTTCTTTCGGCTTCAGCGCTGGCGTGCTCGTGCCGAGTGCGTCGAAGAACAAGGACCTCGCCTATGACTTCATCAAGACCGCGATGATGTCGGATCTGCAGGTGCAGGCCGCCGAACAGTGGGGCAAGCTGCCTGTGCTGTCGAGCTACTTCGACCAGATCGACGCGGAGTGGAAGGATGACATGTACACCTTTGTGCAGAAGTCGGTTCCCGCGCCGATGTACAAGGATCTCACCAAGATCCAGGACCGCGGCAAGCAGATCCTGCAGCAGTACCTGACCGGTGACGTGAACCTCGACGGCACTATGAAGGCGTTCAACGAGCTGATCGCCGCCTCGGATCTCTCCAGCTGACCGGCTCTGAGTGGGCAGTCAGTTGATCGGACCGTGATCCACGGGGTCGGGCCATGGCGGATGCTGAGGCCCGGCCCCTTCGCCATGCGCGGGAATGCAGTCGACGATCCAGCCTCGAGGTGCCGCGGACGCGGCGAAACACCTTAACGAGAGTCAGCGGCGCAACCACGCCCAGACTGTCTGATCCTTGGTGGGCGGGTACCGCTGACATCACCATGAGCCGCTCGCCCCGGAAAGGCAGAATGATCGTGGCCACATCGAGGACGTGCAGGCACCCGCCTCTGGCGCGTGTGGCGGTGGCGGCGCACTCGCATGAATGGGACTCGTCACGCCCTGGGACTAGTCCGCGTCGTCGACAGGCGGGTTCGGGTCGTCCTCATCGCGCCTCTTCGGGCCGGCGAAGAACAGCAGCGTGCCGGCGATCGCCACGAGCACACCGGTCGAGATGCCGACAGGCGCGAAGCCACGAGCACTCGCCGTGCCCGCCGTCAGCGCACTGAGCGCGGGCAGGAGCAGCACCACCGCGATCACCCACAGCACGATGGCCGTGGTGAGGTACGGGCGCCTGCGGCGCGGAGCCATGATCAGCCGCCCGCGACCAGGGTGAACAGGGTCGCGCCGCCGCCGCCCACGATCAGGGCGATGATGGTCACCCATGCGATCGTGCGCAGGCGGCGGTTGCGGCGCTCGAAGTCGCTGTAGTCCTCGTCGCTGCGGTTCATCGTGCCGGTCACGCCACCGGCTCGGAGACGGTCGGGCCGAACACCGCGGGGAGCGTGGCGCGCGACGTCTCGCGCAGCTCGGCGGCGCTGAGGGTGAACACGTCCTGCACCTCGAGCGCCGGCTCGGAGTCGGTCACGCCGATGCGCAGCACCGGGTAGCCGCGGCCCTCACACAGGCCGCGGAACTTCACGTCGTCGTCGCGGGGGACGGTCACGATCACGCGGCCCGCCGACTCGGAGAACAGAGCGGATGCTGCATCCACCCCGTCGCGCTCCATGAGCTCGGTGAGCCAGACCCGCGCGCCCATGCCGAACCGCATCACGCCGTCGGCGAGGGCCTGCGCGAGGCCTCCCTCGGACAGGTCGTGGGCGGAGGAGATCAGCCACTCGTCGCGGGCGGCGGACAGCAGGCCCGCCAGACTGCGCTCGCCGGCGAGGTCGACCACGGGCGGGCGCCCGCCGAGGTGGTCGTGGATCACATCGGCCCATGCCGAGCCCGACAGCTCGGTGCGGGTGGTGCCGAGCAGGTAGATGTTCTGACCGGCATCCTGCCATCCCGACGGGATGCGGCGCGAGACGTCCTCGATGATTCCCATCACGCCCACCAGCGGGGTGGGGTGGATGGGGGTGTCGCCGGTCTGGTTGTAGAACGAGACGTTGCCGCCGGTGACCGGGGTGCCCAGCTCGAAGCATCCGTCGGCGAGGGCGTCGACCGTCTGCCCGAACTGCCACATGACCTCGGGGTTCTCGGGCGAGCCGAAGTTGAGGCAGTCGGTGATGGCGGTCGGAACGGCGCCGGTGACGGCGACGTTGCGGTACGCCTCGGCCAGGGCCAGCTGCGCGCCCGCGTACGGGTCGAGCTGGCAGTAGCGGCCGTTGGCGTCGGTGGCGATGGCGAAGCCCAGACCGGACTCCTCGTCGACGCGGATCATGCCGGCGTCGTCAGGGAAGGCCAGAGCCGTGTTGCCGCCCACGTAGTAGTCGTACTGGTTGGTGATCCAGCTCGGGTCGGCGAGGTTCGGCGAGCCGAGGATCTTCAGGAACTGCTCGCGGAGAACGTCCGGGTCGTTCGAACGGGGGAGGTTCTCCGCGGCATCCGCCTGCAATGCGTCGATCCAGGTCGGGTAGGCGACCGGACGGTCGTAGACCGGGCCGTCGACGGCGACGGTCGACGGGTCCACGTCGACGATGCGCTCACCCTGCCAATCGATGACCAGGCGGCCGTCGCCGGTGACCTCGCCGAGAACGCTGGTCTCGACCTCCCACTTGTGCACCACGGCCATGAACGCGTCGAGCTTCTCGGGAGCGACGATGGCCATCATCCGCTCCTGAGACTCGCTCATCAGGATCTCCTCGGCGGTGAGGGTGGGGTCGCGCAGCAGCACGGAGTCGAGCGAGACGCGCATGCCGGAGTTGCCGTTGGCGGCCAGCTCGCTGGTGGCGCAGGAGATGCCGGCGGCGCCGAGGTCCTGGATGGCCTCGACCAGCTCGCCCTTGTACAGCTCCAGGCAGCACTCGATGAGAACCTTCTCGGCGAACGGGTCGCCCACCTGCACGGCGGGGCGCTTCGTGGGGCCGCCGTCGGCGAAGGTGTCGGATGCCAGGATCGAGGCTCCGCCGATGCCGTCGCCTCCCGTGCGGGCGCCGAAGAGCACGACGAGGTTGCCGACGCCGGTCGCGTTGGCGAGCTTGAGGTCCTCGTGGCGGAGCACGCCCACGGCGAGGGCGTTGACGAGCGGGTTGGCCTGGTAGACGGCGTCGAACACCGTCTCGCCGCCGATGTTGGGCAGGCCCAGGCAGTTGCCGTAGAAGCTGATGCCGGCCGTGACGCCGTGCACCACGCGCGGGGTGTCGGGGTGGTCGATGGCGCCGAACCGCAGCGCGTCCATGACGGCGACCGGGCGGGCGCCCATCGAGATGATGTCTCGCACGATGCCGCCGATGCCGGTCGCGGCGCCCTGGAACGGCTCGATGAAGGACGGGTGGTTGTGCGACTCGGCCTTGAACGTGACGGCCCAGCCCTCGCCCACGTCGACGACGCCGGCGTTCTGGCCCATGCCGACCATGAGGCGCTCACGCATCTCGTCGGAGACCTTCTGCCCGAACCTCTTGAGGTAGTTCTTGGAGGACTTGTACGAGCAGTGCTCCGACCACATCACGGAGTACATCGCCAACTCGCCGCTCGTGGGCCTGCGGCCCAGGATCTCGCGGATGCGGGCGTACTCGTCGTCCTTGAGGCCGAGCGCCGCATACGGCTGCTCCTTCTCGGGAGTCGCGATGGCGTTCTCGACGGAGTCGGGGACGTGCTGGTTTACAGAGGAAGAGGATGCGGCAGACACGCGGGCTCCTGAAGCAGCGGAAGGCGGGGCGGGATCAGTCTACCGGGGCGGCCGATGAGCCCGGTCGTTGTGGGTCCTCACACTGGTCTCGGGGCGAGCGCAGCGAGACGAACGCAGGCTGCTGAGGGGTGAACCTTGCTGTCGCGTGAGTGTCGGCACCCAGCAGTATCATCGGTCGACGGTCGGACCACAGGTCGGGGGACCTAAGGTCCGATCGGTGCACGGCGTTCGCCCCGCGTCGTCCGGCTCGTCACGCACGCACGCGTGTTTCGCGTGCGTGCGCGGCAAGTTAGAACGTCTGAGTCTTGTGACTACCGGAAAGAAGGATTTCATGGCTGATAACAGCACCAACAGACCCGTCAGTGCGACTGTGCCCTGGCTGATCCCGACGCTCGGGGCCGGCGCAATCGGTCTTGTCATCGGCATCCTTGGGACGGGATCACAATCGAATGGTCGTACCATCCCAAGCGTGGAAGCGACATGGTAATCACGCTGGACTCGCCTAAGGGCTGAGGTCTCGGCTGCTGCGTTTGGGTATCCACGCGTGGACGGACTGCTCTCAGCGAATCACGCCCCCAGACACCCCGCGGGGACGACGTGCACGCCGTCCCGGCGCGTGTAGGCGTACTGCCCGCCAGTGATCACGACAAGTGCGGTGGGCTCGCCCACTCGAGAGGTATCGATCTTCTGCACCAGCTTCTTCAGTGAGGTGGCCGCCTCTTCGACGCGGCTCTGGCCGAGCTTGATCTCGATGGCGATCCACCGGCCGTCGCGCAGCTGGATGATGGCATCCGCTTCGGTGCCGGCGCTGTCGCGGTAGTGGCGGACCTCGCCATCCAGCGCCTGTGCGAATACGCGGAGGTCGCGCACGACCATCGACTCGAACAGCAGCCCGAACGTGTTCGGATCGCCGAGCAGTCGGTCGACGCTGCCGTTCATCGCGGCCACGGCCAGCGAGGGATCGACGAAGTGACGGATGCCGGCGCCGCGCACCGTATCGCGTGAGCGGAGGTGCGGGCCCCAACTCGGCTGCTCCTCGATGGTCATCGTGCGCTCGAGAGCATCGATGTAAGCGCGTGCCGTTGTCGGATACAGCACGTCGGCTTCGTCTGTGCCGGTGTCACGGACGATCGTCGCCAGCGTCGCGGGCGTTGCGACGTGTCGTGCATACGCGGAGATCAACCGGCGCACTCGTGCAGGGTCCCGCCTCGTGTCGTCGACATCGGGGAGATCCGCGCGCGCGACATCGTCGAGGTAAGACCGCAGAAGCCGCTGTGCGTCTTTGGCGGACAGATTCTGCATGCCGGGCCACCCGCCGATGCAGAGAGCCGTCGCGATCTCCTCGATTGAGAGCGCGGATGCGCCATCCACAGCATCCATGCCGTCGAGGATCTCCTGCAGGGACACCTCATTCGTCGATCGGCCGGCTTCCATGAGTGTCATCGGGCGCATACGCAGTCGAAGGATGCGTCCGGCGCCGGAGTGCCGGGTGACGTCGTCTGCCGGTATCGCCGATCCTGCGAGGATGAACTGTCCTGGTTCACGGCGCTGATCGACGGCTCGGCGCACGTGGTTCCACAGCTGGGGCGCGAGCTGCCATTCGTCGATGAGTCGCGGTGCTGCGCCGTCGAGCAGTCGTGCCGGGGCGAGATCGGCCAGTTCACGGGCCGCGTCATCGACGTCAAGGCGCACGGAGCTTCTACTCAGATGCTCGCCGGTCTCGGTCTTCCCACAGGCGCGTACGCCCTCAACGAGCACTGCTCCGGCGATCCTCAGCAGATCACGGAGGCTCTCGTCTACGACGCGCGGCTGATACTCCATGTCTTGATGATACTCGCAACCATGAAAATGTGGAGCTTCCAACCACGAGAATGTGGAGTTTCCAACCACGAGAATATGGAAACCCCGCCGCCGCTCCGCACGCGCGCCCTGAGCAGAACGCACACAACCTGCACTAATCCGGACAACCTTCGGCGGCCTGGCTCGCGACCTTAGTCTGATCCGCGTCTCGGGAGCACCATCCCGACTCGCCATCACAAAGGAGTGAACCTATGAAGAGCAGCATCCGCCGCCTCGCCACCGTGGCACTGGCCGTGGTCTCCGTCACGGGCGTCGCCGTCTCGCTCACGGCCTGTGCCGGATCCGACGCTCCCAAGGCGCCGGTGAACAAGATCACGCAGAACGCGTGGCCCAGCTACTATCCCGCCGACTACGGCAAGATCGTCGACGCCGCGAAGAAGGAGGGCGGCAGCCTCACGATCTACTCCAACGCGGATCAGGAGAACTGGGCTCCGATCTTCCGCGACTTCCAGAAGAAGTACCCCTTCGTGAAGAACATCTCCGCGAACAACCTCGACAGTGACGAGGTCTTCCAGAAGCAGCTCAGCGAGACCGCCACCGGCAGCGCGTCGGCGGACATCCTGTCGACCAACGCCGTGCAGGCCTGGGCGACCTACAACTCCGAACCCGATCGCGTGCTGGACTACACCTCGCCCGAGCTTGCGAAGCTGCCCGACTACGCCCAGGTGATGAAGGGCGTGTACGCACTGTCGATGGACCCGGTGGGCCTCGCCTACAACGAGCAGCTGCTCGGCGGGGCGCCGAAGAGCATCGCCGACCTCGCCACGATCATCGCCAAGGACCCGGCCAAGTTCAAGGGCAAGATCACTTCCCGCGACGTGAGCGGTTCGTGGGGCTTCTCGGTCTCGAAGGCCTACGCCGACGACGGCAGCGACTCCTGGGATGCGCTGAGCTCGGTGCTCCCCTCCGCCCGCCCCGAGACATCCTCGGGCACGCAGATCGACAAGATCACCTCGGGCGAGTACCTCGCCGGCTTCTTCATCTCGAGCGCGGTCGCGTTCCCGCAGGAGCAGAAGGCGCAGGGCATCTTCACCTTCGTCTACCCGAAGGACGGCACCGTGGTGCTCGGCCGCGGCATCGGCATCACGCCGAAGGCCCCGCACGCAGCGACCGCGAAGCTGTTCATCGACTTCGTGCTCTCCGAGGAGGGTCAGAACGCCGTCGCCGAGGGCGGTCTGACCGCCTACCGCGACAGCGTCAAGCAGGTCGAAGGCCGCCACACCTACAAGGAGATCGTCGACCAGGTCGGCGAGAAGAACATCATCCGCGTTCCGTACACCGTCACCAGCGACGCCGACGTCAAGGCGTTCGTCGACAAGTGGAACGGCCTGCTCGGCAAGTGATCCTCCGGGATCCGAGCAGCAGCATCCCGAAACGGAAGTGACTCATGTCAACCCAGACCCTCGCTCCTGAACAGGACGCGACGGATCGGGCGACGACCGCCCTCCCGGCGCCGAAGTACCCGCGGGTCTTCGGCGTCGGGCGGGATCGGTTCGTGCAGTGGGTGGTGCTCGTCATCGTCGCGCTGTTCGTCGTCGCCCCGATCGCCCCGATCCTGTATCAGTCGGTACGCAGCAAGCCTCTGTACGACTCGACCGGCGCGTTCACGCTCGACTCCTATGTGAAGCTGTTCGCCGAGGACGGCTTCGGCCAGGTGATCCTCAACACGGCGATCTTCGCGGTGCTGACCACCTTCCTGACCCTGGTGTTCGCCATCCCGATGGCGATCCTGGTGGTCCGCACGAAGCTCCCCTTCGGGCGCCTGCTGGCGGCATCCATGCAGTGGCCGTTCTTCATCTCGTCGCTGCTGCTGGGTTTCGGCTGGATCACCCTCTACGGGCCCGCCGGGTTCGTCAGCGTGGAGGTGCAGCGCTGGATCGGCTTCGTGCCGTGGGACCTGTACTCCATCCCCGGCATGGCGCTGACCGAGGCCGTCGGCCTCGCCCCGATCGCCTACGTCTTCTGCGCCAACGCGCTGCGCAAATCGGATGCTTCGCTGGAGAGCGCCGCGCAGGTGTGCGGCTCCGGCCCTCTGCGCATCGTGTTCCAGGTGATCGTGCCGCTGCTGCGACCGCCGATCGTCTACGCGTCCGTGCTGATCTTCTCGATGTCGATCGAGACCCTCAGCGTGCCCCTGCTGTACGGCACCCCGGTGCGCATCGAGGTGTTCTCCACCTTCCTGTACACGCACGGGCTGCAGTCCATCCGCCCCGACTACGGGGTGCTGGCCTCGGCCTCCACGATCATCCTGGTCGTCACCATCGGCACGGTCGCCCTGCAGGCCAAGGTGCTCAAGGATGCGCAGCGGTTCGTCTCCGTGCGCGGCAAGGCCACCCGGCCTCGTCGGCTCGACCTCGGCTGGCTGAAGTGGGTGGCCACCGTCCTGATCGTCATCTACGTCGTGTTCGGCGCGGCCCTGCCGATCCTCGCGCTCGTGCTGCGTTCGTTCACGCTGATCTTCACCCCGCTGCAGAGCCCGTTCAAGACGCTCACGCTCACCAACTACCAGACCGTTTTCACGTACCAGTCGTACATCCAGTCGATCTGGAACAGCGTGATCGTCGCCCTGATCGGAGCGGTCCTGGTCAGCGCGCTGGCACTGATCGCCGTCGTGGTCGCCAAGAGATCCTCGTTCCGCTTCGCGAAGGTCGTCGAGTACCTGTCCCTGGCCCCGCAGGCCATCCCCGGCATCATCGTCGGCATCGGATTCTTCTGGGCCTTCGCGATCCTGCCCGGGGGCAACCTCATCCAGGGCACCCTGTTCGCGATCATCATCGCGTTCGGCCTGAGAGCGCTGCCCACGGCCTTCGGGTCGATCTCCCCGGCGCTCATGCAGATCGCCGGCGAACTCGACAACGCCGGCCGCGTGGTCGGCGCCGACTGGGTGGGCGTGTTCATCCGCATCCTGCGCAAGCTCCTGGTCCCCGCCTTCGCGGGCGCCATGCTGCTGGTCTTCGTCACCATGCTCAAGGAGTACTCGGCCGCGCTGTTCCTGTCGTCGGCCAGCACCAACGTGATCGGCACGACCATGCTCGAGCTCTGGGTTCAGGGCAACAGCGGTTCGGTCGCCGCGCTCGCCACCATACAGATCGCCATCACCGCCGTCGTCGTCGGCCTGGCGAACCTCCTGATGAAAGAGAAGACTGATGCCTGAGATCCGCGTCTCGCACATGGCCAAGACGTTCGGAGACGTGAAAGTCCTGAACGACATCGACTTCGAGGTGAAGGACGGCGAGTTCTTCACCCTGCTCGGCCCCTCCGGCTGCGGCAAGTCGACCACCCTCAACAGCATCGCCGGACTCGAGGATCCCACCGAGGGCTCGATCTCGATCGGCGATCGGATGCTGGTGGACCGCGCCAACAAGGTCTACGTGCCCACCGAGGAGCGCAACCTCGGCATGGTGTTCCAGTCCTACGCGCTCTGGCCGCACATGACCATCCGCCGCAACCTCGCGTTCCCGCTGAACATCCGCCGTGCGGGCAAGGCCGAGACCGCCGCCCGCATCCAGGACGCGCTCGAGCGGGTGGGCCTCGCGCACCTCGCCGACCGCTATCCGCACCAGCTCTCCGGCGGTCAGCAGCAGCGCGTGGCGCTGGCCCGTGCCCTGGTGTACTCGCCCAGCGTGCTGCTGCTGGACGAGCCGCTGTCCAACCTCGACGCCAAGCTGCGCGAACAGGCCCGCGCCTGGCTCAAGCGCCTGCAGTCCGACCTGGGCATCACGACCCTGTACGTCACGCACGACCAGGACGAGGCGCTCACGCTCAGCGACCGCATCGCCGTGATGTTCAACGGCGTGATGGCGCAGATCGGCACCCCGAAGGACATTTACGAGCACCCGGCCAGCGCCGAGGTGGCCGGGTTCGTCGGCAGCTGCAACTTCCTGATCGGCACAGTGGAGCGGATGCTGGGCGACGAGGTCGAGGTGCGCCTGAACGCCACCGGCGAGACCGTGCACGTGGCCACCGACCAGCACTGGTCGGCAGGATCTCCGGCGACCATCGCGATCCGCCCCGAGAAGCTGCGGATCGTCGCCGAGGCCCCGGGCAGCCGCGGCCTGAACGTGCTGGACACCGAGGTGTCGGCCAGCGCGTACGTCGGCTCGCACCACGAGTACATCCTGAAGCTGGGCGACCTGGGCGTGCAGGTGATCTCGCCCGACGGCGGCCTGAGCGGCCCCGTCCGTCTGGTGTTCGACGCCGGCGACGCGCACGTGTTCCCCGGCGAATCCGGACCCGCCACCGAGGTGCTCGACCTGATGAAGGCCACGGTGTGACCATGACCGGCGGATGCCGAAGACGAGACGCCCGGCGGTGAGCGGCGGCAGGCGGGGGATGCTCCTGCTGCTCGTGCACGCCGCGCTGATCCAGATCGTCGTCTTCGGCATCCGCCCCTCCCTCTCGTACGCGGCGCTGGACGTCGGCGCCTCGCCGACCCTGCTGGGACTGCTGACCGCGTTCTACGCGCTGCCGGCACTGGTGCTGGCGATGCCCGCGGGACGCATGACCGATGTGATCGGCGAACGCGCGGGCATGATCATCGCGTCGGTCATCACCGTGGCCGCCACGCTGGTGGCCGTGCTGGGCGCGCGGTCGCTGGGGATGCTGATCGCGGCGTCCGTGCTGCTGGGATGCGGTCAGATGATGACGGTGCTGGCGCAGCAGTCGTTCGTCGGCGCGATCTCGCCGGCCGGGCGCTCGGACAGCATCTTCGGCATCTACGGGTTCGCGGTGGCGCTCGGTCAGACCGTCGGACCCCTCATGCTGATGCTGCCGGGCGGCACGGCGCACACGCCGCCGATCCGGCTGGTGTTCACGGTCGGGCTGGGATGCGCGGTGCTGATGCTGGGGGTCTCATTGATCATCCGGGGTCCGGCCCGCGAGATCGCGCAGGGCAGGGTCGGGATGCTGCAGGCGGCGGGCGCTGTGCTGGCCACGCGCGGTCTGCCGAACGCGCTGGTCGCCGGGAGCCTGGTGCTGGCGACGGTGGACATCTTCGTCGCCTACGCCCCGCTGCTGGGGCAGGAACGCGGCATCCCCGCGGCCGTGATCAGCCTGATGCTGGTGGCGCGGTCCGGGTTCTCGATGATCTCGCGGCTGTTCCTGGGCCCGCTGGCGCGATGGCTCGGCCGGCGGTGGCTGCTGGTGGGCAGCATCCTGGTCTCGGCGCTGACGCTGGGGGCGTTCTTCTTCGGGCTGCCCGCCTGGGCGCTGGTGGTGCTGACCTGTGGGTACGGGTTCGCGATCGGGGTGTGTCAGCCGATCACCATGTCGTGGATATCGCTGATCGCCCCGACCGGCATGCGCGGGATCGCGATGTCGCTGCGGCTGGCGTCGAACCGGCTCGGCCAGACCGCGCTGCCGGCGCTGCTGGGCACCCTGGCCGCGGCCACCGGGGCGGCGGGCGTGC
>NZ_JBASAK010000007.1:0-13037 GCF_049650565.1 Microbacterium sp.
GGCCCGCCGTCGGTCGCCCGGTTGTTCATCCACACCACGACCACGCCGAGTGCGATCAGCACGACGACGACAGCGGCGGAGATGCCGATGACGAACCAGTTGGGCTTGCTCTGAGCCTGGGCCATGACAGTCCATTCCTCCTACGACGGTTGACAACCTATTGTGCAGTGCCGAGACTATGCCCCGCCTGTGCGCTGACCGGCGCTGAGAACGCGGAGGCGGACTACGGGATGGGGACGGGCACCACGCCGAAGGGTGCGAGACCCGCGGCGCCGCCGTCGGCTGCGGTCAGGACCCAGATGCCGTCGGCGTGCACGGCGATGCTGTGCTCCCAGTGCGCGCCGTCGGTGCCGTCGACGGTCGTCACGGTCCAGTCGTCGTCTTCGACGAAGGTGGCCTCTCCCCCGGCGGTGACCATCGGCTCGATGGCGATGACCAGCCCGGAGCGCACCTCGGGGCCGGCATCCGGAACCTGATAGTTGAAGACGCTCGGCGCCTCGTGCATCTTCCGTCCGATGCCGTGGCCGACGTACTCCCGAAGGATGCCGTAGGGTCTGCCGGACACGGCGGAATCGCCCTGCGCGAGGATGTGGTCCTCGATGGCGGTGCTCACGTCGTTGATGTGCTCAGCGGTCGCGAGCGCTGCGATGCCGGCCCACATGGAGCCCTCGGTGACCTGGGACAGCTCCTCGCGGCGCGCCACGACCTCAGGCCGGTCCGGATCCGGCACGACGAACGTGCGGGCGCTGTCGCCGTTCCAGCCCTGGTACTGCGCGCCGCAGTCCACGGAGACGATGTCACCGGGCTGCAGCACCAGCTCGCCGGGGATGCCGTGCACGACCTGCTCGTTGACCGAGATGCAGGTGGTGTGGCGGTAGCCCCGGACGAGCTTGAAGTTGGACTCCGCTCCTCGATCCACGATCAGGCGATCGGCCGCGGCATCCAGCTCCGCCGTGGTGATGCCGGCCCGCACCAATGGCGCGACGGCGTCCAGCGCCGCGGCCGTGATGAGCCCGGGCTCGACCATCGCGCGCAGCTGCGCGGGGGTCTTGTAGATCGACCTGCGGAACATCCGGGTCAGACCAGCGCGCCGATGCCGCGGGCGCCGAGCGCCGCGGAGATGCGGGCGGTGATCTCGTCCAGCGAGCCCACGCCGTCGATGCGGTCGACGATGCCGCGCGGCTCGTACACGGAGATGATCGGCGCGGTCTCGTGCTCGTAGATGTCCAGGCGGTGGGCGATGGCCTCGTCCGTGTCATCCGAGCGGCCCTGCTCGACCGCACGCAGCCGCAGGCGGGAGATGCTCTCCTCGCGCGGAACGTCAAGCAGGATGATCGCGTCCAGCGCGGTCCCGCCGTCGGCGAGGAACGCGTCGAGGTGACCCACCTGTGCCGTGTTGCGCGGGTAGCCGTCCAGGAGGAAGCCGTTCGCGGCATCCTCCTGCGAGAGACGATCCCGCACGATCTCGCTGGTCAGCTCGTCGGGCACCAGGTCACCGGCATCGAGGATGGCGGTGACCTGCTTGCCCAGGTCGGTGCCCTCCTTGATGTTGGCGCGGAAGATGTCGCCGGTGGAGACCACGGGGATGCCGAGGGCCTCTGCGACCCGCACCCCCTGGGTGCCCTTGCCGGAGCCCTGCGGGCCGACGATCAGGAGTCGTGCGGATGCGGTCATCTGAGGAGCCCTTCGTAGTGGCGCTGCTGCAGCTGCGCATCGATCTGCTTCACGGTCTCGAGTCCGACACCGACGATGATGAGGATCGACGCGCCGCCGAACGGGAAGTTCTGGTTGGCCTGCACGGTCGCCAGGGCGATCAGCGGGATCAGTGCGACGATGCCGAGGTAGAGCGAGCCGGGGAACGTGATGCGCGTGATCACGTAGTCCAGGTACTCCGCCGTCGGCCGACCGGCGCGGATGCCGGGGATGAACCCGCCGTACTTCTTCATGTTGTCGGAGATCTCGACGGGGTTGAACGTGATCGCCACGTAGAAGTACGTGAACGCGACGTTCAGCAGGAAGTAGATCAGCATGTACAGCGGCTGGTCGCCGGACACCAGGTACGTCGACACCCACGCGACCCACGCCGGCGGCTCGGAGCCGTCGGTGGGCGTGTTGAACTGCGCCACCAGCATCGGCAGGTACAGCAGCGACGAGGCGAAGATGATCGGGATCACGCCCGCCATGTTGACCTTGATCGGGATGTACGTGTTGGTGCCGCCGTAGGTGCGTCGCCCCACCATGCGCTTGGCGTACTGCACGGGCACGCGGCGCTGGGACTGCTCGACCCAGACGATGAGCGTCATGACCGCGAGTCCGACCACCATCACCATCATGAACACGTCGAAGCCCTTGGCCTCGAGGATGCCGCCCATGGCGCTCGGGAACGTCGCCGCGATCGAGACGAAGATCAGCAGGGACATGCCGTTGCCGATGCCCTTCTCGGTGACGAGCTCGGCCATCCACATGATCAGGCCGGTGCCGGCGGTCATCGCCATGATGATCAGCAGCTGCGCCCACCACACGTCGTTGGTGAGCAGGTGCTGGCAGGCCCCTGCGGCGTTCTGCCCGAACAGCTGACCGCTGCGGGCGACCGTCACCAGCGTGCTGGACTGCAGCAGCGCGAGCGCGATGGTCAGGTAGCGCGTGTACTGCGTGAGCTTGGTCTGGCCCGCCTGACCCTCTTGGTGCAGGGTCTCGAAATGCGGGATGACCACGCGCAGCAGCTGGATGATGATCGTGGCCGTGATGTAGGGCATGACGCCCAGGGCGAAGATCGACAGCTGCAGCAGCGCACCGCCGGAGAACAGATTGACAAGACCCAGCAGTCCGTCAGTACCGGCGCTGTCGGCCAGGCACTTCTCGACGTTGGGGAAGTGCACGAACGGCGAGGGCACGTTCGAGCCGAGTCGGTAGATGGCGATGATGCCGATGGTGAAAAGGATCTTCGCACGCAGATCAGGCGTGCGGAAGATTCGCGCGATGGCGCTAAACAAGGGCGTTCCTCCTGAAGGGATTGCCGAACCTCGAAGGACGGCCGAAAGTCCAGGGTAACGCACAGGAGGGGCCGGATTTGCTCCGACCCCTCCCAGCGTTCACAACTGATGATTCAGTTGACCGAACCACCGGCGGCGACGATCTTCTGCTCGGCGCTGCCCGAGACCTTGTCGACCGACACGGTGAGCTTGACCGAGATGTCGCCGTCGCCGAGGACCTTGACCTTCTCGTTCTTGCGCACGGCGCCCTTGGCGACCAGGTCGCTGACGGTGACGTCCCCGCCCTTCGGGTAGAGCTCGGCCAGCTTGGCCAGGTTCACGACCTGGTACTCCACGCGGAACGGGTTCTTGAACCCGCGCAGCTTCGGGGTGCGCATGTGCAGCGGCATCTGCCCACCCTCGAAGCCGATGCGCACCGTGTTGCGGGCCTTGGTGCCCTTGGTGCCGCGACCGGCGGTCTTGCCCTTCGAGCCCTCACCACGACCGACACGGGTCTTCGCGGTGTTGGCGCCGGGGACCGGACGCAGGTGGTGCACCTTCAGGACGGCAGGACGCGCAGCCTCGGGCTCGGCCTTCTTGGCGGGAGCCTTCTTGGCCGCAGCCTTGGCCGGAGCGGCCTTGGCAGCAGCCGGCTTCTTGGCGGCGGTCTTCTTCTCGGCCTTCTCGGCCTCGACGGCTTCGTTCTTCTCAGCCATTAGTCGATCTCCTCAACCTTGACGAGGTGAGCGACGGCACGGACGTAGCCGCGCGTCTGCGCGTCGTCCGGACGGACGACAGAGTCGCCGATCCGCTTGAGTCCGAGCGAACGCAGCGTATCGCGCTGGTTCTGCTTCTCACTCACCTTGGACTTGATCTGCGTGACCTTGAGGCGTTCGGCCATCAGGCACCTACCTTCTGCGCGGCGGCGGCAGCAGCCTTCGCCTCGTTGCGGATGATGATCTCCGGCACGACGGCATCGTAGTCGAGACCACGACGGGCGGCGACGGCGCGGGGCTCTTCCAGCGCCTGCAGCGCCTCGACGGTCGCGTGCACGATGTTGATCGTGTTCGACGAGCCGAGGGACTTCGACAGGACATCGTGGATGCCGGCGCACTCGAGCACGGCGCGGACCGGGCCACCGGCGATGACACCGGTACCGGCGGCAGCCGGACGCAGCAGCACCACACCGGCAGCGGCCTCACCCTGCACGGGGTGCGGGATGGTCGAGCCGACGCGGGGCACGCGGAAGAAGTTGCGCTTGGCCTCTTCGACGCCCTTCGAGATCGCCAGGGGCACCTCGCGAGCCTTGCCGTAGCCGACGCCCACCAGGCCGTTGCCGTCGCCGACGACCACGAGAGCGGTGAAGCTGAAGCGACGGCCACCCTTCACGACCTTCGAGACGCGGTTGATGGTGACGACGCGCTCGAGGAACTGGTTGTCGCCACGGTCGCGCGAGTTGCGGTCGCGGCCCTGGCCACGGTCGCGACCGCCGCGGCGGTTGTCGCGCTGCTCGCGCTGCGGCTCAGCCTGAGCCTCGGGCGGAGCGGTCTCGGTCACTTCGTTCTCCTTGTTGTCACTCACAGTGCCAGCCCCCCTTCACGGGCGCCTTCGGCGATGGCTGCGACACGACCCGCGTAGCGGTTGCCGCCACGGTCGAACACTGCCTCGGTAAAACCGGCGGCCTTGGCGCGCGCGGCGAGGAGCTCGCCCACCTTGCGGGCCTTGGCGGTCTTGTCACCGTCGAAGGAGCGCAGGTCGGTCTCGAGCGTGGAAGCGGATGCCACGGTGTGGCCCTTGCTGTCGTCGACGAGCTGCACGAACACGTGGCGCGCGGAGCGGTTGACGACCAGGCGCGGCCGCACGTCGGTGCCGGCGATCTTCTTGCGAAGACGCGTGTGGCGACGAGCGCGGGCGGCGGACTTGGACTTGACAGCCATGGTTACTTACCAGCCTTTCCGGCCTTGCGACGCACGACCTCGCCGGCATAGCGAACACCCTTGCCCTTGTAGGGCTCCGGCTTGCGGATCTTGCGGATGTTGGCAGCTGCCTCGCCGACAGCCTGCTTGCTGATGCCGCTGACGGTGAGCTTGTTCGTGCCCTCGACCGTCAGGGTGATGCCGACGGGCGGGTCGACCAGAACCGGGTGCGAGAAGCCCAGGGCGAACTCGACCGAGCCGCCCTTCTGCTGCACGCGGTAACCGGTGCCGACGACCTCGAGGCCCTTGGAGTAGCCCTGGGTCACGCCGATGATGTCGTTGTTGATGAGCGTGCGGGTCAGGCCGTGAAGCGACCGCGACTCGCGCTCGTCGTCGGGGCGGGAGACCAGAACCTGGTTCTCCTTGACCTCGACCTGGATGGGGGAGGCGACCGTCAGGGTGAGCTCACCCTTGGGGCCCTTCACCGCGACCTGGCGGCCGTCGACCGAAACGGTCACGCCCGCGGGGATCTCGATGGGAAGTCGTCCGATGCGCGACATGTCAGATCACCACACGTAGGCGAGAACTTCTCCGCCCACGCCCTTCTGCTCAGCCTGACGGTCGGTGAGAAGACCGGAGGAGGTGGACAGGATGGCAACGCCCAGGCCGCCGAGGACCTTCGGCAGCTCGGTCGACTTCGCGTACACGCGGAGACCGGGCTTGGACACGCGCTTGATGCCGGCGATGGAGCGCTCACGGTTGGGGCCGTACTTCAGCGACAGCGAGAGGGTGCTGCCGACGCGGGCGTCGGTGACCTCGAAGCCGGCGATGTAGCCCTCCTGCTGGAGGATCTCGGCGATGTTCGTCTTCAGCTTGCTCGACGGCATCGACACGGAGTCGTGGTGCGCCGAGTTCGCGTTGCGCAGACGGGTCAGCATGTCTGCGACCGGGTCTGTCATTGTCATGTTCTGGTTCCTTTGTTCACGAGGTTCCGGCTGCCGTTACACGACAGACGGCCTTCAATGAGAGCAGTGCGTCCGACTGGACACACAATCTTCAAGTGTACGGCACAGCAGTCGCGCACTTCGACGGGCTCAGCGATCCGAGGATCGCCGAGCCCGTCGATGCGTCACGCTGCGGCGTCGGTCGACTTGAACGGGAAGCCGAGCGCCTTCAGCAGCGCGCGACCCTCCTCGTCGGTGGCGGCCGTGGTCACGACGGTGATGTCGAAACCACGGACGCGGTCGATCTTGTCCTGATCGATCTCGTGGAACACGCTCTGCTCCTGGAGACCGAAGGTGTAGTTGCCATTGCCATCGAACTGCTCGCCCGACAGGCCGCGGAAGTCGCGGATGCGGGGCAGAGCGAGGTTCACCAGGCGGTCCAGGAACTCCCACGCCCGGTCGCCACGGAGGGTGACGTGCGCGCCGATGGCCTGGCCCTCGCGCAGCTTGAACTGCGCGATGGACTTGCGTGCCTTGGTGACGACCGGCTTCTGGCCGGTGATCTTGGACAGGTCCGCGATCGCACCATCGATCACCTTGGAGTCGCGAGCAGCCTCGCCGACACCGGTGTTCACCACGACCTTGACCACACCGGGGATCTGCATGACGTTGGCATAGCCGAACTGCTCCTGCAGAGCCTTCTTGATCTCGGAGTTGTACTTGGCCTTCAGGCGGGGCTGCACCTTGACAGCCTCCGCAGCCTCAGTCGCTGCCATCAGAGGTCCTTACCTGACTTCTTCGCGTAGCGCACGCGGACCGTGCGCTTCACGCCGTCCTTGACCTGCTCCTCGACCCGGTGACCGACGCGGGTCGGCTTCTTGGTCGAGGGGTCGACGACGGCGACGTTGGAGATGTGGATCGAGGCCTCGACGGTCTCGATCCCACCCGTCTTGGTGCCGCCCTGCGACTGGCCGACGCGGGTGTGCTTGGTGACGTAGTTCACGCCCTCCACCACGACGCGGTTCTGCTCGACGAGGACCTCGAGGACCTTGCCCTGCTTTCCGCGGTCGCCGCCCTTGTCCTGCTTGCGGCCGGCGATGACCTGAACCAGGTCACCCTTCTTGATGTTCGCCATGATCAGATGACCTCCGGGGCGAGCGAGACGATCTTCATGAACTTCTTGTCACGAAGCTCGCGACCGACCGGTCCGAAGATGCGGGTGCCACGGGGCTCCCCGTCGTTCTTCAGAATGACGGCGGCGTTCTCGTCGAACTTGATGTACGAACCGTCTGCACGACGGGTCTGCTTGACGGTGCGGACGATGACGGCCTTGACCACATCGCCCTTCTTGACGTTTCCACCGGGGATCGCGTCCTTGACCGTCGCGACGATGGTGTCGCCCAAGCCCGCGTAGCGGCGGTTGGAACCACCGAGAACACGGATCGTGAGCAGCTCCTTCGCGCCGGTGTTGTCGGCGACCTTGAGGCGGGACTCGGTCTGAATCACTTTGCCTTCTCCAGGATCTCCACCAGACGCCAGCGCTTGGTGGCGCTCAGCGGGCGGGTCTCGTTGATGAGAACGAGGTCGCCGATGCCGGCGGTGTTGTTCTCGTCGTGCGCCTTGACCTTGGAGGTCTGGCGGATGACCTTGCCGTACAGCGGGTGCTTCACGCGGTCCTCGACCTCGACGACGATGGTCTTGTCCATCTTGTCGCTGACGACGTAGCCGCGGCGGGCCTTGCGGTATCCGCGGGCACCGGCCTCGCGCACATCGTGCGCGGAGTGCTCGGCGGCCTCAGCTGCCTTCTTCTCAGCCATTACTCGGCCTCCTCCTTCGGCGTCTCAGCCTCTTCGGCCTTCGCCTTCGCCTTGGACGCCTTCTTCTTAGCCGGAGCCTCGACGGGAGCGGGCGTCGCACGGATGCCCAGCTCGCGCTCGCGGATCACGGTGTAGAGGCGCGCGATGTCGCGCTTGACGGCGCGGATGCGGCCATGGCTCTCCAGCTGGCCGGTGGCCGACTGGAAACGGAGGTTGAACAGCTCCTCCTTGGCCTTGCGCAGCTCCTCGACGAGGCGCTGGTCTTCGAACGTGTCGAGCTCGGCGGGTGCGAGCTCCTTGGTGCCGATCGCCATTACGCGTCGCCCTCCTCGCGCTTGATGATGCGTGCCTTGAGAGGCAGCTTGTGAATGGCCCGGGTCAGAGCTTCGCGTGCGAGCTCCTCGCTGACGCCCGCGACCTCGAAGAGGACGCGGCCCGGCTTGATGTTGGCAACCCACCACTCGGGGGAGCCCTTACCGGAACCCATGCGGGTCTCGGCGGGCTTCTTGGTGAGGGGACGGTCGGGGTAGATGTTGATCCACACCTTGCCGCCGCGCTTGATGTGACGGGTCATCGCGATACGAGCGGACTCGATCTGACGGTTGGTCACGTACGCGGGGGTCAGAGCCTGGATGCCGTACTCGCCGAAGGAGACCTTCGTGCCGCCGGTGGCCTGGCCCGAACGCGTCGGGTGGTGCTGCTTGCGGTACTTGACCTTGCGTGGGATGAGCATTATGCCGACGCTCCTTCTGCGACCGGAGCCTCGTTGCGCGGGGCGCGACGACGGTCGCCGCGCTCGCGCTGCGGCTTCATGTTCGCCTGCTCGCGTGCGAGCTCCTTGTTGGTGAGATCGCCCTTGTAGATCCAGACCTTCACACCGATGCGGCCGAAGGTGGTCTTGGCCTCGTAGAAGCCGTAGTCGATGTTCGCGCGCAGCGTGTGCAGCGGCACACGACCCTCGCGGTAGAACTCGGAGCGGCTCATCTCCGCGCCGCCGAGGCGGCCGGAGACCTGGATGCGGATGCCCTTGGCGCCGGCGCGCTGAGCGCCCTGCAGACCCTTGCGCATCGCACGACGGAACGCCACGCGAGCAGACAGCTGCTCGGCGATGCCCTGTGCGACCAGCTGAGCGTCGGCCTCTGGGTTCTTGACCTCAAGGATGTTCAGCTGGATCTGCTTGCCGGTGAGCTTCTCGAGGTCGCCGCGGATGCGCTCGGCCTCGGCGCCGCGGCGGCCGATCACGATGCCCGGACGCGCGGTGTGGATGTCCACCCGCACGCGGTCACGGGTGCGCTCGATCTCGATGCTGGACACGCCGGCACGGTCGAGCTGCGTCAGCAGCAGACGACGGATCTTGATGTCCTCGGCCACGTAGTCGGCGTAACGCTGGCCGGGCTTGGTCGAGTCCGAGAACCAGCGCGACACGTGGTCCGTGGTGATGCCGAGGCGGAAGCCGTACGGGTTGACCTTCTGGCCCATTACTTGCTCGCCTTCTTCGTCGTGGCCGCCTCGGCCGCGTCAGCGACCTCGGGGGTGGCCAGCACGACCGTGATGTGGCTCGTGCGCTTCTTGATCTGGAACGCGCGACCCTGGGCGCGGGGCTGGAAGCGCTTGAGCGTCGTCCCCTCGTCCACGTACGCGTTCTTCACGTACAGGTCCTGCTCATCCAGGTACTCGCCGTCGCGATCCGCCTTCACCTGCGCGTTCGCGATGGCAGCGTGCACGAGCTTGTAGATGGGCTCGCTCGCACCCTGCTGGGCGAACTTCAGGATGGCCAGAGCCTCCTGCGCCTGCTTGCCCTTGATGAGGGCGACGACGCGGCGGGCCTTCTGAGGGGTCACGCGGATGTGCTTGACACGTGCGATCGATTCGACCATCAGCGACGCCTCCCCTTCTTGTCGTCCTTCTCGTGGCCGCGGAAGGTGCGGGTGGGCGCGAACTCGCCCAGCTTGTGGCCGACCATGGTCTCGGTCACGAACACGGGGATGTGCTTGCGACCGTCATGGACGGCGATCGTGTGACCCAGCATGGCCGGGATGATCATCGACCGGCGGGACCAGGTCTTGATGACGTTCTTGGAACCGGCCTCGTTCTGACCGACCACCTTGCGAAGCAGGTGCTCGTCGACGAAGGGGCCCTTCTTAAGACTGCGTGGCATCTTCCTCTACTCCTACTTGCGCTTCTTGCCGGCGTTGCGGCGACGCACGATGTACTTGTCGGATTCCTTGTTGGCGTGACGGGTGCGACCCTCCGCCTGACCCCACGGGGAGACGGGGTGACGCCCACCGGACGTCTTGCCCTCACCACCACCGTGCGGGTGATCCACCGGGTTCATGGCGACACCGCGGACGGTCGGGCGAACGCCCTTCCAGCGCAGGCGTCCGGCCTTGCCCCAGTTGATGTTGGACTGCTCGGCGTTGCCGACCTCGCCGATGGTCGCGCGGCAGCGCGCATCGACGTTGCGGATCTCACCGGAGGGCAGACGCAGCTGGGCGTAAGGGCCGTCCTTGGCGACCAGGCGCACGGACGCACCGGCCGAGCGGGCCAGCTTCGCACCACCGCCGGGACGCAGCTCGATCGCATGGATCACGGTACCGGTGGGGATGTTCTTCAGCGGCAGGTTGTTGCCCGGCTTGATGTCAGCGCTCGCGCCCGACTCGACGATGTCGCCCTGCTTCAGCTTGTTCGGCGCCAGGATGTAGCGCTTCTCGCCGTCGAAGTAGTGCAGCAGCGCGATGCGCGCGGTGCGGTTGGGGTCGTACTCGATGTGAGCGACCTTGGCATCGATGCCGTCCTTGTCATTGCGACGGAAGTCGATGAGGCGGTACTGGCGCTTGTGTCCACCACCGATGTGGCGGGTCGTGATGCGGCCCTGGTTGTTGCGACCACCAGTCTTCGAGAGCGGACGCAGCAGCGACTTCTCCGGCGTCGATCGGGTGATCTCAGCGAAGTCGGCCACCGACGAACCGCGGCGACCCGGGGTCGTGGGCTTGTACTTGCGAATAGCCATTATCTGTCCTTATCCCCCGGTCAGCCGACTGCCGTGAAGATGTCGATGGAGCCCGACTTCAACGCGACGATGGCGCGCTTGGTGTCCTTGCGCTTGCCGGTGCCGAAACGGGTGCGGCGGGCCTTGCCGACGCGGTTGATCGTGTTGACCGAAGCCACCTTGACGCCGAAGATCTTCTCGATGGCGAGCTTGATCTCGGTCTTCGAGGCTCGCGGGTCCACCAGGAAGGTGTACTTGCCCTCGTCGATGAGACCGTAGCTCTTCTCGGAGACGACCGGGCCCAGGATGATGTCGCGCGGGTCCTTGTTCAGGGCCGTGGCGAGGATGTTCTGCTCAGTCATGCCGAGACCTCCTCGGTTGCGCCGGTCTTCGAGGCGATGAAGCCCTCGAGGGCGGCCTTGGTGAAGACGATGTCGTCGGAGACGACCACGTCGTAGGCGTTCAGCTGGTCGAAGCTGAGCACGTGCACGTTCGGCAGGTTGCGAACGCTCTTGACGGTCAGCTCATCGCTGCGCTCGATGACGACGAGCACGTTCTTCGGACCGGCGACGGCGGCGAGCAGGCTCGCAGCGGTCTTGGTCGAAGGGGTGCTGTCGGCGACGAACGCCTCGACTGCGTGCAGCCGCTCACCGCGGAAGCGGTCGCTCAGCACGCCCAGCAGGGCGGCGGCGATCATCTTCTTGGGGGTGCGCTGCGAGTAGTCGCGCGGCTTCGGGCCGTGGACGATGCCACCGCCGGTCATGTGCGGCGCGCGGATGGAGCCCTGACGGGCGTTACCCGTGCCCTTCTGCTTGAAGGGCTTGCGGCCGGCACCGGAGACCTCACCGCGACGCTTGGTCGAGTGAGTGCCCTGTCGTGCGGCAGCGAGCTGCGCGACGACGACCTGGTGGATCAGCGGGATGTTGGTCTTGACGTCGAAGATCGCGGCGGGCAGCTCGATGGAGCCTGCCTTCTTGCCGTCGACCGAGAGGACGTCGAGCGCGAGAGTCGAGTCAGCCATGCTCAGGCACCCTTCACTGCGTTGCGGACGAAGACGATGCGACCGCGGGCACCGGGGACGGCGCCCTTGACGAGCAGCAGACCCTTCTCGGCGTCGACGGCGTGCACCGTGAGGTTGAGGACGGTCACGCGCTCGCCGCCCATACGGCCGGCCATGCGCATGCCCTTGAAGACGCGGCTCGGGGTCGACGATGCGCCGATCGAACCGGGCTTGCGGTGGTTGCGGTGTGCACCGTGGGATGCCGAGACGCCCTTGAAGTTGTGGCGCTTCATGACACCCGCGGTGCCCTTGCCCTTGCTGGTGCCGACGACGTCGACCAGCTGGCCGGCCTCGAAGGTGCCGTCGACCGTGAGCTCCTGGCCCAGTGCGTAGTCAGCGGCATCCGCGGTGCGGATCTCGGTGACGTGGCGACGCGGCGTGACGCCGGCGGCCTCGAAGTGAGCGGTCAGGGGCTTGTTGACCTTGCGGGGATCGATCTGCCCGTAGGCGATCTGAACGGCGTTGTAGCCGTCCTTCTCCGGGGTCCGGATCTGGGTGACCACGTTGGGCGCCAGCTCGATGACGGTGACGGGAACGAGCTTGCCGTTCTCGTTCCACACCTGCGTCATGCCGAGCTTGGTGCCGAGCATGCCCTTGGAGATCTTTGCGTTGATGTCAGTCATGTCGAGCCTCAGAGCTTGATCTCGATGTTGACATCGGCAGGCAGGTCGAGACGCATCAGCGAGTCGACGGCCTTGGGCGTCGGGTCGACGATGTCGATCAGACGCTTGTGGGTGCGCATCTCGAAGTGCTCGCGGCTGTCCTTGTACTTGTGGGGCGAACGGATCACGGCGATCACGTTCTTCTCCGTCGGAAGCGGCACCGGGCCGACGACAGTCGCGCCCGCACGGGTCACGGTGTCGACGATCTTGCGCGCCGACGTGTCGATGACCTCGTGGTCATACGACTTCAGGCGAATGCGGATCTTCTGTCCCGCCATTGTCTGCTCTCTCTCTTCAGGCGTCTTACCGTCCGGGGCCGGGTGACCCTGGGGCATTGGACGCACGTCGGCGCAGCTGCGCCTCGGCGCTTGCGCACCACTGTTCTCTTGTCACACCGAAGGCGCCGGCACGGTGTGCCCGCGTCATCGAGTGGGAGTGTGCACTTCGACTCGGGCATCGCCCTCGCTCAGTACTAGTTCTGCTGCCCGCGGCCTAGAACCCTGCGCTCGCGCGCCGTCTATGCACTGTCGTTGCAGTGACCCCGCGCATCCGTAAGGGCACAGGAATGTGGAACCTGTCTATTCTGCCATGGCGGATTCGACTACTGCAAACCCGGGCGTGTCGCGCGTCGCTCAGGCCGAGCGAAGCGACGCTGGGCGGGGCATCCCCATGCCCCG
>NZ_JBASAK010000008.1:0-19553 GCF_049650565.1 Microbacterium sp.
CAGCCCGGCATCATCATCCCCGACGGCGCGGCTCCGACCAAGACCGTCGCGCAGACGCTGATCAGGGGCGAGGGCGCGAAGGTCGGCGACGGCCTCGCGATGTTCCAGTACACCTCGGTCGGATGGGCCGATCGCAAGGAGATCGACTCCTCCTGGACCAAGGGTGTGGTGACCGACGCGAAGACGCTCCCCAAGGAGGTCATGGACCAGGTGCAGAATGCCACTGTCGGCTCGCAGCTGATGGTCGTCGTCCCCGCCAAGTCCGGCGACGCCACCGCCTACGTGGTCGACGTGCTCGGCATCGTGCCCCCGGAGCTGACAGGCAAGTGACGCCGGCACAGATCCCCGCGGAGGAGCGCCTGACGAATCTCGTCGTGGCGCTGATGGCCACGGAGATCGGTCTGACCAAGCAGCAGATCCTCGAGAACGTCTCCGGCTACCGTCAGCGGATCGAGGCGGGCGCCAAGCCCGACTCGCTGGAGAAGATGTTCGAGCGCGACAAGGATGAGCTGCGTGCGCTGGGGATGCCGGTGGAGACCATCGGGGATCCGCTCGACCCGCAGGATCTGCGTGAGGCGCGCTACCGCATCCCGCAGGCCGAATACGACCTGCCGGCCGATATCGAGTTCACCGCCGCCGAGCTGGCGGTGCTGCGCCTGGCCGGGAGCGTGTGGAGCAGTGAGTCCGTCTCGGCGGACGCCCAGTCGGGGGTGCGCAAGATCCGCGCCCTGGGCATCGACGGCGACGAGCCCATCATCGGCTTCGCACCGCGGATCGCCGTCCGCGACGCGGCGTTTCCCGCCCTGCAGGAGGGCATCGAGCGCAACCGCGTGGTCGTGTTCGAGTACCTCAAGCCCGGCGACGACGCACCGACCCGCCGCCGCGTGCGCCCGCTCGCGCAGGTCGAGTACGAGGCGCGCTGGCATCTGTTCGGCATCGACCTGGATGCCGAGGACGAGCGCACCTTCTTGCTCAGCCGGATCGTCGGCGACGTGAAGGTGACCGGGCAGACGTTCGACTCCGGGCTGCGCGATGGCGCGGCCGAGCGCGCCATGGCAGGGCTCGCGGCGGTCGCCGCGTCGCAGCAGGCGCTGCTGGAGATCACCCCCGGCACCGAGGCCGCGCTGCGGCTCAGCAGGCGCGGCGCGCCAGCCGTGCAGGGGATCCTCGTGCCGTATGTCGACAAGCACATCTTCGCCGACGAGCTGACCACCTACGGGCCCGAAGTGCGGGTGGTCGAGCCGGCCGACCTGCGCGAGGCCGTGATCGAGCGGCTCCGGGCCATCGTCGCCGTGCACGGGGGAGAGGACGCCGCATCATGAGCTCTGCGCCGCTGCTGGCCGCTGACCGCGTCCGCCTCTACCTCACGCTCGTGCCTTACCTCCTCGAACGCGGCCAGGTCACCCTCGAAGAGGCGGCCGCGGAGTTCGGCGTGACCACCGCGCAGATGCGTGCGATGGTCGAGAAGCTCACGGTGATCGGCCTGCCCGGCGACTCCGGCTACTGGCAGCTGCCCCAGGAGATGTTCGACATCGACTGGGATCTGCTCGAACAGCACGGTGTGATCGAGATCACCAACGATGTGGCGCTGCGCCGGGTGCCGAGGTTCACCGCTCGCGAGGCCGCTGCGCTGCTGGCGGGGCTGCAGCTCGTGGCAGCTGTCCCTGCCGTGGCCGACTCCGGCCTGGTGCACGGACTCATGGCCAAGCTGTCGCGCGGTTCCTCGAACGCCCCCCTGGAGCTGCTCGTCGCTCCCGTCGACGTCACGGAGGTGCAGCAGGTCGTCTCCCGCGCGCTGCACGACGGGGTGGCGGTCGCGTTCCGCTACCAGGCGCCGGATGCCGAGCCCACGACGCGCACGGTGGATCCGCGACAGGTGCTGATGGCCGACGGGCAGTGGTACCTGCAGGGCTGGTGCCACCTCCGGCAGGCCATGCGCACCTTCCACCTCGACCGGGTGAGCGAAGCGCGCCTGACGGAGATCCCGATCACTCACGGAGATGCGCCTGTTTCCGCATCCTTCGGCGGGACGGCGGATGTCGATCACGTCACCGTGCGGCTGCCCGAGCGACTGATGCCGTTGCTGGGTGCGTTCCCGCACGAGGAGATCGATCGGTCGGATGCCGTGGTCACGGTCCGTCTGAGCATGGCCGACCCCCGGGGCATCAAGCGGATCGCCGGCCGTTTCGGGGGTGCGCTCGAGGTGCTGGAGCCGTCGGTGGCGCGCGTCTCCACGCACGACTGGGCATCCTCCGCGCTGGAGCTCTACAAGGTTCCCGAGCCCACTCCTGCACAGGTAGACTGAACCAACCCCGACCAAAAGAGGAGAAATCCATGGGCAATCTTTTCGCAGGGCCGCACCTGTGGATCATCCTGATCATCATCCTGCTGCTGTTCGGCGCGGCGAAGCTGCCTGCGCTCGCGAAGAGCCTCGGGCAGTCCGCCCGCGTGTTCAAGGGCGAGATGAAAGCGATGAAGGAGGACGATGCGCCCGGGACGCCCGCCGACGGTTCGGCGCCGACGCAGACCGGCACCGCAGCATCCTCCGCGCCTGAGCGTCCTGCCGACCAGGACACGCCACCTCGCGCCTCGTAGGCCGTGACGGAACTGAGCGTCGACGCGCCTTCCGAGGGGAGTCACGATCGACGGATGTCGCTCGGTGAGCACCTTCGTGAGGCTCGTCGACGTCTGATCATCGCGGTGATCGGCTTCGTCATCGGCATGGTCATCGCGGCCATCGTGACCACGCCCGTGATCAACTTCCTCACGGAGCCGATCAACGCCATCAACGCGCAGCGCGGCGCGCACTTCGCCGAGCTGGTCTTCGCCAAGATCTCCTCAGGGTTCAATCTTCGACTTCGCATGGCGATGTCCATCGGCCTGCTGCTGTCCGCACCCGTCTGGCTGTGGCAGATCTGGGCGTTCATCATGCCCGGGCTCACGAAGAAGGAGATCAAGTACACGGTCGGGTTCGTGTGCGCGGCGATCCCGTTGTTCTTCGCGGGCGGCTACGTGGCGATCCTCGTCGCTCCTCACGTCATCGAGGTCATGAGCAACTTCGTGCCCGACGTGGGCAAGAACTTCCTCGACTCCGACTATTACTACGACTTCATCCTGAAGTTCGTGCTGGTCATCGGCATCTCCTTCGTGTTGCCGGTGTTCATGGTGGCGCTGAATCTCGCGGGGATCATGACGGGGAAGGCCATGGTCAAGGGCTGGCGCATCGCGGTGCTCATCGCCGCGCTGTTCGCCGCGATCGCCACACCGGCCGCCGACATCGGTTCGATGTTCCTGCTGGGCGGGATCCTCATCGTGCTGTACTTCGCCGCAGCGCTCCTCTCACTGTTCTTCGACCGCCGAAAGCGAAAGCGGCGGGTGTCCGAAGGCCTCGACCCCGACGCACCCATCGCATGAGCACGCCGTCCGACCGCTACGCGGCCGCGCAGCTGGCGTCGCAGCATCCGCAGACGACAGCCTTCGCCGCCACTCAGCGCTTCGAGCTGGACCCGTTCCAGGTGGAGGCATGCCAGGCGCTGGAGAGCGGCCGCAGCGTGCTGGTCGCCGCTCCGACCGGCGCGGGCAAGACCATCGTGGGCGAGTTCGCCATCCACCTCGCGATGCAGACGGCGAACGACAAGGCCTTCTACACGACGCCCATGAAGGCGCTGTCCAACCAGAAGTTCCGCGAGCTGGTCGACGTCTACGGCGCCGACGAGGTGGGCCTCCTCACCGGTGACACCAACATCAACGGCAATGCCCGCATCGTGGTGATGACCACCGAGGTGCTGCGCAACATGCTGTACGCCGGCTCGGATGCGCTGCGCGGCCTGCGATACGTCGTCATGGACGAGGTCCACTATCTGGCTGATCGGTTCCGCGGCCCGGTGTGGGAGGAGGTCATCCTGCATCTCGCACAGGATGTGCGCCTCATCTCGCTGAGCGCCACGGTCTCCAACGCCGAGGAGTTCGGCGACTGGCTGGACACCGTGCGCGGCGACACCGACGTGATCGTCTCCGAGATCCGCCCGGTGCCGCTGGAGCAGCACGTGCTCGTGCGCGACGATCTGCTGCCGTTGTTCGACGACCGCGCCGGCGTCGCCACCGCGCAGGTCAACCAGGAGCTGTTCCGCATCCGCTCGGCCGGCGGACCTCGCTACGAGAGCAACCGCCGTGCGCAGGAGTACCGCAGCGGCCGGCATGCCGGGAGGGAGGCGGGGCGCCCGCCGCGCGGTGGGAAGCGCCCGGTGCGCAGCGGCAACATGCACCGCATCGAGCGGATGGACCGTGCCGAGGTCGTCCGGCTCCTCGAGCGCTCCAACCTGCTGCCTGCCATCTTCTTCATCTTCAGCCGTGTGGGCTGCGACGCCGCCGTGCAGCAGATCCGCCGTACGGGCATCCGCCTCACCACGCACGAGGAGCGCGTCGAGATCCGCGAGATCGTGAACGAGCGCACCCGATCGCTGCAGGACGAGGACCTCGACGTCCTGGGCTTTTGGGACTGGCGGGACAACCTCGAACGCGGCGTCGCTGCCCACCATGCGGGTCTCCTGCCGGCATTCAAGGAGGTCGTCGAGGAGCTCTTCCAGCGCAAGCTGGTGAAGGCGGTCTTCGCCACCGAGACGCTGGCGCTGGGCATCAACATGCCCGCCCGCACGGTCGTGCTCGAGAAGATGGAGAAGTTCAACGGCGAGGCGCGCGTGGCAATCACCTCCGGAGAGTACACGCAGCTCACCGGGCGTGCCGGCCGTCGCGGCATCGACGTCGAGGGCCACGCAGTCGTGCAGTGGACCGAGGGCATGGACCCGCAGGCCGTCGCTGCGCTGGCATCCCGCCGCACCTACCCGCTGAACTCCAGCTTCCGCCCTACGTACAACATGGCGGTCAATCTCATCGACCGGTTCGGGCGCGCCAGGGCGCGCGAGATCCTGGAATCGTCCTTCGCGCAGTTCCAGGCCGACCGGGCTGTCGTGGGACTCGCCCGCAAGGTGAAGGATGCCGAGGGGTCGCTGACGGGCTACGAGAAGGCCATGACGTGCGAGCATGGTGACTTCATGGCGTACGCCGCCATCCGTCGGGAGCTCAGCGATCTCGAGAAGAAGAACCGGCGAGATGCTGCGGGTCCGCGTGCAGCCCGCGACAAGCGGATGAAGAAGATCCAATCCCTGCGCACTCGCATGCAGCGGCATCCCTGCCATGCATGCCCGGACCGCGAAGCGCACGCCCGCTGGGCGGAGCGATACTTCAGCCTGAAGCGGGACACCGACCGCATCCGCCGTCAGATCGAGAACCGCACCGGTTCGGTCGCCCGCACCTTCGACCGCGTGATCGACGTGCTGCGCACGGTCGAGTACCTGGAGGGCGACGGCGACAAGGTCGCGCTGACCGAGGCCGGCCGCACCATGAAGCGCATCTACGGTGAGCGGGACCTGCTGGTGGCCGAGTCCCTGCGGCTGGGGCTGTGGCGCAGTCTCGACGCGCCCTCGCTGGCGGCCATGGCGTGCTGCCTGGTCTACGAGCCGCGGCGCGACGAGCAGAACGCGGGGGAACGAGGGCTGCCCCGCGGGGCGTTCCGGATCGCCTACGACGCCACGACGAGGCTCTGGGCGGAGCTCGACGACCTCGAGCACGACTATTCCCTGCCTCGCACCGAACCGTTGGCTCCCGGCCTTGCCGCGGCTATGCATTCCTGGGCGCGAGGCGGGTCGCTGGATCGCGTGCTCATCGACGCCGACATGGCGGCCGGGGACTTCGTGCGCTGGGCGAAGCAGACCATCGACCTGCTGGACCAGCTGTCGATCGTCGCTGAGGACGTCGAGCTCGCACGCACCGCGCGGCGGGCGCTGGACGGCGTCCGACGCGGCATCGTCGCCTACGCGGGGGTGTGAGCGCAGTGAGGGAGCACACATCGGCATCGGCGCGCCCGCTGGTGCCGCTGTGGATCGCCGTCTGGATGTCCGCAGTTGCGGGCCTGTTGATGAGCCTGGCGTTCCCCTCGCTCGGGGTGTGGCCTCTGGCTCCGGTCGCGATCGCCATGATGCTGGTCTGCCTGGACGGTCGGCGCATGTGGTCGGCGCTGCTCGTGGGCAGCGTGTACGGCATCGCCTTCTTCTCGCTGCTGGTGTCGTGGACGGCCCGCTACCTCGGACCCGTGCCCTGGATCGCGCTGACGGTCGTCGAGGGCGTGCTGACCGGTGTGGCGCTGCTGCTGGTGTCCCTGGCGTACCGCTGGATCCCTCGCGTCTGGCCCCGCGCACGTCCGGTGCTGCTGCCGGTGATCGTGGCAGCGCTGTGGACCGTGCACGAGCTGTTCCTCGGCAACTGGCCGTATGGCGGGTTCCCCTGGGCTCGGCTGGGCATGACGCAGGCCGACGGGCCGTTCGCGCAGGTGGCCTCATGGATCGGTGTCAGCGGGTTGAGCTTCCTTCTGGTGCTCGTCGTGGCACTGCTGGTGCAGGCGGTGCGGCTCCGGTTCTGGCGTCGCCCCGCGGTGCTGGTGGTGCCCGTGGTCGTCGCGCTGGCCATGCTCGTGCTGCCGCAGTTCCCGACGACGCACGCGGGCAGCATGCGCATCGCCGCCGTGCAGGGCAACGGGCCCACCGGCTACTTCGACACCCGCGAGCAGTACAGCGTCATCGACGCGCAGCTGAAGGCCACCGAGCCGCTCGAGGGTGAGAGGGCCGACCTGGTCGTCTGGCCGGAGGGCGGGATCGACTACGACCCGTTCCAGGATCAGCCGACCGCCCGACGTCTGAACCGGGTGGTGTCGTGGTTGGACGCTCCGCTGCTGGCCAACACGGCCACCGAGCGCGGCAAGGACATCTTCAACACCTCGTTCCTGTGGACGAAGGACGGCACGGCTGCCCAGCTGCACGACAAGCGGCATCCGGTGCCGTTCGGCGAGTACGTGCCCGATCGCGCGTTCTACAACGCTCTGGCCCCCGATCTGATCGGACTGATCGGAAGAGAGTACACCCCGGGTACGAATCCGCCGTATGTGAAGGTCGGCACGGTGGGGGTGGGGCTCGCGATCTGCTTCGACGTGATCTACGACGAGGTGATCCGTGAAGGGGTCCAGGACGGCGCGCAGGTGCTGGTGTTCCAGACCAACAACGCCGACTTCCGCGGCACCGACGAGAACCTGCAGCAGCTGGCGTTCGCGCGGATGCGTGCGATCGAGACCGGGCGCAGCGTCGTGAACATCTCTACGGTGGGCACCAGCCAGATCATGCGGCCGGACGGCAGTACGGTCGCGACCCTGAACGCGGATGAGGCCGGAGCGCTGCTCGAGAATGTCGAACTGCGTTCCGGCCTCACGGCTGGTGTGCTGCTGGGGCCGTGGATCCAGCTGGCGCTGGTGGTCTTCGGCCTCGGGGCACTGGTCGCCGCCGGTGCGATGTCGTGGCGGCGACGCTGAGTCAGGCCCCGACGCGCTCTCGCGTCGGGTCGTCGCCCGCACCGCGGCGTGCGCGGATGAAGGCGAGTCGGTCCTCGAGAAGCTCCTCGAGCTCCTTGATGGTGCGGCGCTCCAGGAGCATGTCCCAGTGCGTGCGAGCAGCCTTTGCATCGGTCTCCTCGAGCTTCACGGAAGCCCCGTCGACCTGCAGCACGGCCTCGGCTCCGCAGGTGCGGCACTCCCAGGTCTGCGGCGGCTCCGCCTCGGCGGAGAACATCAGTGTGGTCTCGTGTCCGCACGTCTCGCACTTGTAGGTGGTGGCGCGGCGCTCCATGAATACGACGCCCTCTTCACTCTGAAGGCTCTGGGCACCCAACCGGATGCCGCGAAGGCTGCGATCTGCCATTGTGTGGTCCTCTCGTCGCTGTCAGGTATAACGGTCGCGCCTGTGCGCTTCATCCACAGCACCGATATCTCGCCGGAACTCACAGGGGAATCCCAGCGCATGGCGCGTGGGTGTCAGAGGGCGCGCAGCGCGAGATCCGCCCGGTCTGTGATGATTCCGTCCACGCCTGCTGCGACGAGGCGGGTCATGTCCTCGGGATCGTTGATCGTCCACGCGTGCACCTCGGTGCCGCACGCGTGCGCAGCGCGGATCAGTGCGGGGGTGACGATGCGGATGCCGCGATGCCGTTCGGGGATCTGCACGGCATCGATGCCGGCGAGCAGGCGCGCGGGGGAGAGGCCCAGAGCCGACAGTGTCCTCAGCCGGAGGATGATCGGACTTCCCCCGGAAGTGGCAGGTCGGATGCTCGCGCCCGCGCGCATGGCGGATGCCAGCGCCGCGCGGCGATTCGACTCGGAGAAGCTCGTGAGCAGCACGCGATGCGCATGCGGGGCGATCATCGCTCCGAGGGGATCGGCCGCGGCTGCGGCCTTCACGTCGATGTTGAAGCGTGTGTCGGGGAACGCGTCCAGTGCGTCGCTGACGGTCATCAGACCGCCGTGCTCGGTGAAGAGCGCCGTCAGCTCGCGAGTTCGCACCTCCGAGACCGCGCGGGGGTCGCCGGTGAGTCGCTCGAGTGTGGAGTCGTGGAACAGCACCACGTCGCCGTCGGCCGTGACCTGGCAGTCGGATTCGATGTACTCGGCGCCCGCGGCGTGCGCGGCCGCGAAGGCTCCGGCGGTGTTCTCCCACAGCGACGAGTCCTCGCCGGCCGCGGCCAGTCCGCGGTGGGCGAGGACTCGAGGATGCCGGGTTCCGGCCAGGTACGGGTGCGTCACGCGCCGGGCTGGGAGCCGTCGGGCCCGTTGCCGGGACGCGGCATGAAGCCCGCTCCGATGGTCTTCAGCGCCTCGGTGAGCTCGCTGGGGATGATCCACAGCTTGCTGGACGCGCTCTCGCTGATCTTCGGCAGGATCTGCAAGTACTGGTAGGCCAGCAGCTTGTCATCCGGACGGCCCTCGTGGATTGACGCGAACACGTTCTGGATCGCCTCTGCTTCGCCCTGCGCGCGCAGCACGGCCGCCTGCTTGTCACCCTCCGCTTTGAGGATGGCGGCCTGCCGCTGGCCCTCTGCCTCGAGGATCTGCGACTGCTTGGAGCCCTCTGCGGTGAGGATCGTGGCGCGGCGCTCGCGCTCCGCGCGCATCTGCTTCTCCATGGAGTCCTGGATGGACACCGGCGGGTCGATGGCCTTCAACTCCACGCGGGAGACGCGGATGCCCCACTTACCGGTGGCCTCATCGAGGACGACGCGCAGCTGTCCGTTGATGTTGTCGCGGCTGGTCAGCGCCTCTTCCAGGTTCAGTCCTCCGACGACGTTGCGAAGCGTCGTGGTGGTCAGCTGCTCGACGGCGCCCAGGTAGTTCGCGATCTCGTAGGTCGCGGCCCTGGCATCCGTCACTTGGAAGTAGACGACGGTGTCGATCGAGACGACCAGGTTGTCCTCGGTGATCACCGGCTGCGGCGGGAACGACACGACCTGCTCGCGCATGTCGATCAGCGGCCGCAGCCGGTCGATGAACGGCACCAGCAGGTTCAGCCCGGGCTCGAGCGTCTTGTGGTAACGACCCAGGCGCTCGACGACCCCCGCGGTGGCCTGCGGGATGATCCGGATGGACCGGGCGATCGTGACCAGCACGAAGATGATGACCGCGATCGCGAGGATCCAGGCGATCGTGGTGGGAATGAACGAGGAGTCGCTCATCAGTGCTCCTATTCGGTGACGGGGCGGACGATGGCGGTGGCGCCGCTGATCTCCGAGACGGCCACGCGGCTGCCCTGGATGATCGGCGTGCCGTCGAGACTGCGGGCGGTCCAGGTGTCGCCGTTGCTGAGCTTGACCTGGCCGGAGACCTTGGTGACGTCCTGGATCGCCGTGCCGCGCAGATCGATGAGCGCCGCGACGTTGGAGGGGGTGGGGTCCTCACCCCGCCGCAGCCTGTGCAGCAGCGGCGGACGCAGGAAGAAGATGAACAGCGCTGCTGCTGCGGCGGCGATGATGACCTGGGCCCAGATGGGCAGGCCCACCAGGTCGGACACCAGACCCAGCACGCTGCCGAAGGACAGCATCAGGAAGGTGAAGTCCAGCGTCATCATCTCGATGACCAGGAACAGGGCGATCAGGACCAGCCAGCCGATCCAGGCCCACTGCTCGATACCTGCGATGAAGTCCATGCGCCCTCCTGCGGTCAACCTATCACGCAGGTTATAGGGTTGGGAGGTCGCCGTACGGGCGATTTCCCGCGCATCACGAGGAGTCAGAAATGACCCAGGTCCTTCCGGCCGGATCCCTCGACGGCAAGGTGGCGCTCGTCACCGGATCGTCCCGTGGCATCGGCGCCGACACCGTCCGCTACTTCGCCGAGGCCGGCGCGGATGTCGTCATCAACTACCGCAACAAGGCCCCTCGCGCAGAGAAGCTCGCGGTGCAGCTGCGCGAGCTGGGGCGGCGCGTGCTGGTCGTCGGTGCGGACCTCACCGACCCCGAGTCCGTCGCCGGCATGTTCGCGCAGGTGCGCGAGGAGTTCGGCCGCCTGGACATCCTGGTGCTGAACGCCTCGGGCGGTATGGAGTCCGGCATGGCCGAGGACTACGCCCTGAAGCTCAACCGCGATGCGCAGGTCAGCGTGCTGCGGGCCGCCGAGCCGCTACTGGGCGACGGATCGCGCGTGGTGTTCGTCACCAGTCACCAGGCGCACTTCATCCGCACCACGCCCACCATGCCGGAGTACGAGCCGGTCGCCCGCTCCAAGCGCGCCGGCGAGGACGCCCTGCGCGATCTCATCCCCGCTCTCGCCGAGAAGGGCATCGGGTTCACGGTGGTCTCCGGCGACATGATCGAGGGCACCATCACAGCCACGCTGCTGAACCGGCTGAACCCTGACGCCATCGCCGCGCGCCGGGAGTCGGCCGGCAAGCTGTACAACGTCTCCGAGTTCGCCGCCGAGATCGCTCAGGCGGCGCTTGACCCGGTTCCCGCCGACAACACCCGGCTGGTGGGAGACACCTCGGACTTCGTCGCCGAGTAGCCGCCCCGGCACGTGGGCTCCGTCCGCTGGACGGGGCCCACGTGCGTTCGGATGACGGGGTCAGCCGGCCTGGACCGCATCGGCCAGGGTCTCGGCATCCTTCTTGAGGGTGATCGCGCGGACGATCTGCAGGATGCCGAGCACGACGAGCGAGATGCCGAGGACCGTCCACAGCACTGCGGTGAGGAACAGCGGGGAGAGCAGCACCAGGACGCCGGCGATGAGGCTGAGAATCGCGTAGACGACCGTCAGCCCCTTGGACTTCGAAGCGCTGAGGAGGCTCAGCGACACGACGCCGTCGATGATCCACGAGACGCCGATGAAGATCCCGACGATCAGCGCGAGCGAGACTGTGGTCGCGGCGAGGTTGGAGAAGGCGATGACGCCGGCGACGATGTACAGCAGGCCCAGCAGCGCATGGCCGACGCGGGACCATCCGGTCTTCTCCTGGGAGAAGATGGAGAGCGCGAGATACACGAGGCCGCCGATGATGAGATAGCTCGCGAAGATCGCCGTCACGATGAAGGCGGACTTGATCGGCCATACCAGGAGCACGATTCCTGCGATGAGGGTGACGACGCCGGAGACGGCGAGCGTGGTGCGGACAGCGGAGAAGAAGCCCTTCTCCTCGGATGACACGTCAGACATGAGATCTCCCTTTCTGAGCATTACCTGTGTGCACTCCCGTCATGCTAATCGCTGGGTCTGCGCGGTGGGGGAGGACCTGGCGTGGGGCAGCGTTCGTGTCCCGACTCGTGCGACCATCGACAGGTGGACCAGGATGAGATCCGTGCTGAGGAGCATCTTCGCGAGCTCGTCACCCTGCGCCGCGTTCGCGATCGCATCGACCGCGACTACGCGCAGCCTCTGGATGTCGACGCGCTGGCGCGCGGAGCGCACATGTCGGCGGGGCATCTCAGCAGGAGGTTCAAGCAGGTGTTCGGCGAGTCGCCGTACTCCTATCTGATGACCAGGCGCATCGAGCGTGCGATGGCGCTGCTGAGGCGTGGTGACCTCTCCATCACCGACGTGTGCTTCCAGGTGGGGTTCTCGTCGCTGGGCACGTTCAGCACTCGATTTGCCGAACTGGTGGGGATGCCGCCGAGCGCGTACCGCGCCGACCCCGGTCACGGGCCCGGCATCCCGACCCTCTTGGAGAAGCAGGCCCTGCGACCGATCAGGAATCGAGAAGCGCGACCGCGCGCGGATCAGTAGCGTCGGTGGCATGAACATCACGATCCATGCCAGTTTCCTTCCGCACCTGGACGCCGAGGCGTCCGCAGCCTTCTACCGGGACGTCCTGGGCTTCGAGATCCGCATGGACGTCGGAGGCGGGCGGAAACGATGGATCACCGTCGGCCCGGACGGGCAACCGGACACCGCCATCGTGCTCACCCCGCCGGCGGTGGACCCGGGCATCGACGAATCGGAGCGCAACACCATTCTCGAACTCATGGCCAAGGGCAGCTTCGGCGGCATCGTGCTGGCGACGCCGGACGTCGATGCGGCGTTCGCGGAGATCGAGGCCAAGGGTGCGGATGTCGTGCAGGAGCCGATCGATCAGCCCTACGGCATCCGAGACTGCGCGTTCCGTGACCCGGCAGGCAATATGATCCGACTGCAGCAGATCGTCTGAACGATCCGAAGGAGACCGATGGCCCACCCCGCCGACGCGCACGACAGCATCCGCATCGAGGGAGCGCGCGAGAACAATCTCAAGAACGTCAGCGTGGTGCTGCCCAAGCGCCGCCTGACGGTGTTCACCGGGGTGTCCGGCTCGGGCAAGAGCTCGCTGGTGTTCGACACCATCGCGGCCGAGTCCAGGCGCATGATCGACGAGACCTACAGCGCGTTCGTGCAGGGGTTCATGCCCTCCGTGCCGCGTCCGGACGTCGATGTGCTGGAGGGTCTCACGACGGCGATCATCGTCGACCAGGAGCGGCTCGGCGCCAACCCGCGCTCGACGGTCGGCACCGTCACGGATGCCAACGCCATGTTGCGCATCCTGTTCTCCAAGCTCGGCACTCCGTACATCGGCGGTCCCACCGCGTTCTCGTTCAACATCCCCACGCAGAAGGCCAGCGGTGTGATGACGGGGCCGGGCGGCGAGAAGAAGATCGTGAAGGACGCCATCTACCTGGGCGGCATGTGCCCGCGCTGCGAGGGCAGGGGATCGGTGTCGGACTTGGATCTGACGCAGATCGTCGACGAGTCGAGGTCGCTGCTGGATGGCGCGATCCAGGTGCCGGGCTATACCGCCGACGGCTGGATGGTGAAGCAGTTCGCGGAGTCTGGCTTCTATCCGGGCGACAAGCCGATCGCCGCGTTCACGGAGAAGCAGCGGCAGCTGTTCCTCTACGGCGAGGTGACCAAGGTCAGGATCAACGGGATCAACATCACCTACGAGGGGCTGATCCCGAAGATCACGAAGTCGATCCTCTCCAAGGACCTCGATCGACTGCAGCCGCACATGCGCAGGTTCGTCGAACAGGTCGCCACGTTCGCCACCTGTCCCGAGTGCGAGGGCACTCGGCTGACCGGGGGCGCACGGTCGTCGAAGATCGAGGGAGTGAGCATCGCGGATGCATGCCGGATGCAGGTCACGGACCTGGCCGAGTGGGTTCGGGGTCTCTCGCTTGCGGGGGCGGGGCCGTTGCTCGCGGCGCTCAGCGCCAATCTGGGCTCCTTCGTCGCTCTGGGTCTGGGATACCTGAGCCTGGAACGTCCCTCCGGGACGTTGAGCGGGGGAGAGGCGCAGCGCATCAAGCTGCTGCGGCACCTCGGCTCGTCGCTGACCGATGTCACCTACGTGTTCGACGAGCCGACCATCGGCCTTCATCCGCATGACATCCAGCGCATGAACTCGCTGCTGCGGGAACTGCGGGACAAGGGCAACACGGTGCTGGTCGTCGAGCACAAGCCGGAGACCATCGAGATCGCCGACCACGTCGTGGATCTGGGGCCAGGAGCCGGTGCGGGTGGAGGGGAGATCTGCTTCGAGGGCACGGTGGACGGGTTGCGCACCAGCGGCACGATCACCGGCCGGCACCTGGACGACCGGGCTTCTCTGAAGCCGGCCGTGCGCGCGCGCACGGGCGTCATCGAAGTGCGCGGCGCGAGTGACAACAACCTCAAGGACGTCGACGTCGACATCCCCACCGGCGTACTGACGGTCGTCACAGGTGTGGCAGGCTCCGGCAAGAGCTCGCTGATCCACGGCTCGGTGTCGTCGCGAGTGGGCGTGGTCTCCATCGATCAGAGCGCCATCAAGGGATCCCGCCGCAGCAACCCTGCCACCTACACCGGGATGCTCGACCCGATCCGCAAGGCGTTCGCGAAGGCCAACGGCGTCAAGCCCGCGCTGTTCAGCGCCAACAGCGAGGGCGCATGTCCGAGCTGCAAGGGCTCCGGCGTCATCGTCACCGAGCTGGGGTTCATGGACACCATCGAGACGCCGTGCGAGGACTGCGGCGGCAAGCGGTTCCAGGCCACCGTGCTGGACTACAAGCTGGGCGGGCTTGACATCACCGAGGTGCTGGAGCTGCCGGTCTCCGCGGCGCACGAGTTCTTCACCGCATCCGACACGAGGATCCCGGCCGTGGCGGCCGTGCTCGGGCGACTCGAGGATGTCGGTCTCGGCTATCTGACTCTCGGACAGCCGCTGTCCACGCTGTCAGGCGGTGAGCGGCAGCGCGTGAAGCTGGCGATCCAGATGGGGGAGAAGGGCGACGTGTATGTGCTCGACGAGCCCACGACGGGCCTGCACCTGGCCGATGTGCAGCAGATCCTCGGGCTGCTGGACAGGCTGGTGGACGCCGGCAAGTCCGTCATCGTGATCGAGCACCACCAGGCCGTGATGGCCCATGCCGACTGGATCATCGACATCGGTCCGGGAGCGGGGCACGACGGCGGGCGGGTGGTGTTCGAGGGCACTCCGGCCGACCTCGTGGCGGAGAGGTCGACGCTGACGGGCGAGCACCTGGCGAAGTACGTCGGGGCCTGATGGCTGATAGCGTCGCCGCATGACGGCTCCGGATCAGGACGACATCGATGTACGCATTCAGGCGTACTACGGTGAGATCTTCGACGAGGACGCCCGCCTCACCACACGGTCGGCGCAGGGGCCGCTGGAGTTCCAGCGCACGCAGGAGATCATCCGATCGGTCGTCGTTCCGGGCGGACGGGTCCTCGACGTCGGCGGCGGAGCCGGCATCCATGCCCGGGCTCTGCTGAATGCCGACTACCAGGTGGAACTGGTCGATCCGGTCCTGCGCCACGTCGAGGAGGCACAGGAGACCGGCGTAACGGCATCCGTCGGTGACGCGCGTGATCTTCGTCAGGCGGACGATTCCTTCGATGCGGTCATCATGCTCGGCCCGCTGTACCACCTCGCCGCGCGCGACGACAGGCTGACCGCACTGCGGGAGGCCATGCGCGTCGTGCGCACCGGCGGGATGGTGCTGGCCGCGGGGCTGTCGCGCTATGTCGCATTCGGGGCGGCGTCGCTGGGACGACCCGTTCCGTCGCCGATCCCGGGGGAGTGCGCCGCGCTGATCGGCGAGGGAGAGCCCGGCCCAGGACTGCGCTTCCCGGCCGGGCACTTCCACGCCGCCGAGGAGCTGCACAGCGAGGTGGAGGATGCGGGCCTCGACGTGGTCGAGGTGCTTGGCGTGGAGGGTCCGGCCGGGCTGTTCCTGGAGAGTCTTGACGACGCCGCGCAGGACGTTCGCGATGCCGCGCTGACCGTGGCGCGCGCGGCATCCACTGGCGCATCCTGCTGGGCATCGGGTTCATCCCGGCGATCATCTCGCTGCTCATGCGCGCACGGATGCCGGAATCGCCGCGCTGGCTGCTGGAGCACGGCAAGGAGGACAAGGCACTCAAGGCGTTCCGCATGCTGGGGCTCCATGCCCCCGAGGAGCAGGTGCGTGCGGAGGCCGCGCTGGTGCGTGCCGAGAACGAGCGGGTCGCCGCGAAGACCCAGTGGACGCGCCCGGTCAAACGCGCCCTCGTGATCGTGTGCGTGTTCTTCATCCTGCAGCAGATCACCGGCATCAACGTGGCCTTCTACTACGGGCCGCATCTTCTGGAGCCGTACTTTGCGGGCCCTGGCACCAGCGTCGTGCAGTCGGAGATCTACGGCGTGTTCGCCGCCGGCATCCTGGCCGTGGTCAACGTCGTGGCGACATACTTCGCCTACCTGTTCATCGACAGCATCGGCAGGCGCCGGCTGGCGATCAGCGCCTACATCGGCATGGCGGTCTTCCTGCTGGTCGGAGCGTACGGTGCATCGTTCATGAACGGCGTGCCGCAGCTCATCGTGATCATGGTCGGGTTCTCGCTGTTCATCGCCTGCTTCGCGATCGGCATCGGCGGCACGGGCTGGCTGCTGCAGGGCGAGGTGTTCCCGACCGCCGTCCGCGGCCGCGCCTCGGGGATCGGCGCGGCCGTGGACTGGCTGGCGAACTACGGTCTCGTGCTCGCGTTCCCGATCCTGCAGGTCGGCATCGGGCTCGGCTGGGTGATGATCCTGTTCGCCGTGCTGTGCGTCGTGGGTGTGCTCTTCGTCTACTTCTTCGTCCCCGAGACGAAGGGGCGCTCCGTCGAGGAGATCGTGCGACTGTTCGACGGTGTCGTGAACCGGAAGGACCCGTCGCAGCCCTCCCTGTCGAGGTGAGCCGGTGCCGCGCTGGGGTCGGTGCCGGCGCGTCACGATCCCGGCAGGAAGACGACGCGCTCTTCGACCGGCGCGTTCCAGTAGTCCTCGACGAGGCTGAGCGACACGGCGCGCACGTCGACCGACAGTGCGCCGGAGGTGAGTGCGTCGGCGAGGGCGGGCAGCTCGGTGATGATGTCGCGCGCCTTCACCGAGCCGATTCCGCTGCCGACGAACTCGAGACGTGCCGAGCGCAGCGCCGCGGCGGGTATGGCGGCCGTCTCACCCGCCATCGAGCCGAGCTGGATCCACGTGAGCGGCGCCGAGCGGTCGCGTCGCCGGGTGAGCATCGGGATGAGAGCGGATGCCACGGGCTCGCCCCAGATGTAGTCCAGCACCACGTCGGCGTTGGCAGCCGCAGCGAGATCCGTGAGGGGAACGAGCTCGTCGGCGCCCAGCCCGCTCAGGGTCGACAGGCGGTCGAGATCGCGGCCGACGGCGGTCACGTGGGAGGCGCCGAACAGCTTGGCCACCTGCACGGCCAGCCGGCCGGCAGCGCCTGTCGCGCCGATCACCAGCACGCGTGCGTTCTGCGGCATCGAGATGCGCCGCCGCAGTGCCACCCACGACGACATCGCGGGGTTCATCGCGGCCGCGATGGTCACGGGGTCGACGCCGGTGGGCAGCAGCACACTGCGCTGCACGTCGATCACGGTGCGATCGGCAAAGGTGCCCAGACGGCTGTCATCCAGCACGACGTACCTCAGCGCGCCAGTCTCATCACGCACGACGCCGTCGACGCCGGGCACGAGCGGGAAAGAGGCTCCGCTGCTGTAGTGCGATCCGGTGGCCTTGGCACGGGTGAGGTGGTGCAGGCCGGCGGCGAGCACATCGACGACGGCGGAGCCGGGCCGCGACGCCTGAGCATCGGGGTGCTCGGCGTAGACAGGAAGGCGATCTGGGGCGGTGAGGATGGCGGCGTGCATGGCTTCTCCGATATGGTTGGGAACACGAACCAGTTAAGAATGGTGGGCAATCCCAACTATGTCAAGTGAAGAGGATGTCGCGGGGGAGCACGTGATGGACGCGCTCGTCCAGGCCACGTTCCAGGTGACCGGTGTGCTGTCGCGAGTGGGCGCCGAGAACGACCTGTCGCTGACTCAGCTGCGGGTGTTCGGCATCCTGCGTGATCGACGGCCGCGTGTGACGGAGCTCGCGGCGCACCTGGGGCTGGACAAGTCGACGATCTCCGGGCTGATCGATCGTGCCGAGAAGCGAGGATTCCTGGCGCGGGCGCGCAGCGCCGACGATCGTCGCGCCGTCGAGGTCTTCCTGACGCCGGACGGGCATGCGGTGACAGAGCGTCTGTACGACAAGATCCGCCGCGAGCTCGAGCCGATGCTCGCGGGACTCGATGCTGAACAGCGCACACAGCTGGGAGGCCTGCTGCGGCTCACGCTCGCGGCCTGAGTGACGGTGGGCGGTTCGCCGATAATGCACATTATGTCAACTAACGCGAACTTCGGCTGACAGGAGCGATGCATCCTCGGACGGTCGTACCCACTCCGCCGCGCTTTCCTATGCAACGGCGCGGAATGCGTGCCAGAGTGGAGCGTGGCCGTCGACGATCTGGATCTCCCTTTCGCTGTCAGTCAGATCGGCGCCAGGGACGGAGAGCCCGTCGTCGTCCTGCCTGGTGGTCCCTGCCGTGGATTCGAGTACCTCGGCGATCTCGCAGGCCTGGCCGGCACGTACAACCTGGTGGTGCTGCATCCGCGCGGTACTCCCCTGTCGGGTGGGCTTTCACATGGCTGGTGGGCGGATGCCGATGATGTCGTGGCGCTCGCGGACGCGCTCGGTGTGCGACAAGTGAGAGTGGTCGCACATTCGGCGGCCACGCGGCTTGCACTGGCCGCGGCTGCGCGTTTCCCCGACCGCCTGCAGTCTCTGGCGCTCGTGACGCCTCCTGCTTCCTGGCTCAGTGGCACGACCGAGGATGTCGGGGTCATCGAACTCGACCGTGACGATCCAGAGGTGGCTGACGCGCTCGAAGCCCTGGAACTCGACGATCCCGACACCGACGCGGCCTTCATGCGCTTGTTCCGCCGGCAAGCGGCCGCCACGTACGCGCACTGGACCCGCCACGAGCAAGCGCACGCGGGTGTCGGCGTGATGAATCTGGCTGCCGTATCGGCGTGGTTCACCGACATCCCCGTCGACGTCGTCTCACGGATCTGCGGCGCTGTGATGCCACCGACCCTTGTGATCGGTGGCGGAAATGATGTACTGACCGGGCGGCAGCCCGTGGTCGATTACGCTCGTGCGCTGCACGCGGAGCTGGCGGTGATCGATGACTGCGGTCACTACCCGTGGGTCGAGCAGCCTGATGCCTTCTACCGGATCGTGGACGATTGGCTGACAGGTGAGGCCACTCCTGCCCGACCGTCGCATAGCAGCACAGTCGACGCGGTATTGCCTGATTGAAGTCCGTCCGGGAGGTGCTGACCACTCCCCCGTCCGTTTCGATCGTCGTGGAGCGGCTGAGAACAGGGAATTGCCGTTCACATCCGGAATGGAAGCGTCTGAACCTCTTCCCTGGTTCGAACATGTGTACTACACTGGGGGTATGGTTTCCGACTCCGAGGCTCTCCTCCAGCAGCGCATCGCGTTGCTGGATGCGTGGGTGTCGAAGCAGCGTGAGATCGCCCGTCTGCAGGCGGAGGCCGCCGGGCTGCTGGCGGAGCGGTGGGTGCTGTTCGAGGAGGAAGTGCGGGTGGAGCCTGCGCATTCGCAGGTGATTGAGAAGTCGATGATCGCCGAGTACGCGGCCGCGGGGCGCCTCCCACACGGGGCCGTGGTGTTCGCATTCACGGATGCGCGGATGCTCACCCAGTTCCCCGCCGTGCACGCCGCCTTCACCCAGGGGCGGGTCACGGGCTCGCATGTGCGGGAGATCCTGCGGGAGTCCCA
>NZ_JBASAK010000009.1:0-29690 GCF_049650565.1 Microbacterium sp.
TGCCGGAACACCCCGAGCGCGATGCCCGCCGCGTCCCAGGCGATGAAGAACGCCAGCCCGACGACCAGCGCGACGACCGCCGCGACGGGCCGGCGACGCAGCACCAGGGAGAAGCGCACGTCGAGCAGCACCAGGCAGGCGCCGCTGACCACGAGCACTCCCGCGTACAGGAGGTTCATCGCACCTCCGACGGTCCGGCCGAATGGTCGCCTCGCACGTGCTTGAGCACGAGCTCGGCGCTGATCAGGCACATAGGCAGACCCACGCCGGGAACCGATGTGGCACCGGCGTAGAACAGCCCCGACACGCGGCGCGAGCGCGTGACACCGCGCAGGAACGCGCTCTGCCTGAGCGTGTGCGCCGGCCCCAGAGCACTGCCGCGGAAGGTGTTGAAGTCGGACTCGAAGTCGGCGGGCCCGATCGTGCGGCGCACAACGATCCTGGAGTCGAGGTCGGGGATCCCGGCCCAGCGCCCGATCTGCGCGACCGCGGCGTCGGCGATCGCCGTGACCCTCGCGTCGCCGGTGCGAGCCGTGCCGCCGTGGCCGATGCTCGGGTCGGGCGGCAGCGGCACCAGCACGAAGACGTTCTCGTGGTCGGCGGGGGCCACCGCGTCGTCGGTGGCGCTGGGTTTGCAGACGTAGATCGACGGCGGCTGAGGCACGCGCGGGGAGGCGCCGAAGATCGCGTCGAAGTTCTCGCGCCAGTCGTCCGAGAAGAACAGCGTGTGGTGCGGCAGCTCGGGCAGCGTCCCGCGGATGCCGAGCAGCACCAGCACCGCGCTCGGTCCCGTGATCTGCCTGCGCCACCGTCGCGGGCGGTAGGAGCGGTCGTTCGGGGCCAGCAGCACGGTCTCGGTGTGGTGCTCGTCGATCGCCGAGACGACGATGTCGGCATCCAGTCGCTGCCTCCGGCCGTCCTGCACGAACTCCACGGCGCTGACGCGACCGTGCTCGCTGGCGATGCGCACGACGTCGCTTCCGGTGCGGATCTCCACTCCCGCAGCTCGCGCCAGCTCGGCCAGTGACGACACGAACGAGCGGAACCCGCCCATCGGGTACTGCACGCCGTCGACGAGATCCATGTGGCTCATCAGGTGGTAGAGCGCCGGGGCCTCGAACGGCGACGTGCCCAGGAACACGGCGGGATAGCCGAGGATCTTGCGCAGCAACGGGTCGCTGAACCGGCGGCTGATGAACGACCACAGCGAGCGGACCAGCAGCGGCAGAACGGCGGGAGCGGCCGTCAGCACCGAGGCCGAGGTGAAGCTGCGCCACGACGAGAACGGGTTGTAGAGGAACGACGAGACCGCTGCGCGGTACGTCCTGGTGGCGGATGCCAGGTAGCGGTGCACCCGGGCGCCCGACCCGGGCTCACGGCTCTCGAACAGCGCAGCGACCCGGTCGGCGCCGGCACCGACATCCGTCGCTGCCGGCACACCGTGCCGCGGGCCCGGCGTCTGGGCGTAGACCCGGTAGCCGGGCTCGAGCGGCACCAGATCGAGCTGCTCGTCGGTGCTGGTGCCCATCATCCGGTAGAAGTGATCGAACACCTCCGGCATGAGATACCACGAAGGCCCGGTGTCGAAGGCGAAGCCGCCGTGCTCCCACGCTCCCGCACGGCCGCCGAGCTCGCCGCTGCGCTCGAGCAGGGTGACCTTGTGCCCATCGCGCGCCAGCAGGCACGCCGTCGCGAGGCCACTCACTCCTCCGCCGACGACGACGACCCGTGAAGCACTCATCGCATCGCCTTCATGGCGAGTGCGCGCACCAGGATGCGCGCCTTGACAGCATCGGGCACGCGCACGCGCGTGGTCGCCAGCACCTCGGCGGGCGTGGCCTCGATGCGATCGGTGAGCTCGCGGAACAGGGCCTGAGCCGCCCAGACCGGTGCGCGGCACGCGCGGTCGAGCAGCGGAACCGCCTGGTCTGCGGCGCGAAGGTCGGCACGGATCGACGCGACGATGTGAGCCTTCGCGTCGTCGGTCAGCCCGTCCGCGGTCTCGGCGAAGTAGGTGCGACCCAGCGCGCCGCGGTCGTCGGCGAAGTCCCGCAGGAAGTTGACCTTCTGGAATGCCGCTCCCAGCCGGCGCGCCCCGTCGTGCAGGGTGCGATCCTGATCGCCGCTGCGGGCGGGGGCGCCGCCCCGTGAGCGGCGTGATTCGAACACCGCGAGGCACATGAGTCCGACGACCTCCGCCGAGCCGTAGATGTAGTCGTCGAGTGCGTCGGCATCCCAGACGTCTTCGTCGAGGTCCCTCCTCATCGACGCGAAGAACGGCGTGCACAGCTCCATCCCGAAGCCGTGCTCGCGCGCCGTCAGGGCGAACGCGTGCACCACGAGGTTCGTGCTGAACCCGATTCGCAGCGCGCGCTCCGTCTCGTCCTCCAGCTCGTCGAGCAGCTTCTCTCGCATCCGCACGTCCAGACCGGCCGCCTCGGCGGGGCCGTCGACGATCTCGTCCGCCAGGCGCACCAGGGCGTAGACGCGGGCGATGTGCTCCCGCACCGGTCGCTCGAACAGGCGACTGGCCCAGCTGAACGAGGTGGAGTACCGGCGGATGACGACCCCCGCGCTCGTCTTCGCCGTCTCGGTGTACAGGTCCAGCCCTTTCATGAGGCCCTCGAGGCGCAGGCGCGGGTCAGCGAGAGCAGCTGCTCGCGCAGGGCCTCCGGCAGGGCGGATGCTGCGACCAGCCGGTTCACCTCGTCGCAGCGCTCGGCGATCACCGACTCGACGAAGACGACCGCGCCCGATTCCTCGATCACGCTCCGCAGCAGTTGAGCGTCGGCTGTGCCGAGGTCCGCATCACCGAAGAGCGCGCTGACCGCGTTCCAGGCCGGATCCGACCGGGCGCAGGCGATCAGCAGCGTCTCCTTCCCGGCGCGCAGATCGCTCAGCGCGGACTTTCCCGTCTGCCGCTCGTCGCCGAAGAGACCGAGAACGTCGTCGCGCAGCTGGTAGACGACCCCTATGCGCCGGGCGATGTCGCTCAGCTCGGCGATGAGGTCTGTCGGCGCGCCGGCGAGGATGCCGGCGATCAGCAACGGTGCGGCGAAGGAGTACGACGCGGTCTTGCGATCGACCATCTCCAGCACCTGCTGCGACGAATACCCCTCCAGGTGCAGACTCAGCCAGACGTCGTCGTGCTCTCCCGCCGCACTCTCGAGAACCGCGTCATCGAACACGTCGAGGATGGCCTCTCGACGCTCACGAGACACATCGAGGCGTGCGAGAAGCGAATGAGCAGCCGTGAGCATGAGGTCCCCGGCCAGCAGTGACGACGCCTCGCCCCATGCCCGCGCGGCTTCCGGAGACGCGCCGCGCACCACGGCATCCGCCGCGAAGCGCCCGGTGATGTTCATCTCCCCGCGCCGGACGAGGTCGCGATCGATCACATCGTCGTGGATCACCAGCGCGAGATGCAGGAGCTCGATCGCGCACGCCGCGTCCACGGCCGTGGACTGGTCGGTGCCACCCAGAGCCGCATAAGCACCCAAGAGCGTGCGAGGGCGGATCCGCTTGCCGCCCGCCGCCATCCTCTCCAGCGACTCCCAGAGCTGCGTGTACTGGGCAGAGAAGCCCCGAGAACGCTCAGACCCGCGCCGGACGATCTCACTGAACCTCATCTCGAAGACGTCAGTCGCCGGGCGGACGCCGACGGCCTGCTCACGCATGGCGCCTCGCCACGGCTTCGGCCAGGTGAGGGGCGAGCGCGGGCAGATGGCCTACCAGCCACGGACTGAAAGCCCACGGCGCCGCCGAGGCGGCCGCCGTCAAGCCATCCACCGTCGTCCATTCCACCTCGCTCACCTCGTCGGGATGCGGGATCAACGGGCTCATCACCTCTGCGATGAACACCGGGCAGTGCTCGTTCTCCTGGATGCCGGACGCATCGCGCGCCGTGTATCCGAAGTCCGGCAGCACGCAGGTGATGTCCGCGATCTCCACCCCCAGTTCGAACCAGGCTCGACGACGCACGGCATCCTCCATCGATTCACCCGGGATCGGATGCCCGCACAGCGCGTTCGTCCAGACGCCCGGCCAGGTGCGCTTGGCCAGGGCCCGCCTGGTCACCAGCAGACGCCCTCGGCGGTCGATGAGGTGACACGAGAAGGCGAGGTGACGAGGTGTCGACCTGCCGTGCACGGTCCGCTTCGGGGCCTCGCCGGTCGGCGCGCCGTGCTCGTCCACGAGTACGACCATCTCCTCCACGTCACCACCACCCGATTTCGTTAGCCAAGAAAGAGGTATGCCTAGCGTACCAGGTAGGATGAACTGACGCACGCGCCGTGAAGCGTCGAGCGCAGGAAGGTCGCCATGCAGTACTTCTCCAAGGATTCGAACCTGATCGACCGCTCCGGCATGACCCAGGACGACGTCGAGTCCTGCTTCCGCGTGCTCGAGGGGATGCGACGGTGGCAGGCCGCTGCACGGGCACTGTCGGAGGCCTCCAGGCGCTACATGAAGCTCAACGACAGCGACATGCGCGCGATAAGGATGATGATCCGCTCCCAGGAGCAGGGCCTCCTGGTCACCCCCAAGGACATCGCCCGCGAGGTGGGCATCTCCAGCGCGTCCACCACGAAGCTCATCGACCGCCTCGTCGACGGCGGGCACGTGACCCGCGTGCCGCACCCGAGCGACAGACGCACCATGTGCCTGCGGGTGACGGAGTCCACGCGCCGCTCGGCGCACGACACGATCGGCCGCCAGCACGCGAGGCGATTCTCGGCAGTCGCGTCGCTCGATGCGCACGAGCGCGAGACCGTGATCCGCTTCCTGACGGCGATGATCGAGGCCGACGCGCCTCAGGGCGAACTGGCGGCTCCCTGAGCACCGGTCCGCAGCGGCGACCAGCCCCTCTGCCGCGTCGACGCACGCCAGGGCACGCCGCGACACGCCGATAGACTTGAGCGCATGTCCAAGGTGCTCCAGTCCCTCCCCGTCGGCGAAAAGGTCGGCATCGCTTTCTCCGGAGGGCTTGACACCTCCGTCGCCGTCGCGTGGATGCGCGAGAAGGGTGCGATCCCCTTCACCTACACCGGCGACCTCGGGCAGTACGACGAGAGCGACATCGCCTCGATCCCCGGCCGGGCACTGGAGTACGGCGCCGAGGCCTCGCGCCTGGTCGACGCCAGGACGGCCCTGGTCGAGGAGGGCCTCGTCGCGCTCAGCTGCGGAGCGTTCCACATCCGCTCAGGCGGGCGCACCTACTTCAACACCACTCCCCTCGGACGCGCGGTGACGGGCACGCTGCTGGTGCGCGCCATGCGCGAGGACGGCGTGGAGATCTGGGGCGACGGCTCCACCTACAAGGGGAACGACATCGAGCGGTTCTACCGCTACGGCCTGCTGGCCAACCCGCGCCTGCGCATCTACAAGCCGTGGCTCGACGCCGACTTCGTGACCCAGCTCGGCGGTCGGCAGGAGATGAGCGAGTGGCTCGTCGAACGCGGATTCCCGTACCGCGACTCCGCCGAGAAGGCGTACTCGACGGATGCCAACATCTGGGGTGCCACGCACGAGGCCAAGACTCTCGAGCACCTGAACGTGTCGCTGGAGACCGTCGACCCGATCATGGGCGTGAAGTTCTGGGACCCGTCTGTCGCCATCGAGACCGAGGACGTCACGGTCACGTTCGAGGGCGGGCGCCCGGTGGCGCTGAACGGCACTGAGTACACCGACCCGGTGGCGCTGGTCATGGAGGCCAACACGATCGGCGGCCGGCACGGCCTGGGCATGAGCGACCAGATCGAGAACCGCATCATCGAGGCGAAGTCCCGCGGCATCTACGAGGCCCCCGGCATGGCGCTGCTGTTCATCGCCTACGAGCGCCTGGTCAACGGCATCCTCAACGAGGACACCCTCGCGACCTACCACGAGCAGGGCCGCCGCCTGGGCCGCCTGATGTACGAGGGCCGCTGGCTGGAGCCGCAGTCGCTCATGCTGCGCGAGTCGATCCAGCGCTGGGTGGGCCTGACGATCTCCGGCACCGTCACCATCCGCCTGCGCCGCGGCGAGGACTGGACCATCCTCGACACCGTCTCGCCGAACCTGTCGTACGGGCCCGAGAAGCTCTCCATGGAGCGCGTGGGAGATGCCGCCTTCGGCCCGGTCGACCGCATCGGCCAGCTGACCATGCGCAACCTCGACATCGCCGACTCGCGCTCGCGCCTGGAGCAGTACGCGCATCTCGGCCTGGTCGGGGGCGCCACCGGCGAGCTGGTCGGCAAGGTCACCGCCGGCGGAGCGGCCGAGATCTCGGCATCCGAGACCGCGGACGAGGAGCTCGCGGAGGCCGTCGATGCGGCATCCGAGGGTGCCGCGTTCGACACCGGGACCGACTGACGCACCCACTCCTCCGAAGCCCCGATGCTTCGACAGGCTCAGCAACCCAGTCCCTGAGCCTTGCCGGTACGGATGCTGGGAATCTCCCCAGCCAAGTTGCACAGCAATGTGCAACTTACGTACCATTGAGGTCATGAACCGCCCTGCCCGTTCCGACGCGCGCGCCAACCGCGCCGGCATCCTGGATGCCGCGCGCACGGCGCTGGCGGCCGACCGGCATGCCTCCGTCGACGTCATCGCGCGCACCGCGGGCCTGAGCCGCCGCACGCTGTACGGGCACTTCGCCGACCGCGACGCGCTGATCCACGAGCTCATCTCCGCCGGCGCTCAGCGCTTCAACGCCGTCGCGGCGTCGGTCGCCGATGCGGATGCCCGGATCGCGCTGGCCCGTCTGGCCGCACGGCTGTGGCAGGAGGCCGCGCACGTGCAGGTCACCGCCGCACTCGCCCTGGACGACGCCCATGTCGAGCACACCGCCGCCGCACTCGCGCCGCTGCGCGGCGCCGTCGCCGAGCTGGTGCGTCGCGGACAGGAGGACGGCACCCTGCGCACCGATCTCACCGCGCCCGCGCTCGCCCGTCTCATCGAGGAGATCGCCCGCGCGGTCGTCTCCCGAGCGGATGCCGCGGGCACGGACGCCGCGAACATCGCCGTCCGCACGGTCCTGAGCATCGCCGGACTCTCGTGGCGCGAGGCCGACGCGCTGCTGGCCGCGCACCCCGACATCGCCGTCGCGCCTGCGACGCACGCGGTGGCCGAGGCCACCACCGCGGCCCAGCCGCCCGATGGCACGGGGCCCGTCGCGTGAGATCCTCTGCTCGGAACGCGACCGGGTCGGGAGGGGACGCGATGCCCACTGCCTGGACCGTGTTCCGTCGCGACCTCGGCCGTCTCGCGCGCGTCAGCAAGGCGTGGATCATCATCATCGGCGTCATCGTCACCCCGTCGCTGTACGCGTGGTTCAACATCGTCGCGTTCTGGGACCCGTACGCCAACACGCAGCACGTGGCCGTGGCCGTCGCCAACCAGGACACCGGCGCCACCTCCGACCTGACCGGACATATCGACGTCGGCGGCGAGCTCGTCGGGGAGCTGAAGAAGAACCACGAGCTGGGCTGGCGGTTCCTCGACGAGAAGCAGGCCATGGATGCCGTGCGCAGCGGCGACGCGTACGCCGCCATCGTCATCCCGCCCGACTTCAGCAGCGACTTCCTCAGCCTCACGACCGGCACGTTCGTCCAGCCCGAGCTGAAGTACTACGCAGGCGAGAAGGCCAACGCGATCGCTCCGAAGATCACCGATGTCGGCGCCTCCACGCTCGACACCCAGATCAACAGCACTTTCGCGTCCACGGTCTCGAAGGCCGTCAGCCAGCAGCTGAAGACGGCGGGGGCGGATGCCGAGGACCGCCTCGGCGACGCCCGGGACAACACGGTCGGCGCCCTCGACGACGCCGTCGCGAAGGTCGCCGACGCCCGCACCCGCATCACCGAGCTGCAGACCGGGCTGACGGATGCCCAGGGGCGGCTCTCCGCGGCATCCGCTGCTCTCGGCGATGCCGACAAGACGCTGGGCGACGTGCAGGGCGCCGTGAGGCAGGCGCAGGCACTGGCTTCCCAGGCGCAGCAGGAGCTGCTGCTGGTCACCGACTCCGTCACCGGCGCGTACGTAGACGGCGCCACCCTGATCGCCGACGCGTCGGCGAGGATGAGCGGCTCGGTCGCCGCCCTCTCGGCGGGGCTGCAGCAGGCGAACGTCGCCGTGGGCACGGCCATCGACGACCTGTCGGCGGTGGTGAAGTCCAACGGCGACGCGCTGGCGCAACTGCAGCAGGTGCTGCAGAGCACCGACCCGGCATCGGATGCCGCACAGAGGCTGCGCGACGCGATCGATGCCCTGCAGCAGCGCAACGACGCCGATCAGAAGGTGCTCGATCAGCTGAAGCAGCTGAACACCGACGTGTCGACCACCATCGATTCGGTCAGGACGTCGGCGGATGCCGTGACTGCGGCCACCCAGCAGGCCGAGACCTCGGCGCGCGCCGTCCGCACTGCGCTCAGCCAGAGCGTGCCCGAGCTGAACAGCGCCATGTCGGCGCTGTCCGCCGGCGCTGACGGCTTCTCCGCCGCGCTCGACGCCCAGCGCTCGCAGATCGCCCAGGCGCAGAAGCTGCTGACCGGCCTGGGCACACAGCTGGAGAGCACGAAGACCGCATTGGGCGCGCTGGACGGCAACCTCGCCGGCGCGCAGACGAGCCTCGACGGCGTGCGCACCGATGTCCTGGCGCTCAGCTCGGCCGATATCTGGAAGAAGCTCAGCACCGTCAGCGGGCTCGACCCCGAACAGATCGCGGACTTCATGGCATCCCCCGTCGAGGTGCACCAGAACGTGCTCTTCCCCACGCCCGCGTACGGCTCGGCGATGGCGGCGCTGTTCACGAACCTGTCGCTGTGGATCGGCGCCTTCGTGCTGGTGGTCATCATGAAGCTCGAGGTCGACACCGAGGGCGTCGAGGGCATCACCGTGCGCCAGGCGCACCTGGGTCGCTGGCTGCTGTTCGCGGGCATCGCCGTGTTCCAGGCCCTGGTCGTCTCGGTGGGCGACATCGTCATCGGCGTGCAGACCGCCAACCCGTTCGCGTTCGTGGGAACGAGCGTGCTCATCGGCCTGGTCTACCTCAGCATCATCTATGCGCTCTCGGTGTGCTTCGGCTACGTGGGCAAGGGCCTGTGCATCCTGCTGGTGATCTTCCAGATCCCCGGCGCCTCCGGCCTGTACCCGATCGAGATGATGCCGGACTTCTTCCGCGGACTGTATCCGCTGCTGCCGTTCACGTACGGGATCGACGCCCTGCGCGAGACCATCAGCGGCTTCTCCGGCGGCGACTGGTGGCGGTTCATGGGCGCGCTGTCGATCTACGCACTGCTGGCCTTCGGGTTGGGCCTGTTCCTGCGCCGCCGGCTGGCAAGCTTCGCCCTGCTGTTCAACCGTCGGCTGGCCGACAGCCGCCTGCTGGTCAGCGAGGACGTGCAGATCACCGGCCGCCGCCGAACCCCCGAGATCATCCACGCGCTGACCGACGGCGACGGCTTCCGCGCCGAGGTCGCCGCCCGCTCCCGGCGGTTCACCGAGAGGTACCCGACGCGGCTGCGGCTGGTGGCGATCGTGGCCGCGGCGGGCATCGTGGTGCTGGGTGTCGCGGCCTGGCTCCTGCCCGATGCCAAGGCCACCATGCTGGGGCTGTGGGCGCTGTGGACCCTGATCATCATCGCGACGCTCGTCGCACTGGAGTACATCAAGCACAGCATCCATGCCGCATCCGAGGTGGGCGCGCTGCCGGATGCCCAGCTGCGGCTGGCCCTGATCGACGAAGGTGCGCCGTGGACGGTCGACGACGCTTCACTTCGACTCGCTACCGCTCGCTCAGTACAGGCGACAGGCTCAGAGACCCGGGATCAATGGGTCCCTGAGCCCGTCGAAGGGCCGGACGAGTACGCATGGGAAGGGCAGGGGCTCGCGTGAACGGCATCCTGCATGTGTTCCGGCACGACCTGCGCCGCGCCACCACGAACGTGATGGCCGTCATCGTGCTGTTCGGCCTGATCGTGATCCCCTCGCTGTTCACCTGGTTCAACGTGATCGCCAGCTGGAACCCGTTCGAGAACACCAAGAACCTCACGGTCGCCGTCGCCAGCACCGACACGGGCTACCAGAGCGACCTCGTGCCGCTGCGCCTGAACGTGGGCGAGCAGGTGCTGTCCGCGCTGCGCGCGAATCACGACCTGAAGTGGGTGTTCACCTCGAAGAAGGACGCCATCGACGGCACCCGCTCCGGCGAGTACTACGCCGCCATCGTGCTGCCGCCCACCTTCAGCGCCGACATGATGACCTTCTACTCGAACGGGTCGCAGCGCACCAGCATCGAGTACTACACCAACGAGAAGAAGAACGCGCTGGCGCCGAAGATCACCGAGCAGGGCGCCGGCGAGGTCTCCACCACCATCAACGAGGCGTTCACCGAGACGCTCAGCGAAGCGGGGCTGAACATCATCACCTCGCTGTCGAGCTACCTGGACTCCGCCGACACGCAGGCGGCCCTGTCGCGGCTTCAGGCGCACGTCGGCGCGGTCTCCGCGCAGCTGCGCTCCGGCGCCGACACCGCCGACATGTTCGGCTCGCTGATCTCCTCCACCCTGCCGCTGGTCGACGGCGCGTCGGGACTCGTGACCTCCTCCGGCGACGCGCTGCGCAGCGCCACCGGCTCACTGGGCAGCGGCAGGAACGCCGCCCAGTCGCTGAAGAGCGTGCTGGGCTCGACCACCACGGCTCTCGACAGCGCCCTGGCCGGCGCCGCCGACAGCTACCAGGCCGTGGCCGACAGCGTCGACCGGGCCTTCACAGCGGTGGGCACCCAGGCCGGCAGCTCGGCGGACAGCATCCGCGCCATCGCCGACCGCGTGCAGACGCAGGTCGACCAGCATCAGGCGATCCGCGACGACCTGGTGAACACCGTGCGACCGCTGATCCCGGCCGATCAGCGGGACCCGTTCGATGCCGCCGTCTCCCGCCTCGATGCCGCCATCACGCGCGAGCAGGCGCTGCAGACCCGCCTGGCCGGCGCCGCCACGCAGATCGCCACCGGCAATGGCGACGCGCAGGCCGCGCACGCCGAGATCACGAAACTCATCACCCAGGCGAAGACCGCCGTGCAGGACGCCCGCGCCGGCTACACCGACAGCCTCAAGCCCGAGCTCGACGAGCTCGCCGGCACGCTGTCGACGATCGGCAAGGACGTCAAGGGCATCGGCGGGCAGCTCTCGTCGGTCGCGAAGTCGCTGAGCGGCTCCGACTCGCTGCGCTCCGCACTGACGGATGCCCGATCCCTCACCTCGGGGATCTCGGCGTCGCTGACTCAGACCGCCGACGAGTTCGACGCGCTGGATGCTGCCCTGGCCGAGGCCATCGACACCGGCGACCTCAGCGACCTGTCGAAGGTCATCGGCTCCGATCCGAAGGATCTCGCCGCGCACCTGGCACAGCCGGTGAAGCTGGACCGGGTGCCCGTGTACGACGTGGTCAGCTTCGGCGCCGCCATGACGCCGCTGTACACGGTGCTGGCGCTCTGGGTCGGTTCGCTGCTGATCGCCGTGTCGATCCGCGTGGACCCGCCCGAGGACGAGACGGTCGTCCTCTCCCCCGCGCAGGCGTACTTCGGCAGGTTCGGCATCTTCGCGCTGGTCGGATTCCTGCAGGCGACCGTCGTGGGCGCAGGGAGCGTGCTGTTCACGCAGGTGCAGCCCCAGCATCCGTTCCTGCTGATACTCGCGGGCTGGGTCAGTTCACTGGTCTTCACGCTGATCATCTACACGTTCGTCGTGGCGTTCGGCAGCGCGGGCAAGGCGCTGGCGGTGCTGCTGCTGGTGATCCAGATCTCCGGCTCCGGCGGCGCCTACCCTCTGCAGGTGCTGCCGCAGTGGTTCCAGAACATCAGTCCGTTCCTGCCCGCCACGCACGCCGTGAACGCCATGCGCGCCGCCATCGCCGGGATCTACCGCAACGATTACTGGGGCTCGCTGGGTTGGCTTCTCGCGTTCGTCATCCCGGCGCTGCTGCTGGGGCTCGTGCTGCGGGTTCCGCTGATGGGCTTCACGCAGAAGACCGTGCGCGCACTGGAGTCGACCAAGCTCATGTGAGCCGGGATCTCGCCCGGTCTCAGCGGGTGGCCTCCTCCAGCAGCTCCAGGATGTGCAGGTACGGGTGCCCGGTGGCGCGCGTCATCCCGATCTCGCATGTGCGGTTGCACGAGGCGTGAGCATCGGCGTCGAGCGACACGACCTCCGCCGCCTCCGCCCTGGTGGCCGATGCGGTCAGTTCGGGGTGGAGCATCCCGCGATCACCGGCGAAGCCGCAGCAGCCCCACGCCTGGGGAACGGTGACCGAGCGCGCCACGCGCTCGCCCAGCAGCGCCAGGTGCGGATCGAGGCCGAGTTGCGTGGAGGTGCACGTCGGATGCAGCACGAGCGAGTCCACGACCGGTTCGAACTCGCCCAGTCGCGGCAGGAGGACCCGCACGGCGAAGGCGATGGCATCCTCGGTGCTGCAGCCGATCCCCGCCTCGGACAGGAGGCGATCGAACCCCTCCGTGCAGCTGACGCCGTCGCTGATGACAGTCAGCTCGCCGCCGCGCGAGGACTCGCGCACGGCGCCGATCACCCGTCGCGCCATCGTCTCCCGCCCTCCCGGGAAGCCCTTGGACGTCCACGGCGTCGCACAGCACAGCGACTCGATCGCGTCAGGGACGATCACGCGCACACCCGCCCTGGCGACGAGTCGGAGGAAGGCCGCCGTGACGCCGATCCCTTCGTCGGCCGGACCGAACATGCTGTTCACGCAGGCCGGCAGGTACACGGCCACCGGTGCGTCCGCCCCCGACCCCTGCACCCCGGCGTGCCGCCGTCGAGGCGCACCCCCACCGGGAAGATCGGCGGAGTACGCCGGAACGGCATCGGCACCCAGCAGCGCCCTCCCCGCCGAGGTCGCGGCCCTGACGGCACCGGGTGGCATCCGGTCTGCGACGGTGAGGGCCGCCGCTCCGGCTCGGGTGAGCGGGCCCCACGCCGCGGCGGCGGCCTGCCAGCCGGCCGAAGCCAGCGGCTGGGTCCGCTCGCTGCGCAGCCGCTTGACCAGCGCTCCTGTGTCGATCAGCACCGGGCACGCGGTGGCGCACATGCCGTCCACCGCGCAGGTGTCCACCCCGGCGTAGTCGTAGTCGGCCTCCAGCGCAGCGACCAGCGCGTCGTCCCCCGCCGCGCGGGCGCGCTGCAGGGCGCGACGAACGACGATGCGCTGACGCGGGGTGAGGGTGAGATCCTTCGACGGGCACACCGGCTCGCAGTACCCGCACTCCACGCAACGGTCCGCTTCGACTTCGATGCTCTCTGCGTGCTTGAAATCACGAAGGTGCGCACGGGGATCGTCCTCGATGATGACACCGGGGTTCAGGATGCCGCGCGGGTCGCACAGTCGTTTCAGCTCGCGCATCACCTCGTACAGCTCGGCGCCGTACTGACGCTGCACGTACGGCGCCATCACGCGGCCGGTGCCGTGCTCGGCCTTCAGGTTCCCGCCTGCGCCGAGGATGACTCCCACCATCTCCTCGGTGAAGCCGGAGAACCGGTCCAGCGCCGCGGATCCCTCGAACCGGTCCGTGAGCATGAAGTGGATGTTGCCGTCCTTCGCGTGACCGAAGATCACGCTGTCGCGGTAGCCGAATCGGTCGAACAGTCCCTGCAGGTCCGCGCACGTGGACGCCAGCGCGGGGACCGGAACGACGACATCCTCCAGGAGCGCCGTGGTTCCCGCCGGTCGCGCTCCGGCGACCGAGGCGTACAGTCCCTTCCGCAGCTTCCAGAGAGCGGCGCGCTCGGCCGCATCCGAGGAGAACCCGAGCGGCGCGTGAAGCGGCCCTGCGCGCAGCGCCCGACCGCCCTCGGCCACCAGCCCGGCGAGCACGTCGTCATCGTCGGACTGATACTCCACGAGCAGGGCGGCATGGTCACCCACCTCGAGACCGTGGATCTGGCCCGGCGCTCCGGCCAGCGACTGCCCGACCCTCAGGCTCGCCGCATCCATCAGTTCGACGGTGCGCGCTCCGGTGCGCACCAGCTCTGGCAGCACGCCGGTGGCGTCCGCCACCGTGGGGAAGACCGCCAGCGCGGTGGCCGTCCGCGGCAGGATCGGCAGGGTGCGGTAGGTCGCCTCGGCCACGAATGCGAGGGTGCCCTCGCTGCCGATCAGCAGATGCGCGAGCACCTGCACCGGCGAGTCGAAGTCGAGGAACGCGTTGATGCCGTAGCCCATCGTGTTCTTCATCGCGAACAGCCGCTCGATCTCGCGCACGGAGTGCGGATTCGAGCGCACTCGGCTCTGCAGCCGCAGCAGACCATCGAACAGCTCCGGCTCCTGCTCGCGCAGCCGGGCGTCGGCATCCGGCGCCGCCGTATCGACGGTGGTCCCGGACGGGAGGACGAACACCAGCGACTCGATCGTGCGGTAGGTGTTCTCCGTGATCCCGCAGGTCATGCCGCTGGAGTTGTTCGCGATCACACCGCCGATCGTGCACGCCGCCTCACTGGCCGGGTCGGGCCCCAGGCGACGGCCGAACCGGAGCAGCCGCTGATTGACCTGCCGCACGGTCGCCCCCGGCTGCACTCGCACGCGCGCGCCGCCGTCCAGCACCTCGATGCGGCGGAAGCCCTGCCGAGTGTCCACGAGCAGTCCCCTGCCGGAGGCCTGCCCCGAGAGGCTGGTGCCCCCGGAGCGGAACGTCAGCGTCGTCCCGCTCGCCGCCGCGGCCCGCAGCACGCGGGCGACCTCGGCGGCATCCTCCGCCACCACGATCGCGTCCGGGGTCAGCAGGAAGTGCGAGGCGTCGGAGGCGTACGCGACCCGGTCGATGGCCGCGGTCCTGACGCGTCGCGGATCGCCGACCGCCTGGCTGACCTCGCCAGACACGGCACCGGTGATCGGGATGGTCCCCGCGGGTCCGGCCGTCCGCCGTCCGCGGCTCACTCTCGTGCTCCGTCGCGCACCCCGCCGTAGAGCCGGTGGGGTTCGGCGGCGCGCGAGAACTGCGCCGCGGCCGCGCCCCACCCCTCGACGATGACATCCGGGTGCACGCCGTCGTCGAGCATCCGACGCAGCTCGTCGTCACCGCTGAGCCGGTCCACCCACAGGAAGTCCCCGACCTCACCGTCGCGGTGCAGATCCGTGCGGGCAAGCCACTGCGTCTGGGACATTCCCCGCATCGCCGCGAGCAGATGCACGGCGACCCGGGCGGGGCGGAAGACGTCGGCGTCCACGATGTGCAGCTGCACGCCCCCGCAGAGCTCGCCCGCCGCCTTGCCGAGGGACGGGCGGGCCAGCATCGGCCGGAACGCCACCCCCTCCAGTTCGGCGGCGTCGAGCTCGGACGCCAGGCGGCGAGCAGCGGCAGCGTCGATGGAGGGGTCCCCGACCCATTCGAAGGGCAGCGAGGTCCCGACGCCCTGCGACGCCGTCGTCCCATCGATCAGCCCGGTGGCGGCGTGCGCCCAGACGGAGGATCGGTGCGGCAGATTCGGCGACGGCGGCACCCAGAGCAGCCCCGCACTCCCCGAGGGCGGGCCGGGGTCGTACCCCGTCATGGGGACCACGGTGAGGTCGAGCTGTCCGCCCAGAAGCTCGGCCGCGAGGTACGAGGCGAGCTCCCCGACGGTGAGCCCGTGCTGCATCGGGAGCGGGGCCAGCCCTACGAAGGACTGCAGCGCCGGCAGCAGCGTCGGCCCGTCGACGCGATCCCCGAGCGGATTCGGGCGGTCCAGCACGACGAACGCCCTGCCCTCCCGGGCGGCGGCGGCCATGGCGCGGTACATCGTCCAGATGAACGTGTAGTACCGCACCCCCACGTCCTGCAGATCGAAGACGAGCACGTCCACGTCCGCGAGCATCCGCCGCGTCGGCTCGGTCGTCTCCGAGTACAGCGACCACACCGGCAGCCCGGTTCGCGGGTCCACCCCGTGCTCCTGCAGACTGGTGGCCTCGGCTGCGGCGTGCAGACCGTGCTCCGGTGCGAACAGCGCCGTCAGGCGGTACCCGCCCCGCGCCTCCTCGGCGCGCAGCAGGTCGGCCGTAGGGGTGAGAGCACGGTCCACGCTGGTCGGGTTGGCGATGAGCCCGACGCGTCTGCCCGCCAGCACGCTGCGCCCGCCGTCCTCTGCGAGCAGCCGCTCCACACCGAGCATCGGAGAACCAGGCGGGTGGCAGCTCATCCCTTCACCGACCCAGCGGTGAGCCCGCCCACCAGGTGTCGCTGCACCAGAGCGAAGAAGATCACAGCCGGGATGCTGAAGATCGCCGCAGCGGCCATCATCTCGGGCCACGCGATCGTGTACTCGGTGCGGAAGGTGGTCAGCCCGACCGACAGCACCCACTTCTGAGAGCTGAAGATCAGCGACCGGGCGAAGAAGAAGTCGTTCCAGGCGAGCAGGAAGGAGAACACCACGACCACCACCAGTCCGGGCTTGAGCAACGGGACGGTCACTCGCAGGAACGCCCCGAAGCGGGAGCATCCGTCCACCATCGCCTGCTCCTCCAGGTCCGGCGGCAGGGACTCCACGAATCCGCGCATGAGCCAGATCGACAACGGCAGCGCGAACGCCGTGTTCGCGACGATCAGCGAGCCGAGCGAGTCGACCATGGCCAGATCGCGCATGATCACGAACAGCGGCACGAGCAGCAGGGTCGCCGGCAGCATCTGGGTGAACAGGATCGACAGTCCGAAGAAGTTCGTCGTACGGGTGCGGTAGCGGGCCAGGATGTAGCCCGCGTTCACCGACAGCACAGAGCAGATAGCCGCGGTGGACAGGGCAACGATCGCGCTGTTCCCGAACCACTGCATCACCGGACGCTTCTCGAGCACCGTCCACACCGCATCCAGCGACGGGTCCACCGGGAGCAGGCTGGGTGTCGTGAACCGGCTGCCGCCCTGCAGGGCGGAGACGATCATCCAGTAGACGGGGAACACCGCGACCGCGACCACCAGCAGGGTGAGCACCCCGGTGGAGATGCCGAGAAGACGCCGCCTGCCGTGGGCGGCCTTGCGCATGGTGGTCATCATCGCTCTCCCTTGCGGATCACCGTGAAGAAATATGAGAGAGTGGCCGCGCCCAGGATCAGCAGCACCGTGATGCCGATCGCCGACGCCGAGCCGAGCCTGTGGTTGGCGAACGCCTCCACATAGGTCCACACCGGCAGCGTCTCGGTGGCCTGTCTCGGACCGCCGCCGGTCATGGTGTAGATGAGGGTGGTGCGGCGGAACGTGTCCAGGCTCAGCAGGATGATCACGACGATGTTCACGAAGCGCAGCAGCGGCAGCGTCACGTGGCGGAATCGCTGCCACCTGCCGGCGCCGTCCAGCTGCGCGGACTCCATGAGCTCCTCAGGAACCGTCTGCAGCCCCGCCAGGAGGATCAGCGTGGCCAGCGGGTACTCGATCCAGACGGTCGTGAGGATCACGATCACCAGCGCGGTGCCCGGGTCGTTCAGCCAGGCCACCGGCTCGGAGATCACGCCGACCGCCATCAGCAGATGATTGACGATGCCGAACTGGGCATCGAGCATCCACTTGAAGATCATCACGGCGACGACTTCCGGCACAGCCCAGGGCAGGATCATCAGGATCCGCGCCAGCCAACGCAGACGGAATCGGCGATTGAGCAGCATCGCCGTGCCGAGGCCGACGAAGTACGCCAGCACCACCGAGCAGATCGTGTAGGTCAGCGTGACGGCCAGCGAGTTCCAGAACCGCGGGTTCTGCGCCAGATCGACGTAATTGCCCAGGCCGACGAACTCACCGGCATCGGGCTTGAGCAGGCTGGCGTCGAACAGGCTCAGAATGAAGCTGCGAACGAGCGGCAGCAGGATGAACACCGCCAGCACCAGTGCTGCGGGTGTGAGGAAGTAGAGGGGAAGCAGATCCCGTTTCCGGGTGCGCCGTCCCGTGGGGGGCGGTGTGCCCTCCGGTCGGCGCTTGGCTGCGACTGTCGTGGTCATGTCGGGTAGTCCTCGGGTCGTCGGAGTCCGTCTCCGTGCCGGGTGGGGCGCTCGCCCGCCCCACCCGGGTTCTCGGTCAGCCGCCGAACTCGGCGGTCAGATTCTTCTGAGCCTCCTTGAGTGCATCCTCGACGCTGGTGCTGCCGGAGAACACGCCGATGAGCGAATCAACGGCGGTCTGCCGGAACGCGGCAGCCTCGAGGCGGTGCCCCGGAGGTGCGTAGCCGAGGCCGCCGGGGTACTTCGCGGCGACGATCGCCATCTCGTTGACCCAGGGGTTCTTCTCGATGAACGCCGGGCTCGGCTTCACGTTGGTGCCGGGGATCTGCAGGAGCCCCTCCAGCCACTCGCGCTGCACGTCCTCGCCGAGGTTGATCTTCAGGTAGTCGCAGGCCAGGTCGTAGTTCTTCGACCCCGCCGGGATGACCCAGAATGCACCACCGGTGACAGCCGTGTGACCAGGGGTCGGCGGCGGTGCGTAGCCCACCGACGGGTACAGCTCGGCGTTGTCCGACTGCACCTGAGTGATCGCCCACGGGCCGTCGATGATGAACGCCGCCCCGCCCTCGGCGAACAGCGTGCGGATCTCGTCCGCATTCAGTCCCTTCGGCGTCAGCCCGTCCTCGTAGAAGCTCAGGTACGCCTTCAGCGCTTCGACGTTCCGGGGGTCATCGGCGGTGATCGAGCCGTCCTCCGAAGACCAGTCGCCGCCGTAGCCCAGCATCCACTGCAGCGAGTTGATGTAGTGCTGCTGGACGTCGGCGTTGTCGGTGGCGTAGGCGTAGCCGAACTTCCCGGTGGTCTCGAAGATCGCCTTGGATGCGCTGTAGAGCTCGTCTGCGGTGGTCGGGACCTCGTCGATGCCCGCCTGCTTCATCAGCTCGCTGTTGTAGATCAGACCCTGCGGCGACATCGTCAGCGGCGCCCCGTAGGTCTTCCCGTCCTTCTCGGCGACGCTGATGGAGGGCAGCACCCGGTCGGGGAGGTCGGTTCCCGCGAAGCACTCGTCCAGCGGTGCGAGCAAGTCGTTGGCGATCAGGGACGGCATCATGCCCGTGAACGCCGGCATGAGGTCCGGGAACTGCCCGGCGGAGATCTGGGTGTTGATCTGGTTCTCGAAGTCACCCGCGCCGATCTGGGTCGCCTGCACCTTCACACCCTTGTGAGCCGCCTCGAACTCAGCCATACGCTGCTTGTGCCAGACGCCGACATCGCCCTCCTCCCACATCCAGCTCGGGTAGACGAAGGTCTCCCCATCGTCGCCGGGCGTCGTGCCCGCTGAGCATCCGGCGAGCAGCAGGCCTCCGACAGCGAGGGGCACCAGGCCCCTCAGAAGCTTTCGCTGTGTCATGTCATTTCCTCTTCTTGATGGTCGTTCCGATCCGGGATGCATCCCGGTGATACTCGCACGGTCCTCAACCCTGAGCCGCCGTGCCTGGTCGGTGGTCATCCACCCCTGCGCCGGGTCCATCCTCGGATTCACGGCTGCAGGGCGGGCCGCCCGCTATGAGTCAGGGAGAACTGCGACCTTCACCCCCTTCCCGGAGCGTGCCGCCTCCAGCGCCTCGCCCGCCTCGGAGAGCGGGAATCGGTGCGTGATCATGGCGGAGACATCGACATGACCACCGGAGATCAGACCACTCGCGGTGCGGAACTCCGCCACGGTCGCATCCACGTTGCCGATCACGTCGAGCTGCTTGTAGTGGATGGCGTTCAGATCCAGCTCGCCGACTCCGGCGTGTCCGAAGCCCGCGAACAGGTTCACCGTCCCGCCGGCGCGGGTGGCGCTGATCGCATCCTGGGCGAGCGCAGGATGCCCGATGCACACGATTGCCACGTCCACCCCTTCCCCGCCGGTTCGGGAGCGCACCTGCTCGAGCAGATCCTGCGCCGTGGGATCGATGACGGTCACTCGCCCGAGAGCGGCTATCGCCTCGGCTCTGTTGCGCTGCGGCTCGCTGACGATCACCGTGGTGGCTCCGGCCCGCAGCGCCAGCATGGTGTGCAGCATGCCGATCGGGCCGCCGCCGAGGATGAGCACGGAGGAGCCGACCGTGATCCGGCACCGGAGATGCCCGTGGTAGACGCAGGAGAGCGGCTCGCTCAGCGCGGCGACCTCGGCGGGGATCCCCTCGGGCACCGTGACCAGGTTGCCGTTGGCGACGGCCCTGGCGGGAATGCGGATGTACTCCGCCATGGCGCCGGGGATCTGATAGCCGAAGATCTCCACGTTCTCGCAGAGGTTGGGCTGGCCGCGCCGACAGGGACCGCACTGCGCGCAGACCACCCACGGCATGGCGGCGCGGCGTGTGCCGAGCAGGTGCTCATCCGCGGTGTCGGAGACCTCGACGATCTCACCGACGAATTCGTGGCCGATCACGGCGGGCCACCGCACCCCGCCGGTCTTCTCCCCGGTGTAGACCCGCACGTCCGACCCGCACAGCGTGAGCGCCTGCATGCGCATCAGCACGTCACCGCGGGCGAGATCGGGAACCGGCGCCTCCCGCTGCTCGAGCTTCATGGGCTCTACGAGAACCTGCTGGATCATCCCTGCTCCTCCTCCTGGTCATACCGCAGCGCGGCGGACGGCAGCGGCTCGCCCGCCGCCGCCATCGATTCCCGGGCACCGTCGAGATCACCGTGCCGGACAGCGCGCACAAGCGCGTCGATCGCCGCCGTCGGCTGCGGTCGGTTCCACACGTTCCGGCCCACGACCACGCCGCTGGCCCCCGCAGCCATCCAGGCCACGACCTGTCCCAGGAAGTCGGCGCCATCGCGGGGAGTGCCGCCGAGGATGAGCACCGGCACGGGAGACCAGGCCACCAGCGCTGCGAGCGTCTCGGGATCTCGCGGCCCCGGCACCTTCAGCACATCGGCGCCAAGTTCGACGCTGAGTCTGGCCGCGTCGAGGATCGCCTTGTCGCTCTGCTGCGCGGCGGGTCCCCAGAACGCCGGCTCGACCATGAACGGCAGCGACGCCCGTGCAGCCTCGGCACCCGCCCTGCCTATCCGCGCGATGGCATCGGCCCACGCGTCGGCGTCCTCCAGCCCCAACGGCAGCAGCATCTTGCACATCACCGCACCCGCGGCCGCCGCGTCCGCAGGCGACCACAGCTGCCTGGTGGTGACCAGCTTCGCCCCGGTGCCGATGCCGGTGCCGAACACCGGCACGTCGAGCCCGGCGAGGACCGCCGGTGCGGGGGTGGTACCGGCCTCACCCGGGAATCTCCGGGCGAGGCCGGTGGTCAGGAGCACACCGTCGGCCTGGGAACGGGCGATGGCGTCCAGCATCCGCGGGACGTCCTCCCCGCCGCGCACGGCACCCTCGGTGCCGTGATCGAATGCGATGACCACCGATCGGCGGTCTGTGAGGTCAAGCATCTGTTCGTCCTTCCTCGCTCGCCGTCCCGGCGGAGACGGTGAGGCTGCTCAGTGACCGCGCGGCGGCATCGAACCGCCGCTGTCCGGCATCGTGGATCGCACGGCGCGAGGGCGAGGGGTCGAAGTTCTCCGCGGTGGGAGCGCCCCAGGGCCCGGCGGCCGGGTGCATTCCCTCCAGGGCGAGTCGAGCCGACCCCACGGCGGCGTCGGTGCCGCCGCTGAGCACGGTCTGGCGGAATCCGCAGACGTCGGTGATCAGCTGCACCAGTTCGGGGATCGACGACCCGGCGCCGATCGCACGGATGTCGTGGGGCATTCCCTCGTCGCCGAGCTGCGCCCGCAGGGCGTGCGCGAGTCCCTCGGCGATGGCCCGGGTGCGATCGTCCGCGCTGTGCGCGGCGCGCATGCCGAGCAGGGCCCCATCCGGCAGATGGGTGCGGCCGCCGGCGAGGTACGGCAGGTGCGTCAGGCCCTGCGCGCCGGGCGCGCTTCGCGCGAGCGCCGCGTTCACGTCGACGAGCGAGTCGTCGTGCCAGGGCGCTCCCGTCCAGCGGGCCCACCACTCGAACAGCCCGATCCCCGTGGGCAGGATGACGCTGCGGACCAGCTGCTCGGGCTGCCAGCCGGGGACGTTGACGACCGCGTCGGATCCGCTCGGGGTGGCCGCGAGCACCATGGTGGACATGCTCGTGCCGTACAGCAGCGCTCCTTCGCCGGTGCGCCGGGCTCCAGTGGCCACCAGGTCTGCCAGCGCGTCGCCGGTGCCGACGATCACCGGGGTGCCCTCGGCGAGTCCGGTCTGATCGGCGGCCTGCGCGTGGACGACACCAGCGCGCTCGCAGGGCCAGTGCAGCGCCGGCATGAGCGAGGGGTCGATGTCGGCGACCCGGAACGCCTCGAGGTCCCAGTCACGCGCCTCGAGCCGGTATCCGAGTCCGCCGTCCGCGGCCGAGAAGTGGTCGACGGTCATCGCCCCGGTCAGCCGGTGCACGAGGTAGCCGGTGCTGCCCAGCAGCGTGCACGTCGACGACCACACTCCGGGCTCGTTCTCGCGCAGCCACATCGCCTTGGCCAGCAGGTTCTGCGATCCCAGTCCCTGCCCCGACCGGCGATGGATGTCGGCGGCATCGAACGCGGAGCGCAGGCGCTCCACCTGCGTCTTGGCGCGCTCGTCGATGCTGTACATGATCGCCGGGCGCAGCGCCGATCCTGCGGCATCCATCGGCACCAGTACGGGGCAGACGCCACTGATGCCCACGGCGGCCACCCTGCCCCGGGTGCCGGTCTCGCCGCCCAGCAGACGCCGCACGATACGGCCGACGGCGTCCCACCACTCCTCGGGATCGTGCTCTGCCCAGCCGGGGTTCGGACGAGAGAGCGTGATCGGCTCGCGGGAGCGGGTGAGCACCTCACCGTCGCGGGTGCAGAGGGCACCCTTGACGCCCGACGTTCCCACGTCGAGTCCGATGAAGAGCTCACCCGCTGTGGACATCATGGTCACCGCGCGAGGTATTCCAGGAACTCGCTCAGACCCTCCTGGGGCAGCGGGGCGCCCCACTCGGTCTGGGTGTAGTGCCCCGGCTCGTGGCCGAAGATCGGCGCGTGGTGGAACAGCGCGAAGCCACCCGTGCCGATCGCGCGCGTGTCCTCGATGAGGGTGCGCACGTAGTCATGGTCGGGCGCGGTGGGGTGGAAGTTCTCGTTCTTCTCCGCCAGCCCGTGCGGGTACCCGAGGGCGCTGATGCCCGGGAGCAGCAGGGTCTTGCCCTCGACGACACGGTGCAGACGCTCCACCGTGCGGTGGAAGTATTCCTCGCTGTACCAGTAGACCATCGGGCAGACGAAGTCGAGGTACTGCGAGAAGCCGACCCAGTCGCAGTACACCTGGCTGGTGGACGAGCGGATGTTCGGGAACACCGCGGCGGAGAGCTTCTTGGACGCGAAGCGCTCGTCGATCAGCTCGCGCACGGACTTGACCGTCTGGTGCACGTTCTCGCAGTAGTAGTCGATCAGCGAATCGGCCTGGTGCAGGGCGATCGCGCGCTCGTCGTAGGAGAGCGACGTGAACTCCCGGCGCTCGAGAAGCCCGACGACGTCGTCGCGGTCCAGGCCGAAGCGCTCCTTGATCTGCCCGAGGCAGCGATCGCAGAAGCATGCCGCACGGGGGTAGCGGATGAAGTCCAGGTGGATGCCATCCAGATCGTGGGCATCGAGAACCTCGTTGACGAGGTTCAGCAGATACTCGCGGTAACCGGGCTGGCCCGCGCACACGAAGGTCGTGGGCTTGCCGTTGACGTCGACGACGGCCCACTCGGGGTGCTGTGCGAGCACGGCCTGGCCGGCGGCGAGGTCCTTCGCGTTGGGGTCGCCCTCAGGGAACACCGAGAAGTAGGCGTGCACCTCGATGCCACGCGCACGCGCCAGCTGCACGAGGTCATCCAGTCCGTCGTAGCTCTCCGCCGCCGGGTGGGCGTCCCCCACCTTGCTGCCGTACCACAGCACAGATGCGGTGTCGGCGACCCTGGCCTTCAGCAGCCAGAGGATCTTCGTCGCGCCGAGCTGCGCGCACTCCTCGACGATCTTCTCAACGTCCTCTCGCGAGAACTTCCCTGCAAGCTGCAGATCCTGGGCCTGCTCGACCCAGACTGCGCGCTCTTCCCTGACGGCCATGCCTGCTCCTCGACGTTCGTCACCCACTGCTGAATTTTGATGTAGATGACTGGATTTTCAGATTGCTTACGCTTTTGTTTCGCAAGTGAATGTCACTGTATGCGAAACTTCTTGACCACGCAAGCACAAGATGTATGATTAAATCTGCTGAACATTTTTCGATCAACAGAACGGCCGTCCGTGAGCCCATCCCGCGCCAACCCGAAGAGCCCGAGCCTGTCCGTCATCGCCGAAGCCGCCGGTGTCAGCACGGCCACCGTGTCGCACGCACTGAACGACTCCGGCCGGGTGTCCCCGGACACCCGGATCCGTGTGCAGGAGATCGCGAGAGAGCTCGGATACGAGACACCACGACGTCGCCGATCGTCGCGCATGCGCACGCTCGCCGTGGTCCTGTCCGCGAACGGGCACGAGGATCAGACGCCGAACTACTACGTCGGTGAGCTGCTCGCGAACGTGGAGGCCGCCGCCCGCACGAAGGACATCGAGGTCATGATCGGCTTCTGGCACGAACAGCGGCCGACCATCCTGACCAACTCCGCAATAGGCGGCGTCCTCTACCTGGGTGGGGACTTCGATGCCGAAGAGCTCAGCCAGGTCCGCCTGCCCGGGGTCATCGTGGGAAGCTACCTGCCGGGCCTGCAGCTGCCAGCCGTGCTCGCCGACAACCGCCGCGGCGCCTACCTCGCCACGGTGGCCCTGCTCGAGGCCGGATGCCGTCGCATCGCGCTGGCGAACGGTCAGGCGACAGCCCCCACCAGCGGCGACAAGTACCTCGGCTACTGCGATGCGCTGCACGAGGCGGGCATCCCGATCGATCCCGCACTGGTGACGCACGGGGACTTCTCGATGGCCGCCGGCATCGAAGCCGGGCGCGCGCTGCTCGGCGGGCAGCTGGGCGTCGACGGCGTTCTGGCCTGTGATGACCCGATCGCGATGGGCATCATCCAGACGGCATGGCTGCGGGGCATCGACGTTCCGGGAGATCTGTCGGTCATCGGGTACGGTGACAGCGCGATATCCCGCGAGAGCGATCCGGCGTTGAGCACAGTGCAGGTGCACCGGCGCGAGATGGCGAACGTGGCCGTCGAACTCCTCATGGGCGAGGAGCTCGAGCACAATCCGGGGTTCGCCGAGCGTCGTCTGATCCTCCCCACCGTGCACCGGCGAGGCACGATCCGCCCGGCGTGAGGTCCGTGCTCGCCGGAGCGACTGGGTAGGATGCCAGGGCATGCGCCTGCCCGAACCGCGCACCCACGCTCCGTGACACGGAGTCCCACGACTCATGGGAGACCAGCCGATGTCGTCAGCCACTGCTGCAGCACCATCCCGCCCTTCGATCGCCGGAAGGATCGGCCGCGTCGCGTTCGTCGTGCTGGCATCCGTGCTGGTGCTGGCGACGGCCGCCGCGTTCTTCCTCACCTGGACGATCCAGCGCTCCTTCCCGCAGACCTCGGGCGAGCTGACCGTCAAGGGCCTGCACGAGAGCGTCACCGTGCAGCGCGACGCGCTCGGCGTGCCCACCGTCACGGCGTCGTCGACCGACGACCTGTTCTTCGCACAGGGCTTCGTGCACGCGCAGGATCGGTTCTTCGAGATGGACTTCCGCCGACACGTCACCTCGGGCCGGGTCGCCGAGATGTTCGGCTCCTCGCAGGTGGCCACCGACAAGTTCCTGCGCACACTGGGCTGGCACGACGTCGCGCAGCAGGAGGTCGATGCCCTGGACGACACCACCCGCGGCTACTACCAGGCCTATGCCGACGGAGTGAACGCCTACCTCGCCTCGCGCTCCGGCGCCGACCTGTCGCTGGAGTATGCCGTGCTCGGCATCCAGAACCCCGACTACAAGCCCGAGCCTTGGCAGCCCGCCGACTCCGTCGCCTGGCTGAAGGCGATGGCCTGGGATCTGCGCACCAACATCGAGGACGAGACCAACCGCGCGCTGCTGGCGGCGAACCTCGACAAGGCCGGCGAATCGGATGCCGACGCCCAGGCGCTCATCGAGAAGGTGTACCCGGCATACCCGTTCGCGCAGAACCCGGTGATCGTGCCGAAGATCACCACCGACGCACCGGCGGCGGATGCCGAACCCGCCGCGAAGCCGGCCGCATTCACCGGCGGCGCCGGCACCGATGTCGGACAGGCGCTGCAGACCGTCCAGTGGCAGAAGGCCGACAGCGTGATCGAGGCCGCGAGCATGCTGATCGGGCCCGTCGGCGAGGGCATCGGCTCGAACTCGTGGGTGGTCTCGGGCGATCTGACCGCCAGCGGCAAGCCGCTGCTGGCCAACGACCCGCACCTGGGAGCAGCACTCCCGTCGGTCTGGTATCAGATGCAGCTGAAGTGCCGGACCGTGTCGGCGGACTGCCCGTTCGACGTAGCGGGATTCACGTTCTCGGGTCTCCCGGGCGTCGTCATCGGCCACAACGGCAAGATCGCGTGGGGCTTCACGAACCTCACCACCGACGTCGCCGACCTGTACATCGAGAAGGTGCAGGGCGACCAGTACTGGCGCGACGGCGCGCTGATGCCCCTGGAGGTGAAGAAGGACGTCATCAGGGTGGCGGGCGGCAAGGACGTGCCGCTGACCATCCGCCGCACGGTGCACGGGCCGATCATCTCGGGACTCACGGGCGACTTCACGGCCATCGCGAAGCATCCTTCGGCCGAGACCGGCACGACGCTGACCGACGTGCCCGGCACCCCCGCGGACGCGACGATGACCGGCGACTACGCCGTGAGCCTGCGCTGGACGGCGCTGGATCCCGGCACGACGGCCAGCGCGATCTTCGCGCTGGACACCGCCTCGGACTTCCAGGACTTCCGCCACGCGGCATCCCTCTTCGACGTGCCCGCGCAGAACCTCATCTACGCCGACAAGAAGGGCAACATCGGCTACCAGGCGCCCGGCCGACTGCCCATCCGCGGCACGGGCGACGGCTGGCTGCCGCAGCCCGGCTGGGACAGCGCCTACGACTGGACCGGGTTCATCCCCTTCGGGGACCTGCCCGTGTCGTACAACCCGCCCGAGGGCTACATCGTCACCGCCAACAACGCGATCGTCACCGACGACTACCCGTACTTCCTCTCCCGCGACTGGGACTACGGCTACCGGGCCGCGCGCATCTCGCACCTCATCGAGCGCAAGTCCGCCACGGGCCCGCTGACGGGCAGAGGTCTGCACGAGATCCAGATGGACGACGAGATGTGGATCGGCAAGCAGCTGACGGCCGCCCTGGGCGATGTCGCCGTGCCGGGCAAGGGACCGAAGGCCGCGGTGGAGCTGCTGCGCACCTGGGACGCCCAGAACCGGGCCGACTCCCCCGCCGCCGCGTACGCCAATGTGCTGTGGTCGAACCTCGTGCACAACGTGTTCACCGACCGGGAGGTGCCGCTGCCCGTGGACGACCAGGGCCGGCTGTTCACGGTCGTCGGCGCCATGCTCGACAGTCCCTCCGACCCGCTGTGGACCAACGACCGCCTGGGTGTGAGCGGCATGGACGAGATGCTCGCGCTGTCGGCGGAGCAGGCCTACGCCGAGCTGTCGAAGCTGCAGGGAGCGGACGTCACGGGCTGGAACTGGGGCACGCTGCACGCGCTCACGCTCACCAGCTCCACGCTGGGCTCGTCGGGCATCACGCCCATCGAGATGCTGTTCAATCGGGGGCCTTACTCCGTGAGCGGCGGATCATCCGTGGTGAACGCCACCGGCTGGATCCTCGGCGAGTCGTACGCGACCACCACCGTGCCGTCCATGCGCATGATCGTGGACCTGGCGGACTTCGACAAGTCCACCTGGATCCACCTGACCGGCGCCAGCGGGCACGCGTTCAACGAGCACTACACGGATCAGACCGAGGACTGGGCCGCCGGCATCCAGCAGCCGTGGGCCTTCTCGCGGAAGGCCGTCACGGCCGCGGCGACGGACACCCTGGTGCTGACGCCGTAGCCCGTCCCGGGCACACAATAGGGGGGCCGACACGCCAGATGTCGGACGTTTTCCGCGAAACCGGCCCCCGTTCTGGCGTGTCGGCCCCCAGAGTGCATCGGTGAGCGGATGCCGCGGATGCCGCCTCCGTGTTCCCGCGCGATCAGCGGATCGGCGGCGGCGAGGTCGGCAGGATCATCGAGAAGCGCCGCGTCCAGGTGACCAGCAGCAGCACACCGCCCATCAGCAGAATCAGGATGCCGACGACGAGCAGGGCGATGCCACCGCTCGCGTCGCTGCCCAGCAGCACGGCGCCCAGCAGCGCACCCAGGGCCCCGAGGCCGGCGAAGATCCAGCTGACGATCATCATCACCCGGTGCGAGCGGGGGCCGAACTGGCGGGGCTGCACGACACCGCGCTCCAGGATGTAATGCGCCCAGCGGGTGCCCGTCCACCACCGCTGCGCGCTCGCGGACACCGGGTACCAGCCGGCGCGGGCGCTCTCGGCCTCGCCGGGGAACGGCCGCAGTGCGGGGTCGAGCGATGGGGCCGTCTGCGGCGCCGGCACCTTGGCGCGCGCCGTGCCACGACCGGCCCCGATCATCCAGAGGACGCCGATCACGGAGAAGACGATCGCGATGACCCGCGTGTCCCTGCCGACCAGGAGGTTCACCAGGCCGATCAGCAGGAAGCACGAGCCGAGAACCCAGCCCAGAGACGGTGGTTCGAGTGCGTAGGGTTCGGCCGCGACACGGCCCTGGCGCAGGTAGTACGCGGACCATCGCACGCCGTTCCACCAGCGCGTCTTCCCATCATTCGGGGCGACGTACCAGCCCATCGGAGGACCTGCGGGCCAGAACTGCTGGACGGGCTGGAACCGCGGGGCGAGCTGGAACTGTTGACCCTGCTGATGCTGCTGCGGGGCCGGCTGCCGCACCGCGGTTGTCTGAGGCGCAGCATCCGGCACTGCGAACCGCTCGGGAGTCGCGACTTCGCGCTCGTAGGCTGTCCACTGCGTGCCGTCCCACCAGCGCTCCCTCCCGGGCGCGCCCGCCGGATACCACCCTGCCTGAGCTGTCATACTCCGCCCCCTCGGCTCGCCGGCACTCCGGCCGAGCCTCCTGGACGATCGTACAAGCCCAGGCTCCGGTGGACTGTGTTCATGCGGGAGACGACGAGAGCACTGCGGGTAGCGTGGATGGATGCCAGAACGCGTGCTCGCCCCCGAGGATGCCGCCGTCGAACTCGGGGAGTTCGCGCACGGCGGCGCGACGCTCGTGTTCGAGGACTTCGGGTCCGGGCAGCATCCGATCGTGCTGCTGCACGGCATCGGCATGGGACGCAGCGTCTACATCGACCTGATCCGGCGGCTGCGCGGACGGGTGATCGGCATCGACCTGCCCGGTTTCGGCGAGGCGCCGGAACCCGAGCGCACCCTGACCATGGAACGCCACGCCGACCTTGTGGCCGCGTTCCTGCGCTCGCGCCGCATCGCAGATGCCGTCGTGCTCGGCCACTCGATGGGCAGCCAGATCGCCGCCGAGGTCGCCGCACGGCATCCGGATGTCGTCGCCGGACTCATCCTGGCCGGCCCCACCGTCGACAGCACCGCTCGCAGCATCCGCGTGCAGGCGTCGTACCTGCTGCGCGACCTGATCGGCGAGCGCCCGACGGTGCTGTGGCGCGGCGCGCGCGAGTACCTCCGCGGCGGACCGCACCTGATCCGCAAGATACGAGCCACCATCGTGCACGAACCCGAGAAGGC
>NZ_JBASAK010000010.1:0-2073 GCF_049650565.1 Microbacterium sp.
AGGACTGGGCACAAGGCGGCGAAACCAGCATCGACAACCTGGCGTACTTCTGCAAGACCCACCACGGGCTCAAGCACCCCACCCTGCCCGACCTCGCCCGCTGGACCGCCCGGCAGACCAGCGACCGTGCCGTGCAATGGACCAGCCCTACCGGCACCACCTACCCCGACTTCGAGCAGTCCCGCGTCATGTTCATCCCCACCGACACCCTCCGCACCAGCATCACCTGGCCCGACCAGCCCCTCACCGCACAACAAGCCAGATCACCCTTCTGAACACACCAGGAATGACGGGGCTCCGACCGATGACTCAATCTTCGGCAGTACCGCCCGAGTACAACCGCGCTGCGGAGCTGTCCTCCGGCTGGATGATTGCGCCGACATCAACCGAGTTGTCGACGACGACATCCGCCCACTGCCAGGGTCGCGCAGTCCGAAAGTAGAGCCGTTGCCCGCCGACATATCTGTTCATGGAGGGATGCTCAGGGTCCGGATGCGTGCCATCGCGCACGGCCATCCGCGCTGCCGTAACAGCGAACGGTACATCGAGGAAGACCGAGAAGTCCCATTGCGATCTCAACTCCTCGCGATGAAGGAACATGCCCTCCACGACCACGGTGCTCCCCTTTCCGGAGCGAGCGACCACGTCCTCGATTGTGCGGGTCAATGAGCCAAGGTCGTATGTGTCCAACCAGAAGCCCTCAGGAGAGTGTCTTCCCCTCGCGTGACGAATCGCAGGAGCGTTCAGATGGTCATCCACGTGGATCACTGCCGAGCACGACGATCCCAGGCTGTCTGCCAGCCGAGCGGCAAAGCGGGTCTTACCGCTGCCATCGACGCCATCGATGCCGACCAGCACCCGGCGCTGCTGCAGTGCAATCGCGTTGACCGACGTTGCGATCACGTTCATGGGGTCTGCCATCAGGTCCCTCAGGCCAGCTGCTCCAGCAGCCATCCCGCGGACTCGACGCGCGCCCCGATGCCCTCCAGGCGTGCTCGCAGCCCCCGATCGCTGGTGACGCCGACGACGGACAGCCCACCCCCTAGAAGCCGGCGGGCCTGGTCGACGATCGCATCGTCGCCAGCTCCGGCGGCGCGCACGACCTCCACGCGGCCGTGGTCCACGGCATCCGAATTCGTCCCGCCACGGCCGGTATCCGCGATGGCCCGTGCCGCGCCCTCCACGACCAGCGACACTCCTGGATACCAACGGTCCGCACCCAGGCCCAGCAAGGCAGCGGACACGCCGCCGGTGGTCCACGCCGACACTCGGTCCCTCAGCCGCGAAGCCGCACCGGCACGATCCCTCCACCAGCCGTCCGGCACCGAGCCCACGACATTGGCGGCATCCACCACCACAGCCGGACGCACTGGCAGCAGAGCGCGCAGCGAAGTCCAGGCCGCCCCGAACCCCGGATGCAGCGGACGCTGATCCACCTCATCCACCGGCACCCACTCCAGCGCCAGACTCTCCGGGTCGCTGATCACCGGGTCGAAGGGCTCGAGCACATCGGCGATCACCGTCGTGTACGACCAGATCGAAAGGTCCAGCACGCTCGCGAACCGCGCACGCACAGCGCCGTCGGGGATCCCGGCCTCCTCCTGAGCCTCACGCAGCGCACCGCGCAACGGCGACTCGCCCTCGTGCAGCGCCCCACCCGGAATGCCCCACGTGCCGCCGTAGTGGCTCCAACCGACCCTGTGCTGCAGCAGCACGCCTCGCTGCGGATCGAACGCCAACAGGCCTGCGGCGCCGAAGCGACCCCAGTACTTCTCCCCCGTCTCCGCGACCACCCACGCGTCGCCCGGGTCGCGCGGCCCCTGCGGGCGTCGCGGTTCACCGGGCACAGCAGGGATGATCGACACCCCTCCAGCTTTTCACAGCGTCGCGGGCACGCGGCGATCAAGTCGAAGAGTGTCAGCGCCCGTGCGGAGGAGCCCTACCGGCGCCGGCGCTCCCGCACGCGCATGTTGATGACGATGGGCGTGCCCTCGAACGAGTACAGCTCGCGCAGCCTGCGCTGGATGTACCGGCGGTACCCCGGGTCGAGGAACCCTGTTGTGAACAGCACGA
>NZ_JBASAK010000011.1:0-32173 GCF_049650565.1 Microbacterium sp.
CGGTGTTCGCCGAGCGCTTCCGCGCCGCCTTCGACAGCTCGCCCGCGCAGTACGTCGCCGAAGTGCGGATGCGCGCCGCCCGCGCCCTGCTCATCGACGGCCGCGGGGTGAGCGAGATCTCTCGCGAACTGGGCTACGCCTCGGACGAGGGCTTCAGCCGTGCGTTCCGCCGCCACACCGGCATGACCCCCTCGGCATTCCGCACGCGCGGCTTGGCGGCATCCGCCTGACCCCGCGACCTGCAATGGGATTCTGATCCAGACCAGCACAGCGGATGCCGGCCGGCACGGCGTGTCAGCGCGCCCGTCGGCTCGACAATCCGAACAGCACCGCGCCCACCACGAGCACGACCGCTCCGACCGCGTATGCGAGGCCGATGCCGAGAGCATCGACCAGCATCCCTCCGACGCCGGCCGCCAGCATGATCGCGGCTTGGAAGCCCACGACGACCAGCCCGCCGCCGGCCTCGAGGCGATCGGGCATCCGGCGCCCCACCCAGGTGTTCACGATCAGCAGCCACGAGGCGAAGAAGAAGCCCCACACGAATGTCACGACGCCGACGGTCCACAGCGAGCCCGCGCCCACGACGATCACCAGCAGCGCAGCGGCGATCACCAGGGGCGCGATCACCGACAGCAGCCGGTAGGTGCGGTCGATGCCCACGCCGATCACGAGGTTGCCGATGAACCCGCCGATGCCGAACACCGCCAGCAGCACGATGATCGTCATCTCATCCACGGGTGCTCCACCGACGTGGACCCGCTCCAGGGCGATCCGGATGTAGGTGTACGCCAGCGCGTGCCCGAAGGTCACCAGCACGTGCCCGGCCATGCCCAGTGAGATGCCGGGTCGCCGCAGCGTCTCGATCAGAACCGAGAGACGGGCGGCGTTCTCGGCGGGCACCCGCGGCAGCAGCACGCGCAGCCCGACCGCCAGCAGCGCGGTCGCCGCCGCGGCGATGCCGAAGACTCCTCGCCAGTCCAGCAGCTCGCTGAGCATGACGCCGACCGGCACTCCCGCGACGGTCGCGAGCGACGCGCCGGCAGTGGCGAACATCACAGCCCTGCCCAGCCGCTCCTGTCCGGCGATGCGCGCCGCGACCGTGATCGACATCGTCCAGAACCCTGCGATCGCGGTGCCCAGCAGCACGCGAGCGATCAGCATCAGCACCAGGCTGGGCGCAAGGGCGACTGTCACGTTCGAGATCGCGGCGAGCGCTGCCATCCAGACCAGCAGGGTGCGGCGGTCCAGCCTCGGCAGCGCCAGGCCGATGGTCGGCGCGACGACGAGGCCGGCCAGCGCCGTGACGGTCACCAGCTGCCCGGCCTGCCCGGGCGTGACGCCGAGCTCGGCGGCGATCTCGGTGAGCACTCCGTTGGGCAGGAACTCGGCGCTGACGAGCAGGAAGCTCATCGCCATCATCGCCAGCAGCGCCCCGTACGGCATGCGCGACGGAGCGTGTGCGGTGGTGGGGACAGGAGCAGTGGTGGTCATGATTCCAGCCTGCTCGCCGAGCGGATGCCACGCCCGACCGCTCGTCCGCGGCATCCGACCATTCGTCCGGAAGCGCTCAGACGCGCAGGCCGAGCATCGGCACGATGGCAGCGGCGAACGGGGTGCTGCCATTGCCGAGCAGCACAGCGATGGTGACGATCGCGCCCACCAGCAGTGCCAGCAGGAAGACGTAGATCACGGCGGTGGCCGCGCGGTAGCCGCCGGACGCCGCGCCGGTCACCGGCGGGACGACGTCCGGACCGGGGTCCGGTGCCGTCAGGTTCGGATCGGATGCCGGTGCAACGGCCTGCTCGGGCACCGCCGAACCAGCGGATGCCGCGCGAAGAGCCGCACGGGTGGTGTGCGGGCGGTCCAGGTCGGCGCTCCAGTTCGACCGGTTCCCCGACCTCGACGTCAGGCCGGGCTCGGACTTCGGCAGCAGGTCGTCCAGCCCCTCGGGTGCCGGCGGGATGATCGGATCCGGGATGACGGGCTCGGCATACAGCGACTCGGGGATCTCGGCATCCGGAATCTCGGCATCCGGGATCTCCGGCTCGGGGACGTCGGCATCGGCAGGGTCGGCATCCGGGATCTCGAGCTCCGGGATCTCGAGGTCGGGGATGTCAGCGTCCGGAGTCTCCGGATCGGGCGCGTCGCCGGCGGTCGCGGACGAGTCGTCCGCAGCCGCAGCAGCCCCGGCATCCGGGGCGCCCGCGTATCCGGCATCCGGACCCTCCGGAACGTCCTGCGCGCCCTCGTCGGGATCAGACATCTCAGCCTCCGATCGCTCCTGCGTCTGTCGTGCTCACATCCATGCGGTGGAAGTTCAGGTAGGACCGGGATGCCGTGGGGCCGCGCTGTCCCTGATAGCGGTTGCCGTACGCGCCGGAACCGTAGGCGTGCTCGGCGGGCGAGGTCAGCCGGAAGAAGCAGAACTGGCCGATCTTCATACCCGGCCACAGCTTGATCGGCAGGGTCGCGACGTTGGCGAGCTCCAGCGTGACGTGCCCGGTGAAGCCGGGGTCGACGAACCCTGCCGTGGAGTGCGTGATGAGCCCGAGGCGGCCCAGCGAGGACTTGCCCTCCAGGCGCGCTGCGACGTCGTCGGGCAGTGAGACCTGCTCGAACGTGGCGCCCAGTGCGAACTCGCCGGGGTGCAGGATGAACGGCTCATCGGGCGCCACCTCGATGAGCCTGGTCAGCTCGGGCTGCTCGACCGACGGGTCGATGAACGGGTACTTGTGGTTGTCGAACAGCCGGAAATAGCGGTCCAGGCGCACGTCCACGCTGGAGGGCTGCACCATCTCCTCGTCATACGGCGAGAGGCCGATGCGGCCCGATGCGAGTTCTGCCTTGATGTCCCGATCGCTGAGAAGCACGTCTTCAGCGTAACGGTGCTGTTGCCAGGGCGCAGAGCTGTGTCCGAACGATGGCCGCGGTGTTGCCCGGCCGTGGATCTCGTGTTGTCCGCGGCTCGATAGCTTCTTCTTCACGGGATGATCTGAAGCTCCACCACTCAGACCACCGCGAACACCATGAACCAGTGATGCGGGTCACCGCCTGACCGCATCACATCCAGCCGGTCGCCCGAAGGCCGGAGGGGAGAAGAGCATGAGCAGCACGAAGGCGGGCACGACACGCAGGATCAAAACCCCCCTGATCAGCACCGCCGTGCTCGTCGCAGCAGGGGTCGTGCTGCTCATGCTCGTCCCTGGACCCGCTGATCGCCGCGCTGTGCCTGCTGCCGACGAGGCCGTCGCCGGGACCGGCACGGCGGATGGGGCGTTCCGATGACCCCGGCCGATGACCCGGGCCTCGACGTCGACCTTGATAGCCTCGACCACGTGGGGCGACGAATCCTGGTCGTTGAGGACGACGACGGCATCGCGGTCCCGCTGCTGCGCACCCTCGATCGCGAGGGCTACGTGGTCGAGCGGGTGGCCGAGGGCGCCGCGGCGCTCGAGCGCGCGGATGCCGATGTGGATCTGGTGGTGCTCGACCTGGGCCTGCCCGACATGGATGGCCTGGATGTCTGCCGACGCCTGCGCGAGCAGGACTTCACCGGGGGCATCGTGATCCTCACCGCTCGCGACGGCGAGCTGGACAGGGTGGTCGGGCTCGATGTGGGCGCCGACGACTACATCGCCAAGCCGTTCGCCCTGGCGGAGCTGCTGGCCCGCCTGCGGGCGCTGCTGCGGCGCGCGGGGGCCGCATCGACGGCATCCGCTCCTGCTGGGGAGGCGGATGCCGAACCCGCGACGCCCGAGATGACGGCGCTGGTGGTCGATGTCGACGCGCGGCGCGCGCTGGCAGGCGGTCACGAGCTTCCGCTGAGCACCAAGGAGTTCGACCTGCTCTCCCGTCTGGATGCCCGCCGAGGTGCAGTGGTGACGCGCGAGCGGCTGATGGACGAGGTGTGGGACGAGAACTGGTTCGGTTCCACGAAGACCCTCGACGTGACGATCGCCCGCCTGCGGCAGAAGCTGGAGGAGTCCGGCGCCGCGGTGCGGATCACCACGCTGCGCGGGGTGGGATTCCGTCTCGACGAGGGCGCGAGGGATGCGTAAGCGCCTGATCACCGCGTTCGTCGCGATGGCGGTGATCATCATCGCGCTGTACGGTGCGCCGCGCGTCTTCATCGTCGCCGGCTCGATCCACTCCTCCGAGAGCCGCGACGCCGCGCGCACAGCCCGCCTGGTGTCGTCCGTGATCGCTGAGCGTCAGGCCACCGCACCGGTGGACGCCGAGTTCCTCGCGCGGCTGATCGCCGACGACGAGGGCATCAGCTACGTCACCCCCGACGGCGTCCGGATCGCCGTCGGGCGTGACGCGGACGGCAACGACATCGTCGCCACGCGGCAGGTGCCCGGCGGCGGTTCTGTGAGCTTCATCCGGTCCGCAGCGTCAGTCGCCGTTCAGGTGCGCGAGACGGTTCTCCCCCTGATCGCAACCGGCGCCGTCCTGCTGCTGGTTTCGGTGATCGGCGCCGTGCTGCTGGCCCGGCGGCTGTCGCGGCCGTTCCTGCAGGTGGCCGAGACCGCCCGCGCGCTGGGACGGAGCAGCGTGCCGTCGGAGCACGAGCCGCTGAGCATCCCCGAGGCGCAGGCCATCGACGACGCCCTGCGCGAGAGTGCGGAGACGCTTGAGCGCCGCATCCGACGGGAGCACGAGTTCGCCGCCAACGCCTCCCATCAGCTGCGCACGCCGATCACCGCCGTACGGCTGGAGCTGGAGGATCTGTCGCTCTGGCCGGAGACCCCGCCCGCTGTGCGGGATCAGCTGGCGCACGCCGTCACCGAGATCGACCGGCTGGCGGATGCCATCACCCAGCTGCTGGCACTGGCGCGCGGCGAGACCGCCGGGGACGGCGCGTCGGAGCCGCTGGATCGCATGCTGCAGGATGCCGTCTCACGGTGGAGTCAGCCGGCGCACGAGGCCGGGCGCAGCATTCAGCTCTCATCGCCCGGTGCCGTGCAGGTCGCGGTTCCGGCAGCCGCGTCGCAGATCCTGGACGTTCTGCTGCACAACGCGATCCGGCACGGCCGCGGCAAGATCACGGTCTCCGCCGTGCAGCGCGCGGAGTACGTCGCCGCGCAGGTCGCCGACGAGGGTCCGCGCCCCAGCGGCAACGCGATCTTCCAGCGCCGACCCGACCAGCGCACCGCCACCTCCGGCGAGGGCATCGGACTGGCGCTGTCGGCCGAGCTGGCGGAGTCGCTGGGCGGTCACCTGCTGCTGGACGGCGGCGAGACCACCACGTTCCTGCTGATCCTCCTCGCGCGCGGCTGACCGGGCCGCTCGAGGCCCCGGGGCCGATCGCGGGCGGATCAAGATCGCCTCAGGCCAGTCCCCACTCGTACGCGAGGATCACCACGTGCACGCGGTCACGGGCGCCGAGCTTCTGCAGCACCCGGCCGACGTGCGTCTTCACGGTCGACTCGCTGAGAAACAGCTGCTGGGCGATCTCGGTGTTGCTGAGCCCCTGCGCGATGGCGCTGAACACGTCGCGCTCCCGGTCAGTCAGCTCTGCCAGTGGATCGGATGCCGGCGCCGCGGGCGCCGGGTGGCCGAGGTGCGGCGCCAGGTGATCCAACAGTGCCCTGGTGGCACGGGGCGCGAGCGCGCCGTCGCCGCGATGCACGGCGCGCACGGCCGAGACGAGCTCGGCGCGCCGGGCATCCTTCAGCAGGAAGCCGCTGGCACCCGCGCGGATGGCGCCGAACGCGTACTCGTCCAGATCGAAGGTGGTCAGCACCAGCACGCGGACAGCCGGATGCCGCCGCACGATCTGCGCGGTGGCGGCGATGCCGTCCATGCCGGGCATCCGCACGTCCATGAGGACGACGTCCGGATGCTGCGTGGCGACCTGGGCGATGGCATCCGCTCCGTCACCGGCCTCGCCGACCACCTCGATGTCGTCCTCGGCGTCGAGCACCAGTCGGAAGCCGATGCGGATCAGCTGCTGGTCATCGACCAGCAGCACGCGGATGGTGTCAGTCATGGTCGTTCCCCCTTCGCTCGCCCCGACTGGATGTCTGTGCCGTCGTCGTCCTGCTCGCCGCCCCTGCTGGACGTCTTCGCCCCTGCTGAGTCTCGTCCACCAGCAGGGGCGGCGGCGCTGAGCGGGGGCGACGACGACGCCGCTGCGGATGCCTGGGCCGTTGGCCCTGTCTCTGCCCGGTTCGCTGAGCCTGTCGAAGCGTCGGGGCCCTGGGTCGCTGAGCCTGTCGAAGCGTGCGGCAGCTCAGCTCTCAGCATCCATCTCCCGCCGCCGGCCGGCGCCGAGACCAGCACCCCGCCCAGCAGCGAGGCCCGCTCGGCGAGCCCTCGCAGCCCGAAGCCGCCCTCGGCGGCGGCATCCGGTGCTCCATCGTTGACGATCTCGATGACCAGCGGCGACACGTCGTAGTCGATGCGCACGTCGATGACGTGCGCGGTGGGTGCGTGCCGCATGGCGTTGGTGACGCCCTCCTGCACGATGCGGCCGATGGCGAAGCGCAGCGCGGGAGCGGCATCCGGCTCCCCTCGAACGGCGAGGGATGCCCGGAAGCCGGCGCGCTGGGCGGCCTCGACCGTGGCGGCAGGGCTGGTGGGCTCCAGCGGCGCGAGCGGGGCATCCGCGTCGCCATCGCGGAGCACTCCGAGCATGGAGCGCATCTCGGTGAGTGCATTGCGGGCGGTGGCGGCGGCGGCCATCGAAGCGTTGCGGGCACGGCCCCTGTCGTCGGTCGCGGCGGCGCCTTCGGAGAGCGCCACCACGACGGTCAGCGAGTGCGAGACGATGTCGTGCATCTCGCGGGCGATGCGGTCGCGCTCGGCGGCGGCGGCCAGCTGCGCCTGCTGGTCGCGCTCCACCAGAAGCTGCCGGGAACGGTCGATGATCGCTTCGAGGTAGCGCTTGCGGTTGCCGACGTTGGTGCCGATGAGCGCGGCGATCACGCCGGGCACGGCCACCGAGAGCGCCGTGTTCACCGCGGTCTGGAGGTCGATGCCGCCGAACCCGAACCAGGCGAACGCGAGTCCGCCGGTGATGACGATGCCCGCGCCCAGGCCGATCCACGCGGCCCGCACGGATCGGTACACCGCGAGGGCGTACAGCGCCAGGGCGAACAGCGGCGCGCCGGCCGACCGCATGACGAACAGCAGCGTCACGTCGGTGGCGATCGCCGCGACCAGGACCGCGACCGGCCAGCGGCGCCGCCAGACCAGCAGCACGCAGGATCCGGTAACCATCAGCGCCGAGAAGACCACCTCGGCGGGCGGTGCCGGCGGCGCGCCGGGCGCGGGGATCGTGCTGGCGCCCACGGAGACGAGCAGGCACAGCACGGCGATAAGGATGTCGGCGAACAGCGGATGCCGTGCCCAGAACCGCCTGATCACACCGGGCGGACGCGGCAGCCGCAGCTCCTCGTCCCGCGGGACGGCGGAGCTGCGGCTGGGGTTCGACACGCTGATGACTCTACTTATGGGTGTCTCGGCCTGTCTCATCGGCCCTGCGCCTGTCTCCTGGATCGCTGAGCCTGGGTCCTCGGTCCCTCAGCCTGTCTGCTGGGTCCCTGAACCCGTCTCATGGATCCCTGAGCCCGTCTCCTGGATCCCTGAGCCTGTCGCTTGTACTGAGCGAGCGCCAGCGAGACGAAGTGAAGGGTCCGCTACACGTCCCGTGCGCGCAGCACGGCCCACGACCCCAGCAGGGCCGCAGCCGGCCAGGCGGCGAGCGTCGCCCAGGACGCCGGCACGCTCAGCGGCGCACCGTCAGAGGGCATGATCACGTTCGGCGCCACCGAGGCCGGCAGGTAGTCGACCATGTCCATGATCCAGGTCAGGTCGTGCAGCCACATGCCCATCAGCTGGAGCACCGTCGGCAGGATGAACACGATGCCGACGGTGACGGCGATGGCACCGGCGCCCGAGCGCAGCAGGAAGCCGAGGCCCACGCCCAGCAGAGCGAACAGCGCCATCACCGCGGAGGCGGCGAGGATCGGCAGGATCGTCTTCTCGGGATCGGTCCAGGCCACCGGCATGTCCTTGCCTGCCGCGATGGGTGTGATGGCGGCCGCGGCGATACCGAAGACGACCAGAGAGACGATGAACATGAACGCGCCCAGCACGACGGTCTTCGCCGCCAGCACGGAGCCGCGCGCGGGGCTGGCGGTGAACGTGGAGCGAATCATGCCGGTGGAGTACTCGCCGGTCACGGAGATGACGCCGAGAATGGCGGCGATCAGCATGGTGAACTGCACCGGCATCAGCACGGCCATCATGATGTTGTCGACCGGCCCCGCGATCACGGAGGTCACGAGGATGGCGATGCCGATCGTGATGACGGCGACGATCGCGACCGACCACCAGGTGCCGCGCACGCTGGTGAGCTTGAGGTACTCGCTGCGCAGCTGACGGACGAAGGTCAGGTTGCGTGCGGGCGTAGGGACGTGGGTGGCTCGCGCCTGGATGGCGGTCATGCGAGTGCTCCTTCCAGCGCGGCATCCGTCTGCGGGACGGCGCGGGTGCGGTATTCGACGGCGTCGCCGGTGAGGGCGAGGTAGGCGTCCTCCAGCGATCCGCTGGTGGGGGTGAGCTCGTGCACGGCGATGCCGCGCTCCGCGGCGATATCGCCGATGCGGGATGCCGGAAGGCCTGTCACATCGAGGGTGAACTGGTCGGTGGTCACGACCTCCACGTCGCGGCCGGCAACGGCATCCGCCAGTTCTGCGGCGCGCGGGCTGCGCACGTGCACGCGGGCGGTGGTCCAGGCCCGCACCAGGTCGCTGAGCGGCGCGTCGGCGAGCACCCTGCCGCGGCCGAGCACGATCACGTGATCGGCGGTCTGCGACATCTCGCTCATCAGGTGGCTCGACAGCAGGACCGTGCGCCCCTCGGATGCTGCGTGGCGCACGAACTCGCGCACCCAGCGCACGCCCTCGGGGTCGAGGCCGTTGACGGGCTCGTCGAGGATGAGCGTGTGCGGGTCGCCGAGCAGGGCCGCCGCGATGCCGAGGCGCTGGCCCATACCGAGCGAGAAGCCGCCGGCGCGCTTGCGCGCGACGGAGCCGATGCCGGTGATGTCGATGACCTCGTCGACGCGGGAGTTCGGGATGCCGTGCGTGGCGGCCAGGGCGCGCAGGTGATTGCGGGCGCTTCGGCCGATGTGGACCGCCTTCGCGTCGAGCAGCGCACCGACCTCGGTCAGCGGCGAGGTCAGCTGCCGGTAGTCCTTGCCGTTGATGGTCACGCGGCCGGTGGTCGGACGGTCCAGCCCCACGATCATGCGCATGGTGGTGGACTTGCCTGCGCCGTTGGGCCCGAGGAATCCCGTGACGCTCCCCTGACGCACCGTGAACGAGATCCCGTCCACCGCGATCTTGTCTCCGTACCTCTTCCCGAGGCCCTCTGCTGTGATCATGCCTTCGACGCTATTTCGACGGATGCCGCTGGCGCGTCCGTCCGCGGGATGATCCTGTGCGGCACCTGTGGCACTTTGGTGCCATGCGCGTACTGGCCCCCTGAGCTCGCCCTGCTTCTCTGAGCTCGCACTGCTTCTCTGAGCTCGCACTGCTTCTCTGAGCTCGCCCTGCGTCCTTGAGCACATCCTGGGTCCCTGAGCTCATCCCGCGTCCTTGAGCACATCCTGGGTCCGTGAGCACATCCTGGGTCCCTGAGCCTGTCGAAGGGTCGTGGCATTCGCACCCCCGGGGTTTGTTATGCTTGCCAGGCGTCTTCAGGCGCAACGGGGCTGTAGTTCAATGGCAGAACTTCTGCTTCCCAAGCAGACAGCGCGGGTTCGATTCCCGTCAGCCCCTCCACTAAGTAACACCCGGTCAGAGCGTATTTTCCGGGCCGTGCTGGTGGTTGGATTGAGAGCGAGTTCAGACCCTCTCATGGACTCCCGTGGACTCACGGGCCGAAATGAGAGGCCAGAACATGGCATCCTCTGCACACCCTCACCCCCACTCCGGCATCTCCTCGCAGGCAGGATTGGCCGCGCTGCGCGCCGCCAGCCCGGCCCCGCAACCGCTGGCAATTCTCGAGCTGATCGACACGTACGCGGCTGCGCGATCAGCTCGCGATGACGCCTACAGCAACAGCGCGGAGTGGGCGTTTCATGACAAGCACGACGCGCTGCGCGCCGCCCGCGCCGCCGTCGCGGATGCGCTCGGCATCCCCGCCGCCCAGCTCCCCGAGCTGCGCGACCCCATCAGCCGCCGTGCCGATCACGGCATCGGCTTCGCTGAGCTGCACCCTGAGGGCGAGGACGCGCGATGACTCGCCGCGTCAAGTCGGCAGCGCGCCGCGCGCCGAACCGGCTCGGGACGGTCGAAGCGCTCCCCTCAGGCCGCTACCGGGCGTTCTACCGCCGCGACGGTCGCAAGTTCACCGCCCCGCGCACGTTCGCCACGCATGGCGAGGCGGATGCGTGGCTCGCCGCTGAGTTCGCCGACCGCGCCCGGGGCGTCTGGCGCGACCCGGATGCCGGGCGCGTGACGCTGGCCGACTACGCCGCCGACTGGCTCGCCGCGCGGCCCGACCTCGCCCCGCGCACGCGCGACCTGTACCGTCGCAACCTGGATCGGTGGATCCTCCCGCGCGTCGGCATGCAGGCCGGATCCCGGGGCGTGGAGCTGGGCACGATGTACGTCGCCGACCTCACGCCGGCGACCGTGCGCGCGTGGCGTGCAGGCGTGTACGCCGATGCCCGGGCGTCGGCATCCCGCCAGCTCGCCCGCGAGCACGAGCGCGGCGAGCACCCGGCCCGCGTCTGGGCGCGCAGCAAGGGCATGCCCGTTGCCGCCGTGGGCAGGATCAGCCCCGCCGTCATGAAGGCGTGGCGCGAAGCCGGGGAGCCACAGCCCGCCCGCAAGCCCCTGGCGACCGTCGTGCCGCTGGAGTCGGCAGGCGAGACAACCACAGCGCAGGCGTATCGCGTGCTGCGCGCGATCCTCTCAACCGCTGTCACAGATGCCCTGCTCACCGCCAACCCGTGCCAGATCCGGGGTGCAGGGCAAGTTGCTCACAAAGAGCGCCCGACTGCGACCCCCGCCGAGGTCGCCCAGATTGCCGCGCACATGCCGCCCCAGTACGCCGCCGCCGTCACGCTGGCCGCGTGGAGCGGGCTGCGCTTCGGGGAGCTGTTCGCCCTCGCCCGCCGTCACATTGACCTCGCTACTGGGGCAGTGCGCGTGGAGCGCGCGCTAGAAGCCGTGCCCGGTCAGCCGATCCGGTTCGGCAAGACCAAAACAGCGGGAAGCCGCCGCACTGTGCGCCTGCCCGCGTTCGTGGTCGCGCAGCTTGCCGAGCACATGGCCGAGCGCGTGCCTGGCGATCCCGACGCGCTGTTGTTTGCCACCGCCGAAGGCGGGCCGGTGTCTAACGCAACGCTTTCCCGCCACTACCGTGCTGCCCGCAAGGTCGTGGGCCGAGAGGATCTGCGCTGGCATGATCTGCGCCACACTGGCGCGACCCTCGCTTATCGGGCTGGCGCGTCCGTCCCCGATGTCCAGAAGAGGCTTGGGCGCACGACCATGCGCGCCGCACAGATCTATGCGCACGCCGGAGACGACTCGGATGCCGTGCTCGCACGCAACTTGGATCTGCTCTACGCCGAGGCATCAACAAGCGTCCCGCGCCTGAAAGCGGTGTGAACGCAACACCGCTGAGAGCACCCCACGCGCGCATGCGCCGTGGGGTGCTCTCGCTTTGCGTGTGGCATTCCGGTGTCAGGTCTTGCCTGACATTTCCGCGCATAAGACGCCCGGAAATATGCGGCAGAACGGGCCTTATACCCCCGCGCATGGCATCGGCGTGTCACTTGCGGTAGCCGTCATTAGCTGTCAATGTCTGACCCCAGACGTACACTCCCACCGACATACAGACACAAACGGCGAACGCCATCACCGGCCCCGGATCCGAGCACGAGAGGAAAGCCCTGTGGATGCCCTGCTCACGATTGCACGCAGCATTCGTCGTGCGTTCTCGCGTGCGCCCGAGATCCCCACTCGCCCAGATCTCCGCGCGCTCGACGTGGCTCAGGATGCCGAAGTTGAGGAGATGCTGAGCGCAGTAGATGCGCTTCGACTCGAAGCATTCCACCGGCAGATGCACCGGTACACACGTCCCGAACTCGCGCAGCTCGGAGCCGATCTCGCGGCGAGTGTGGACGCTGATATCGCAGGCATCCGCGATGCCGCCGCCCTGACAGTGGCACAGTTCACCGAATGGGAAGCCGTGCGCGCAGCTCGCGCCGCACGCGCAGACACCACGGAGACACAAAGCGCCGATGCTACCGCCACAGCGGCGAACCTCGCCGCACGCCTGCTAGCCCTGGTGCCGCAGATCCTGCATCGGCTGTCGATGCACGTCCTCCGCCCGGTCACCCCACGCGCCCCAGCGGTCGCCTGCCTGGCATAGCGCGAACCGCACACATCCCTACCGACGCTGCATAGCGCGCCGGTTCGCCGCTCCAGGCACCCCGGCTGATCTCCCGAGAGTAGATCGGCCCGCGCGGCCCACCGCCGCGCGCCGCCCTCGCCGCGCCTACCACTAGGCGCAGGCACTCTGCGCCGTCCCCAGCGTCACGCAAGGGAAACCATCGTGACCACCGTAGTAACCACCATCACCCCCGATCTGCTCACCGTCCCGGAGATCGCCGCCTACCTGTCGATCTCCGAGCGCGGAGTGAGAGATCTTGTCCACTGCCATGCAATCCCCGTCATCAAGATTGGTCAGCGCATCCGCGTGCGCCGCACCGATCTGGATGCCTACCTCGCAGCTCACACCCGCGAGGCGGTGACACGATGACCGCGACAGCCACGCCCCAGTGGTTCATTCGCCCGCAGGCGCTCCGAGGCATCCCCATCGCTCTGCCGAGTAATGCGCCCCTCACTGGGCGACTTGTCGCCGCAGCGTACCCGGCGTTCACCGCGCCTGTTCAGGCGGACATTCGCCAGGGGCACTGCTCACGCCGTGTCGGCATCGCGTTCGATCAGCTCGACGCGCGGGCGATTGCGCCTCTCCGACTCTCCCGCCGCGAGATCCGCGCGGGGATTGCGTACCTGGTGCGCGTCAACGCAGTGGGGGGCGTGCTGTGAACGCCGCGCCGGTGCCCTGCCGTATCTGCCCGGAAACCAGCCTGATCGACGCCGCACTACGGCGTGAGGGTGAGCTGTTAGCCGAATGCCGCGCCCTGCGACGTGAGGATCCTCGCGCGGCAATCATCCTCAACGATGTGGAGGATTACGCGGCCTCAGTCGAACTGGCCGAGCGCCGCCGCGCTGAGGGGGTGTGCTGTGCCGACACTCTCTGACGCACTCGCACTCGCTCAGGGCGGCTGGCAGGTGCTCCCCTTGCGCGGGAAGATCCCGACGACCGCCCATGGGGTGAAGGATGCCACAACCGACCCGGCACAGATAGCGCGCTGGTGGGCCGACGGCGTACCGCACAACGCCGGCATTCGCGTGCCGTCCTCGCTGCTGGTGCTCGATATCGACCCGCAGAACAACGGAAGTCTCGACGCGCTGACCGAGGCGGCGGGAGGGTGGCTCCCTCCGACCCTGACCACGCATTCCGGGCGCGGGACGGGCGGGCGTCACCTGTGGTTCAGGCATCCGGGCGGCCCCGTGTCGTCGCGCCGGCTGCCCGGATCCGGGATCGATGTGAAGACCAACACGGGGTATGTCGTCGCGCCGCCGAGCCTGCACCCGGCGACAGGGATGCCGTACCGATGGGAGGGCGACACGCCTGCACATCTGCCAGCGCCGCTGGTGGAGCTGCTGCGCCCCGAGCCTGCCCGCACTGCGCGGATGCCGCGCGCAGCTCGCAGCGGCCCCGTAGCTGACGTGCTCGCCCAGAAGGCCGCATACCTCGCGAGATACGTGGAACAGGCACCCGAGGGCACCCGCAACGGCCGGTTGTTCTGGGCGTGCTGTGAGGCGCTGCGCGACGGGCATCCTGCCGAGACATTCGACCTGCTCGAAGGTGCCGCCGTAGTCGCGGGCCTGTCCGAGCGCGAGGCGGCAGCGACCATAGCCAGCGCCCGCCGCACGCAGGGCCGGGCATCGTGACAGACATGCCGCCCGAGATCCCGTCTGTTCCCGCAGCTCCGGCGACGGTAGAGCCTCTGCCGTCGCCGGGGATCCTGTGGAGCACGGATCGGCCCGAGCTGGTAGCGCTCCAGTGGGAAGCGAGGCGGCGAATTGCCTCACCGTGGGGCATGCTGGCGATTGCCCTGCTGGAGTCCCTGCTCACCATCCCTCACGGGGTGCTGTACCGCTCGGCACAGCACCCCGAGGGGTCGCCCCTGAATCTCGCCGTCGCGCTAGTGGGATCCTCCGGCGCGGGCAAATCGACCCTGTTTCATGGGGTCGCATACGCGCTGGAGTTTCAAGGGGCGGACGCCCCCGAGCCAGAGAGCGTGCGCAGCGGCGAGGGCATCCCCGCGCTGCTGGGCTGGATGGAGAAGGGCGACGACGGCGCGGCCGCACTGGTGTGGCGTCGGCACGATCACGCCGTGTCCCTGCACTATGACGAAGTAGGCCAGCTCGGGGCACAAGCCGCGCGCACCGGTTCTACGATCTCGGATGCAATCAAGTCCCTTACCTCCGGGGAGCGACTGGGCGGGCAGAACTCGAAGGGCGACGGCCTCACGATCCCCGCGCGCAGCTATCGTGCCGTGGTCACGGTCGCTGTTCAACCGTCCCGTGCAGCGCCTCTGCTGAGCGAGGAATCCATCGCGGGCGGTCTGGGCGCGCGGTTCGTCTATGCGCTGGTGGAGGATCCCACGATTGCGCACCTGCCGATCCCGGCGCAGCCGACCGAGCGGGTAGCCGTCCCGCTCACGCAATGGGATAACGGGGTGCGGTTCGTGGATGCTCTGCCCGCCATGGACGCGGCACACGAGGCGGACACCAGGGCGGCGCACCGTGGCGAGCGGGAGCCGGTAGACAGCCGCCTACTGCTCAACCGGGCGATACTCGCTATCGCGTTCGCGAACCTCGCAGGCCGCGCCGTGCTGATCCTTGAGGATTGGGAACTAGCCGGGGCATTCATCGCGCAGTCTCTCCAGACGCGCGAAGCCGTGCAGGATGCGCTAGCGGCCCCGGTGGAGGATCAGCGGGCGCAGCTCGAAGCCCGAGCGGTAGCACGAATGCACGCGCTGCAAGCCGAGGGGCTGAGCGCGCAGGAGGCCCGCCGCAGGCTCTCGCGCGCGCAAGGCAACGCGCTCACGGCGATGATTCACGAAGGGCGGTTCACGATGGGGTGACAGCATGTGCTAACCTCGCTATCACCGAGAGTTCCTGATAGGGGGGAAAGGGGGGTGGTGTATCTACTAAGCGGTTAGATCACGCCCTCTCACGATGAGCATCAAGGCGCGCTCCCCTCGCATCCCTCCTGGCTCTAACTGAGACTGACCATACGCGAGCCGTATGGTCAGTCTCAGTTAGCCCGGCAGTGCGCGGCATCTCATCCCCGGAAGTGTGGCGGTGCGTGTGGCATCGCATCGCCACCTCCCATTGATATATAAATACCTGATCAGAGTCACATTACGTGATCAGATGTGGCGATGTGGCGGTGTGGCGGTGTGGCGGGTGGCAACCGCAGCGACGACACGGGCAGGCCGGTTTTTCTGAGGGATCACCCCAGGACACCCCGCCCCAGTTTTCATTTTCACCAGATCAGACCTGAAATATTCGACATATCAACCAATCTCTGTCGATATTGCCTCTCAGATTGACAATCGTGGCATTCGGTATCGACTCAGGCTGACAGTGCGCCTCAGCACCCCAGTGCGGGTGTGCCGAGCTGCTGCGCGACTGCTCGGAGCCGCCTGGCGGCATCCTCCAGCGTGAGGGCGACCTGTTCAGCGTCGGGGGCGTCAACGCTCACCGCCTGATCCGGCCCTGTGACGTAGACGTGCCACGATGCGGGGCCGCTCCCGGCGCGCGTAAGTACTGCGCGTAGTGTCTCGCTGAGGGGCACCGCTTCGCTGGAATGCAGCCAATTCTCAGGCCCGCTCAGTCCGTCGCCGCCATGCTCCCAGATGTTGCCGCAGCACCATGGCACAGGGCAGTCAAACTGTTCGTGCGTGCTGCTCATCGTGCCGCCGCCTCTACCAGCGCGCGCAGGCTGTCATCGCCAACCTGCACATAGCGTTGTGTGGTCGCGGCGGATGCGTGCCCAAGTAGCCGTTGCACCGCGAACACGTCGCGGTTGACGTTGTAGGTTCGGGTGGCGAATGCGTGCCGCAGCGCGTGCATCGTGACGCCGGGCGGAAGTAACCTGCTCACCCGCTTGCCGATGTAGCGGGGCGTGAGATGACCACCGCCCACCGAGGGCAATAGGTAGCCATCGCCTGCGCGGCGGATCGCGGCCGCGAGGTTGTCCGGCACGGGGAGCCGCCGCACCTTGCCGCCCTTGCCGTGGACGGTCAGCCATGGTGCGCCGTTCGCGTCGTCGCGCATGTCGCTGGCGTGTGCCTGCGCGACCTCGCCCCGCCGCATGCCGAGTTCGCACGCGAGCCGCAGCCCGAGCCTGAACCGCTCATCCGTCGTGGCGCTGAGCGCAGCCTGATACTCGGCATCCGTCGCGGGCGTCCGACTCGGATCGCCCGCCTTGACGCGGGGCATTAGCGCGGTGGGATCCTCCGCCGTCCGCCCGCTCGCGACGGCCCATCGATAAAACGCGCGGATGGTCACGCGATGCCCTCGCCTAGTCTCACGTGCCCAGCGGTGCCCTGCCATGTAGTCGAATACGTCATCCGTCGTGAGCGCGTACGGGTCTGCCGAACGGTGCGCGCGGGCGAACTGCTCCAAGTGTTCGGTGCGCGTCCGCACGGTCGTGGATGCCGCGCCGGATCCAATCAGCATCCGACGCCACGCGCGGATCTCCGCATCCCATGCGGGCGGAACGCCGAGCTGAATCGCGCGGCGGTCTAGCGTGGCGGTGGGATCTTCGCCTACTCGCCCCGCGCGCACTGCCCACCCGTAGAACGCGCGCAGCGCATCACGCATCGACGCGCGGCGCGAATCGGAAACGTCCTGACGCGCGAGCCACGCGCCGTAGTCGTCTGCCTGCACATGCCACGGGCCGATGCCGATAGTCGCCGCGAACCGGCGCACCTGCTGGAGCCTGCGCCGCATGGTCGCCGTTGCACGGTGTGCGGCGACCTCTGCGCGCTCGAATCCGGCGACGGCGTCCGCCCAGCGCGCATCCAGCGTGTAGACGCGATGCCGCTCGGCAACCGGTGTCGCCACTGGCACGGGCGATTCTTCCGCGACTCCGGCGCGCACTGCCCATCCGTAGAACGCACGAGCCGCCAGCACGTAGTTTCCCGTGCTGGCACGCGAGCACGTCAGCCCCGCGAGCCACTGCGCGAAGTCTTCTGGCTGAACGGATGCCGGCGCGCCGCCGAGATCCCCGGCGAGCTTGTGCAGCAGGCCCATTCTGACTCGTAGCGTCGTCGGGCTGATCCGCCCGCCCGCATGCACCTCGTAACGCTCCAGAGAGTCTGCCCAGTCTCGTGAAATCGCCTGCCCGGTCATCGTGCACCTTTCGATTGGTTTGGGTGCCGCGACCTTAACGCGTGAGAGCGGGGCGAGTCCATTTCGTGGACTCGCGTGGACTCCGCCCCTGACAATGGTTGTCAATAGGCGACAACGGATGTTAAGGTGAAAGCGCGTCTGATCACGGGTTTCCGCGTAATGACGCGGCTCACCGAGAGGGTCTGGAACAGATTCCCAAGCAGACAGCGCGGGTTCGATTCCCGTCAGCCCCTCCACATGTGACATCTACGACCTTGTGAGTTCTCAAGCTGGTTGAGACGTTCTCAAGTCATATGAGACTGACGCGCCGAAATCCTCAGACCTGCGGGCCACGAAGACCTGGGGTGTCCCTGCGCTCATCGTCGGATCGATTAGTGCTGCGCCTAAACTCAGCCCATGCCGACCACAGCCAAGCTCACCGTCGCACTCGCCCTCACGATGCTCGCTGCGACAGTGCTCGCCGGGTGCACCGCCACGGGCGGCACCACGGCATCCGAGCCGGCGACGAAGCCCGCGGCGGTCGAAACGACACCCGCCGCGGAACCGTCGCCCACGCCGGCGCCGGTTGAAACGCCGAAGGACCCGTGCCCGTCACCGCGCCCGAAGATCTCGCTGCTGCAGGACGGAGAGCAGGACGGTTTCCGCTACAACCCCGACGGTGGACCTGCCGTCGGAATCCTCGAAGGCGAGCTCGTCGACCTCGGACCGCGCAAGTTCGCGGAAGGCACCGTGAATCGAAACGGGGCGGGCGACATCGTCAGCTATACAGTCGCGCCCGGCGACGTGTACGACCTGATCTACCCGCGCTTCTGCTTCCGCGATTACTACAGCATCATCAGCTACAACACCGGTTTCGAACCGCTGCGATCCCGGCCCACCTACCGTGGCCTCGAACCCGGAGACGTGCTCGTCCTCCGACCTGACCCCACAGCCAGGTGGCTCCCACATATCGACTAAACGGTCGGGCGGAGAAGGCCGCCTTCACGCACCTGTCAGCCTCCCCACCAAGACCTTCCCGGCCAGTCACCTTCGCAGCGCCGATGCACTCTCCCTGATCACGACCGTCGTCCGTTCCGAGGAGTACTTGCGGACTCTGCGACCATCGATCAGCCCCTCCAGCAGTCCGCTCACAGTGCGCGAAGGCTCGGGCCAGGGATTCATCGGGGGAGTCTCAACTCTTCGCTGCGAGGCACAGAAGGCGGCGGAGGCTGATCCCGCCACTGTGTTCCGCAGCGAGGCGGAGTCGCTCCCGCGATCTGGTGCCGCAGGTGCCGTGCGGGATGAACTGCGGGATCGTAGCCAGGTCACGGATCGATCCTGGTTCCGCACATCTGCGCGCCCCGCCGGTATAGCGTGATCCCCATGTCGTACGTCGTCGATTTCACCACCGTCTCCGCCGTGGGCCTGGAGTCCTCGCCCGTCGCCGACGCTCTCGCCGGCCTGCGTGCGAATGAGGCACGGTACTTCCACAACAAGTACGACATCGACTTCACCACCGAACCCGCCTCGGGCACCGACACGCTGGCCTGGGTCACGAGGATCCTCGCCGACGAACGCGGCATCGTGGTCTCCTCCCTCGCGCTCGAGGTCGCGGAGCCGCCGGTTCCGGGCATCCGCTGGGCGTACGTGTTCTACGAGTCGGGTCTGGCGATCAACGTGCTCTACGAGCTGGCCGACGGCGGCAAGCACGCGGTCGGCTTCAAGCTGTCCGACGGTATGGAGGTGCCCGACGAGCTCGGCGCCTTCAAGTTCGCCCGTCAGAAGTCCAAGCTCGCGGGCACGATCCGCGGCTCGTTCTTCGTGATCAAGGGCGAGTACTGACGCCGTCGGGTTGCTCCAGCGACTCCAGACGCGCGTTCACCTTCTCCGCGATGACGGCGAGCTGAGCGATCTCGTCGTAGTCGGTCAAGACGCAGCCAGCAGCACGCGCTGCCCGTGTGAACCCCTGTGGATTGAATGTCCCTGGGGGCGATCATACTTGCTATGTGCAGCCTCTCGACCGCGCTTTGCCGACCATTGCCTTCACCGACCCGAGCCCCATTGAAGTCATCGGGATCGTGCTCATGACCTTCGCGGCCGTTGCGTCATTAGCGGTCGTCGCAGTTCATGTCTGCGTAGCGGCAGTTCTCATTCCGCCGAAGCCACTCACCGAGACCTCGGTGCTGGGTCGTCATCTCGTAGGACTATCGCGCATCGTCGTTGTATTCCTGGGATTCTTCGGTGGTCTTCTTCTCACGACAATGATCACTCTCGGAGGTGAGTACTGGGCGACGAACAGCGGACTCACCAACCTGATGGGGCAACTGTGGAACGTCCTGCTGACGCTCGTCGCGGGAGCGGCATATGTGTTCTGGCTGTGGACTGCGATCGATCTCATCCGGCTCGGTTCCCGTCGTCGGCTCTCGGCCGTCGACTGGTGGTACAAACGACGGCTGAGTCGAATCGGTGTGCGTTGGGTGGAGCGCACTTTGCGGGCGATCGGCCAGCGGACCGTAGGAGGCCCATGGTGGACTATCCTCCTAACGTTCTATCTCGCGCCACTGGTGCTGATCATGGGCGTCACGGAGCTGTTGCGGATGCTGGTGCCGATGACGCTCCTCTGACCCCGAATCCACGTGGTTCACCACAGCACTGGATCAGAGGAACGCGACGCCCTCCGGATCGAACCCGCGCAGCCGCGCATAGTCGTCGAGCGCGCGCAGCGCGGCCCACGCCACCAGGGCGCTGGATCGCGGACGCTCGCTCGACGGCGTGTTGACCACCACGGTCCGTACCTCACCCAGTTCGCCGACGGCGTGGATCTCGTGCCGGGTGCGCACGGCGGCCGGGTCCGCCACCACCCGCGCGGTCGCGAGTCCCCAGGCATCCGCTGCCAGCGCGAGAGCAGCGGCGACGTTGGCGGATGCCGGGAATCGCTGCGCCACGTCGCCGGCGGGCCCGTCGGCCAGCACGAGCTCGGTCGACCGCGTGCGCAGGTCGTCCTTGAGTCCGTCGGGCATCCAGGATTGGATGAGGGATGCCGGCAGCTTCCGGCTCTCGATCGACACCTCACTCAGCGGGCCGGCAGCGCGCAGCGCCCGCACCTGGTCCAGGCCGCCGATGGCGCCTGTGCAGGCGATCAGTCGGCCGGGCGTCGCCGAGTGCAGGCGTGAGCGCAGCCCGGGATCGGCGAGCGCCCCGACGGAGAGCAGGATGACGTCGACGCCGGCCTCCAGCAGGCCCGGCACGCGCTCGCGCACGGCCTGCTGCGTGGCCGCCTCGACGATCACGTCGACATCCGCGTGATCCGGCAGGACATCGTCCCGCCCGTATGACCCGACCACCTCGTAGGACCGCGAGGCCTCCACGGCCCTGCGCAGCACCCCGTTGATGTGCCCGTCACCGAGGAATCCCACCCGCAGAGCAGTCATGACCTCGAGCCTACGTCGCCAGCCGTCACCCCGGCAGCCGCGCCGTCACCCCCGCAGCCGCACCGCCACCTCGAGCAGCTCACGACTGACCGCCGACAGATCTCGCCGACCGCCCCGCCACAGCGCCGTGATCATCCGCTGCACGGGCTCGCCGTCCAGCGGCACCTCGATCAGCCGGCCCAGCCGCACGTCATCGGCCACGGCCAGCCCCGAGAGCACAGCGGGGCCGAGTCCGTCGGCGACCGCCGATCTGACGGCGGCGGAGGTCGACAGCACGGCGACCGGCTCCGCAGGAGCAGAACCGATGATCGAGAGCACGGCATCCTCCCAGGTGCGCCGCGTGCCACTGCCCTCTTCGCGCACCACCAGCGGCGTCCGCGCCACCTCGAGAATCGGCACTGACGAACGCGACGCCCACGCGTGCCCCGGAGCGACCACCACCGCGAGCGCGTCCGGGCACACGGCTGTGGTGGACAGCCCGTCCGGCACCGACGTCGACTCGATGAAGCCCAGGTCGGCTGCGCCCCCGCGCACCAGCTCCTCGACCTCGAGGCTGTTGGCGTTCAGCATCCGTACCTGCGTGGGCGCGCGCCCGTCGCGCATCTGCTGCTCGCGCAGCGCGACCAGCCATCCCGGCAGCAGGTGCGCGGCGACGGTCTGACTGGCGGCGACCGTCAACGAGCGGCTGCGCCGCCCGCGCAGCGTGTCGACGCCGGCGCGGAATCTGTCGGATGCTGCCAGCACATCCTCCGCCCACGACGCCGCAGCTTCGCCCGCCGCCGTCGCCGTCACGCCTCGCGGCGAGCGCAGCAGCAGCTCCAGCCCCAGCCGCTGCTCGAGTCCTCGCAGCCTGGCGGATGCCGTCTGCTGAGTCACCCCGCACTCGCGCGCTGCCGCCGAGATCGAACCCTGCCTCACCGCCGCCACGAGCAGCCTCAGCAGGCCGACATCCGGATCCTCGATCGTCGTCACACCCTACAGTCTGCCTCTGTACCCCTATCGACGTCATCCATCTACCGCGATTCCGCCAGGGTGACAGGCTGGAATCATGCAGCTCGCCCCCGTCCACACCCTGCCCGCACGGCTCACGAGCAGAGGCGTCGACGTGCTCCCCGGCGTGCTGATCACCGCCGCCATCGCGCTGGTCTCCACGGGCATCGGCGCCGTGATCCCCGTGCTGGGCTCGGCGGTGCCGGCCATCATCATCGGCGTGCTGCTGTCATTGATCCGCCCGCGGATCATGGCGGGGCGGGAGCAGCTGAACACCCGCATCCAGCCCGGCATCAGCTACTCGGGCAAGTTCCTGCTCCAACTGGCGGTGGTGGTGCTGGGCGTGCAGCTGTCGATCGGCGCCATCGCGAAGGTCGGCCTGGAGTCGCTGCCCATCATGCTCACCACCCTCACCGTGTGCCTGACCGGCGCCTGGCTGCTGGGACGGATGCTGCGCACCGAGCGCCGCCTGACCACTCTGATCGGCGTGGGCACGGGCATCTGCGGGGCATCCGCGATCGCCGCCGTCGCCCCGGTGGTCGGCGCGGCCAGCGCCGAGATCGCCTACGCGGTGTCGACGATCTTCCTGTTCAACATCCTCGCGGTGCTGATCTTCCCCCTCATCGGCCACGCGCTCGCGATGGACCCGCACACCTTCGGCCTGTTCGCGGGAACGGCCGTCAACGACACCAGCTCGGTGGTCGCCGCCGCAGGCGTCTTCAGCACCGCCGCCCTCGGCTACGCGGTGGTCGTCAAGCTCGTGCGCACCCTGATGATCATCCCCATCAGCATCGGCCTGTCGATCTACGAGGCGAAGAGGGATGCCGCGGGGCAGCGCCTCACCGGTCGCCGCATCGCGAAGCTCGTGCCGTGGTTCCTGATCGGGTTCGTGATCGTCGCAGTCGTCAACTCGTCGGGAGTCATCCCACCCGCCCCACGCGAGTTCCTCGTGCGCGCCAGCGTGTTCCTCATCGCCATGGCGCTGGCCGGAATCGGCCTGTCCACCGACATCCCCGCGCTGCGTCGCGCCGGCTGGCGCCCGCTGGCGCTGGGCGGGATGCTGTGGATCCTCGTCACGCTCACCTCACTGGCCACCATCGCAGTGACCGGCGCGCTCGGCGCCTGACGCTACAGCCAGCCCTTGCGCTTGAACACCGCGTAGAGGACTCCGCCGAACGCGACCATCCCCAGGATCGCCATGGGATAGCCGAAGGTCCAGTGCAGCTCGGGCATGACGCGGAAGTTCATGCCGTAGATGGCGCCGATCAGCGTGGGCGCGAACAGGATGGCCGCCCAGCTGGAGATCTTCTTCATCTGATCGCCCTGGCGGATGCTCTCCTCGGTCATCCGCCTCATCTCGTCGTTCTGCCGCCGGGCGACGATGGTGGATGCCACGGTCAGGGCGTTGTCCAGGATGGTGCGGAAGCTCCCCGCGCGCTCGGCGATGCGGATCGTGTGGTCGTGCACATCGCGCAGGAGCCGCTGCAGCTCCTCATCCACGTCGTACTTCGTGCCGCCGCGCAGCAGCGCCTCCACCATCGCGGTCAGCGGCTGCACGGCCCGCTGGAAGTCGATCACCTCGCGGCCCAGCTCGTAGATGCGCTGCGTGGCATCCACATCCTCCACGAACAGCTGGCTCTCGATCTCGTCGATGTCGTTCTCCAGCCCCGCCAGCACCGGGGCGTACTGGTCCACCACCTCATCGAGGATGGCGTACAGCACGGCCTCCGGCCCTCGGGCGAGCAGTTCGGGATCGGACTCGAGGCGGTGCCGCACCCGGGCCAGGTTCGGGGCCTCGGCATGCCGGACGGTGACCACGAAGTCCGGCCCGACGAAGACGTGCACTTCGCCGAACTCGAGTTCCTCTTCGGCATCCAGGTACCGGGCGGGGCGCAGCACGACGAACAGGTGCTCGCCGTACCGCTCGATCTTGGGGCGCTGATGGCCGGTGAGGGCGTCCTCCACCGCCAGCTCGTGCAGCCCGAACTCGGTGGCGACCTCGTGCAGCTCCGGCTCACCGGGCCGGTACAGGCCGATCCAGCCCATGCCGCCGCGGGAGCGCATCAGCTCGAACGTCTCGTTCAGGCTGGCCGGGTTCTCGGTGCGGACGCCGTCCACGTAGATCCCGTTGTCGATGATGGCCATGCGGCACCTCCCGGCCCGACGGTATCAGCCGACGGACCGGGAACAGGGAAGCCCGGCGTCAGCGCTTCTTGCGCGCGGCGAACACGATCACCAGGATGACGGCGATCAGCAGCACGACGCCCAGGCCGATCAGCAGCGGCCACTGCAGCGCGCTGGTCTGCGAGGGCGCCGGAGCGGGGATCTGCGACGGGGTCGTGCTGGGCGAATCACTCGCGCTCGGCGCAGTGCTCGACACGGGGGCGGGGTCGGTCGCGGCGACCGTGAACGTGTACTCGCCCGACGTGGGGTGGCCGTCGCTGGAGACGATCTTCCAGGTCACGTCGTAGGCGCCGTTCGGCATCCCCGGCTTGAGGGGGACGGTCACCGTGTCGGCCAGGATCGTCGGATCGCCGCCGACCCAGTCCTTTCCGTCGGCGCCGACGACGGTCATGGCGGTGCCGCTGTTGTCGGAGAGCGACAGCACGTTGTTCGAGAACGTCAGCACCACCTGCTCAGGAACCGTGGTCACCTCCGATCCTGCTGCGGGGGTGCTGGAGACCAGCTGGTCGTGCGCGGATGCCGGGGCAGCGACCATCAGGACGGCGGCGGCGGCCACGACGGCCCCTGCCAGTGCGGTGCGGATGCGGAACATGGGAAACCTCTCTTCGGATGCCGCGGTGCGGCTTCTGCGTCTGTGTCGGCGCGCGTGCGCGCCGCAGTGCCGCGGGTGCGGCGGATGCCGGGGCCGCGAGTGCGGCCCCGGCATCAGGGGATCAGACCAGACGAGGAGGTCCTCGCCATCGCAGCACGAACAGGTGCGCCTCACGCCTGCGCGGTGCGCGGATCATCGCCCAGCGGATGCTGACGGGTTCGGCCTGGAGCGCAGGCAGCGCCAGCGGGACGGCCCGGGAGAACCACGCTGCCACGGCGCGTGCGACCGTCAGCAGCGTGTGCAGGGTGAGCTCGCCCCGGTGCAGCAGGCCGATCGTCACGAGCGCGGCGATGCCGTGCCCGATCCACATCCCCGCGTCCTGCGGCACGAGCGCGGGTGCGTCGGAGAACACGATCGGCAGGGCCTCGTGCACATGCGGGGCGATCACGCCGCGCGGCGTGATCGCCCCGAGGACGAACAGGCCGTGGAAGAGCAGCTGGGAAACCAGCACCGATGCGCCGAGCCGAGGCAGCGAGAGCCGGCGGCCGGCCAGCAGCGTGCAGACCGTCAGCGACAGCAGCCAGGGGACGGCGATGCCCAGCATCCCGGGCATCCCGCCGCCGGAGAAGACGTGCGATGCCAGAGCGACGAACGTCGCGACGCTGGCGCCGATGAACCCGCGCAGCAGCGGGGTTCTCCGGGAGGGACGCACCCCTCTATCCTTTCACGCGGCGGGCGTCACTGCGCGGGTGCCTGGCAGATCGCAGCATCCGCGATCTGCTTCGCGTACTGCTCGGCCGTGAACGGCAGGCCGAACTGCGGCGCGGTCTGCCCCTGGGCGGCCGGCGCCTTCGACGCGATCGCCGCGAGCTCCCACGCCAGGTACGCGGCCGGGCCGCTGCCCGCGCTCGAATCGTTGAGCGTGACGGCCACGGTGAACCCCGTCGCCGGGTCGGAGTACGCCGCCGTCGCGTAGCCGGGCACCCACCCATGCTGCCCGATCATCGAGCCGACCAGGTACGCGCCGCCGGTGGCCTGGTACCAGGCCGGGGCACCGGCTGCTGCGGGCAGTGGCGATGCGAAGCGCGCGGGCTTGGCGTCCTTGGCGCGCAGCGCCTGACGAGCCTCGGCCTGCGCGTACCGGCCGAGATCGTCGATCGTGGAGACCACGCCGGAGTCCGTGTAGCCGATGCTCGAAGAGCTCTCGGTGATGTCGACGGGCTTGGCGCAGTCGTAGCCGCCGCCCTCGGCGACCGGCAGGTAGGCGCCCTTCAGCGCCGGAGCGGGCTTGGGAACGGCGCCGGCGGCACCGGGCAGCGACGTGGACGTCAGGCCCAGCGGGGTCGTCACGTACTGGCTGATCAGCTGCGCCGCGGACTCGCCGGAGACGCGCTCCAGCGCCATCCCCAGCATCAGGTACCCGGCATCCGAATCACGGTACGCGGTGTGCGCGGGGCCGCGCTGCTGGCCCAGGCCGAAGCTCGCCAGCTGCAGCGGCGCCCACACGCGGTCGGGCGCGTTCAGCAGGTACGGCTTGACCGCTGCCTCGGACGAGCCCACGCCGCTGGTGCCGTTGCACAGGTCGAGCAGCGTGATGTCGCTGAGATCGGCGACCCCCGAGACGTACTTCGTGACGGGCGCGTCCAGCTTCACCTTGCCGTCGTCGGCCATGCCGTACAGCACGTCGCAGGTCATCAACCGCGTCACGTCCGCGATGCGGAAGGACATGTCCTTGGTGACCTTGGTCTCATCGCCCTTGGCCTGCGTGCCGAGGCCGGTGACCCACTCGCCGCTCCACGGCACCCAGACGCCCACGATGGCGCCGGAGGATCCGGTGGCCGTCATGGCCTGCTCGACGGCGGCCTGCAGCTGCCCGGTCAGATCGTCGGGAAGCTGACCGCTCACCTGCTGGGGAGGGTCGTACGTGAACTCGGGGGCGGATGACGTGCAGCCGGTGAGGGCAACGATCAGCGCGGTCGCGCCGACGACGGCGGCGCGCAGGCGGCGCGACGAACGAAGATGCATGAATCGACTCTCCCTGAGGCGGACCCTCCGAGTCTAGAGTGCGGATGCTGAGAACCTTCCGGCTCAGCCCTCCGCGACCTGCGCCTTCTCGGCCTGCCGGGCCTCCCAGGCCTCGCGCATGAACCGCCGCACGTCCTCGTCGACGCGGATGTCGGACGGCCGCAGCGGTCGCGTCAGATAGAGCCCGTCCAGCGCAGTGAGCCTCGACAGCGCGACGTACGTCTGCCCGGGGGCGAACGCCCCGGAACCCAGATCGATGACGGCCTGGTCGTAGGTCTTGCCCTGCGACTTGTGGATCGTGACCGCCCAGGCCAGCCGCAACGGGAACTGCGTGAACTCCGCCACCACCTCCCGCGAGAGCGTCTTCGTGCCGGGGTTGTATGCGTAGCGCAGCCGCTCCCACACGGCCGGCTCCACATCGAACTCGTCGCCGTCGATGTCCACGCGCACGGTGCCGCCGAGGATTCGGGTGACCGTGCCGATCGAGCCGTTCACCCAGCGCGGGGGCTCGCCCTGCATGTTCACGTCGTTGCGCAGGAACATCACCTGCGCGCCGACCTTCAGCTTCAGCTCGGCATCGGCCGGGTAATTGGCCGTACCGCGCCCGAAGTCCCCGTTCACCTCGGCGTGCGCGGTCTGCTCGCGCCCCGGAAGCGCGGCCAGGTGCCGGCTGTTGATGCTGTTCACGATGTCATTGCGCGTGGCGAGGGTGATGACGGGAACCTCGCCCGGCTCGGGCTCCGGGGGCTTGCGGGCGCCCTGTGCATTGAGCGCGTCGGCGATGTCCTTGGTGACGCGCCCGTAGCGCACGGCGTTGAGCATGGCCTTGAACCCGTCGTCGGACTGCCGGTGGATGTGCACCAGTTCGTGCACGTGCAGCCGGGCGCCGTGGGAGCCGAGATCCAGCATCCCGCCGCTCTCCCCCGCCAGGCCCCCGGTCCACACCTTCGCGTCGAAGAACCAGAAGGAGCGGTAATGATCCTGGATATAGCGCAGCTCGTCGCCCCGGGGCGGCACGGGGGCCAGCTGGTACGGGTCGCCGAACATGACCACCTGCACGCCGCCGAACGGCAGCCCGCGCTTGCCCCGGGCCTGCCGCAGCGAGCGGTCGATGGCGTCCATCAGGTCGGCGTTGACCATCGAGATCTCGTCGATCACCAGCGTCTGGATGGCGCCCAGGATGCGCCGTGTGGCATCCGACTGCTCGATCTCGCTGTCGGCGATGAGCCCGATCGGCAGCCGGAACAGCGAGTGGATGGTCTGACCCTCCACGTTCAGCGCGGCGACGCCCGTGGGCGCGCAGATCGCGATCTGCTTCTGGGTGTTCCAGGCGAAGTGCTGCAGCAGCGTGGACTTGCCGGTGCCGGCGCGACCCGTGATGAACACGTGCTCGTCGGTGTCCTCGATCAGGCGGAACAGCGCCTGCTGTTCATCGGAGAGGGTCACGGGCACGCACCCCATGTTAAGCGGACTCGCGCCGCGGTGCCGCCGCTCGGCGCCGTCCCAGTCCCGATCCCTAGACTTGTCCGCATGATGCAGGGGCGGGCGGTGTCACGGCGGCGGTCCACGCTCCGCTCCGACCTGACCATCCTCGGCCTGGTCGGAGTGCTGCTGGTCGCCGCTCTCGGCGCCGGCGGCATGTCGCTGTACCAGCAGCTGTACAGCCCGTCCGCCTTCGTGCAGCGCTACCTCGATCTGCTCTCCGCCGGCCGCGCGGCCGACGCGCTGCGGGTGCCCGGAGTCTCGCTCGACCTGGCCACGGCGAAGGACACCGGCATCGACGCGACAGCATCCGAGGCGCTGCTGCGCGCTGCTGCGCTGGCCCCGCTGACCGACTATTCGATCGCCTCGGAGAAGCGCAGCAGCGACGAGTACAGCGTCAAGGCGGAGTATCACGCCGGAGGGGTTCGCGGCACCACGACGTTCCGCGTCGTGCAGGACGGCTGGGTCGGCGTGGTGCCGAACTGGCGGTTCGAGCGCAGCCCGCTCGCCGAGATCGAGTTGACCGTCCGCGGCTCGGACTCGTTCACCGTGAACGGTTTCGCCCTGCAGCGCGGCCAGGTCTCGCCTCAGGGCGCCGATGCCAAGCCGCTGGATCCGCTGCACCTGCTGGTGTTCACACCCGGGGTGTACTCGGTGAGCGTGGACACCGCCGTCTCCGCCACCCCCGGCGTGCGGGTACTGGCCGACGAGGCGCTGGCGCGCACCCCGGTCGACGTGCAGGCGCAGCCGACGAAGAAGTTCAGCGCCCTCGTGCAGCAGAAGGTCGATGAGTTCCTCACCGCGTGCGCCACGCAGGAGGTGCTGCTGCCCACGGCGTGCCCGTTCGGGCTCGAGGTGCAGAACCGCATCGCCGACGGCACGCTGCCGAAGTGGTCGATCGCGCAGCAGCCCGTGGTGACCATCGAGCCGGCCGGCGCGAACTGGCGGATCCCACCGGCGAACGCCATGGCCCACATCGAGGTGTCGATCAAGTCGGTCTTCGACGGCTCGGTGCGCAAGGTGTCGGAGGACGTGCCGTTTCAGGTGGACGGCACGATCACCATTCAGCCCGACGGCACGGCATCCATCCGCGTCGGGTCGCCGGACGTCGATACGGACTGACCTGCTGCACAGACGTCAGTGCGCGGACTCGGTCTGTCGGTCCTCCTCGGCCAGCTTCGCGAGCCTGGCGTTGTACTCCTCCAGCTCGGCGTCGCCGTCGCGGTCGGCCGCTCGATCTCGGCGGCGCTGCAGCTTGTCATCCGATCGGGACCACTGGATGCCCACGATGATCGCCAGGATCAGCGTGGGGATCTCGCCCACCGACCACGCGATGCCACCGCCGATGTACTGATCGTCCAGCGGAGACGGCCCCCAGGTGCGGCCCATCGACCCGAACCACTCCGCGACGAACAGGCCGTTCTGCATCATGATCGCCATGCCGAAGAACGAGTGCATGGCCATCACCGCGATGAGGGTGATCAGCCGGCCCGCGTGCGGCAGGCGGTACGGGATGGGGTCGATGCCGATCAGCGACATCACGAACAGGTAGCCCGAGATGAGGAAGTGGATGATCATCCACTCGTGACCGAGGTGGTCGTACATCGACCAGCGCAGCAGGTCGGTGAAGTAGAAGGCCCACAGCGAGACGATGAAGATGGCTGCGGCGACGATCGGATGCGTGATCACGCGCGAGAACGGGGTGTGCACCGCCCACATGATCCACTCGCGGCCGCCGCGCGTGCCGTCGTCGCGCTTGTGGATGGCGCGCAGCGCCAGGGTGATGGGAGCGCCGCTCACCAGCAGCAGCGGGATGGCCATGGTGAGGATCATGTGCTCGGCCATGTGCACGCTGAACAGGTACTCCTGGTACTCGTTGAGCGGCCCGGAGGTCACCCAGGCCAGCAGCAGGAGCCCTAGGAGCCAGAAGATCGTGCGGTGGATCGGCCATACGTCGCCGCGACGGCGCAGCCGCAGCACGCCCACGACGTAGAAGACCACGCCGAAGCCGACGGCGACCAGCCACAGGATGTCCAGGTCGTACGCGGTGAACCAGCGGTCCAGCGTGAGCTCGAGCGGCAGCGGGGAGTCGGTGAGCCGCTGTGCCGCGGCCGGGTTGACCGGCGGGATCTCACCGACCGGCGGGGGCGTCCGGGCCAGCGCTGCTGCCGCTCCGGATGCCAGCCCCATCAGCATGAGCTCGCCGAGGATCAGCGTCCAGAACGAGCGCTTCTCGTTCTCCCCGTCGAGTGCCGGGATGATGCGGCGGCGGTACCAGGCGCCGAACAGCCCGAGACCCACAAGCAGAATAGCCTTGCCGATCACGATCAGCCCGTAGGGAGCGAGCAGCTCGCTCCAGGAGCCGAGCGCGACCACGGTGCGCGCGACACCCGAGATGGCCACGACCACGAAGGCTGCCAGGGCCAGGGTGGAGTACCGGCTCACCAGCAGGGGCAGGTCGAGTGCAGCCTTCTTCGCCCCTCCGCCCGGTGTGCCGGTCCTACCCGGCTTCTTCGCGACGTCCGATCCGCGCAGGACGATCAGCAGCAGAAGCCCGCCGATCCAGACCGCCGCGCCGACGGTGTGCAGCAGGATGGCGTTGACGGCGATCGTGTGGCCGGCGACGTCACCGGAGTGACCCTGGGTGGCCAACGGGAGGAACGATGCCGCGGCGAGCACGGCCGTGATGAGCGTGCCCGTCCAGCTGCGCCAGCCGAAGGCCAGCAGCGTGATCACGGCGCCCATCAGCACGGTGATCAGCCAGGCCTGGCCCAGCGGCAGGGTGAGTAGGAACATGCCCAGTTGCTCGCCGAACGAGCTGTCGGCAGAGAGTCTGGGGTTGAATGCCGCCAGCAGGGTCATGCCCGCCGCGATCGCCGAGGTCACGGTGAAGACGGCGGCGCCGACGGATGCCGTGTCCAGGGCGATGTCGAAATGCCGCTCCCCGCTGCGCAGGCCGAACAATGCCAGCACCAGGGAGCCGAGCATGGTCGCACCGGCCAGGTTGGCGACCATCTTGACTGCGGGGAGCCCCCACATGACCACGGGACCCGGGTCGAGGAGCTTGGGCGGGATGGCGCCCCCGCCCACGACGAGGGCCACCAGCAGCCCGGCGGCTGCGCTGGCGATCAGGATCGCGAGGCCCGCGAGGCGGTATGACTTCACCCCTCCAGCCTACGCGGGACGCAGGAAGGCCGCCCCCGCGGGGACGACCTTCCTGTGCGCTGTGCGGTCTTACTTGACAGCAGCCTTCAGCTTGGAACCGGCGGTCACCTTGACGCGCTTGCCAGCGGGGATCTTGATCTCGGCGCCGGTCTGCGGGTTGCGGCCGGTGCGGGCGGCGGTGGCCACCTGCTCGAAAGAGATCCAGCCGGGGATCGAGACCTTGCTGCCCTTGGCAACGGCGTCGGAGACGGTGCCGAAGAGCGAGTCCAGGACGCGCGAAACGGTGGCCTGGCTCTCGCCGGTTGCGGAAGCGATGCTCGCGACGAGCTCGGTCTTGGTGATGGACTTGTCAGCCATGTCATCCTCCAGCGACGACGGTCCGTCGCATCGTGTTGAGTGCGGGGGAGGTTCCCCCGTCGGTCGAACGACCGCCTTGAATGTACCAACCACAGCCGAGAAAACCGCGTCATTTCGCGGGTTTTGGCGTGTTTCTCAGCGTTCTCACTCACTTGAGCCCCACCAGTCACGTCCGCATCGCGCCACGCGAGGCCTCGCGAAGGGATGGCAGACGCCGGCGCATCCGCCCGGCAGCCCCGTGTCGTGTTCCCGCACCGCGCGCACAACGGTTAACGCAAAAGAGCCACCCATCGATGGGTGGCTCTTTCACAGAAGAAGTCCGGCGGTGTCCTACTCTCCCACAGGGTCCCCCCTGCAGTACCATCGGCGCTGTGAGGCTTAGCTTCCGGGTTCGGAATGTGACCGGGCGTTTCCCTCACGCTATGGCCGCCGAAACACTA
>NZ_JBASAK010000012.1:0-21805 GCF_049650565.1 Microbacterium sp.
GCGATCGCGCGGCCGGATCGCGCCGCGTGATCGCCGGGGCGGGGGTCAGCTGTTGGGGAGCAGCGTGTACTTGGTGGACAGATACTCGTGGATGCCCTCGAGCCCGCCCTCGCGGCCGATGCCGGACTGCTTGACGCCGCCGAACGGGGCCGCGGCGTTGGAGACCACGCCCACGTTCAGGCCCATCATCCCGGTCTCCAGCGCATCGATCATGCGGTGGCCGCGAGCCAGGTCCTGGGTGAACACGTAGCCCACCAGACCGTATTCGGTGTCGTTGGCCAGGCGAACGGCCTCGGCCTCGTCGGAGAAGCGCGAGATGGCCAGCACCGGGCCGAAGATCTCCTCGGTGAGGATCGAGCTTCCGGGCACCACGTCTGTCAGCACGGTGGGCTCGTAGAACGTGCCCTCGCCCTCGAGCGCGTTGCCGCCGGCCAGCACGCGGGCGCCGCGCTGCACGGCATCCCCCACCAGCTCCTGCGCCTTCGACACGGCATCCGCGTCGATCAGCGGTCCGATGGCGACGCCGTCCTCGGTGCCGCGGCCGATCTTCATGGCCTGCACGCGCTCGGTGACACGGCGGGCGAACTCGTCGGCGACGTCCTCGTGCACGATGAAGCGGTTCGCGGCCGTGCACGCCTGGCCGATGTTGCGGAACTTCGCCATCATCGCGCCGTCGACGGCCTTGTCCAGGTCCGCGTCCTCGAACACGACGAACGGCGCGTTGCCGCCCAGCTCCATCGACACGCGCAGGATGCCCTGTGCGGCCTGGGCCATGAGCTTCTGCCCGACCGGGGTCGAGCCCGTGAACGACAGCTTGCGCAGCCGCGGGTCGGCGATGATGGGGCTGGACAGCGCGCCGGAGTGCGAGGTCTGCACGACGTTGACCACACCCGCGGGAAGCCCCGCCTCCTCCAGCAGCCTGGCGAAGAAGATCGTGGTCAGCGGGGTGAGCGCTGCGGGCTTGACGACCACGGTGCAGCCCGCGGCCAGCGCCGGGGCGATCTTGCGGGTGGCCATCGCGAACGGGAAGTTCCACGGGGTGATGAAGAACGATGGGCCCACCGGTCGCTGCGACACGATCATGCGCCCGGTGCCCTCGGGGTTGCTGCCGTAACGGCCGGTGATGCGCACGGCCTCCTCGCTGAACCAGCGCAGGAACTCGGCGCCGTAGACGACCTCACCGCGGGACTCCGCCAGCGGCTTGCCCATCTCCAGCGTCATCAGCAGCGCCAGGTCCTCCTTGTGCGCCTGCACGAGGTCGAACGCGCGACGCAGGATGTCGCTGCGCGTGCGGGGCGCCGTGGCGGCCCAGGCGTCCTGCGCGGCGACGGCGGCGTCCAGCGCGCGCATGCCGTCGGCGGGCGACGCGTCGGCGATCGAGGCGATCACCTGGTCGGTGGACGGGTCGTGCACGTCGAAGGTGCGCCCCTGCTCGGCATCCGACCACTGGCCGCCGATGAAGAGGCCGCCGGGGACGCGTGCGAGGAGTTCCTGCTCGTTCGCTGCGAGAGTGCTCATGTCGTCTCGATTCTGTGTGGGATGTGCTGCGGGAAGTGGTCGGCCGCGAACCGTGATCCCCCGACCGAGATCGCGGCCGACGGTCTAGGAGCGCTTCAGCGCGGCCTCGATGACGTCGAGTCCCTCGTTCAGGAGCTCGTCGCCGATGCTCAGCGGCGGGAGGAAGCGGATGACGTTGCCGAACGTGCCGCAGGTGAGGACGATGACGCCCTCGGCGATGGCGGCCTTGGCGACGGCGCCGGTGAGGGCGGCGTCCGGTGCGCCGGTGGCGGGGTCGACGAACTCGGCCGCCACCATGGCGCCGTGCCCGCGCACCTCGCCGATACGCGGGTCGGATGCCGCAAGGGCGTCGAGCCGGGTGCGCAGGATGCCGCCGATCTGCTGCGCGCGCTCGACCAGGCCCTCGTTCTCGAAGGCGTCGATGGCTGCGACGGCCGCCGCGCACGCGACGGGGTTGCCGCCGTAGGTGCCGCCCAGGCCGCCCGGGTGCGCGGCGTCCATGATCTCCGCACGGCCGGTGACGCCTGCCAGCGGGAGGCCCGCGGCGATGCCCTTCGCGGTGGTGATCATGTCGGGCTCTATGCCGAAGATCTCGCTGGCGAACATGGCGCCGGTGCGGGCGAAGCCGGTCTGCACCTCATCGGCGATGAACACCACGCCGTTGGCGCGGCACCAGTCGACGATCGCACCGAGGAACCCGTCGGCGGGGACGATGAAGCCGCCCTCGCCCTGGATGGGCTCGATGATGACGGCGGCGAGGTTGGCGGCGCCGATCTGCTTCTCGATGAGCGTGATCGCGTTGGCCGCGGCCTCGGGACCGGTCAGTCCATCGCGCAGCGGGTACGAGCCGGGCACCCGGTACACCTCGGGCGCGAACGGGCCGAAGCCGCTCTTGTACGGCATGGCCTTGGCCGTCAGCGCCATGGTGAGGTTGGTGCGGCCGTGGTAACCGTGGTCGAAGGCCACCACGGCGGGGCGCCCGGTGTGCTTGCGGGCGATCTTGATGGCGTTCTCGACGGCCTCGGCGCCGGAGTTGAACAGCGCGCTCTTCTTGGCGAAATCGCCCGGGGTCAGGCGGTTCAGCGCCTCGGCGACGTCGACGTACGACTCGTAGGGGGACACCATGAAGCAGGTGTGCGTGAACTGCGCGGCCTGCGCGGCGATGGCCGCGGCGACCTTCGGGTGAGCGTTGCCGACGCTGGTCACGGCGATGCCGGATCCCAGGTCGATGAGCGAGTTGCCGTCGGCGTCCACGGCGACTCCCCCGCCGGCCGCGACCACGGAGACGGGCATGGAGTGCGCGACGCCCGCGGCGACGGCATCCGACTTGCGCGCGAGGATCTCTGCCGACCGCGGGCCGGGCAGTGCGGTGACGATTCGACGGACCTGCGGAAGGCCGGGTCCGCCGAGAGGAATCGTGGTGGTCTCGTCGATGAGTGTCATGAGGCGAGGCTACGTCCGCCGAACGGCGGACGTCATTGGCCGGCTTGTACAATCATGATCAGTTCTTCGCCGGTCTGTACAGAGGGAGCGGATGCCGTGGATCAGACCCCCGCGCCCACGTTGCGCATGCTGCTCGGCCACCGTGAACTGCGCCTGGCGACGGTGTCGATCGCCGCCGACCCCGACGCCGAGCAGGCGGCCATGGACCGCGAAGTGCGCTGGGTGCACTCCAGCGACCTGTTCGACCCCACGCCGTTCCTGTCGGACGACGTGGTGCTGCTGACCACGGGCACCCAACTGGCCGACCACGACACCGACGCGGCCACCGCCTACGTCGCCCGGCTCGTGCACCGCGGCGTGGCAGCGCTGGGCTTCGGGTCAGGCGTGCACCGGCAGGGCGTGCCCGACGAGCTGGTGGCCGCGTGCACGCATGCCGGGCTGACGCTGTTCGAGGTGCCCTACGACATCCCCTTCCTGGCCATCGCCCGCGCGCACGCCGAGGCCATCGCCGCGCACGCCTACGCGCGGCGCACCTGGGCCCTGGAGGCGCACCGCGCGCTCGCGATCGCCGCGCTCCGACCGAGGGGCGTCGAGGCCGCGCTGTCCGAGCTGTCCCGCCGGCTGGGCTGCTGGGTCGGGCTGTTCGACGCAGCCGGGGCGCTCGTCCATCAGCATCCGACTGCCCTGCCGCACGGGGCGGACGCCGTCACCGACGGCGTCGCGCAGCTGCTGGCGCGCGGCGGATCAGCCAGCCGCACGATCGAGGACGGGCCGGATGCCTTCACGATCCTCACGCTGGGACGCACCGGCCAGCTGCGCGGAGCGCTGGCCATCACCGCCGTGGCACTGGATGCCGAGGCCCGTGCGGTCGTGACCTCGGTCACCGCGATGGCGGGCCTCGCACTGGAGCAGAGCGAGCAGCTGGCGAGGGCGCGACGCCGCCTGCACACGCAGGTGCTGGCGACGCTGCTGACCGGTGATCCGGCACCCGCGCGGCGCGTGATGGGCGCCCTGCCTCCCGCCCCGGTGGTCGTCGCCGTGGGCGTGCCGGAGCGCAGCGGCCCGCTGATCGACTGGTGGGAGCAGATCAACGCGCCCTCGTTCGTCGCGGAGTCGGAGGACGGTCTGGTGATGTGCGTGAGCGCGGGGGACGCCTCGAGGCTGGATGCGGCGGCCGCGCAGTTCGCCGTGCCGATGGGGGTCTCGGACGCCGTGGACTACGCAGAGTTCTCGCAGGCCCGCGCCCAAGCGCTGACCGCTCTGCGCCGCGGAGGTGCGGGAGTCACCAGGTACGGGGATGCCGCGTCCGGCGGCGTGCTGGACGCCTTCGCCACCGACGAGGCCCGCCTGCTGGCGCGCACCAGGCTCGCCCCGCTGCGCCGGCACGACCAGGCCGCCGGCAGTGAGCTCGAACGCACGCTGCGGGTGTGGCTGGAGCACGACGCGCACGCCGAGCACACCGCCGCGGCGCTCGGCATCCACCGTCACACTCTGCGCACCCGCATCGCCCAGGCATCCGCTCTGCTGGGCGCGGAGCTGTCGTCGTTCCCCGCCCGCGCGGAGCTGTGGGCGGCGCTGCGCGCGGCGGAGGAACCTGAGCGGCCCGCGCACCAGCCCGTGGTGCCGCCGGTCTCCCGCGCGACCGGTGGCCTGCTGTGACTCAGGCTCAGCGCGGGGCGTGCGCCTCGAGGAACTCGTACATGTCGGTGGTGTCCACGCCCGGGAACGCGCCCGTCGGCAGGGTCGCCAGCAGGGTGCGAGGCGTGCGCACGTTGGGCCAGGCCTGATCGCGCCAGCGGGCTTCCAGGTCGGCGGGCGCACGGCGGCAGCACGTCTCCACCGAGTGCTTGGACACCCCACGATTGGTGGTGTCGCGGCCCACGAACCACTTGGTGTCGTCGAACTGCACGCCCACGCTGACCGAGTGCAGGCCCTCGCTGGAGGGTTCGACGCGGGCCGTGCACCAGTAGGTGCCGTTGCCGGTGTCGGTGTACTGGTAGTAGGGGTTGAAGCGGTCCTCGATCTCGAACACCTCACGACTGGTCCAGCGTCGGCAGCACATCTGCCCCTCGATGGAGCCCAGCTTGTCGGTCGGGAAGTTCACGTCGTCGTTCTCGTATGCCTTGGTGATGGTGCCTGACTCGTGCACCTTCAGGAAGTGCACCGGGATGTCCAGGTGCCGGGTGGCCAGGTTCGTGAACCGGTGCGCGGCGGTCTCGTACGACACCGAGTAGGCGTCGCGCAGGTCCTCGATGGAGATGGCGCGACGGGCCTTGGCCTCCTTCAGCACCGGCACCACGTGCGCCTCGGGCACGAGGATCGCGCCGGTGAGGTAGTTGGTCTCCACGCGCTGGCGCAGGAACTCGGCGTAGCTGCGCGGCTCGGCGTGGCCGAGGATGCGGCTGGAGAGCGCCTGCAGCACGGCCGTGCGGGCGTCGCCCTTGGCCGGGATGCTGCGGGACAGGTACAGACGGCCGTTCGCCAGGTCGGCCACGCTGCGCGTGGACTGCGGCAGATCGGCTGCGTAGTGCAGGGTGAACCCCAGGTGGGCGGCGATCTCGGATGCCGTGCGCTGGGTGATCGGGCCGCCGGGATGCTTCACGGCGGCGAGGATCTCCGCCGCTTTCGCTTCGAGGTCGGCGAAGTAGTTGTCCTGGCGGCGCATGAGGTGCCGCAGCTCCACGTTGGCGCGCCGGGCCTCCTCGGGAGTCGCTGCGCGCTCGTCGCGCAGCCGCTCGATCTCGCCGTGCAGCGCCAGCAGCGCGGCGAGCGCCTCGGATGAGAGCGACTTGCCGATGCGGAACGGCGAGATGCCCAGGGTCTGGAACGTCTGACCCTTCATGGCGCGCTCCAGCGCGATCTCCATGCTGCTGCGCTCGTCGAGCGGCTCACCCTCCAGCAACGCGTCGATCGTGGTGCCCAGAGCACGGGCGATGCCCTGCAGCAGCGTGAGTTTGGGCTCGCGCTTGCCGGTCTCGAACATCGACAGCTGGCTGGGTGCACGTCCGATGCGACCGGCGAGCTCCTCCAGCGTCATCCCCTGCGCGGTGCGCAGTTGACGGATGCGCCGGCCGATGGTCAGCGCATCCGATTCTTCTTCCACTGAGTTGGGTCCCTGAGCCTGTCGAAGGGTCATCGCAGCAGTGTGTCACAGAAACAGAAATTCGCAAAAACTTCTCCCCTGATTTGGTCATAGAGACTGCGGAACTTCACGCAGAGTTGATCCCAAGCCACCCCGGCATCCCATCTCACGGAGGAGACAGATCATGAGCATCGCCACTGCCACACAGACCGCACCGATCGGGATCGTCGACGCCGTCATGACGTCCGGTCCCGCCATCCGCATCACCGGCCCGATGAACGACCGGTTCGACGAGATCCTCACTCCCGAGGCCATCGCCTTCCTCGCCGAGCTGCACCATCGCTTCGCCGGACGCCGTCACGATCGCCTTGCGGACAGGATGCGCCGTCGCTTCGAGATCGGCAACGGCCACGACCCGCACTTCCGCGACGACACCGCGCACATCCGCGACGACGCCGACTGGCGCGTCGCCGGCGCCGGTCCCGGGCTCGAGGACCGCCGCGTGGAGATCACCGGCCCCACCGACCCGAAGATGACCGTCAACGCCCTGAACTCCGGCGCGAAGGTGTGGCTGGCCGACCAGGAGGACGCCACCAGTCCCACTTGGCGCAACGTCATCGGCGGCCAGCTCTCGCTGCGCGACGCCATCCGCGGCGAGCTCGCGTACACCAGCCCGGAGGGCAAGGAGTACCGGGTCACCGCCGAGCACACCCCCACCATCGTGATGCGGCCCCGCGGCTGGCACCTCAGTGAGAACCACATCGAGTTCACCGACCGCACGGGGCGGGTGCTGCCGGCGTCCGGCTCCCTGACCGACTTCGGGCTGTACTTCTTCCACAACGCGAAGGCGCTGATCGACTCCGGCCGCGGCCCGTACTTCTACCTGGCCAAGCTCGAGTCCAGCGAAGAGGCCCGGCTGTGGAACGACGTGTTCTCGTTCAGCGAGGAGTACCTGGGCATCGAGCACGGCACGATTCGCGCGACGGTGCTGATCGAGACCCTGCCCGCCGCGTTCGAGATGGACGAGATCCTGTACGAGCTGCGCGATCACTGCGCTGGCCTGAACGCCGGCCGCTGGGACTACATCTTCTCGATCATCAAGAACTACCGCGGCCGCGGCGCGCGCTTCGTGCTCCCCGACCGCAGCGAGGTCACCATGACGGTGCCGTTCATGCGGGCCTACACCGAGCTGCTGGTGAAGACCTGCCACCAGCGCGGCGCCTACGCCATCGGCGGCATGAGCGCGTTCATCCCCAACCGCCGCAGCCCCGAGGTCACCGCGCGGGCGCTGGAGAAGGTGGCCGCGGACAAGCGCCGTGAGGCCGGCGACGGCTTCGACGGCACCTGGGTGGCACACCCCGACCTGATCCCCGCCGCGCAGGCCGAGTTCGACGCCGTACTCGGCGAGAAGCCGCACCAGCTGGACCGGGACCGCTCCGACGTGCACGTGACGGCCGCCCAGCTGCTGGACCTGCGCATCGGCCGCCCCATCACCGAGAAGGGCGTGCGCGAGAACGTCTCCGTGGCCATCCGCTACATCGAGGCGTGGCTGCGAGGCCAGGGCGCGGTGGCGATCGACGACCTGATGGAGGATGCCGCGACCGCCGAGATCAGCCGTTCGCAGGTGTGGCAGTGGATCCACCAGGACCGCCGCACGGAGGAGGGCGACCTGATCACCGTCGAGTACGTCGAGCGCCTGATCGGCGACATGCTCGCGCAGACGCCACGAGCCGAGGGCGACCGCTTCGACGACGCCGCGGACCTGTTCCGCGAGGCGGCCCTGAGACCTGAGTTCCCCGCGTTCCTGACGCTGCCGGCGTACTCGCGCTTCCTGACCGACTGACCCCACACGACCCCTTCCACGAAAGGCAAGGACATGACCGACTACCAGGACGACATCGCCGCCATCCAGGAGCTGAAGGACGCCGCCGGCGCTGGCTGGAACGCCATCGACCCCGAGTCCGCCGCGCGCATGCGGGCGCAGAACCGGTTCCTCACGGGCCTGGACATCGCGCAGTACACGGCCGACATCATGCGCCGCGACATGGCCGAGTACGACGCCGACTCGTCGGTGTACACCCAGTCGCTGGGCGTCTGGCACGGCTTCTTCGGCCAGCAGAAGCTCATCTCCATCAAGAAGCACCTGAAGACCACGAACAAGCGCTACCTCTACCTCTCCGGCTGGATGGTCGCCGCCCTCCGTTCCGAGTTCGGGCCGCTGCCCGACCAGTCCATGCACGAGAAGACGGTCGTCCCCGCGCTGATCCGCGAGCTCTACTCCTTCCTGCGCCAGGCGGATGCCCGTGAACTGGATCTGCTGTTCACCCAGCTCGACGAGGCCCGCGCCGCCGGCGACGACACCGCAGCGGAGTTCGTGCAGTCGCAGATCGACAGCTTCGAGACGCATGTCGTGCCGATCATCGCCGACATCGACGCGGGTTTCGGCAACCCCGAGGCCACGTACCTGCTGGCGAAGAAGATGATCGAGGCCGGCGCGTGCGCCATCCAGATCGAGAACCAGGTCTCCGACGAGAAGCAGTGCGGCCACCAGGACGGCAAGGTCACCGTGCCGCACGAGGACTTCCTCGCGAAGATCAATGCGGTCCGTTACGCGTTCCTCGAGCTCGGCATCGACAACGGCATCATCGTCGCCCGCACCGATTCCCTCGGCGCCGGCCTCACGCAGAAGATCGCGGTCTCACAGGTTCCTGGCGACCTGGGCGACCAGTACAACGCGTTCCTGGACGTCGAGGAGGTCGGCGAGGCCGAGCTGTCCGACGGTGACATCGTCATCCGTCGCGAAGGCAGGCTGCTGCGCCCCAAGCGCCTGGCCAGCAACCTGTACCAGTTCCGCAAGGGCACCGGCGAGGACCGGGTGGTGCTGGACTGCATCACGTCGCTCCAGGGCGGCGCCGACCTGCTGTGGATCGAGACCGAGAAGCCGCACATCGCGCAGATCGCCGGGATGGTCGACCGCATCCGCGAGGCCGTGCCGAACGCCAAGCTGGTCTACAACAACAGCCCGTCGTTCAACTGGACGCTGAACTTCCGCCAGCAGGCCTACGACGCCCTCGCGGAGCTGGGCGAGGACGTCTCGGGCTACGATCGCGACAGGCTGATGAGCGTCGAGTACGACGACACGGAGCTGGCGCGCCAGGCCGACGAGCGCATCCGCACCTTCCAGCGCGACAGCTCGGCCCGCGCGGGCATCTTCCACCATCTGATCACGCTGCCGACGTACCACACGGCCGCCCTGTCAACGGATGACCTGGCCAAGGGCTACTTCGGCGACGAGGGGATGCTGACCTACGTCCGCGACGTGCAGCGCCGCGAGATCCGCGGGGGCATCGCCACGGTCAAGCACCAGAACATGGCGGGTTCCGACATCGGCGACAACCACAAGGAGTACTTCGCCGGGGATGCCGCCCTGAAGGCCGGCGGCAAGGACAACACCATGAACCAGTTCAGCTGACAGACTCGAACTGATTCGATCCTCCGACCCTTCGACGGGCTCAGGGCCCCAGCAATGGGCCGCTGGGCCCGTCGAAGGGTCATCGTCCGACAAGCGAGGAGCCCCATGACCACCACCGCCGACCTCTACGACCTGCACGGCGAGAGCCTGCAGTCCCTCTCCCTGCAGTTGCGCTCCTTCGGCGCCATCACGCAGTTCGAGGGCCCCATTCGCACCGTGTGCTGCTTCCAGGACAATGCCCTGGTCAAGCACCTGCTGGCCACGCCCGGAGACGGCGCGGTGCTGGTCGTCGACGGGGCGGGTTCCCTGCAGACCGCTCTGATGGGCGACATGATCGCGCAGAGCGCGGTGGATACCGGCTGGGCGGGCGTCGTCATCCACGGCTGCGTGCGCGACAGCGTGGCGCTGGCGTCGATGGCGCTGGGCGTCGCGGCGCTGGGGACCAATCCGCGCAAGAGCGCCAAAGAGGGCGTCGGCGAGGTGGACGTGCCCGTCGAGTTCGGCGGTGTGGTCTTCCGTCCCGGTGCTCGGCTGTATGCGGACGAGGACGGCATACTCGTAGAGCGCTGACGACCCTTCGACAAGCTCGAGGCACGTATCCCTGTGCCCGCCGCCCAGCCCAGTGGTCCGCTTTTCCCATCCCGGGAGGCGCCAAGCCCGTCGCTTGTGCTGAACGAGCGCCGGCGAGTCGAAGGGGCGCACCGCGGCGTAGCCTGGAGGCATGCCCGCTGAGACCTCCCTGCTGTCCGAGATCGTCGATGAGTTCCTGCGCTCCTACGCGCACGGCTCCCGCCTGCTGGCGGTGTCGAGTCCGGATGCCGAACGCTCCACCGCATTCGCGACGGCGCTGTCCGCAGCCTTCGCCGAACGGCAGATCCCGGCCACCGCGGTCACGCCGAATGCACCGGATGCCGACACCCTGCGTTCGCGGGTCGTGGCGCCGTTCCGTGATGCCGGTGCGGATGCCGTGCTGATCGTGGCCGGCGACGCCGGGCTGCTGGATCCCAGCCGCCGCGGCATGTGGCACTTCAGCGTGTGGCTGCTGGCGGGCAGCGAAGAGCCGCACGACGACGCGACGGCGCTCGTCGACGTCTCCGATCCGCAGCATCCGTTCCGCCGCTTCGCCGACTCCTGCTGACTGCACGCGCGGGGTCGCGCCCGCGTACGATTGAGGCGTGACCGAACGCGCACCTCTCTCCCGCAAGCTCTCCGCCATCGCCGAGTCCGCCACCCTCAAGGTGGATGCCAAGGCCAAGGCCCTCAAGGCCGAGGGCAAGCCCGTCATCTCCTACGCCGCCGGCGAGCCCGACTTCGCCACCCCGCAGTTCATCGTGGACGCGGCGGCCGTGGCGCTGGCCGACCCCGCCAACTACCGCTACACCCCCGCACCCGGGCTGCCGGCGCTGCGCGAGGCCATCGCCGCGAAGACGCTGCGCGACTCGGGACTCGAGGTATCCCCCAGCCAGATCATCGTCACCAACGGCGGCAAGCAGTCGGTGTACCAGTCGTTCCAGGCCGTGATCAACCCGGGCGACGAGGTGCTGCTGCCGGCGCCGTACTGGACCACCTACCCCGAGGCCATCCGCCTGGCCGACGGCATTCCGGTGGAGGTCTTCGCCGGCGCCGACCAGGACTACAAGGTCACCGTCGCGCAGCTCGAGGCCGCGCGCACCGAGCGCACCACCGTGCTGGTGTTCGTCTCGCCCTCCAACCCGACCGGCTCGGTGTACACGGCAGATGAGACGAAGGCGATCGCCGAGTGGGCCGTGGAGCACGGCATCTGGATCATCTCCGACGAGATCTACCAGAACCTCACCTACGACGGCGTGAAGGCCACTTCGATCGTGCAGGCGCTGCCCGAGGCCGCGAACCAGACCATCCTCGTCAACGGCGTGGCCAAGACGTACGCGATGACCGGCTGGCGGGTGGGCTGGATGGTCGGCCCGGCCGACGCCATCAAGATCGCCGGCAACCTGCAGTCGCACTTGTCCAGCAACGTCAACAACGTCGCGCAGCGCGGCGCGATCGCGGCGCTGAACGGCCCGCAGGACGAGGCCGAGCAGATGCGGCAGGCGTTCGACCGCCGTCGCCGCCTGATCGTGGCGGAGCTGTCGAAGATCGACGGGATGCATGTACCCACCCCGCATGGCGCGTTCTACGTCTACCCGGATGTGCAGGGCCTGCTGGGTCGCACCTGGGGCGGCGTGACGCCCACCACGTCGCTGGAGCTGGCCGACCTGATCCTGGACCAGGCCGAGGTCGCGGTCGTCCCCGGCGAGGCCTTCGGCCCCTCGGGCTACATCCGCATGTCGTACGCGCTGGGCGACGACCAGCTGCTGGAGGGCGTGCAGCGCCTGCAGCGCCTGTTCGCGAGCTGACCTCTTTCGTCGAAGCACCTCACCAGCGTCGAAACCCCTCGTGAACAATGCGATTCACGAGGTGGTTTCGCCGGTCAGGTGGGGGTCTCGGCGTGCTCAGCCCTGGTAGCCGACCAGCCAGCGCACGCCGTGCCGGTCGACCAGCGTGCCGTCGTGGTCTCCCCACGGGCGCTGCTGCAGGGGGTCGATGACATCGCCGCACTCGGCGAGCGCGTCGAACCACGAAGTCAGCGTCGCGGCATCCGCCGTTCCCAGCAGGGACAGGAACATGCCTTGCATGGCGACCGAGGGCTCGCCGTCGGCGGCATCCGCCCCTGCCAGATCGACGGGGCCACCCTGCAGCATCCCATGCGCGATCGCCTTCCCCGGCCCGTCGGCGCGGTCGGCCTGAGCGTAGGTGAACATCGTCAGCTCGCCACCGAAGACAGCCGCGTAGTGCTGCAGCGCGTCTGCCGCGTCACCGGGGAAGAGCAGGTACGGGATGGGTGCGGTCATCCCGCGATGGTACGCAGGACGGATGCCGAAAGCTACAGCTCCACGCCCACCAGCACGGGCTCGGGCTGCAGCATCAGCCCGAATTCGGCGTGCACGCGGCTCTGGATGAACCGGGCCAGCTCGCCGAGCTCGGCGGCATTCGCGCCGCCGCGGTTGGTGAGGGCGAGTGCGTGCTTGGTGGAGATCGACGCGCGCGAGCGCGGCAGCTTGAAGCCCTTGCCGATGCCGGAGTGCTCGATGAGCCAGGCGGAGCTGACCTTGACCATCCCCTCCGGGCGCTCGGTGCGCGGAGAGAGGCCGTAATAGTCCTCCAGCGGGATGACGGTCAGGGTGTCCAGGTCGGGCTCGACCTGCCACCGAGGGCACTCGGCCGGCAGCGTGCGGGCCACGTGCTCGGGCACGATCGCGTTCTGGAAGAACGATCCGGCGCTGTGCGTGTCGGGGTCGCCCTCGTCCAGCAGCATCCCCTTCGCGGCGCGCGTGGCGAGGATGCGTGTGCGCACCCGCTCCAGCGGCACCGGTTCGAAGTCCTCAAGGCCCAGCGCGCGGCGCAGCTGCTCGCCCCGCACGATCCGCCCCGCCGGACCGGTGACGGCGAGGTCGAGCGTCACGGACGTGATGACGGCCCGACGCTCCTGCTCGCTGCCGTAGTGGTGCTTGAGCACCGAGGTGCGGAAGCCCAGCCCCAGCTCGGCCGCGGGCACGACGACCGGGGCATCCGCACCCTCATCGATCAGCTCCACCTCGACCAGGGTCTCCTGGATCTCCTGCCCGTACGCGCCGACGTTCTGGACGGGGGCGGCGCCGACGGTGCCCGGGATGCCGCTCATGGCCTCGATGCCGGCGTAACCGCGCTCGACCGCGTACGCCACGACGTCGTCCCAGCTGTGCCCGGCCTGCACGCGCAGCCGGATCCGCCCCTCGTGCGGGGACGCCAGCTCCTCGATGCCGGTGGTGAGGATGCGCACGACCGCGCCCTCGAACGGCTCGTCACCGACGAACAGGTTCGATCCGCCGCCCAGCACGAACCAGTCCTCCCCCGTCGCCCACGCCTCGTGCAGCGCGTCGATCAGCTCCGAGGTGCTGGTGGCGTCCAGCATCCGCTCCGGAGCGGCTCCCGTGCGCAACGTGGTCAGCTGCCGGAGCGGGATGGGCGTGATCTCGGTGCCCGTCATCTCAGAGCGCGACCCGCAGCTGCGCCTTGACCAGCACGGTGGTCTCGGCGGCCCTCACGGTGAGGTCGATGCGCGCGGAGGTCTCGTCGACCGCGCCGACCTTGGCCAGCACGTGCACGTCGGCGCCGTCCTGCGGATCCACCACGACCGGCTTGGTGAAGCGCACGCCGTAGTCGACCAGGTGCACATCGGCGGGAAGCGCCGCCAGCACGACGGACGATGCCAGGCCCATGGTCAGCATCCCGTGCGCGAGCACGCCGGGCAGGCCCACCGACGCCGCGACGTCGTCGCGGTAGTGGATGGGGTTGAAGTCGCCGGATGCCCCGGCGTACCGCACCAGCGACTCTCGGGTCAGGTGCACGGTGCGCTCGGCGATGACGTCGCCCATGGTGAATCCGGCCATCAGGCGTCCTCTCCCGAACCCACCAGCAGCACGCTGGTGGCGGTCACGACGTGCCGGCCGTCGGCGTCGGTGATGGTCGCGTCGCTGGTGATCATGGAATTGCCGCCGAGGGCGCGGATGCCGGTGACGGCGAGCTTCGCGGTGAGCTCGTCGCCGGCGACGATGGGGCGGGAGTATGTGAAGCGCTGCTCGGCGTGGATCGTGCGCGCCAGCACGATGCCCGAGTCGGGCTCGCCCAGCAGCTGCTGCAGCGTGAGGTCCTGGATGACCATGGCGAAGGTGGGAGGCGCCACCACGTCGGCGTAGCCGGCCGCACGGGCCGCTTCGACGTCGGTGTGCTGCGGGGCGTCGGCGAAGACGGCGCGCGCGAACTCGCGCACCTTCTCGCGGCCGACGAGATAGGGGGCCGTCGGCGGAAACTCGCGGCCGACCAGATCGTTGTTCACGGGCACCCCTCGATCCTATCCGGCGCGCCCGACGCACGTCCCGCCGTGCGGACCGGGGATTCTCAGCGGGTGCGGAGGGCCTTGATGCCCATCTGCACGGCGATGGCGACGATGTACACCGCGAACAGCGTGTTCCCGGTGACGGGGTCGATGAGGGTGGCCAGCCACGCACCGAGTGCGGTCATGGTGCAGGCGGAGAGTCCGATGACGCCCGCGCCCACCAGGTCGACGTTGCGGTGGCGCAGGTTGCCGATGGTGCCCGACACCGCGGTGGGGATCACCATCATCAGCGAGGTGCCCTTGGCCACCAGGTCGCTGGTGCCGAAGATCACCATGAGCGCGGGCACGATGATCACGCCGCCGCCCACGCCGATGAGCCCGGCGATGACGCCGGTGAGCACGCCCACCAGCACCAGCCCGACGCCGCTCAGCCCGGTGAGGTGGAACACGGACTCGCGGGACGGGATGACGACGAACAGGCTCACCAATACGACCAGCAGGAATGCCACGAACCCCCAGCGCAGCGCGCGCTGCGAGATGCGCGGCATCAGGCGGGATCCGACCTGCGCGCCGACGACGGCCCCGGCGGCGAGGATGAGCGCCGCGATCCACGCCACCGATCCCGAGGCGGCATACGAGATGACGCCCACCGTCGCCGTGGGGACGATGGCCGTCAGCGACGTGCCGGCCGCCCGGCGCTGATCGAAGCCCATCATCAGCACCAGCATCGGCACGATGACCGTGCCGCCGCCCACCCCGAACAGTCCCGACAGGAGACCGGCGGTGAGCCCGATGACGACGAAGCCGAGGTAGGCGCGAGGCCCTCGGGTCAGGCCCTGGGCGTCAGTCACCCTCGTAGCCTAACGGCACGGCATCAGCTGATCGTGATCGGTGTCCCCGGGGGCTGATCGGCCGGCCTCAAGACCTTGGGACGGTGTCTCAGATTGTGCGAGACTGACTCCCAGAACCGTCCGTGTGCCTGATGCGGGCGACCGATCGAAGGAGATCACATGTTCCGCAGCGCCTATCCCGACGTCGAGATCCCGAATGTCTCCATCTACGACTACCTGTTCGGCGGTCTGGACGAGCAGACGATGAATCGGGTCGCCATCGTCGATGGGCCGTCGGGCGCCGAGACGACCTATCGCCAGCTGGTCGGGCAGATCGGTCTGTTCGCCGGAGCACTCGCCGCCCGAGGCGTCGGCGTGGGCGACGCCGTCGCCGTGCTGTGCCCCAACGTGCCGGCATTCGCGACGGTGTTCCACGGCATCCTGCGCGCGGGCGCGACCGCCACCACCATCAACTCCCTCTACACGGCGGACGAGATCGTGAGCCAGATGCAGGATGCCGAGGCATCCTGGCTCATCACCGTCTCCCCGCTGCTCCCCCACGCCCAGGCCGCCGCCGAGCGGCTCGGGCTTCCTGCCGATCACCTGATCGTGCTCGACGGCGCCGAGGGGCACCCGAGCCTGCGCGATCTGCTCGGCGAGGGGCACGCGGCTCCGGATGTCACGTTCGACCCGGCCACGCACCTGGCCGTGCTGCCGTACTCCTCGGGGACGACGGGACGACCGAAGGGCGTGATGCTGACTCACCGCAACCTCATCGCCAACGTCGCGCAGGTGATCCCGACTACCGACATCGGACCTGAGGACCGCCTGCTGGCGGTGCTGCCGTTCTTCCACATCTACGGCATGACCGTGCTGCTGAACTTCGCTCTGCGCCAGCGCGCAGGGCTCGTCACCATGCCCAAGTTCGATCTGCTGGAGTTCCTGCGCGTCATCCAGGAGCACCGCACCACCTGGGTCTTCATCGCGCCGCCGATCGCCGTCGCGCTGGCCAAGCATCCGGTCATCGATCAGTACGACCTGTCGGCTATCAAGGTGATCTTCTCGGGCGCAGCGCCGTTGGACGGCGCACTGGCCGCGGCGGTCGCGAAGCGCCTCGGCTGCGAGGTCGTGCAGGGCTACGGCATGACCGAGACCAGCCCGGCCGTCAACATCATCCCCGCCGGTGTCGACGGCATCGACAAGTCATCGATCGGTCCCCTCGTGCCCAACACAGAGGCGCGCCTGGTCGATCCCGACACCGGCGCGGACGTCGAGGCACCAGCGTCGGGCGCCAGCGTCCCCGGCGAGCTGTGGGTCCGGGGGCCCCAGGTGATGGTCGGCTACCTCAAGCGCCCCGAGGCGACGGCCGAGATGTTGGACGCCGATGGCTGGCTGCACACGGGCGACATGGCCACGGTCACGTCGGACGGCATCTTCCGCATCGTCGACCGGCTCAAGGAGCTCATCAAGTACAAGGGCTATCAGGTCGCCCCGGCGATCCTGGAGGCGGTGCTGCTGGAGCATCCGCAGATCGCGGACGCCGCGGTGATCGGCGCGAACGACGCCGACGGACAGGAGGTGCCGAAGGCCTTCGTCGTGCGTCAGCCCGGCGTCGAGTTGTCCGCCGACGACGTCATGGAGTTCGTCGCCTCCCGGGTGGCACCGCATGAGAAGGTGCGCATCGTGGAGTTCATCGACGCCATCCCCAAGTCCAGCTCCGGCAAGATCCTGCGCAAGGACCTGCGCGCCCTGGCCTGACCTTCGTCCCGAAGCCTGTGCCCCTGAGCCTGTCGAGGGGCCGCCCTCGAACAACGGAAGAGCCCGCCACCCCGGAAGGGTGGCGGGCTCTTCTCGCGATGCGAGAGTTCTTACTCGGACTTCTCGTCGGCAGCGGCCTCAGCCGGAGCCTCAGTGGTCTCCTCGGCGGGGGTCTCGGCGGGGGTCTCGACGACCTCCTCGACCTCCTCGACCTTCTCGGCCTTGGCAGGCTTCTCGGCCTTGGCGGGCTTCTCGGCCTCTGCTGCGGGCTTGGCCTTGGCCGCCGACTTCTTCACCTTGGGGGTGACGGGCTCGAGGACGAGCTCGATCACGGCCATGGGCGCGTTGTCGCCCTTGCGGTTGCCGACCTTCGTGATGCGGGTGTAGCCACCCTCGCGGTCGGCGACCAGCGGCGCGATCTCGTTGAAGAGGATGTGCGCGGCGTCCTTGTTGGTGCGCAGGACCGTCAGCGCACGACGACGGGCGTGCAGGTCGCCGCGCTTGCCGAGCGTGATGAGGCGCTCAGCCAGCGGACGCAGGCGCTTCGCCTTGGTCTCGGTCGTCTTGATCGACTTGTGGGTGAAGAGCGCTGCCGCGAGGTTCGCGAGAAGCAGGCGCTCGTGGGCGGGGCCGCCTCCGAGGCGGGGACCCTTGGTGGGCTTGGGCATAATCGTCTATCTCCTGGTCGGAAAGAGGTCGGGTTTCAGAAGGACTCGTCTTCGCCTGCGCTGTAGAAGTGGGCGCCGTCGAAACCGGGCACCGAATCCTTCAGCGACAGGCCGAGCGAGACGAGCTTGTCGCGCACCTCGTCGACCGACTTCTGTCCGAAATTGCGGATGTTCATCAGCTGCGTCTCCGAGAGGGCGACCAGCTCCGAGACGGTGTTGATGCCCTCGCGCTTGAGGCAGTTGTACGAGCGCACCGACAGATCGAGGTCCTCGATCGGCATGGAGAGCTCGCTGGAGAGGACAGCCTCGACCGGCGCGGGGCCGATCTCGATGCCCTCGGCCTCGACGTTCAGCTCGCGGGCGAGGCCGAACAGCTCGGTGAGGGTCTTGGCTGCCGATGCGACGGCGTCGCGAGGGCTGATCGCCGACTTCGTCTCGACGTCGAGCACGAGCTTGTCGAAGTCGGTGCGCTCACCGGCGCGGGTGGCGTCGACGCGGTAGGCGACCTTCAGAACGGGCGAGTAGATCGAGTCGACCGGGATCTGACCGGCCTCGGCGTACTCGTTGCGGTTCTGCGACGCCGACACGTAGCCGCGTCCGCGCTCGATGGTGAGCTCGAGCTCGAAGCGAGCGGTGTCGTTCAGCGTGGCGATGACCAGGTCGGGGTTGTGCACCTCGACGCCGGCGGGGGCCGAGATGTCGGCCGCGGTCACCTCACCGGCACCTGTCTTGCGCAGGTACGCGGTGATGGGCTCGTCGCGCTCACTGGAGACGACCAGCTGCTTGATGTTGAGGATGATCTCGGTCACGTCCTCCTTCACACCGGGGATCGTGCTGAACTCGTGCAGCACGCCATCGATGCGAATGGTGGTGACGGACGCACCGGGGATCGACGAGAGCAGGCTGCGACGTAGCGCGTTGCCGATCGTGTATCCGAAACCGGGCTCCAGCGGCTCGATGACGAACCGGCTGCGGTTCTCGGAGATCTTTTCCTCGGTGAGAGTGGGACGCTGTGCGATGAGCACTATGTGTTCCTTTCGATCACATGCCCGCTATATGACATGTGTGTGGTGAGGTCTTGAGTTTTGGAATTCTGCGGGCGATGATGCCGGTCCCCATGCGGGGGACCGGCATCATCGTGCGAGATCAGACGCGACGGCGCTTGGGCGGACGGCAGCCGTTGTGCGCCTGCGGGGTGACGTCCTGAATGGACCCCACCTCGAGGCCGGCGGCCTGCAGCGAGCGGATCGCGGTCTCGCGGCCCGAACCCGGACCCTTCACGAAGACGTCGACCTTCTTGACACCGTGCTCCGCGGCCTGACGGGCAGCGGACTCCGCCGCCATGCCGGCCGCGTACGGGGTCGACTTGCGCGAGCCCTTGAAGCCCACGCCACCCGACGAGGCCCAGCTGATGACAGCGCCGGACGGGTCGGTGATCGAGACGATTGTGTTGTTGAACGTCGACTTGATGTGGGCCTGGCCCAGCGCGATGTTCTTCTTTTCCTTGCGGCGCGGCTTGCGCGCGGCGGCCTTGGGTGCAGCCATGAAAGTGTTCTCCTATTCCCTGGCCGCTTAGCGGGCCTTCTTCTTACCGGCGACGGTGCGCTTCGGGCCCTTGCGGGTACGGGCGTTGGTCTTGGTACGCTGGCCGCGGACCGGGAGACCGCGACGGTGGCGGATGCCCTCGTACGAGCCGATCTCGACCTTGCGGCGGATGTCAGCGGCGACCTCGCGGCGCAGGTCACCCTCCACCTTGTAGTTGCCTTCGATGTGGTCGCGCAGCGCCACGAGCTGGTCGTCGGTGAGGTCCTTGACGCGGATCGACTCGTCGATCTCGGTCGCCTTGAGGATCTCGACGGAGCGGGTGCGGCCGATCCCGTAGATGTAGGTGAGGGCGATCACCACGCGCTTGTCGCGCGGGATGTCAACGCCGGCAAGACGTGCCATGCGGTATCTCCTGGAGTGTTGTGGAGGTGTGGAGCAGCATCCGTTCCCGGGCCTCCGCCCCGAGGTGTCCGCCTCGCTGACCTCGTCGCTCCGGGACCTGGGTCCCTGAGCCTGTCGAAGGGTCGAGGCATCCGATGCTGCCTGTGTTTCGATATTGAGTTGTCCAGTGCCGGGCCGGATGCCGGAGCATCAGACCCGGGCCCTGCTCAGCCCTGGCGCTGCTTGTGACGCGGGTTGCTCTTGCAGATCACCATGACGCGTCCGTGACGACGGATCACGCGGCAGTGGTCGCAGATGGGCTTGACGCTGGGGTTGACCTTCATGATGTTTCCTGTTCGCTGTCTTCGTGCGGCCCACCTGAGTTCAGAGACCGGATCTCTGAGCCTGTCGAAGGGCTGCCGTTACTTCTCGACCGATCAGCGGTAGCGGTAGACGATGCGGCCACGGGTCAGGTCGTAGGGCGAGAGCTCCACGACCACGCGGTCCTCGGGGATGATGCGGATGTAGTTCTGCCGCATCTTTCCTGAGATCGTCGCCAGAACCTTGTGGCCGTTGCTGAGCTCAACGCGGAACATCGCATTGGGCAGAGCCTCGGACACGACGCCCTCGATCTCGATGACACCGTCTTTCTTAGCCATAGCCTCGCTGACGCTTCTGCAGATCGGTCGATCTGCGGTGGATGGGTGATGATCGGTGCGGCCTCTTCCGGACACGCCGGAACATGGCACAAGGCACCAAAGATCTATGTTAGACCGTCTGTGCCGCAGCGGCAACTCGGGGTCAGCTGATGAGCTTGACGAGCTTCTGCAGGTCGGCCTGGTTGCTCAGTTCCAGACGCTTCCCGTTGATCTCCACGGAGGGAGTGGCGTTGATCTGGTGGCTGTCGGCCTGCGCGGCGCCGAACTTCTTGTAGGTCTCATTGGACTCTGTTGGGACAAGCTACTTCAACATAAACGCGGGAGCCAGGCTGGATGCCTGACTCCCGCGACGCAAGGGTGTCGCCCTCAGCTCGGCACCGTGTCTAGGCGTTCACCGCTTGGGCCACCCATTCGTGAAAGACCGTCGAGCACTCACGTCCGACGTTCCACGAGAAGGACGCGGCGCCGAACGTGCTCGTCCCGTACGTGCCGCTAGTGCGCGTCCAGGTGGTCTCCCATGGAAACGCCTTGTAGCACGTGAACTTAAGTTTGAATGAGGACCAATTCGTTCCCCAGCACGTACCACTGACGGTGTTCCCCGAGTAAGCAATATTGCATTTCGTCAGCGCCGCTTGTGCGGGTGAAGCTGCCAGCAATCCCCCAGCAGCTAGCGCCAGCGCGGCACCCACCGCCGCGATGCGCGAACGAACTGACCTCTTAACGGCAATGTGAGTTGACACTACCAATCCCCCTTGTCCTGTTTGACCATTCAAACAGCACAAAGGTTATCCGCCCACAGCTCACGCACTCAAGACTGTGAACGCGACTCTCTCCATGTCTAGCCTCCGGTCTAATGAGGTCGACACCTTTGACTAGTTGATTGCCTTGACCCAGGTGTCGACCTTGGCGAAGATCTCCTGCAGGCTCTGTCCCTCGACGAGCTTGCCATCGAGTTCGATGGTAGGAGTGCCTTGGATGCTGTGTGCCTTCGCCTGGGCAACGCCGTACTTGAGATATGTGCCCTTCTCCATGCAGCTCGCCGCGTCCGCCGCTCCCGCCTGCTTGGCATAGTCCTGAAGCTGCGCATCGCTCAGCCCGGTGCTGTTCTCCTCAGGCTGGTTCTGATAGAGCGAGGCGATGTAGTCCAATGTCTTGTCAGGGCTCTTCTCCGCAACGCAGTAGACCGCCGCCGCCGCCCTCGACGAATAGTTGCTGCCCGCGGAGTAGCGATCCAGAATCGCGATCGGGTGCACGTTCAGGGTGATCTTGTCCTCGCCTGCCAGAGTCTTCAGCTGCTCTGAGAACGTCTGCTCGAAGGCATTGCACGCCGGGCACATCAAGTCGATGTACGTGTCGATGACCTTGTCGCCCTTGCCGAACGTGATCGCTCCCGTGTCGGAGTTGATGATGGCGCCCTTGGGCGCGGGCCCGCCGTCGGTCGCCCGGTTGTTCATCCACACCACGACCACGCCGAGTGCGATCAGCACGACGACGACAGCGGCGGAGATGCCGATGACGAACCAGTTGGGCTTGCTCTGAGCCTGGGCCATGA
>NZ_JBASAK010000013.1:0-35891 GCF_049650565.1 Microbacterium sp.
CCGCGGAGCCACCACCCCGATCGAGGTAAGAAGATGACCGCGACAGCAACCGCCATCCCCATCGTCAAGACGCGCCGACGCGAGCGTCCGCCGTCGACACGGATCCGACAGACCCTCCCCGAGCGGCTCGCCCCCTACCTGTACATCGCCCCGTTCTTCGTGATCTTCGCGATCTTCGGTCTCTTCCCGCTGCTGTTCACCTTCTACGTCGCGCTGTTCGACTGGAATCCGATCGGCGACCAGACCTTCGTCGGACTGGCGAACTTCGAGCGGCTCTTCCAGGACCCCCGGTTCTGGAACGCGTTCGTCAACACCTTCGGCATCTTCCTGATCTCGACGATCCCGCAGCTGCTGCTGGCGATCGGCCTCGCGCACCTGCTCAACCACGCCGCGCTGAAGATGGCCAACTTCTTCCGCATGGCGCTGCTGGTCCCCTACATCACTTCTGTGGCCGCCACTGCGCTGGTCTTCGCGCAGATCTTCGACAAGAACTTCGGCCTCATCAACTGGGTGCTGGGCCTGCTCGGACAGGACGCCGTCAACTTCCTCTCCTCACAGGTGGGCTCGTGGATCGTCATCTCCTCGATGGTGATGTGGCGCTGGTTCGGGTACAACACCCTGCTCTACCTCGCCGGCCTGCAGGCGATGCCGCGCGAGATGTACGAGGCGGCCTCGGTGGACGGCGCCTCGAGCTGGAAGCAGTTCATCCACCTGACCATCCCATCGCTGCGCCCGATGATCATCTTCACCGTGGTGATGTCGACCATCGGCGGTCTGCAGATCTTCACCGAGCCGCTGCTGGTGGCGCCGGAGTCGGGTCTGACCTGCGGCGGCGGGCGGCAGTGCCAGACGCTGGCGCTGTTCCTCTACGAGCAGGGCTTCGGTCAGTTCGAGTTCGGCTACGGCTCGGCGATCGGCGTCGCGCTGTTCGTGATCGTCGTGATCGTCTCCCTGATCAACTTCTACTTCACCACACGCACCCGGAAGGCCGACTGATGTCCGACGTCGTAGACCAGGCGACCCCGCTCCGCCCGCTGCCCGTGAAGGCGATGCCGGCGAAGGCCGCTCGCCGCCGACGCGGCGGTCGCGTCGGCCATGTGCCGTGGCCCGTGTACGTGATGCTCGTCGTCGCGGTGCTGATCAGCGTGTTCCCGCTTTACTACATGTTCGTCATCGCCTCGGCCGGGGCCTCCGCCGTCACGTCGAGTCCGCCGCGGCTGTACCCCGGCACGGCGTTCTTCGACCTCGCAGCGAAGGTGTTCGACACCGTCCCGTTCTTCCAGTCCCTGATCAACAGCGTGATCGTCTCCCTGACGATCGCCGTGGTCGCCGCGATTCTGTGCGCGCTGGCGGGGTTCGCGTTCGCCAAGCTGCAGTTCCCCGGCCGCAATGTGCTGTTTCTGATCGTGCTGCTGACGATGACGGTGCCTGCACAGCTCAGCGTCATCCCGCAGTACCTGATCATCTCGTGGCTGGATTGGGTCGACACGCTGCAGGCGATCATCGTCCCGGGTTTGGCGAGCGCGTTCGGCATCTTCTGGATGCGCCAGCACATGGCGACCACGCTGAGCGATGAGCTCATGCAGGCCGCGCGCATCGATGGCTGCAACAGCTGGCAGGTGTTCTGGCGGATCGGGTTCCCGGTCGTGCGCCCTGCGGCCTTCGTGCTCGGGCTGATCACGTTCACTGCGGTGTGGAACGACTTCATGTGGCCGTTCATCGTGCTGAAGTCCCCCGAGTTGTTCACCGTGCAGATCGCCCTGAAGCAGTTGCAGGCGAACCGCTCGATCGACCTCGCGCTGAGCATGGGCGGCTCGTTCCTGGCGACGCTGCCGTTGCTGGTGGTGTTCTTCTTCGTCGGAAGGCGGATGGTCGCCGGCATCATGGACGGCGCGTTCAAGGGCTGACGACACCCGAACCCAGGAAGCGGTGCCGCCCACATCAAGACCAGGGCGGCACCGCTTCATCCTGGCCTTCGTCCTCAGTCCACGGCGCGCAGGTGGACCACCGCAGCACGGTCGGGATGGAAGGTGGGGAACTCGAGCCCGACCGCGCTCAGCATCGACCCGGAGTACACGGTCCCGGCGTTCGGCTCATCGATCTCGGATGCGATGGTCGGCGCGTCGCGCAGCCACTCGCCGACCTGCCAGGGCGGGCCGACGCTCTCCGGTCGGCTGACGGTGAGCCGGTAGCGCCGCCTGTCGTCCAGTCCAGGAAATCGCACGCGCGAACGGGTGTCGGCCGTGGTCGGCGGCGTGATGATCGTGTACAGCCCCTCGGTCGCGTCGTGCGCGACGACGCCGCGCATCGTGGGCGCGGCAGGATCGAACTCGCCGCCCGCCACCTGCCTGCCGGTCTGGATGACGTCGCGCAGCCGTCGGTACACGGCGATCCATTCGCGCAGCGTGTCGCGCTCCTGCTGCGTGATCCCGCGGATGTCCCATTCGATGCCGAAGTGCCCGAGGAACGCGACCGCACAGCGCAGATGCAGGTCGTGGGTACGGCCGGTGGTGCTCGAGACGGCGGACGCCACGTGCGATCCCAACATCTCCGGCGGGACCAGCAGTCCCGTCCAGCGCAGCATGTGGAACCGGTCCACGGGGTCGTGGCTGTCGGACGGGTGCACACGATCGGTGCGCTCGAGGATGCCGAGGTCCACCCGGCCACCGCCCGATGCGCAGCTCTCGATCTCGAGCTCGGGGTGCCGTTCGCGCAGTTCGTCGATCAGGCGGTACAGCGCCAGCGTCTGCTCGTGCACGGCTGCCGTCCCGGTCCCGGGATGGCCCGCCTCGATGAGATCGCGGTTGTGATCCCATTTCAGATACGCGACACCGATGTCGCTGACCAGCCCGTCCAGCACGCCGAGGATGTGCGCGTAGGCATCGGGGTTTGTCAGGTCGAGCACCTGCTGGAACCGGAACAGCGGCGGCAGCTCGGGGCGCGCCCGCAGGATCCAGTCGGGATGGGCACGGGCGAGATCGGAGTCCTCGTTGACCATCTCCGGTTCCACCCAGAGCCCGAACTCCATCCCCAACTCGCGCACGCGGTCGGCCAGCGGACGAAGACCGTCGGGCCACGCGCCGGGATCGGGCGACCAGTCGCCGAGACCCGCCCGGTCGTTCTTCCTGCCGAGGAACCAGCCGTCGTCCAGGACGAAGCGCTCGATCCCCAGGTCTGCGGCCTGTTCGGCGAGCGCGGTGATCACGCCGTGATCCTGCTCGAAGTAGACCGCCTCCCACACGTTCAGTGTCGCTGGGCGCGGTCGACGCGAGGCGCGAGAGGTCGCCCGCACGTGGTTGTGGAAGCGCGCCGAGGCACTGTCGAGTCCGATTCCGTAGCTGCCGAAGATCCAAGGCGACGTGTACGTCTCACCCGCAGCCAGGCGCACTTCACCTGGCAGCAGGACCTCGCCGCCCCGGAACGCCAGGTGTCCGTCGCTGCGTTCGAGCGCGTGCTCATGACCTCCGCTGAAACCCACATGGCAGAGCCAGACCTCGCCGTGCCCGGCTGAGAAGCCCTTCACTCCCGCGGCCATGACCGTCGTGGCGTCCAACCCCGTGCGGCCCCGACGCGACTGCCGGGAGTGGACGCCCTGGACGATCTCCCGCCGCTGCGGGATGCGCTCGTGCGCCCAACGGCCCGAGAAGTCGAGCACCTCGTCGGCCCTGGTCGGGATCGTCAGAGCGGGCGTGACGGCCTGCAGGTCCAGCAGGTCGCCTCCCGGAGCGGCCGCATTGCGCACCTCGACGCGCATCCGCAACAGCCCATCCGAGGTGAGATCGATCTCCGCCATCACGCCGATCTGCCCCCACTCGTCCTCGGCGCTGACCACCAGCAGACCGGTTGAGGCCTGCGTCACCCCGGTGCCGATCTCGGTGCCGTCGAGCGTGATCGATCGCACGGCGAATCGCGGCGCCCAGACCGCCCCGGCCCGATGCAGCTCGACGCCCTGGCGTCCGAACCAGCCCGCGGAGTGCTCGGGCAGGACCGACGGCCGGTACGGAAGGTCCGAGATTCCGCTCAAGCCGGGGCGTTCCTCCGCCTCGGCGAACGACGCCAGCTCCGCATCGGTGGCGTCGATGAGCGCACCCCAGTGCAGGATCACCGGCAGGCGGTCGTCGTCCTGGAGGACGATGACCGACACGTCCGCGGCGGTGAGATGAATGATTCGAGGTGCAGGCATGGTTCCATCATGCTCAAGAGGTCACTAGAAAGGAAGATTCAGAGATCGATCTCTGAATCTTCGACATGTGTCGAGTACTCAACCCGGCACAGGGAAGGTCGCCCTCGTCGAGCCGCGGGCGACGAGTTCGGTGGGCAGTTCGACACGCTGCGCGCCGATGTCGATCCCTTCGACCGCCTGCACCAGCGTTCGCACGGCGGCGGCCGCCATCTCGCGGATGGGCTGCCGGATCGTCGTCAGAGAAGGATGAAGCCAGCGCGCACCGCGCACGTCGTCGAATCCGATCACCAGCACGTCGCGAGGAACTCCGAGCCCCGCCTCAGCGATGGCGCGGTATGCGCCGGCCGCCATCTCGTCGGAGCAGGCGAAGAGGCCGATGGGCCCCTCCCCTCCCAGCTCCGTGAGCGCGCGGGCCGTTGCCTTCCAGGCATCGACCGCGCCCCAGTCCGCGTCGCCGCGCTTCACGGGTGCCCCCGGCACCCGGTGTCGCAGAGCGGTAAGGAACCCCTCCACGCGGGCGCGCCCGTAGCGATACGGCGGGGACCCACCGATGACGACGAAGCGCCGCACGCCGCGGTCGATCAGGTGCTCTGCCGCGGCCACGCCACCGGCGTGGTCAGTGGTGCGGATGCTCGGCAGTCTGACTACAGGCTCCCCCGGTGGCTCGAGCAGCACGAGCGGGATCGCGGCCCGCTGCATGAGCGCGATCTGCGCGGAGGTCGGAACCATGAGTCCCAGGATCACCCCGGCTGTCCCGCGCGAACGGATGCGATCCGTCCAGTCATCACTCGGATCAGGGCGGTCCGTGGTGAGCACCAGGTCGTAGCTCAACCCGGCGGCCGTGGTGCGCGCGCCTGCCGTGACCTCATCCGTGTACGGGTCGTGGAAATGACCCAGCACGAGGTCCAGCACGCGGGATGTCCCCCCGCGCGGCCGACCACGCGACTCCCCGGCGAACGTGTAGCCCAGTGCCGCGGAGGCCCGCAGCACACGTGTGCGAGTGTCTGCGGACATGTCGCCGCGTCCACGCAGCGCACGGGATGCCGTCGAGATGCTGACCCCCGCCTCCTCGGCGACGTGCGCGAGCGTGACGCGGGGAGGGAAGGGCACGGAACTATTTTGCGCAATTTCTGAGACATCCGCCACAGCACGTGGCATCGTTTCCCGCGATCCGCACAGGACTTTCGAGGACGAGAGAGAAGATCAATGACGACACGACTGCGCGTGGCCATCATCGGCACCGGCTTCATGGGGCGCATGCACGCCCACGCCTGGCGCACCGCGCCACGGTTCTTCGACCTGTCACCTGCTCCGGAAGCAGCCCTCCTCGTGGGCAGCGACGCGGGGCGCACCGCCGCCGCGGCCGAGGAGTTCGGCATCCCCGAGTCCTCCTCGGACTGGCGCAGCGCGATCGCCCGTGACGACGTCGACATCGTCGACATCTGCACTCCCGGTCACACGCACGCCGAGATCGCCGTCGCCGCCCTCGCGGCCGGCAAGCACGTGCTGTGCGAGAAGCCGCTCGCCAACGACGTCGCCGAGGCCGATCGGATGGCGGATGCCGCGGCAGCGGCAGCCGAGCAGGGCGTGGTCAGCATGTGCGGATTCAGCTACCGCCGGACACCCGCCCTGGCCCTGGCCAAGAAGCTCATCGACGACGGCCGACTCGGGCGGATCCGCCACGTGCGCGCCCAGTATCTGCAGGACTGGCTCACCAGCCCTGACGCGCCGTTCACCTGGCGTCTCGATCGCACGCGCGCCGGCTCGGGCACCCTCGGCGACATCGGTGCGCACAGCATCGACACCGCACAGTGGCTGACCGGCTCGGCGATCACCGGCGTGTCCGCCACGCTGCGCACCTTCGTCGAATCCCGCCCCCGCCTCACCGAGCACGTCGGCCTGGGCGGCAGCGCCGACGCGGACGCCCCACGCGAGCAGGTCACCGTCGACGACGCCGTGGCGTTCACGGCGTCCTTTGCCGACGGCGCCCTCGGCGTCTTCGAGGCGACGCGCATGGCCGCCGGCCACCGCAACGCGAACCGCATCGAGGTCAACGGCGAGCTCGGCTCGGTCGCGTTCGACTTCTCGTTCATGAACGAGCTGCAGTTCCACGATGGGCAGCTGCCGTCCGACGAGCAGGGCTTCCGGCGGATCGACGCCACCGAACCCGAGCACCCCTACGCCGGCGCCTGGTGGCCGGCAGGCCACGGCCTGGGATACGAGCACCTCTTCACCCATCAGTCCGTCGACTTCGTGCGCGCGATCACCGAGGGCGTCCCCGCACGTCCCGGCTTCGCCGAAGCGGCGCGCGTGCAGCGCGTGCTCGCCGCGGTCGAGGCGAGCGCAGCATCCGACAGCCGATACACCGCAGTGGAAGGAGCACGAGCATGACCGCGACACGAAACGCGCTCGTCGTGAGAGGGGGGTGGGAGGGACACCGTCCGGTCGAGGCGACCGACATGTTCATCCCGTTCCTGCAGGAGAACGGATTCGACGTGCGGGTCGAGAACTCCAACGAGGTCTACGCGGACGAGGCCGCGATGGAGGCCACCGACCTCATCGTGCAGTCCGTGACGATGTCCGACATATCGGGCGACGCACTGAAGGGCCTGCGCCGTGCCGTCGAACGCGGCACCGGACTGGCGGGTTGGCATGGCGGGATCGCCGACTCGTACCGCAACAGCTCGGACTATCTGCAGCTCATCGGCGGCCAGTTCGCCACGCATCCGTCGAAGCACCCGGACTCGTGCGAGGGCGACGAATCCGACAACTTCCTCTGCTACACCGTCGATCTGACCGACCTCGGCCGCGGCCACCAGATCATGGACGGCCTTGAGGACTTCACCCTGCGCACCGAGCAGTACTGGGTTCTCACGGACGATCTCAACGACGTCCTCGCCACGACCACGCACCCCGTGCAGCCGTACCACCCGTGGCACCGCCCGATCACCTCGCCCGCCGTGTGGACCCGTGAGTGGGGTGCAGGACGCGTCTTCGTGGCGACGCCGGGGCACAGCCCCGTCGTGCTGCGCGACATCAACGTACGAACGATCATCGAGAGAGGAATGCTGTGGGCCAGCCGCACGGTATCGGAATAGTCGGACTCGGAGTCATCTCCGCGCAGTACCTGGACACGCTCGGCGCCCACCCCGGCGTGCGGATCGCCGCAGCCGCCGACCTGGACCCGGCCAGGGCCGCAGCCGTGGCCGACCGGTTCGACGGCTGTCGCGCACTGTCGGTCGAGGAACTCGTCGCTGACCCGGACGTGCAGACCGTGCTGAACCTCACGGTCCCCGCCGCACACGCCGAGGTCGCACTGGCGGCCCTGAGCCACGGCAAGAACGTCTTCGGTGAGAAGCCGCTGGCCTCCGGGATGACCGACGCGAGCACCATCGTCGCGTCGGCGACCGAGACCGCCTGGGTGGGCTGCGCGCCCGACACCGTGCTCGGCACCGGCATCCAGACGGCACGGGCGGCTGTGGACGCCGGCGAGATCGGCCGACCGGTCTCCGCGGTGGCCACCTGGGTGTCATCCGGCCATGAGGCCTGGCATCCGAACCCCGATTTCTACTACCGCGAGGGCGGTGGCCCCTTGCTGGACATGGGTCCGTACTACCTGACCTCGCTGTTCCACCTGCTGGGCCCGGTGAAGCGCGTGGCGGGGGCGTCGTCCAGGCCGAAGTCCGTGCGCCGGATCGCATCCGGAGTGCGCGCCGGCGAGGAGATCCCCGTCGAGGTCGACACGCACGTCACCGGTGTGCTGGAGCACACCGACGGGGCGATCTCCACCGTGACGTTCAGTTTCGACGCGGCGGCCACACAGGCGGCTCCCATCGAGGTGCACGGCGAGACCGGCACGCTCTCGCTCCCCGACCCGAACATGTTCACCGGCGAGGTGCGCCTGCGCCGACCAGGGCAGAACGCGTGGAGCACACTGCCGACCAGCGCGGGCTACGAGAACGGCGGGCGCGGCATCGGCCTGCTCGACTTCGTGGCCGGCGGGTCGCGCTCGGACGGCTCGATCGCCCTGCATGTACTGGAGATCATGACCTCGCTGCTGGAGTCCGCACGCACCGGCGAGCGCATCGAGCTCACCACCACGGCCGGGCGTCCGCCGCTGGTGCCGCTGACCGCCGAGCGGGAATGGCGGATGCTGTGACCGCATCCGCGCGCGCGGTGGTCGACCTCGACGTCACCGGACATCGCATCAGCCGGCACATCTACGGGCACTTCGCCGAACACCTCGGCCGGTGCATCTACGACGGCTTCTGGGTGGGCGAGGACTCACCGATCCCGAACGAGCGCGGCATCCGTCTCGACATCGTCGAGGCGCTGCGCGCACTCGACATCCCCAACCTGCGCTGGCCGGGCGGCTGCTTCGCCGACACCTACCACTGGCGCGACGGCATCGGCCCGCGCGAGCAGCGCCCCCACATCGCGAACACGAACTGGGGCGATGTGGTGGAGAACAACCACTTCGGCACCCACGAGTTCATGGACCTCTGCGACCTTCTGGGCACCGACGCCTACGTGAACGGCAACGTCGGCAGCGGCACCGTGCAGGAGATGGCGGACTGGGTGGAGTACCTCACCCGCGACGACGACAGTCCGATGGCACGACTGCGCAGGCAGAACGGGCGCGACGAGCCGTGGAAGGTGCCGTTCTGGGGGCTGGGCAACGAGGCGTGGGGATGCGGCGGCAACATGTCTGCCGCGCACTACGCCGAAGAGGCCCGCCGTTATGCGACGTTCTGCCACAATCACGGTGCCAACAGGCTCACCCGCATCGCGGCCGGCGCCAACGAGGACAACCTCGAGTGGACGCGCGTGCTGATGAAGACGCTGATGGAATGCCACGGCTGCACCCTCTACGGGAACCTGCCCTACCAGGCGGTGTCTTTCCACTACTACACGCACTCCGGATCGGGCATCAACACCGAGGACGCCACCGGGTTCGACGAGAAGCAGTTCTACGAGACGATGGCCTACGCCGCCGACATGGAACGCGTCATCCGCGGGCACGTGGCCGTGATGGACTCCTACGACCCGCACAACCGCGTGAGCCTGGTGTGCGATGAGTGGGGCACCTGGTGGAACGCCGAGGAGGGCACGAACCCCGGCTTCCTGTTCCAGCAGAACACGGTGCGCGACGCGCTTGTGGCGGGACTGCACTTCGACATCTTCCACCGGTACGCCCGGCGGCTGACGATGGCGAACATCGCGCAGACGGTGAACGTTCTGCAGGCCATGGTCCTCACCGACGGCGACGCACTGGTGCTCACCCCGACGTACCACGTGTTCGAGATGAACAAAGGACATCAGGATGCCGAGCAGCTGGCGGCCCATGTGCTCGAGGCGCCGTCGCGGGTGGTGGGCGGGACGGACCTGCCGCTGGTGTCGCTGTCGGCATCCGTGAAGGACGATCGTGCGCTGTTGTCGCTGACCCACCTGTCGGCCGACGCGGACTGCACGGTGAACGTCGATCTGCGCGGACGGGATGCCAGGGTTCTGCGCGCCCGCGTGCTGACCGGCGAGAGCACGACATCGTTCAACGACGCCGAGAACACCGATCGGGTGGCGCCGGTTCCGCTGGAGGCGAGCGTGCGGGACGGTGCGCTCGCGCTCACCCTGCCGCCGCACGCCTTCGCGACGGTGGAGCTGCAGCTGGCCTGAGGCCGGAAACATCGAGGAGGACACCGCATGACAGCACCGATCCGCGTCCTGGTCTGGGGCGAGAACCACCACGAGAAGCACGATCCGATCCCTCAGCGGATCTATCCCGACACGATGCACGGCACGATCGCCGCGGGCGTGCGTCGGCTGCTCGGAGATGACGTCGTCGTCGAGACCGCCACATTCGACGACGACGAGCACGGGCTGACCGAGGAGCGCCTGGCCGACACCGATGTGCTGATCTGGTGGGGTCACATGCGTCACGACGACGTCGCCGATGCGGTCGTGGAGCGCGTGCACCGCCACGTGCTCTCGGGGATGGGGCTCCTGGTGCTGCACTCGGCGCACTTCTCCAAGATCTTCATCCGACTGATGGGCACCACGTGCACCCTGCGCTGGCGGCAGGGCACCGACCGTGAACTGGTGTGGACCATCGCGCCCACGCACCCGATCGCCGAAGGCGTCGCGCAGCCCATCGTCCTTCCCGCGCAGGAGATGTACGGGGAGTTCTTCGACGTCCCGAACCCCGATGACCTCGTGTTCGTGTCGGGTTTCAGCGGCGGCGAGGTGTTCCGCTCGGGGATGACCTTCTCCCGAGGACACGGCCGGATCTTCTACTTCTCCCCGGGCGATCAGGACTATCCGGTCTATCACGATGCGAACATCCAGCGGGTGATCGCCAATGCGGTCCGCTGGGCTCACCAGAGCCGGCCGCGCGTGGCACCGCGCATCGGGATGTACCACGAGGGCGACTTCGACACTCCGCGCGAGTGGGACGGCAGCCCGCTGTGAGCACCGCCGACACCCGCGACGTGGTCGTCGTCGGCGCGGGCGGGATGGGACAGGCCTGGCTGGACTCGATCGCACGGCGTCGGGATCTGCATGTCAGCGCCGTCGTCGACGTGGTCGAGCAGGCGGCGCAGGCATCCGTGGTCGCGCGCGGGCTGGACGCCGCGGTGTTCACCGACGTGCAGCAGGCCCTCACCACGGCGCCGGTCGACCTGGTCGTCAACGTGACGATCCCCGAGGCGCATCTGGCGGTCAGCTCCGCCGCCGTCCGCATGGGTGTTCCCGTGCTCACCGAGAAGCCGGTCACGCCCACGGTCGCCGAAGCCCTGCGACTCGCCGCCCTCAGCCGCGCGCGCGGTGTGCTGGTGGCGACGAGCCAGTCGCGCCGGCACACGCGAGGCATCACCGCTTTCCGCGACGCGCTGCGGACGGCCGGCGGCGCGGAGCAGCTGGACGCGCAGTTCTTCCAGAATCCGAGGTTCGGCGGATTCCGCGACCGGATGCCGCATCCACTGCTCATCGACATGGCGATCCACACCTTCGACCAGGCGAGATTCGTGCTGGGCACCGAGCCGGTGTCGGTGTACTGCGAGGAGTTCAACCCGTCGTGGAGCTGGTACGACGGCGACGCGGCAGCCGAAGCAGTCTTCGCGTTCGCCGACGGTGCCCGCTTCTCCTACTCCGGCAGCTGGTGCGCCGACGGCCTGCAGACGTCGTGGAACGGTGACTGGCGCGGCAGTGCCGTGGGCGGTACGGCGAGCTGGGACGGCGAGACCGACGTGCGGCTGCAGAGCCGCGACGGAGACGTCGAGCGTCCCCCGCTGCCCGATGCGGACGAGGGTCTGGATGCCGCACTGGCCGAGTTCGTCGCCGCACTGGACGGGGGGTCCGCACCGTCCGGGGAGATCCACCGCAACATCTGGAGCCTCGCCATGGTCGAGGCCGCGGTCGCTTCCGCGGAGCAGGGCCGGCGCGTGCTCCTCGCCGACATCTTCGCCCAGGCGCGGCAGACCGCACTGCTCACAGCGACCGATGACGAACGCGACGCGCTCGCCGATTCGGAGGAGCCCTCATGACCCTGTCGCACCTGCCCCTGGCATCCGTGCAGCTCGACCGCGGGATCTATGACGATCGCCGCCGCCTGAACCGCGCCTACCTGCACGCACTGCGGCCGGCAGCGCTGCTGCAGAACCACTACATCCAGGCCGGGATCGGCAACCAGCTCTGGCACATGCAGCCCTCGCACGACTCCCCGGCGGCACGCGGCCTGGACCGGCACTGGGGCTGGGAGACGCCCGGCGCGCTGCTGCGCGGCCACTTCACCGGGCACTGGCTGTCGGCCGCCGCCCGAGAGGTTGCCGTGACCGGCGACCCGGTGCTGCGCAACGCGATCGACGAGGTGCTCGACGGACTGGCACGCTGCCAGGACGAGAGCGACGGCGAATGGATGTGGGCGATCCCGCCCTCGTTCCTGCAGCGCCTCGAAAGAGGACTGGATGTCTGGGCCCCGCAGTACGACATGCACAAGACGCTGATGGGTCTCGTCGACGTGCACCGGGAGATCGGCGACGAGCGCGCGCTCACCATCGCGACCCGGGCCGCGCAGGCCCTGCTGCGCTGGGTGCGCGGCATCGACGATGAGGCGTTCCAGCAGATCCTCGATGTGGAGACCGGCGGGATGCTGGAGGTCTGGGCGGACCTGCTGGAGATCACCGGCCGGGACATCTACCGGGAGCTGCTGGACCGCTACTGGCACCGCTCGCTGTTCGATCCGCTGTTGGGGGGACGCGACGTCCTCACGAACATGCACGCCAACACCACCATCCCCGAGATCCTCGGCGCCGCCCGCGCCTACGAGGTGACCGGCGACGACACCTGGCGCCGCCTGGTCGAGGCGTACTGGGACTGGGCCGTCACCCGTCGCGGCACGTTCTGCACCGGTGGGCAGACCTCCGGCGAGATCTGGACGCCGCCGTTCTCGTTCGCCGCGCGTCGCGGCGACAAGACGCAGGAGCACTGTGCGGTCTACAACATGATCCGCCTGGCCGACGTGCTGCTGCGATGGACCGGTGATCTCGGCTACGCCGACTACATCGAGCGCAATCTGCTCAACGGCATCCTCGCCCAGCAGAACCCGCGCACCGGGATGGTGGCCTACTTCCTGCCCTTGGCAGGCGGGGCGACCAAGGCCTGGGGCAGTGCGACCGAGGACTTCTGGTGCTGCCACGGCACGCTCGTGCAGGCGCACACCCGGCACGCGCAGCACGTCTTCTACTCCGGCGAGGGTGGCACGCTGACGATCGCGCAGTTCATCGCCGCGCACGCAGAGGTGGCCACCGACGGCGGCCCCGCCCGGGTGAGCGTCGAACTGCCCGGAGACGCCGACGAGGTCGGTCCCGATTCCAACGCCGGGGAGGCCGGGGATCTGCATCGCCCGCACGCCCTGCGGGTGCGGATCGTCATCGATTCCCCGGATGCGCTGCGCGTGCGCGTGCGCGTGCCGGAGTGGGTCGCCGGCACGCCGCTGGTCTCCGGTGGCATCGCATGGGAGATCGTCGACGGCGCCCTGCTGCTGGCGCACTCCGGTGGCACGGCGAGCGTCGACATCGCCCTGCCGTGGGACGTGCGCGTCGAACCGATCCCCGACGAGCCGGGCACGGTCGCGTTCCTGGAGGGCCCCGTGGTCCTTGCCGGACTCGTCGACCGGGAGACCGCGCTGCGCGGCCGGGTGGATGCTGCGGCCGACCTGCTCACCGCGGACGATGAGAGGCACTGGTCGCAGTGGCACTCGCGCTACCGCACGGTGGGCCAGCAGACCGGCATCCGCTTCGTCCCTCTGCACGAGGTCGTCGACGAGCGGTACGCGGTCTACTTCCCCGTGCACTGACGCCCCCGGGCCGGCTCGCTCACACGGCAGCAGCCGCCTCCGCTTCGATCACGAACAGGCGGCCGGAGGGCTCCTCCAGCAGTCGCACGGTGAGGACTCCCTCGTGAAGGTGCCGTTCCTCGCCGGGCTCGGCCTGTTCACCCCATCCGTCCTGCTGATGGATCTGGCGCTCGCCCCGCTGGTCGTGGTCGGTGCGCTGATCGGCATCCGCCTGGCCGAGCGGATGCGCCAGCAGCTCTTCGATCGTCTCGTGATCGTGCTGACGGTGCTCGGTGCCGTGTACCTGCTGTTCTGAACGGCTCCAGGTCGAGCAGCCCGCTCGTCCCGGCGACGCCGGTATGCCTGACTCAGTCCAGGAAGATGTCCGGGAACAGCCGATCGTCCGGGGTACCAGGAACTGCCGCGTACTTCGAGAGGTCGGTGATGCCGGCATCCGCCAGCACGTCCTCGACGACCAACGTCTGACCGGTGCGTTCGCGCGAGGGCGTCGTGAGCACCTCGTACGCCGCATCCGCGTAGATCTCGGGAGTGCGACTGGCCGCCATCACGCGGTCGCCGCCCAGCAGGTTCTGCACGGCGGCCGTGGCGATGGTGGTGCGCGGCCAGAGCGTGTTGGCGGCGATGCCGGCATCCGCGAACTCCGCCGCCAGGCCCAGCGTGGCCATGGTCATGCCGTACTTCGCCAGCGTGTAGCCGGTGTGCGCTCCCAGCCACTTGGGCGTGATGTTCAGCGGCGGCGAGAGCGAGAGGATGTGCGGGTTGGGCGCATCCTTCAGCAGGGGAACCGCGGCGCGGGACAGCATGAACGTGCCTCTGACGTTGACGTCCTGCATCAGGTCGTACTTCTTCGCGGCCAGGTCGGCAGAGCGCGACAGGTCGATGACGCTGGCGTTGTTGATGACGATGTCGATACCGCCGAACTCGCCCTGCGTCTTCAGCACCGCACCGGTGATGTCGTCGTCGCTGCGCACGTCGCCCACGATGGCCAGCGCGTTGCCCCCTGCGGCGCGGATGGCGTCGGCGGCGGTGTGCACGGTGCCCTCGAGCTTGGGATGCGGGGTGTCGGTCTTGGCGAGCATCGCGACGTTCGCGCCGTCGGCCGCCGCGCGCAGCGCGATGGCCAGGCCGATGCCGCGGCTGCCGCCCGACATGAGGATGGTCTTTCCTGCCAGGGTCATGAGGTCTCCTAGATTCGGGCGAGTGCTTGCTTCGGGCGAGTGCTCACTTCGGCGCCATGCGGATGGCCCCGTCGAGGCGGATCGTCTCGCCGTTGAGGTACCCGTTGGCGACGATGTGCTCCACCAGCGCGGCGTACTCGTCGGGCCTGCCCAAGCGCTGCGGGTACGGCACCTGCGTGCCCAGCGAGTCCTGCGCGGCCTGCGGGAGGCCGGCCAGCATGGGGGTCTCCATGATGCCCGGAGCGATGGTGCACACCCGGATGCCGTAGCGCGCCAGCTCGCGGGCGATCGGCAGCGTCATGGCGTGCACGCCGCCCTTCGACGCGGAATACGCGGGCTGGCCGATCTGCCCGTCGAAGGCCGCGACGCTGGCGGTCGAGACGATCACGCCGCGGTCGCCGCCCTCGGTCGGCTCCTGCTGGGCGATGACGGCGGATGCCTGGGAGATGACATTGAACGTGCCGATGAGGTTGATGCGGATGATCCGCTCGAACGCCGCCAGGTCGGTCGGGTTGCCCTCGCGATCGAGCACCTTGGCGGGCGGCGCGATTCCCGCGCAGTTGACGACCACGCGCAGCGGTGCGATCGCACGAGCGGATGCCACGGCCGCGGCGACCTGTTCGACACTGGTCACATCGGCGGGTGCGAACAGCCCGCCCAGCTCTGCGGCGATCTCCTCTCCCGCTGACGTGGGGAGGTCGACGATGGTGACCTGCGCGCCCGCGGCGGCCAGCCGACGGGCGGTGGCCAGGCCGAGGCCGCTGGCGCCGCCCGTGATGAGCGCGCCCTGTCCCGTGATCTGCATGTGTTCTCCTTCGAACGGCACTGCACCGACGATGCATCGCACCGAGGTTGCGACTGAGTCTCAGCATACGTGGTTCCCAGTCTCGCAACTAGCGGGATCGGAAGCCGAGGTGGATGCTGAAGCTATGGAACTTCGTCGCAAACGAGCTTATGACAATGCCTCAGCCGAAGACGGGTTCCGCGTTCTCATCGACCGGCTGTGGCCGCGGGGCGTCTCGAAGGAGCGCGCGGCCATCGACCTGTGGGCGAAGGGCATCGCCCCGAGCACCGCGCTGCGCCACGAATGGCATGCACCGGACGCCGACTTCGCGACGAACGCCGCGCGCTACCGCGCCGAGCTCGAGAACGAGGACGCGCAGGCGCTGCAGGAGCTCGTCGACGAGCTGCGCAAGCACCCCGTCATCACCCTCGTCTACGCCGTGAACGACACCGAGCACAACCACGCCGTCGTGCTCGAGCCGATCCTCAGGCAGATGCTCGGAGAGTGAGCATCCCGGCATCCGCCGTTCCGATCCCGGACCGCGTGCGCGAGATGGCGGCATCCTCTCAGAGCGGCCCCCTCAGCTCCAGACGAACCGGAAGGCTCCCGTCGCGACGGCCGCCGCGATCGCCAGCAGCATGATCCCCGCGCCGCCCAGCAGCGCCACCGCATCGCGCGGGTGCAGTCGGGAGGGCCTGGACCAGGTACGGGGGGTGTCGGAGCCGAACCCGCGCGCCTCCATCGCCATGGCCAGTTTGGTGCCGCGGCGCACGGCGAACACCAGCAGCACGAACGCCATCGAGAAGAAGCGCCGGATCGCGCCACGGTCGCCGACGCCGCGGGCGCGGCGGGCGAGGGTCATGGTGCGCCAGTCATCGAGGAACAGTCCCAGCATCCGCGTTCCTGCCAGCACTCCCAGCACGAACCGGCTGGGCAGGTGCGCGACCTGCGCGAGCGCGTCGCCGAGCTCGGTGGGGTCGGAGCGGCCGAACAGCAGGATGGCCGGCAGGCCCAGGGCGATCACGCGCACGGTCACCGAGACGGCCAGCGCGATCGAGCCGTCGCTGACCGTCGCCACCCCGAACTGCCCGTAGACGACGCCCTCCGGTTTGGCATACAGCAGCATGCTGATCCCCGCCAGCGGCGAGAAGATCACGATGGGCAGCATCCGCAGCAGCACGGTGCGCACGCGCAGCCCGGTCAGCGGCAGGCACAGCAGCTGCAGCCCGATGGCGACCACGGCACTGACGGGATCGATCGACGCGAACAGCGGGATCGACAGCAGCAGCGCCATCACGATCCTGGTGACCGGGTTCACTCCGTCCAGCCAGGCGGCCCGCGTCTCGGTCCTGACGGCGGTCATCGTGCCGCCTCCGCCCCGAGCTCCAGCCGCTGCCCGCCGAGGTGGCGCAGTACGGCGTCGTCGTGACTGACCGCGATGATCGTGCGGCCCGCGGCAATCTCCTCCTGCAGCAACTCGACGATGCCGATCCAGCCGCGCCGGTCCTGCCCGAAGGTGGGCTCGTCGAGCACGATCACCTGCGGAGCGGATGCCAGGACCGTGGCGACCGAGAGCCGGCGCTTCTGCCCGCCGCTGAGCGTGAACGGGTTGGCCATCGCCAGTGGTGCGAGCTGCAGGCGCTCGAGCAGGTCATCCGCGATGGCGTTCGCCTCGGCCTCGGTCTTGCCCAGCGCACGGGGTCCCACGGCCAGCTCGTCGCGAAGAGTGCGCGCCAGGAACTGGTGCTCGGGTTCCTGGAACACCGTGCCGATGCGGGTGAGCAGCTCGCGCGACGCCCACCTCGAGGGGCGGACGCCCGAGCGCCCGGCCAGATCGGATGCCGCGGTCACCTCGCCCCTGAGCTCGGGCAGGAGCCCTGCCAGCGTCAGCGCGAGGGTGGACTTGCCGGCGCCGTTGGGCCCGGCGATCACAGTCGCCGCCCCGCGCGGGATGCGCAGGTCGAGCCCCGCCTGCACGGGAGTGCGCCGGTCGCGGGACACCGCCAGGGCACGTGTGGTCAGCACGGCACCCGCCCCCACGTCCGCCGGCCCCAGTGAGGGAAGCGGGATGCTGCGCCCCGGGACCCACACGCCGGCATCCGCCAGCTCGTCGCCGTGGCGTCCGAACACCTCGGCCGGGGTGCCGTCGGCCAGCAGGCCGCCGTCGGCGGCCAGCACGATCACGCGGGTGAGCAGGTCGGCCCAGATCCCCGTGCGGTGCTCGACGACGACGAGCGTGGCGCCGGTGTCATCGAGGATGCGCCCCACGCTCTCGCGCACCTCGCGCACGCCCGCGGGGTCGAGATTGGCGGTGGGCTCGTCCAGCAGCAGCAGACCCGGGCGCATGGCCAGGACCCCGGCCAGCGCAAGGCGCTGCTTCTGACCACCGGAGAGCTCCTTGGTCGGCCGATCCAGCGGCACGTCGAGGCCCACCTCGTCGAGCGCGCCGGCCACGCGAGAGGGGATCTCGGATGCCGGGATGCCGAGGTTCTCGCAGCCGAAGGCGACGTCGTCGCCCACCTTGGAGAGCACGACTCCGGCATCCGGATCCTGCAGCACCAGCCCGATCGCCCCGCGACGGGACTCGGGAACCGCGCCGTCGACGACAAGGGTGCCGGAGCGCTCCCCCTCGTCGGCATCGCCCAGGACACCGGCGAGGCCCGCCAGCAGCGTGGACTTGCCCGCCCCGGAGGCCCCGAGCAGCAGCACGCGCTCGCCGGGCTCGATCGTGAACGATACGTCGCTGACGGCCGGCAGCTTGCGCCCGGCGTAACGCCAGCCCCACCCGTTCGCGGTGACGCGAGCAGGAGCGGCCATGCTCAGACCTCCTGGCGGGCTTCCCGCCCGGCGGCGAACCGGCTCAGTGCACCGGTGGACGCCAGCGCCCGCACCAGCAGCCAGCCGACCAGGCCCGCCAGCAGCGCGCCGGAGACGACGAGCGTTCCCAGATAGATGGCGTTGAACTCGAACGACTTCAGGAAGTTCGGCGACGAGCCGTAGAACATCTCGAAGATCCACGCCGCAGCGCCCGCGCCCACACCGGCCAGCATGGCCACCGGCAGGGTGAACCGGCGGTACAGGAACAGCGCGAAGACCAGCTCGGCGCCCAGGCCCTGCACGATGCCGGAGAGCACCGTGGAGACACCCCAGACGTTGCCGATGAGCATCGAGATGATGGCGGCGACGACCTCGACGACGAGCGCGGCTCCCGGCTTGCGGATCACCAGGCCGCCGATCAACCCGCCGATCAGCCAGATGCCGACGGCGATGCCGCCGAGGCCGGGCGTCAGGGCGTCGGCGGCCGAGAACCAGGCGCCGCCGACGGCGTTCCAGCCCCAGAAGACCAGGCCGACGGCGACGCCGAGAACGGCGGCCACGACGATGTCGACGACGCGCCAGGTCGAGCGGCGGGTCGTCGTGGCGGTCTGAGCCGCAGCGGATACGGACGTACTCATCTGAACTCCTCCCTGCGCCGGCATGATCCGGATCAGGTTCGACGGTCGAAGCGCGGTTCGCTTCCTCTCAGCCCGGCACACCGGACTCCCGTGGTTATGCGCTCCATCTTAGCCGTGTCGGGGATCGGTTGATAGCGTGTATCGCGTGACCGTCCCCCCCGACTCCACGCGTCCTCCGACGCGCCGTGCACTGCGCGAGCGCGCGAGCCGCGGCGACGAATCCGGAACTCTCTTCGCCCCCGAGACGGACGCCACCCCGGAGGTCGTGACACGGCCGGTAGCCCTGGACGAACTGACCGCGCCACAGACGCCCGGCCAGACGGAGCCCGACGTCCTCAGCGACCTCACTGCGGAGGCGGAGCCTGCACCGAAGTCGGATTCGGTCACGAGCTGGGCGGATGCCGAGCATCCGACCACCGCATTGACCTGGCTCGACCCGCGGACCGTCACCGGTTCGCCGGCGGCGGCCGACGACTCCGCGCCGTCGCTGTTCGCCGGTGTCCACCTGCCTGCGGCCGGCCGCCGCATCCGGCTCCTCGTCCCCATCATCGTGATGGCGGGGATGTGCGCGACCTACGTGGGCGGCACGCTGCTGGTGCCGTTGGACAACGTCCCACCCACGGTGCAGTCCGTGCCGGTGGAGATCGCGCCGTCGCCCGCGGCCACGGTCTCCTGGCCCGGCAGAGGCAGTGCGTCGGTCTCCGTGCAGGGCATGACGCCGCTCGCCTCCACCACGGAGCGCGACGAGATCGCCAGCATCACCAAGGTCGCCACGGTCTCGATGGTCCTGGAGAAGCTGCCATTGAAGGTCGGCGAGCAGGGTCCCAGCTACCAGTTCACTCGCGCGGATCAGCGCGATTTCCAGCAGTACCGCCGCGAGAACCAGTCATCGCTGGATGTGCCGGTGGGCGGCAGCCTGACCGAGTACCAGATGCTGCAGGGCGTGCTGCTGGGCTCGGCCAACAACTACATCGACCGTCTCGCCGGCGAGATCTGGGGCTCGGAGCGCGGCTTCGCCGACGCGGCGGCGGCCTGGCTGCACAGCAAGGGCATCGAGGGCATGACCCTGGACAGCCCATCCGGTTTCGACAAGAACAACGTCTCCTCGCCCGAGGCGCTGCTGCGGCTGGGTGAGGTCGCGATGCGCAACCCGGTGTTCGCGGAGATCGTCAGCACCCGCTCGGCGGAGATCCCCGGCGTCGGCACGGTCACCAACACGAACCAGATGCTCGACGACCCCGGAGTGGTCGGCATCAAGACCGGAACCCTCACGCACTGGAACCTGCTCACCGCGAAGGACGTGACCGTGAACGGCACCACCGTGCGCCTGTTCGCGTCGGTGCTCGGGCAGAACAGCAACGCCGATCGCCTCGCAGTCACGCGCTCGCTGCTGGCCGAGGCGGAGAAGTCGCTCACCGACCAGCCGGTGGCCGTGCCGAAGGGCGCCGTCGTCGGGAGCGTCGAGACCCCGTGGGGTGCGAAGAGCGACATCGTGACGGATGACGACACGAGGGTCGTGCTGTGGAACGGGGCGACGGCGACCGCGACCACGACTCTGGAGCTCGGGGCGTCGACGAAGGCCGGCGCGAAGGCCGGCTCCCTCGACGCGAAGGGCCCGGTCAACGCCGCGAAGACCCGCGTGTCGCTGGCCAAGACGATCGCCGAGCCGACCGCCTGGTGGCGGTTGACGCATCCGATGGAGCTGTTCGGCCTCGACAAGAGCTGACCGCAGGCTCGCGCCGGCGGTTCCGCTGAGCCGCTCCCCACGCGGTTCCGCAGACGATGAAGGCGCCAGTCCCGGTGTGGGACTGGCGCCTTCGCGCTGATTCGCCGGTTCAGGCCCGGTCGGCGGTTCAGGCCCGGTCGGGATCGGATGCCGCGGACTCGGCCTCGCGGACGGCCTCGGCCAGCTGCACGGCATCCGCAGACTCGGCGATGGCCTCTTCGGCCTCCGCCTCTCCGGTGACGATGACCGGTGCGGAGCCGGTGAGCGCGTCCTCTGCATCGATGTCCGTGGCGGCCTGCTCGAACTGCGACTGGTACAGCCGCCAGTAGGCGCCCTGCTTGGCGATCAGCTCGTCGTGGTCGCCCTGCTCGACGATGTCGCCGTGCTCCATCACGAGGATGAGGTCGGCGTCGCGGATCGTCGACAGGCGGTGCGCGATCACGAACGAGGTGCGCCCCTGACGGAGTGCCGCCATGGCGTGCTGCAGCAGCAGCTCGGTGCGGGTGTCGACGGCGCTGGTGGCCTCGTCGAGGATGAGGATCGACGGCTGTGCCACGAACGCACGGGCGATCGTGATCAGCTGGCGCTCACCGGCGGAGACGTTGGACGCCTCCTCGTCGAGCACCGTGTCGTAGCCCTCGGGCAGGGAGTGCACGAATCGGTCGACGTAGGTCGCCTCTGCCGACGCCACGATCTCGTCGTCGGTGGCGTTCTCGCTGCCGTACCGGATGTTCTCGCGGATCGTGCCGCCGAACAGCCACGGGTCCTGCAGCACCATGCCGGTGCGACTGCGCAGATCGGGACGGGTCATCTCGGCGATGTCCTGACCGTCGAGCAGGATCCGGCCGGAGTCCAGCTCGTAGAACCGCATGATCAAGTTGACCAGCGTGGTCTTGCCGGCACCGGTCGGCCCGACGATGGCCACCGTCTGACCCGGCTCCACCCGGAACGACAGGTCGGTGATCAGCGGACGGTCCTGGCTGTACGAGAACGCCACGTGCTCGAACTCGATGACGCCCTTGCCGCCGTTCACGGTGGGTGCGTCCTCGTCGTCCGGCTCCTGTTCGTCGGCGTCCAGGAAGTCGAACACCCGCTCCGCGGATGCCGTGCCGGACTGCACGACAGCGGCCATGCCGCCGAGCTCGCTCAGCGGCTGGCTGAACTGCTGCGAGTACTGGATGAACGCCTGCACGTCTCCGAGCTTCAGACCGCCGTTCGCGACCATCAGTCCGCCCAGCACGGCGATGCCCACATACTGCAGGTTCCCGATGAACATCATGGCGGGCATGATGATGCCCGACAGGAACTGCGCCTTGAAGCTGGCCTGGAACAGCTCCTCGTTCTCGGCCTGGAAGCCGTCGAGCGCGTCCTGCTCGCGACCGAACACCTTGACGAGGGCGTGACCTGAGAAGGCCTCCTCGACGCGGGCGTTCAGGCGGCCGACCTTGCGCCACTGGATGCCGAAGGCCTTCTGCGAGCGCGGGCCGATCACGCCGAAGATGACGGCCATCAGCGGCAGCGAGACGAGCGCCACCAGCGCCAGCTGCCACGAGATGGAGAACATCATGATCAGCACGCCGACCACGGTCAGCACGCTGGTCAGCGCTCCGGAGAGCGACTGCTGCATGGTCTGCGTGATGTTGTCGATGTCGTTGGTCACGCGCGAGATGAGCTCGCCACGCTGCACCTTGTCGAAGTAGGACAGCGGCAGGCGGTTGATCTTCGCCTCGACGTCTTCGCGGAGCCGCCACATGGTGCGCACCATGATCACGTTGATCACGTAGCCCTGCAGCCAGCTGAGGATCGAGGAGACGACGTAGATGCCGAGCACTGCCACGATGATCCAGCGCAGCGCTTCGAAGTCCACACCGTCGCCGACCTTGAACGGGTCCATCGCGGCGACCATGTCGGCGAAGGTGCCCTGCTTCGCCTGGCGCAGCGCCTCGACGACCTGATCCCGGGTCGTGCCCTTCGGGAACGCGGTACCGCCCTCGCCGAGGGTCTTCGAGATGAAGCCCTCGTAGACGATGTCGGTCGCCCGGCCCAGGATCTTCGGGGCAGCCACCGAGAGCACGACGCCGATCGCGCCGAGCACCGACACGAACGCGAACCAGCCGGCCGAGGGCTTGAGCAGCCCGATCATGCGGCGGAAGCTGGGCCCGAAGTGGTCGGCCTTGCCCGGTGCAGGGCCGTCGAACATTCCCCCGCCGTGCTGGCGGGCCTTCTCGGCCTGCTCGGCCTCTTCCCTCTCGGCCTCGGTCATCTCGGCCTTGGACCGGGTCCCTGAACTCGTCGATGCACCACTCATGCGTCCACCCCCAGCTGCGACACGACGATCTCCTTGTAGGTCTCGCTGGAGGCCAGCAGATCGTCGTGCGTGCCGACGCCCACCACCTTGCCGTCGTCGAGGACGACGATGCGGTCGGCATCCGTGATGGTCGACACGCGCTGAGCGACGACGATCTTGGTCACATCCGGAAGCTCGCGCCATAGCGCCTGCCTCAATCTCGCATCGGTGGTCAGATCCAGTGCGGAGAACGAGTCGTCGAAGACGAGGATGCGCGGCTGGTGAACGATGGCGCGGGCGATGGCCAGGCGCTGGCGCTGACCGCCGGAGACGTTGGTGCCGCCCTGGGAGATGTGCGACTCCAGCTGCTCGGGCATCTCCTCGACGAAGTCGCGACCCTGGGCGATCTCGAGGGCCTTCCAGAGCTCCTCGTCGGTGGCCTCCCCGCGCCCGTAGCGCAGGTTGGATGCCACGGTGCCGGCGAACAGGAACGGACGCTGCGGGATCAGGCCGATGCCCTGCCACAGGTGGTCGAGGTCGGCGTCGCGCACGTCGACGCCGCCGATGCTGACGGAGCCGCCCGTCACGTCGAACAGGCGCGGGATCAGCGAGATCAGCGTGGTCTTGCCGGAACCTGTCGACCCGATGATGGCGACCGTCTCGCCGGGCTCCGCGTGGAAGCTGATGTCGGTGAGCACCGGCACCTCGGCGCCCGGGTAGGTGAACTCGACGTTCTCGAACTTCACGGCGCCAGGAGCCGGGAACTCGGCCACGCCGTTCTCGGGGCGGGTCATGGAGGACTCGGCATCCAGAACCTCGCCCACGCGCTCGGCGGAGACGGCCGCGCGCGGGATCATCATGGCCATGAAGCTGGACATGATGATGCCCATCATGATCTGGCCGATGTACTGCATGAACGCGAAGATCGTGCCGACCTCGGCATTGCCGGCGTTGATCTCCCGTCCGCCGAACCAGATCACGGCCACGACGGTGACGTTGAGCACCAGCATGAACAGCGGGAACATCAGCACGAACAGCGAGCCGATGTTGCGGCCGAGCACCATCAGGTCTGTGTTGACCTCGCGGAAGCGGCGCTCCTCGATGCGCTCGCGCACGAAGGCGCGAACCACGCGCACGCCGGTGAGCTGTTCGCGCATGATGCTGTTGACGGCATCGAGCTTGCGCTGGTTGGCGCGGAACAGCGGCACCATGCGGCCGATGATCAGCAGCGCGATGATCAGCAGAGCGGGCACCGAGACGGCGATCAGCCAGCTCAGCCCGACATCCTGGCGCACGGCCATGATGATGCCGCCGATGGCCAGCAGGGGCGCCGTGACGAACATCGTCGCGCCCATCATGGCCAGCATCTGCACCTGCTGCACGTCGTTGGTGTTGCGGGTGATCAGCGAGCCGGCGCCGAACTGCGCCACCTCGCGCTCGGAGAAGCCGCTCACGCGCGCGAACACGTCGGCGCGCATGTCACGGCCGGCGGCCATGGCCATGCGGGCTGCGAAGAAGGTCGCGAAGATCGACGCGAGGATCTGGCCGAGCGAGACCAGCAGCATGAGGCCGCCGTGGCTCCAGATGTAGCCGATGTCGGCCTTGGCGACACCGTTGTTGATGATGTCGGCGTTCAGCTGAGGCAGGTTGAGCGACGCCATGACACTGGCGAACTGCAGCAGGACGATGACCAGCAGCAGCCATCTGTATCTGGCGAGATAGCGGACGAGGAGTTTTCCCAGCACAGGCGGACTTCCTTTTGGGATCAGGGCCGACAGAGGGCCACATGACAGAGTGCCACGAAGCACCGACATCCGTATCCCCCTGAAGGAGGACTTTCACTGAAGGCGAACGGACTCTCCATGCCACACGATTTCCTGGACAGCATCGAAGAATCGCGGAGATGCCCGCGAATAGACTCGCAGGCATGCGATCCGCTTCTGCCGTCCTGCTGGTGTGCGACTATTCGCTGGCGTATCTGGGCGGAGCGCAGACGGCATTCGTCCGGCAGGCGCAGGCGCTCGCTGCCGAGGGTGTTGCGGTGGTGGTGCTGGCGCCGGATGCCGGTGAACTGACCACCCAGGGCGTGACCACCGTCGCTCCTCCTCAGCGCGGGAGGATCCCCGTGCTGGACCTGCCGCTGCTGGGCAGGGCCCGCGACCTGGAGCCCCTGGTGGCGGCGACCGTGCGCAGGCACGATGTGGGCGCGATCATCGTGCACTCCGAGTTCGCGCTGGCAGCCGCCGCTCTCGCCGTCGGAAGGATGCTCGGCATCCCCGTGCTGCATACCGTGCACACCTTCTTCTGGAGCGCACCCGCGGTGCTCTCCCCCTTCGCGCCGGTGGTCTCGCGCGTGCACTCCGCGCTGACCGGCATCCGCAGCGGCGACCGCTACTCCGGCAGTCATCCGCTCAATAACGCCCTGCGCACCATGACGCTGCGCATCGCGCAGCGCACCGACATCGTGCTCTCCCCCTCTCGCCACCAGGCCGAGGCGCTGCGGAAGGCGGGCGCCGGCCGCGTGGAGGCGTTCTCGAACGTGGCGCAGCCCCTTGCCATCGCGCCCGCGCGAACCGACGGCCCGCTGCGGCTGCTGTGGGTGGCGCGCTTCGCGCCCGAGAAGCGGGTGGAGGTGGCGCTGGACGCCATGCGCGCCGTCGTCGCCCGCGTGGGTTCGGGTCGCGTGCACCTGGATGTCGCCGGAGGCACGCACCGGCCGGTGCCCGGCGTCACGTTCCACGGCCCGGTCCCCGGCGAGCGCGTGGCGGAGCTGATGGATGCCGCGGATGCCGCGCTCATCACCTCGCTGGGCTTCGACAACCAGCCGATGGTGGCGCTCGAAGCCTTCGCGCACGGCCGTCCGGTGATCGTCAGCGATCCGGTGCTGGCGACGGAGTTCGGGGATGCAGCGCTCGGCACGCCGACGCCGGATGCCGAGGGCCTGGCAGCCCTGATCCTGCGGCTGGAGGCCGATCGCTCCTTGCTGGACGCCCCGCGGGACGGCGCCATCGCCTACGCTCGCGATCGCGTGGCTGCCGCCCACGTCGCACGACTGCAGGAGCTCATCGCGTCGGTGCGGGGCTGACTCTCACTCGAACAGCGGCACCACCGGCACGAACTCGCGCGCTGCGGCACCGGCATCCTCGGGCAGATCGGCGATGGTCGCCGGGTTCCACTTCGGGTTGCGGTCCTTGTCGATCAGCTGAGCTCGGATGCCCTCGACCATGTCCGACTGCGTGCCGAACCACATGATGCGGCGGTACTCGCCCTCCAGCGCCTCGCGCACGCTGTGCATCCCTCGCGCCTCGCGCACGGCATCCAGCGTCACGGCCAGGCCCGTCGGCGCGAGCTCTCCCAGCACAGCCAGCGCGGCGGCGGCATCCGGCTCCTGGGACGCCTGCAGTCGCGACACGATCTCGCCGACGGTGTCGGCCGAGAACGCCTCGTCGATCCACGATCGCGCGGCGAGCAGCGGCGAGGTCTCGGGCGTCTCGTCGAACAGCAGCACGATCCCGCTGGGCGTGGGCGGGTCGGCACGCCAGGCCAGCGCCTCGCGCAGCGCGTCGAGCCGGTCGGAGGGGACGTAGTGGTCGGCGAAGCCGAGCTGCACGGCATCCGCTCCGGTCATGCTCTGCCCGGTCAGGCCGAAGTACTCGCCCAGCCGCCCGGGTGCACGGCCCAGCAGCCAGGTGCCACCGACGTCGGGCGTGAAGCCGATGCGCGTCTCGGGCATGGCCAACCTCGAGCGCTCGGTGACGATGCGCACGGCGGCGTGACCGGCAAGTCCTATGCCGCCGCCCATGGTGATGCCGTCGGCGAAGACCACGATGGGCTTCGGGTACTCGGCGATCAGGGCGTTCATGGCGTACTCGGCGCGGAAGAACTCGGCGATGCCTCCGGGGTTTCCGCCGACGATGTGGTCGTACAGGGCGCGCACGTCGCCGCCGGCGCAGAAGCCGCGCTCGCCCTCACCGTCGATGAGCACGGTGTCGATGTCGGCGTCACAGGTCCAGGCGTGCAGCGCTTCGGTGATGCGCGCGATCATCTCCTGATCCAGCGCGTTGATCGCCCGCGGACGGTTCAGAGTGATCCGCCCGAGGGAGTTCTCGGTGCGGACGAGGACGGTGGCTGCTTCGACATCGGTCACGCTGGTCAGGCTACTCCGAACGACCTAAGTACCGGATTCCTGCGGGGGAAGCATCGATTCACAGGGTTTTCCGAGAAGATAGGAGGAACTGGCCGCAACAGGGGAGGACACCATGCCCGAAGGACAGGTGCTCGAATTCGACCGGGTCACGAAGCGATTCAACACCGTGACCGCGGTCTCCGAGCTGTCCGTGCGCGTGGAGCCGGGCGCCGTCACCGGCTTCCTCGGGCCCAACGGCGCCGGCAAGACGACCTCGCTGCGGATGCTGCTCGGGCAGATCCGCCCCACCAGCGGCACCGCCACGATCGGCGGCACCGCGTACTCCGAGCTTCGCAACCCGCTGCGCACCGTGGGCGCCGTGCTGGAGGAGGCCGCCTACCGGCCGCGCCGCACCGCCACGCGCCAGCTGACCATCGCCGCCAAGGCCAACGACATCCCGCTGTCCCGCGTCGACGAGGTGCTGCGCCTGGTCGGCCTGCAGGACGACGCCGACACCCGCCTGGGCAGCTACTCCCTGGGCATGCGCCAGCGGCTGGCTGTGGGCTCCGCCCTGCTGGGCGACCCGGGCGTGCTGGTGCTGGACGAGCCCGCCAACGGTCTGGACCCCGAGGGCATCCGCTGGATGCGCCTGATGATGCGGCGCCTGGCCGATGAGGGCCGGACGGTGCTGGTCTCGTCGCACGTGCTCAGCGAGATCGAGCAGGTCGCCGACAACGTGGTGGTGCTCTCCAAGGGGCACGCGGTGTTCTCCGGCCCCATCGAGACGCTGGAGGACCCGAGGGGCGCCGCCGTCGTGGTGGATGCCGAGAATCGCGCGCACCTGATCACCGCACTGTCGAGCGCGAAGCTCAACTTCGACGTGCTGCGCTCGGGTGTCACCGTGCGCAACTCCGACGCCAAGACCGTCGGCGCCATCGCGGCTGCCGTCGGCGTGCCGCTCACCCTGCTTCAGCAGCGCGGCCCGAGCCTGGAAGACGTCTTCCTCGACCTGGTCTACGGGCGTGCGGGCGGACCGCAGCTGAGTGAGGCCGCCAATCCTGTCGTGCACGCGCCGCAGAGTGCGGGCGCGGCTACGGGCACGGGAGACGCGACGGCGCTCGCGGGTGCTGCTGCAGCCGGTGCCGCGGTAGCGGGGGCTGCATCTGCCGTTGCGGAGGGCGTGGTCGCTGCGGCCGAGAACGCGAACGCGACGGATGCCGAAGGCGCAGGCGCTTCCGGCGACGACGCGACGGATGCCGAAGGCGCGGGTGCTTCCTCGAACGAGGAGTCCGCGGATGAGACGCAGTCGGCCGAGGAGAGCGACCTTGACGACGCGGTCTCCGATGGCGACACGGCCCAGGATGACGACGGCGACGCCGCCAGTGGAGCGGACATCGTCGCCGACAGCGGCGACACGGAGCACGAGGACGACGACACGGCGGCCGATGCGGACGCCGCAGACGCTCCCGAGTCCGTGGACCCCGCCGCCGAGTCGGGTGCGACCGAGTCCGACGTCGACGTGAACCCCGCCGCCGAACCGGATGCCACCGGGGATCCTGCGACCTCCGACCTGGACGATGCGGTATCCGCGCCGTGGGCGCCGAGCCCCACCCTGACCGGCGAGGGCGAACACTCCGAGCCCGCCCTGAGCATCGATGCCGATCATGACGAGCCTGTCGACGTCATCCTGCCGCAGGCCGTCCGCTCGGTGTCGAACCCGCAGGTCGTCGACTCGTTCACGTTCACAGAGCTGATCACCGGCATCCCGGCAGCCGCCTCCTCGGACGACGCCGAGCCGGCCGCGCCCGCCACCGAGGCCATCCCGGTGTTCACGCCTCCGCTCGCCGATGAGGACGACGACGAGTCGGTGGTGGACGATGTCGTCGACGACGCCGAGGATCCGCGCCTGGCGGCGATGCGCACGTCGCTCTCGAGCGCGGCCAGCCGGTTCTTCGACGGCCCCGCCCCGGACTACCCGTACGGCGATGCGCCGGCGCAGCCCGCGGCGGAGGAAACGCCCGCCGAAGGCGAGCCCCAGGGTGAAGGCGAGCCCCAGGCCGAGGGCGACCAGCACCAGGGCTGACCGCGACAGGCCGTCAGGCCGGGCGCGGGCGGATGACCGGCCGCTGACGCGGCTTCTGCACGGGCACCGAGCCCGTGGCGATCTGCTGCACGTCGGCGGGCTCGTCTCCGGCCTCCAGCCGCAGCGCCTGCGTGAGCGCCGGGCCGTGGCGGGTGGTGAGGATGAGCCGCTGGTAGTGCTCGTCGCCCTCCAGGTCGATCACGACGCTGGGCCGGCGTTTGCGGATCAGCACGAAGTCTCTGGTGCCGGCGCCCTTCCAGGTGCCCGCGGCGAGGATGCCTGGGATGTACGTGCCCGGCCCCGGGACGCCCCGCAACCAGGTCCACGCGTCATCGGTCAGCTGCACCTTGACGATGTGCTCGCGCTCGATGTGCAGGTTCGCGCGGTGGAACGTCGACGCCCGCTCGATGGCGGACAGCACGACCTCGAGTCGCGTCTGATCCAGCAGGAGCGTCACCATCACCCCAGTCTGCCAGCGCACCCCTGCGAGATCACTGCGACTTGCTCACAACGCGGCAACGATCCGTTGTGCGGATCGACAGTTCCCGATGCTCAGGCGGTGGCGGATGCTGCGGCACGGGTCGCCGCGGGCAGCGCGGCCTCGATGGCGGCGAGCTCCTCCTCACCGTGCGCGGCCGTGAGGAACCAGGCCTCGAACACGCTCGGCGGCAGCGCGATGCCCTGTTCGCGCATGCTGTGGAAGAACGGTGCGTACCGGAACGACTCCTGCGCCTGGGCCTGGGCGTAGGTGCGGGGGGCCTCGGCGGCGAAGGCCACGCCGAACAGGCTGCCCGCGCGCGGCACGGCGTGGGTGACACCGGCATCCGTGAGCGCTCGATCCAGTGCCGTCGCGATGCGGTCGGCGGCGGCATCCACCTTCGCGTACACCTCCGGCGTCGCCAGGCGCAGCGTGGCGATTCCCGCGGCCACCGACAGCGGGTTCCCCGACAGGGTGCCTGCCTGGTAGACGGGGCCGGTCGGGGCCAGCATGTCCATGACCGAGGCCCTGCCGCCGAGTGCCGCCAGCGGCATCCCCCCGCCGACGACCTTGCCGAAGGTGATGATGTCGGGCAGGTACTGCTCGCCGGCCTGCTGCTGCCGTCCCCAGAATCCTGCAGGGTGCACGCGGAAGCCGGTGAGCACCTCGTCGAGGATCATCAGCGCGCCGTGCGCGTGCGCGGTCTCGGCGATCAGCCGGTTGAAGCCGAGCAACGGAGCGACGACGCCCATGTTGGCGGACGCAGCCTCGACGATGACGGCCGCGATGCGGTCGCCGTGCTCGGCGAACACCGCCGCCAGCGCGTCGGGGTCGTTGTAGTCGATGACAAGGGTCTGCGCGGCGATGGGCGCGGGCACACCCGCGGTGCCGGGCAGGGCGAGCGTGGCGACGCCGGAGCCGGCGGCCGCCAGCAGCCCGTCGGAGTGGCCGTGGTAGTGCCCGGCGAACTTCACCAGCAGGTCGCGGCCGGTGACTCCCCGGGCCAGGCGGATGGCGGTCATGGTGGCCTCGGTGCCGGTGGACACCATGCGCACGTGCTCGACCGGGCGGGCGGCCCCGTACTGCACGCGGTCGGCGATGAGGCGGGCCAGCTCGACCTCGCCCTCAGTGGGTGCACCGAACGACAGGCCACGGGTTGCGGCCTCCTGCACCGCCTGCACGATCTCGGGATGCGCGTGCCCAAGCAGCGCCGGACCCCAGGAGGCGACCAGATCCACGTACTCGTTGCCTGCGGCATCCGTGACCCTGGCGCCCTGCGCCGAGGCCAGGAAGCGCGGCGTGCCGCCCACCGAGCCGTACGCGCGCACCGGCGAGTTCACCCCTCCGGGGATCACCGCACGGGCGGCGTCGAACAGGGTGTCATTGCGGTCGGTCATGTCTACAAGCCTACGGATGCCGGCTATGCGTGCGGCTCAGAGACGGCGACCCGTCACCGGGTCAGCGCAGCAGGCCGGCGACCTCGGTCGCCCAGTACGTCAGCACAGCATCCGCACCGGCACGGCGGATCGACATCAGTGACTCCAGGATGGCGGCCTCGCGGTTGATCCACCCGTTGGCGGCCGCGGCCTCGATCATGGCGTACTCGCCGGAGACCTGGTAGGCCCACACCGGCACGTACACGGCATCCCGCACCTCGCGCAGCACGTCCAGGAACGCCATCGCGGGCTTGACCATCACGATGTCCGCGCCCTCGTCCACGTCGAACAGCGCCTCGCGCACACCCTCGCGGCGATTGCCCGGATCCATCTGGTACGTGCGGCGGTCGCCCTTCAGCTGCGAGTCGACGGCCTCGCGGAACGGACCGTAGAACGCGGAAGCGTACTTGGCCGAGTAGGCCAGCAGCAGGGTGTCGTGGAAGCCCTCGGTGTCGAGCGCCTCGCGGATCGCGGCGACCTGGCCGTCCATCATGCCGGAGAGCCCCAGCAGCTGCGACCCGGCGCGGGCCTGCGCGAGCGCCATCGAGCGGTAGCGGTCCAGCGTGGCGTCATTGTCGACCGCACCGGATGCATCGAGCACGCCGCAGTGCCCGTGGTCGGTGAACTCGTCCAGGCACAGGTCGGTCTGCACGACCAGCGCATCGCCCACCTCGGCGGCGACGGCCTCGGTCGCGAGATTCAGGATGCCGTGCGGGTCGTCCGCGCCCGTGCCGTCGGCGTCGCGCACCTCGGGGATGCCGAACAGCATCACCCCGCCGATGCCGGTCTCCGCAGCATCGGCCGCCGCGCGGCGCAGTGAGTCCAGTGAGTGCTGCACGATACCCGGCATGGAGCCGATGGCGACGGGCTCGGAGATGTCCTCGCGCACGAACATCGGCAGCACCAGCTGGCGGGCCTCGAGCGAGGTCTCCCGCACCAGGCTGCGCACCGGAGCGGACTGACGCAGCCGGCGCAGGCGGGTCTCGGGGAAGCGGCTCACGGTGCGAACTCGTCCGACGCGTGCGGAAGGGTGAAATGCGAGACCGTCTCGATGAGCGCGTCGACGGTCTGCCGGTCGGCGACGGCCGATATGGGCAGGCCCGCCTTGCGGGCATCCTTCGCCGTGCGCGGGCCGATGGCCGCCAGCAGCGTGGTGTCGGGGATCTCGGGGAACTGCTCGCGCACCTGACCGGCGACCGAGCCGCTGGTGATGAGGATGGCGTTGATGCGGCCGTTCTCCACGTCGCGGCGGATGCGGTCGGTGACCGGCACGCCGACGGTGCGGTAGGCCACCACGCTGTCGACGTCGTGACCGGCATCCTCCAGCGACACCGACAGCACCGGCTTGGCGATCTCGCTGCGCAGGGAGAGGATGCGGCGGGGCTCCGGCTCCAGCGCGATCATCTGCGCGGCCATGCCCGCGGCCGAGTTGTCGAGCTCCGGAACGAGCGCCACCTCGTAGCCGACGGCCGCCAGCGCCGTCGCGGTGGTCTCGCCGACCGCGGCGATCCTGGTGCGCTTGGGCACCTTCACCCGATGGGCGAACAGCACGTCAACGGTCGTCGCGCTGGTGACGGTGAGCCAGTCGTAGTGACCCTCCTGCAGGCGCTCGAGCGCGGCGTCCAGGGCGTTCTGATCGTTCGTCGGCGCGAAGTTGATCAGCGGCGCGACGACGGGGACCGCCCCCTGCGCGCGCAGGGAGGCGGCGACGCCGTCGCCCCACGGGCCGCCACGGGGCACAAGAACACGCCAGCCGTCCAACGGCCGGGCGGTTTTCGTTTCGGAAGCTGTCATCTGGTCACTCTCAGGGGAGAAGGTCGGCCGCTCCCTGTTCGAGCAGCCGATGGGCTGCAGACATGCCGATTTCGCGGATCGCGTGCATCGGGTCTGCACCATCGGCAGCATTCGCTCCGTTGCCACTGCCGTTCCGACGAATATACCCCCCGTTCAGGGACTCCGTGACGTCGAGACCGATCCGGCGGGGTCCGTCGGGCTCGTAGACCACGGCGCGGACGCGGATGCTGTCGCGGGAAACCGCCGCGTGGGCGGCCATCGGCGCTTGGCATCCGGCCTCGAGTCCGGCGAGGATCGCGCGCTCCACGGTCACCGCGATGCGGGTGTCCTCGTCGTCCAGCGCGGCCAGTGCGGCCAGCAGCGAGGCGTCAGCGTCGGCCCTGGTCTCCACGGCGAGCGCACCCTGCCCCGGTGCGGTCGGCCACTCCGAGAGCCCCAACAGCTCGCGCTGCAGGGAGGACTCCGAGCCCAGGCGCGACAGGCCCGCGGCGGCCAGGATCACGGCATCCAGTTCACCGGACTCCACCCGCGCCAGGCGCGAGTCGACGTTGCCGCGGATGTCGATCACCTGCGCATGCGGCGCGCGACGGCGCACCTGCGCGATGCGCCGCGGAGCACCGGTGCCGATCTTCGCGCCCGACCCCAGCCGGTGCAGCGGGGTGCCGTCGCGGGTGATGGCCACGTCGCGCGGGTCCTCGCGAAGCGGCGTCGCGGCGATGACCAGCTCGGCGGGCTGAGCGGTGGGCAGGTCCTTCAGGGAGTGCACGAGGATGTCGCACTCGCCGGCCATGAGCGCCTCGCGCAGCCGGTTGGCGAACACCCCGGTGCCGCCGATCTCGGAGAGCGACGCGCGGTTGGTGTCGCCCTCCGAGGTGATCGGCACCAGCTCGACGGGACGACCGGCGGTCTTCGCCAGCGCATCGGCGACGTGGCCGGACTGCGCCTGCGCGAGGGCGCTGCGGCGCGTGCCGAGCCGGATTGCGGTGGTCACTGCAGAACGTCGGCGATCTCGTCGAGGCGGAGACGACGCCCGGTGTAGAAGGGGATCTCCTCCTTCACGTAGCGGCGCGCGTCGGTGTAGCGCAGGTCGCGCATCAGGTCGACGAGCTCGACCGGGTCATCGGACTCCAGCGGCACCACCCACTCGTAGTTGCCCAGCGCGAACGCGGCGACAGTGTTGGCAGTGACGCCCTTGAACGCGGCGCCCTTGCGACCGTGGTCGGCGAGCATCTTGCGGCGGTCGGCCTCGTCGACCAGGTACCACTCGGGCGTGCGCACGAACGGGTAGATGCAGACCCACTGCTTGGGCGGGATGCCGCGCATGAAGCCGGGTACGTGGTTGAGGTTGAACTCGGCGTCGCGATGCACGCCCATGATGTTCCACACCGGCAGCAGATCGTGCAGCAGCTCGGTACGGCGCAGGCGGCGCAGGGCGCGCTGCAAGTCCTCGGCGGTCTCGCCGTGCAGCCACACCATGAGGTCGGCGTCGGCCTTCAGCCCGCCGACGTCGTAGAAGCCGCGGACCGAGACACCGGAGGCCTCGACATCGGCGACGATGGTCTCGATCTCGGTCGAGTCGGTCTCGGTGACCGGCGCGGCGGGGTTTCGTCGCCACACGGCCCAGAGAGTGAATCCCTGGCGGGCGGATGCGGACTGATTGTCTTCACGAACTTCCGGCATACTCCCAGTCTCCTCCTTCTGACTATGCGCGGACTGACGCCCGCTCACAGACTAGAGGGCCGGGAACTGTGGGGATCAGCGGGAGACGGCGCGGGCGATCACCCAGACGAGGCCGCCGACCACCGCGGCGACACCGGCGACGGCGACAGCGGCACCCAACGGGTTGCGCCGCGCGAACACGCGGGCCTTGAGGATGCCGCGCTGCGACGCCGCCTCCACGCGGCGAGGCACGTTGCCCTTGATCTCGATGGCGGCCAGCGCCGCTTTCAGCTCGGCGCGGGCGGATGCCACAGGGTCGACGATCCCGGCGGGAACGGCCGTGCGTGGCAGGGCTGCGGGCCGCGTAGGGTCAGAATTCGTCATCTTCGGGCTCCTTCATCAGACGCACATCCGTGGCGATCGCCTTTCCCGGGTTCTCTCGGCGCATGACCTTGCGGAACCGCAGCACGCCCAGCAGGCCGAAGATCACGACGGCGATCAGCAGGAAGACGAACACGGCGAGGGCGGCCAGCCAGGCCGGCCACCACGACGCCAGCCCGATGATCGCGAACGCCAGCAGCACCGGGATCGCCCAGAACAGCAGGAAGAGCACGACGACGAACCACAGGCTGCCGATCCCGGCATCCTTCGCCGTGCGCGACAGCCACGCCTTGGCGGCGTTGATCTCTGCTGTGACCAGGTTGCGCACCAGCTCGGGCAGATCGCCCAGCAGTGTGAGCAGACTGTCGTCAGCGCGGTCGCGGTATCCGCGAGTCATCTCACTCCTCTGCGGTCTTCTTCGCCGCATCGGGCGTCACCTCCGGCATGTGCCTCGGCACAGCAGGGGTGCGCTCGGGGACGTTGGGGTCTGAGACACGCGAGACGAGGCCGATGGCACCGCGGATCAGCGCGCCGGGAACCGCGGCGGCCTGCGCCTTGGCATAGTCCTGCGCCTTCGACACCTGCCGCTGCACGGGATCCGCATGCCAGAGCTTGAGCCACTGGGTCTTGATCTGCTCGTAGCGCTCACGTCCTGCCCGCGTTCCGAGCACGTACCCTGCGCCGAGTCCGACGACGAGTCCGATCTTCCCCTTCATGGGAGCCTCCTGACGTTTGTTGCGGCGTCTTCGCCGAAGGCCGAACCGCTATGCCCCCGAACGATCGTGTTCCAGGCTAGTCGCATATGCCCGATTCGGCATCTACTCTTGCGCACCGCCCCAGGATGGCGTAAGGGGCCCCTCGTCAGTCGTTCCAGAGCAGTGCGCCGCGCAACCGGTCGGCCTCGGCGGCGGCATCCGGAATCACCTGCGCCAGCCCCGTGCCGGACAGCCACGCGCCGACGGCGGCCAGCCG
>NZ_JBASAK010000014.1:0-15172 GCF_049650565.1 Microbacterium sp.
CCTCCGCGAAGCCCCATTCGGGCTCCGCGGAGGCGTTTCCGCGTCGGATCTCCGGAGTTGTGAACGACTCTCGTAGGCTGGCCGCATGGATTGGCAGCAGGCGGCTTCGATCGGCAGCGCGGCGTGGTTCTCGATCGCGTTCCTGGCGGCGACCGCCGCAGGTATGCAGGGGCGCGGCAAGCTGTGGTGGTTCTTCATCACGATGATCTTCGGCCCGCTCGCGCTGTTCTTCCTGGCGATCTGGACCGAGCCGCTCACGAAGCGCGGCTGAGACTCAGCCGTTCTGACGGCTGAACCGCACCGGCCCTCGCCGATCGCGAGGTCGCGTCAGAACAGCATCGCCGGTGCGGCCGGGGGAGCGGATGCCGGTGTCGGACGCATCCGCTCGCGCAGGATACCGCGCATCCGGTCGTGGTCCTCTTCTGACTGCGTGTGCAGTCCGTGCGCGCGGATCAGCGGCCGCATCCGCTTCGACAGCCACTGCCGATACCCCTTCGGAGCCTCGGATGCCGAGCCCGGGTACAGCCCGCGGTACGAGTAGACCAGGTCGGGGCGCTCGCGCTGCAGCCACTCGAAGAACCACGGCTTCACGCCGGGACGAAGGTGCAGCGCGCCGTACACGGCGTGGTCGGCTCCGGCCTCTGCGATGCGGGTGAGGACCTCGTCGATGGCGGTGACCGAGTCCGTGATGCGCGGCAGGATCGGCATGAGGAACACGCCTACCCTGAACCCGGCGTCCGCCAGCGCGCGCACCGTGTCCAGTCGCGCCTGCGTGGTGGGGGTGCCCGGCTCGATGGAGTGCTGCAGGGCATCGTCGTACATCGCGATCGACATCTGGATGTCGACCGGCACGTGCTTCGCCGCCTCGACCAGCAGCGGGATGTCGCGGCGGATCAGCGTGCCCTTGGTGAGGATCGACATGGGCGTGCCCGACTCCGCGAGCGCGCGGATGATCCCCGGCATCAGCCGGTACCGACCCTCGGCGCGCTGGTACGGATCGGTGTTGGTGCCCAGCGCCACGGTCTCGTGCTGCCAGGACCCGCGCCGCAGCTCGCGCTGCAGCACCTCGACCAGATTGGTCTTCACGACGATCTGCGAGTCGAAATCGTGCCCCGCATCCAGATCGAGGTACTGGTGCGTTCCGCGGGCGAAGCAGTTGTGGCTGATCACGCCGTTCGCGATGAAGTCCCCGGTCCCCGTGGTGATGTCGATGAGCGAGCGTTCGCCTGGCAGCTCCTCGATGCCCACGACTCGAAGGTCGGCCACCGACTTCACGGCGGTGCCGGCGATGCCCAGCTTCCGGGTGATGGCAGGTTGCGTGAGTGCGAAGAATCTCATCCTTGCGGGCAATCCACCAGTGACTCGGACGTTGCGCACGCCATTGGTGCGGGCGGGTTCGAGGATGCAGGGGATACCGAGAGCCTTAAGAGCCGCCACTGTGGTGCTCAGCAGGGCCTCATCGCTGTTCGCGACGCGCAACACACCTCGCGAGCAGCTGCCCTCAGCGTCGAAGATGCCCGACAGGAAACCGGCCCGCCACGCACTGGGCTGTTCGAGGGGAACGGCTGTCAAGTCATTCTCGATGCGTTCCACTTCCGCTCGTTTGGCGGTAGGGAGTGCAAACATCGGCGCCCGAGTCTCGGTCTCGGCGGAGAACGGTCTCGTGATGGTCGATATACCCTCTGCGGCCAAATATCGGCGGCTGCGTTCCAGCGCCTCTCGATCCTTCAGCGCGAGTCGGAACCGGTGAATGTGCCGCGTTCGTTGTGCCGACGCGTACGCGCCATGAAAGATCATGCCGTCGCCGCGAATCATCCCAGTGAGGTACCCACGTCGGAAGTCGTGATCCTGAATGTCGGCGGGCGGCGCGAATCGTCCTACTCCGAAGCCCAGGAGTCGGTTGTTCAAGGTCAGATGTGGGCGCTGGCCCGTCTCGGCATCGGCGACATGCTTCCAGCCTCGGTCGGTGAGGAATCGGTGGTCACCGCTCGCGATCAGCTCGGTGCCGTCAGCGAGGGTGACTCGATAGGCGCGTTTTCGCGTCGACCACTTCGCCTCAACCCGCGTCCGCACGTAGCGTCGGTAGTGCCCCTGCCGTTCTGTGCCGATGATCTCGTCACCGACGCGAAGTTCGTTGATCGCCCGCTGTCGACCATCTGCGCACAGCACGAGCGTGCTCGGGTCCAGGCAATAGACGCATGCATGGCTGCACCCGCGGTACGGATTGATGGTCCAGCGGAACGGCATCCGGGATGCGGCGGGCACGGCGTTCAGGGCCGACTTCGCCAGCACCTCATGGAACGTCATCCCGGCGAATTCCGGCGTGGTCACCGACTGCACCAGGCCGCTGCGGCGCTCCAGACCGGGCAGCGCATCGGCATCCGCCCCGTCGATCGTCTGACCCTGCCACCGCATGGGATCAATTAGAACAAAGCACCGATAAAAGTGCAAGAGACATTCGAACAAAAAGGCTAATGATCGATTCCTGCGGATGGCACCCCTGAAAGCCCCACCGCCCATGGGTGACAATGGAATGATGAGCGCCACGCACTCCCGCCATGCGTCGCGTGCACCGCTTGCCGTGAGGGTCGCCCTGCCCGTCGGCGTGCTGTTCACCGCGATCGCGTCGCTGGCGACTCTCGGGGGAGTGCTCGCGGAGGAACCGGCGCCCGCGATGATCCTTCCGGCACCCGCGGCGGCGATGGCGCTTCCCGACGTGAAGCTTGCCGGCGCGCCGGCTGCGGATCCATGCTCGGATGCCGGTGTGCAGGCGGCACTCGCTGCGGGCGACGACCATGCGACGGTCGCAGCGTTCGGCGGGGGTGCGGCCTTCCGCGAGGCCGTCACCGCAGGCAATGCGCCCTGCATCTCACTGTCCGACCCGAGGCACGCGTGGGTGGTGGTCAACAAGCTGCGACCGTTGGACCCGGTGGACTTCGGCCCGGAATCCCTGGTCGCCTCGAACCTGCCGGCCACCACCAGGTCCACGCGCATGCGCCCTGCGGTCGCCGACGCGCTGAACCGCCTGTCCGCGCAGTCCCAGGCCGACGGCGCCGGCAGGCTCGGCCTGAACAACGGTTACCGCTCCTACTCGCTGCAGCAGACCACGTATTCCCGCTTCGTCCGCTCGGATGGTCGGGCAGGCGCGGATGCCGGATCGGCGCGCCCCGGGCACAGCGAGCATCAGACCGGGCTGGCCGTCGATGTCGTCGCCTGCTCGACCGGATGCGGCGAGATGGGGCAGTTCGCGGGCACCTCGCAAGGCGCCTGGGTCGCAGCGCACGCCTGGGAGTACGGATTCATCGTCCGGTATGAGAGCGGCGCCACCGGCACGACCGGGTACATGCCCGAGCCCTGGCATCTGCGCTACATCGGCCCGGAGCTCTCCAAGGCCTATCACGACGGCGGATTCCACACCCTGGAGGCGTTCTTCAGCCTCCCCGCGGCTCCCGACTACGCCCCCTGAGCGGGACTTCTGACGCATTCCACAAATGCGGGACGCAGTGTCATGATTCGTGGGACGCATTCCCACAATCCACTGTTCGGAACAGCATCCGAGCCGTAGACTCGCGGCAGCGACGACGCACAGCATTTTCAGGAGGACGTCATGGAACGCGACATCTACGAAGAGGATCACGAGGCCTTCCGCGACCTGGTCAAGGACTTCGTCAAGCGGTACGCCACGAACGAGAACATCGAGAAGTGGGAGGCCGCCGGCGAGATCGACCGTGCCACCATGCTCGCCGCCGGCGAGGCGGGCCTGATCGGCCTGTCGGTGCCTGAGGAGTTCGGCGGTGCCGGGATGCTGCAGGACTACCGCTTCCGCACCATCGTGATGGAGGAGGTCATCGCGGCCGGTGCCGGCTCGCTGGCCGGCGCCTTCGGCATTCAGGACGACCTGGCCGTCCCCTACCTCGTGCACATGGGCACGCAGGCGCAGAAGGAGAAGTGGCTGCCTCGCATGGCCACCGGTGAGATCCTCGGCGCACTCGCCATGACCGATCCGGGTGCCGGCTCCGACCTGCGCGGCATCAAGACCAATGCCAAGAAGGTCGACGGCGGATACATCCTCAACGGCGCCAAGACGTTCATCTCCTCGGGCACGACCGCCGACATCGTGGTCACCTTCGTCAAGACCGGCGAGGGCAACCGTCCCGACGCGTTCAGCCTGCTGATCGTCGAGAAGGGCATGGAGGGCTTCGACCAGGGCAAGAAGCTCAGCAAGATGGGCTTCCACGGCTGGGACACCGCCGAGCTGAGCTTCACCGACGTGTTCATCCCCGAGGAGAACCTGATCAGCGGCAAGGAGGGCATGGGCTTCATCCAGCTGATGATGAACCTGCCGCTCGAGCGCCTCTCCATCGGCGTCGCGGCCGCTGCCGCGGCTGAGGCCGCCACCAACTGGACCATCGCGTACACCAAGGACCGCGAGGCGTTCGGAGAGCGCATCGCCGACTTCCAGAACACCCGCTTCCGCCTGGCCGACATGGTCACCACCACCGAGGTGATGTGGGCGTATGTCGACCAGGCGCTGCGCGCCTACAAGGACAGCAAGCTGACCGCCGAGGACGCTGCGAAGGTGAAGTTCTGGGCGACCGAGCGCGAGTGGGAGGTGCTCGACATGGGCGTGCAGCTGCACGGCGGCTACGGCTACATCATGGAGTACCCGATCGCGAAGGCCTTCACCGACGCCCGCGTGCACCGCATCTACGGCGGCACCAACGAGATCATGCGCGACCTCGTCGGCCGCCAGATCGCCGGCAAGCGCTGACCTGCGATCGCTGACAGGGCCGTCCGGATGCCGCGCATCCGGGCGGCCCTTCTCTGTGCGCTCCCCGGGTAGGAGCACTCCGGGAACCGCCAGCCAAGTCCCAGCCCGTTCATGCACTCCGGTGCGCTTACTGGAGAGAAGGAAAACGTCCCGCGCGCCCGCCCGCAATCACGGCCGCCCACGCGAGCTCGGATCGGGAGGTTGGCATGATTCATCGACGTGCCGGCGCGAAGCGTCGGCTTCCGTTCCCCATGATGTCGGCACTCGCGGCATCCGTCATCCTGTCGCCGAGCGCGCCAAGGCCAAGCTCGGGGTCAGCGGCGAGCTGCCCAGCGCCATGGACCTGCCCAGCGCATGCCGGTTCCGCACGCGCTGTCCGATCGCGCAGGAGAGTGCTCGCGGCATCGGTAGCAGTGGCGTTGCTACTCGGGTAGGATAATGGCATGTCGTACAACAAGGTGAGTCTCAGTCTGAGTGACGCGGATCTGGCGTTCCTCGATGCTGAAGCGCTGCAGGGACGGTATCCCTCGCGGTCTGCTGCCGTGCAGGATGCTGTGCGGATGCTGCGCGAGAGTCGCCTGGCCGATGCGTATGCCGAGGCGTACGCCGAGGGCTACGACGAGGACTGGGATCTTGCAGCCGAGGACGGGATCGCGTGATCAGCCTGCTGCGGAGAGGGCAGATCGTGATGGTCTCGTTCGATCCGTCTGTCGGGTCTGAAGTGAAGAAGACCCGGCCGGCGGTGGTCGTAAGCAACAACACCGCCAACGTCATGGCCACACACAGCGACCGGGCCACCGTGACCGTGGTGCCCGTCACATCCAATGCTGCGCGGGTCCTACCGTTCCAGGTGCATCTGCCGGTGGGCGAGACGGGTCTCGACCGCGACTCGAAGGTGCAGGCCGAGCAGGTCCGTACGATTGCGGTCTCGCGCATCATCCGCCCGATCGGCTGGGTCGGTGCGGAGCGGATGGCGGCGGTGGACGAGGCGCTTCGGCTGCACCTCGCGCTGTAGCGGTTTCAGCTCAGGCGGGGCGGGATGCCGCCTTGCGGGACGCGCGGGATGCCGGGGACGAGGTGCCGAGCTTCCAGTAGCCGGTGAAGCTGACGCGGTCCTTCTCCACGCCGCGCTCGCCGACCAGGTACCGGCGGGCGCCGGAAGCCAGGGATTGTTCCCCGGCGATGTATGCGTGGAACGGCATGGACGGCAGCGGCTGTTCCCGCAACGCGGCCAGCGCCCGCACGCCCGGCGTCTCGGCGTCCGTCCGCACCAGCCGCACCACGTCGACACCGATCGGATGCCGGAAGTCCGGCAGGTCGGGCCCCTCGAGGATCACGGTCCCCAAGGCCGTCGCAGGCAGCGACGTGCAGATCCCCGCGATCGCGGGCAGCGCGGTCTCATCGCCGACCAGGGCGCAGGAACTTCAGGTACCCGAGTATGCCGTTGGCCTTCGCAGGGACTCGGTCCAGAGCCTCCTCGCCGCCGAGCGGCAGGAACAGCCGGAACCACTGGTCGTATCCCATCGGCGTGAAGCGGTCGATCTCACCGCCGCCGAGGGTCACGCGCATCCAGCCTTGCGAGAGTCGCTGCGTGCGGAGCACGGTCAGGTGGATCAGACCCGCCTGCGCGGGCCCCACGATCTTGGCGATGGACATGCGGGTCGTTTCAGAGCTGCCACGGGAAGGTGAGGGTGAACACGGCGGCCGACACGACGAGCACCGCTGCGGTGAAGACGGTGTCGCGGGTGCGCCACCGCACGAGGTGGCGTTCGGTGCGGGTGGGGTGGGCGCCGAAGGCGCGGGCATCCATCGACAGCGCCACGCGTTCGGCGTGGCGGATGCCGGAAGCCAGCAGCGGCACGATGTACCCCCAGCCGCGGATGAGCCGCGAGACCGGCCCGCGGCCGCCCCACGGCCCGCCGTAGCCGTGCCCGCGTACCCGATGCGCGGCGCGGATCACACCCAGCTCGTACCCGAACCGCGGCACGAACCGGTATGCGGCCAGCGCCGTGTAGCCGATCCGGTAGGGCACGTGCAGCTGCTGCACGCTCGCCCGTACGAGATCGGGACCGCTCGTGGTCAGCCCGCCGACCAGGGCGAGCGCGAGGATCGCGCCGAGGCGCAGCGCCGTGGCCAGGCCGATCTCGAGGGCGCCGGAGTGCAGCATCCAGTCGCCGATCCGCAGCACGACGGCGGTGTCCGCGACCTTTCCGGGTGCGATCCACACGCCGAACCCGAGCGTCAGCACGGCGATGCCGGTCGGCATCCCCAACAGCAGCAGCGCGAGTGTGCCGCGCCGCAGTCGCGCGCCGGTGAGCACCAGCAGATACGACAGAGCCAGGAACAGCGCGGGCGTCAGCAGATCGCGGGTGGCGATCAGCAGAGCCATCGCCGGCACGACCGCGGCGAGCTTCGCCAGCGGGTTGAGGTGGTGCAGCCAGAACCGGGCGGATGCCGGCGCCGACGCGTACGGATCGGTGGGGACGGGCTCGGTGACGGGAGACGCACGGATGCCCGGATCCGATGCGCTCACCGCGTGCCGGAGCGTCTCGCCGGTCGGACCCGCCGCGATGAGCCCGCCGTCGCCGAGCACGATCGTGTGCGTGGCGTAGGCGTCGACCAGATCCAGGTCGTGCGTGACGATCACGATGGTGGTGCCCGCCTGCTGCAGCTCCCGCAGCAGGTCCAGCAGCTCGGCCGCGCGCTCGGCGTCCTGCCCGAAGGTCGGCTCGTCGAGGGCCACCACGGCAGGGCGGGTGATCAGCGCCGTGCCCACCGACAGCCGGCGCTTCTCGCCGCCCGAGAGCAGGAACGGATGCTCGTCGGCCTTGTAGCGCAGCCCGAAGCGGTCGAGCATCTCATCGACCCGTTGATCGACCTCGGCGGCGTCGACTCGTTGCAGTTTCAGGCCGAAGGCCAACTCCTCGCGCACGGTGGCCGCGATGAACTGGTGCTCGGGGTTCTGGAAAACGAACCCCACGCGCGAGCTCAGCTGCAGCGGCGAGGCGTGCCCGGCATCCAGCCCGCCGATCGTGACCGTACCGCGGGGCGGGGGCACGACACCTCCCAGAGCTTGCAGAAGCGTGGTCTTCCCGGCCCCGTTCGCCCCCACGATGGCCGTGAACGACCCCGTGGCGATGTCGAGGGAGGGGATGCTGAGCACGACGTCCTTGTGCTTGTGCACCACCAGGTTGCGCACCGAGATGGCAGTTGCTGGAGTGACTTGACTCCGAGAAATCTCTGAAACCGCCCGCTCTATGCCGAGCGCAGCGACGGCATCCCCCGGGCGAGCTGGCATCGGGTCTGGCGGGAGCGCGACGGAGGAGCGCGGGGGCATGTCTCGACCGGGGGATGCCGCCGCGGAGCGGTCCCAGCCACGCGCTCCCGGCCAGGAAGCCGCGGCCCCATCCCAGATCACCTGTCCCGACGCGTCCAGTTCGACCACCCGCGTCGCGAACCGCAGCGCCGCATCCACGTTGTGCTCCACCAGCAGGATCGCGCGCTCGTCGGCATCCGCCGCCAGCTCCGCCAGCGCGGCGTGCACGTCGGCGACACCCTGCGGGTCGAGGTTGGCGGTGGGCTCGTCGAGCACGATCACGCGCGAGCGCATGGCCAGCGCGCAGGCGATCGCGAGGCGTTGCCGCCCGCCGCCGGAGAGCAGATCGGGGTTCCAGGATCGCCGGTGCCACAGCCCCATGCGACGCAGCGCGAGTTCGGCGCGCTCGAGCACTTCGGATGCCGGCAGCAGCAGGTTCTCCAGCCCGAAGGCCACCTCATCCAGCACGGTGCCGGTGACGAGCTGCGAATCCGGATCCTGGAACACCAGCGAGATGTCAGCGCTCAGCTGCGACACCGGGGTGGTGCGGGTGTCGTGCTCGGCGACCTCGACGGTGCCGGTCATCTCGGCGTCGACGGTCTGCGGGATGAGCCCGTTCAGCGCCAGCGTGAGCGTGGACTTGCCGGATCCGCTGGGCCCCATGAGAACCACGACCTCACCGGCGTGCACGTCGAAGCTCACGTCCCGTGGCGAGGGGTACGCGGCATCCACGTGCGTGACGCTGAGGTTCTGCACGCGGAGCAGGGGCGCGGAAGTGCGCACGGCGGGTCCTCTGTCGGCGATCGGATGCGGTGAACTTAGCCTACCCTTACCTTGCGAGGCCCACCTGCGGCATCCGTCAGCGCTTGGGTGCGATGCCCGCCTTGCGCAGGGAATTGCCGACGGCGATGCCGATGGCCGTCCACCCCACCGGGCCCAGAACCGAGATCGCCAGGTACGCCAGCTGCACCCAGGTGCCGAACTGTCCGAGGTCGACGACCAATGCGACCACGGCCGCGACGATGACGCCGATGATCACCGCGGAGACGAAGAAGCGCCAGCGCCCCCATGAGCGGTAGCGGGTGAGGGCCGCGACACCCTCCTGAATCGCGCCGAACAGCAGCGCCGTGCCGATGAAGCGCATTGACCATGCCGGGTTGAATGCGCTGGAGATCAGCGCCGCGATCACGTGTGTGATCAGCGCGACCAGTGGCCGTCGCAGGACCTCCTGTGCGATGATCCCGGGCAGCACGTGCACGCCGAGTACGAGTCCGTACAGGTACGGCGTAACGGTCAAGACTCCCAGTGTGATCACACCGGCGATGCCGCCGAGAATGCCGGTGGCGACGCCGATGGCCGCGCAGACGAGCAGGGTGCGGGTGCTCAGGCGGGCGGCGGAGGACACCGCTCAAGGCTACGCGATGGCGGTGCGTGCTGTCGGGGGTCAGCCCTGGCGCGGCAGGCGGATCTCCACATCCTCGAGCGGGTGCTTCTCGAGATAGCCGGCGATGAACGGGCAGTAGGGGGCGATCACGTCGGCGGAGCCGGCAGCATCCGCAAGCGCTGCGGCGGCGAGCTGCTGAGCCAGGCCGCGGCCCTGGAAGGCGTGGTCGATCTCGGTGTGCACGAACCGGAACTCGTCGGGTCGGCGGTCGAACTCGGCGAAGCCGGCGAGCGTGCCGTCGAAGCGGATCTCGTAGCGCGAGGCCTCGTCGTTGCGGCTGACGGTGATGTCGGGCATTGCTCCTCCTTGCGGTTCCGACCAACCTACGCGCACATGGCTGTGGACAGCGCGATCCGACGTCAGTGGCGGTCAGTACGCTGGAGGGATGCCGAACCCTGACCCCTATGCCCAATGGGCTGCTGAGCCCGGGCCCTGGGATGAGGAGCCGCCGGACTCTCCAGAGGAGCTGGACTGGGTCCCGCCGGAGGACGGCTGGGAGCCCCCGCTGGATTGGGGCTCTCCGACGGATGGCTCTGTGAACCCGGCGGGGTCCCTGAGCCCAGCTGGGTCCCTGAGCCCGGCTGGGTCCCTGAGCCCGTCGAAGGGTCGCGAGCCGCTGGCCCAGGGCCGCGCGACGCCCTCCCGCTTCCCCACCGCGCTCGACGCGCTGCGGACGGTGTTCGGGTACGACGCCTTCCGCGGTGATCAGGCGGCCGTCATCGATCAGGTGATCGCCGGCGGGGATGCCGTGGTGCTGATGCCCACCGGCGGCGGCAAGTCCATCACCTACCAGGTGCCTGCACTCGTGCGCGAGGGCACCGGGCTGGTGATCAGCCCGCTCATCGCGCTCATGCACGACCAGGTCGACGCGCTGCGCGCCAACGGTGTGAACGCGGCATACCTCAACTCCACGCAGTCCGTTGAAGAGCGCCGCGACGTGGAGCGGGCCTACCTTGCCGGCGAGCTCGATCTGATCTACGTCGCGCCCGAGCGGCTGTCGTCCTCCTACACCACGCAGCTGCTGCAGCGCGGCATCCTGAGCGTGATCGCCATCGACGAGGCGCACTGCGTGTCGCAGTGGGGCCACGACTTCCGGCCCGACTACCTGGCACTGAGTGACCTGGCCGAGCGGTTCCCCGGAGTGCCGCGCATGGCGCTCACCGCCACCGCCACGAAGGCCACGCACAAGGAGCTCACCGAGCGCCTCGGCCTGCAGGGCGCGGAGCACTTCATCGCCAGCTTCGACCGGCCGAACATCCAGTACCGCATTGTGCCGAAGGTGGAGCCGCGCAAGCAGCTGGTGGAGTTCATCCGCTCTCTGCCGGAGGGCTCATCGGGCATCGTCTATGCGCTCAGCCGCAAGTCCGTCGAGCAGACCGCCGAGTACCTGGCATCCCGCGGCTTCGACGCGCTGCCGTACCACGCGGGACTTCCCGCTGAGATGCGCGCAGCCAACCAGTCGAGGTTCCTGCGCGAGGACGGCGTGATCATGGTCGCCACCATCGCGTTCGGGATGGGCATCGACAAGCCCGATGTGCGCTTCGTCGCGCACATCGATCTGCCGAAGTCCGTGGAGGGTTACTACCAGGAGACTGGTCGTGCGGGTCGCGACGGGGAGCCGTCGGTGGCGTGGATGGCGTACGGCCTGGGAGACGTCGTGCAGCAACGGCGCCTGATCGACCAGAGCCCCGGTGACCGCACGTTCAAGATGCGGATGGGGCAGCATCTGGACGCCATGCTCGCGCTGTGCGAGACCGTGGCGTGCCGGCGGGTGAACCTGCTGCGCTACTTCGGTCAGGAGTCGAAGCCGTGCGGCAACTGCGACACGTGCCTGGAGAGGCCGGACACCTTCGACGGACTCGTTCCCGCACAGAAGCTGCTCTCGACCATCGTGCGCCTCAAACGCGAACGGAACCAGGCGTTCGGCGCCGGGCACCTCATCGACATCCTGCGCGGGTCGTCCAACGACCGCATCCGCAAGATGCATCACGAGCAGCTCGCCACGTACGGCATCGGCGCCGATCTGTCCGATCAGGACTGGCGCAGCGTGGTGCGGCAGCTGCTGGCCCGCGGCATCCTGGTCGCGCAGGGCGACTACGGCACGCTGGCGCCGGGCGAGGCCGCCGGCGGCGTGCTGCGCGGCGAGACGCCCGTGCCGCTGCGCAAGGACACGATCGGCCGGGTGACGGCATCCCGCTCCCGCAAGTCGAGCGCGGCGGCGACCCTGGATGCCGGTGATCAGCCGCTGTTCGAGGCGCTGCGCGCCTGGCGCGCCGAGACCGCCCGCGAGCTGGGCAAGCCCGCGTACATCGTGTTCGGCGACGCCACGCTGCGGGCATTGGCGGAACTGCGTCCGGCTTCGATCGAGGCGCTGAGCGGTATCAGCGGCATCGGCGAGAAGAAGCGCGACGCCTACGGCGACGCGGTGCTCGAGGTCATCGCCGCGCACTGAGGCCGCTCGAACGCATCCGAACGAGGTCGGGCAAAGGCCTGGTCGTACGACTATTTCAGAATCTGAAAACTCGGACGGGATGCTGCCGGCGGGTGCGCCGCCGAAACCCTGGGAGATTGCTGGACAGCATACGAGACGTTGCGGTACGTTTCTGGCAAGCCTGCCGACGCCATCGTCGGCTCTGGGGAGGACTCGTTGTTGGTGGAGTGGGGGCTCCACCGCCAAGGAGGGGTGAGATGGCAAATCGGAATGGTGGACCTTCGCGAGGGCGGAGACTGATCGGACTGCTCGGAGCCGCGGCCGTCGTGATCGGAGGTGGGCTCACGCCATTGGCCGCGTACGGCGCTCCCGGAGATCATTCGGAGTCCGAGGCACAGTTCTTGAGCGGATCGCTCCTGTCGGGTGTCGATCTCAGTACTGTCGCCGGTCTGGCGGGTACAGAGGCGATCAACACGGGTGCAGGGACGGTGACCGATGTCACGGATCTTGACCTCACCGCATTGAGTGCGCTCAACGTGAACATCCCGAGCGGTGTCAGCATCCCGCTGGGAGACCTGCTCCAGCTCGGTGCGGTGAACCAGTTCTCGCAATCGGCGGATGCCGGCGTCTCGCGTGCCGCCTCGGGTGCGGTCAGCAATGCCGGAGTCGTCGACACTTCCGGTGCGGGCACGTTCCCGGCGAGCGCAACGCTGAATCTGATGGAGCTGCTGCCTGCGACAGCGCTGCTGACCACGGCGAACCTGTCGCTGCAAGGCGTCACCGGAGTGGCGTCGGCGGATGCCGCTACGGCGCCGGCTACGAGCTGCTCCGACCTCTCGAACCCGGCGAACTGCCGCGGCTACAACGTCGCTGCTGCTGGACTCGATGTCGTATCCCCGGCACTCGGCGCGATCAGCAGCACGGCGACCTCTGCTCTCGGTGCGCTGTCGACGACGTTGAACGGCCTGGGGTCTGCGATCACTGGCGGACTGCTCGGCGGTGTGACTGACTCCCTTGGCACGCTCAACGGGCTGGTCCCGGGGCTGAGCCTGGTCAGCAACACCTTGAACGTGAATGTCTCATCCGACCTCTCCGCGGCGCTCGATCCCGTGCTCGGGCAGTCCATCACTGTGGGCGGAGTGACAGTCAACGCGAAAGCCGGCACAGTCACCGTCGATTGGGCGAACGTGGTTGGTCTCAATGGCCTTGCGCCGAACACGCCGCTCGTGAGTCCGACGACTCTGCAGACTGTCGCGGCGAACGCCGCTGTGGCGCTCGGTCAGCTGCAGACAGCCGTCAACAGCGTGTTGGCGAGCGTGACGGACAACGTGACCGTCACCATCAGCGGCGGCGTCTGCCTGCTGGAGGTCCTCGGGTGCACCGCCGGGCTGAACATCGGTTACACCGGCTCGTTGGCCGACCTGCTCGACAGTTCGCAGAAGCTGACCATCTCGGGGACTGGCGCGCTGGCCATCCCCGGACTGGATGCCGTGGTCGGCGGTGTCGTCACTACGGTGCAGAGCGCCACCAGTGTTGCCGTCCTGCCGCTCGTGAACACCGCGCTGAGCACGGCCGGCACCACGATCAGCAGTGCTGTCACCGCGGCGACCACTGCCCTGAGTGACGCGTTCACGTTGATCGGGACGGTCGTCGGCGTGAACCTCAACGTTCAGGAGCCAGGCAGTGCGGGCAGCGGCAGCTATGCCGAGGTCGCAGCGCGCGCGACGCTTCTGGGCGGTACCGCGCTGACGATCGACCTCGGCCGTGCCGAGGTCGGTGCCAACGCGGCGGCGGTCGTCTACACGCCGACTCTGTCGGCCACCACCCCAGTGGCACCGGGAGCAGACACCACTGTCACGTCGACGGGGTGGCCACCTTCCACGGAGGTCACGCTGCAGTTGAAGGACAGCGACGGGAACGCGGTCGGGAGCCCGAAGACGGTCACCACGGACGTCACCGGCGCAATCCCCGCAGACACCACGTTGCAGATTCCTGTCAATGCTGTGGCCGGCGCGCAATACACAGTGGTCGGTACCGACACACTCGGTCACAGCGCGACCTCTGGCGCGATCGTCGTCAGCTCCGGAACCACGACGGATACGTCTGCTCCGACGGATACGTCTGCTCCGACGGGTACGACGGCGACCACGGATACGTCGGCTCCGACCGGTACGACCGATACGTCGGCCCCGACCGGTACGACCGATACGTCGGCACCGACGGGTACGACGGCGACCACCGATACGTCGGCACCGACGGGTACGACGGACACGTCTGCTCCGACGGGTACGACGGATACGTCTGCTCCGACCGGTACGACGGCGACCACGGATACGTCGGCTCCGACCGGTACGACCGATACGTCGGCACCGACGGGTACGACGGCGACCACCGATACGTCGGCACCGACGGGTACGACGGATACGTCTGCTCCGACCGGTACGACGGCGACGACGGATACGTCTGCTCCGACGGGAACGACGGGTACGACGGATACGTCTGCTCCGACCGGTACGACGGCGACGACGGATACGTCTGCTCCGACGGGAACGACCGATACGTCGGCACCGACGGGTACGACGGCGACGACGGATACGTCTGCTCCGACGGGTACGACGGATACGTCTGCTCCGACGGGTACGACGGCGACGACGGATACGTCTGCTCCGACGGGAACGACGGGTACGACGGATACGTCTGCTCCGACGGGTACGACGGCGACGACGGACACGTCTGCTCCGACGGGTACGACGGCGACGACGGACACGTCGGCACCGACGGGAACCACGCCTCCGGCCGCGCAGCTGGGTATCACCGTGAAGGTGCCGGTGGTTGAGAGGGCCCAGACTCAGACCACGATCGGCACCGGGTTCCAGCCTGGTGAGGTGGTCACGGGTGTCATGCACTCCACTCCGCTCGCTCTGGGCACCCAGGTCGCGAACGCCGCGGGAACGGTGACGTTCGTCTGGACGGTCCCGACGAGCACCGACCTCGGTGTGCACACGGTGACCCTCACTGGTGCGACATCGGGGGCTGTGACCGGCTCCTTCAAGGTCGTTGCAGCGGGCCTCGCCACCACCGGGCACCAGCCCGGGTATGAGATCCCGATCGCCATCCTGCTGATGCTCCTCGGCGGCAGTGCGATCACGTTCTCGAGGCGTCGCACGAGGAACGCCGTGAGCAGAACCTGATGAGATCATGGTCGTGCGT
>NZ_JBASAK010000015.1:0-86879 GCF_049650565.1 Microbacterium sp.
GAGCGGGCGGCGCCGGAGGCGCCGGAGCGGGCGCGGGAGGAGCAGGAGCAGGCTCCGGAACCGCACCCGGCGCGGGGATCCGCTCGCCGTACTGCGGCGGCTTGCTCAGGTCCACGGACGGCCGCGGCGCGGCGACCCGCTCTGAACCCAGCACCTGCCGAGCCTTCGCCAGCGACCCCGCCTGCACACGCACCTCGTACTGATCAGCGAGCATCTGCGTCATCGACGCGAAGTCGCGGCGCCGTCGCACGATCGAGTACGTCACCAGGCTCATGATCATTCCCAGCGCGACGCCGACGAGGATGAACCCCAGGAACAGTGAGATCGGCGCCTTGTCGTTGCCGAACAGCATGATCGCCGAGAGGACCAGGCCGATGAGCACGCCGTTGACGGCGCCCGAGCGCGCGGCGGCGGCGTAGCCGAGCTTGCCGGTGATGCGCTCGACGGTGCGCACCCCCTGACCGACGATCGCTATGTCGCGCGCGGGGACATCACCCTCGATCAGCTTCGACACAGTCTTCTGAGCGACTTCGTAGTCGTGCGAGGACGCGACGATCTCACCGAGATCGTTGGCGCGGGCCGGGCGATTCATCATGCTCATCGCCCCATTGTCCCATCCGCCTCCGGGGACGAGTCTCCGAGGGTCGGCACGCCGGCGCGCCGACTACGCTGGATGCTGTGAGCACACAACGGGTTTTCGTCGCGCGCCTGGCTGGCTGCGCCGTGTTCGACCCCGTGGGCGACCGGCTCGGCAAGGTCCGGGACGTCGTCATCGTGTACCGAAAAGCGGCCGCTCCGCGCGTGATCGGCCTGATCGTGGAGATTCCGGGGCGCCGGCACGTGTTCCTCTCCATCGGGCGCGTCAACTCGATCCGCGCCGGGCAGGTCATCAGCACCGGACTGATCAACGTGCGCCGCTTCCAGCCGCGCCCCGGCGAGGTGCGCGTGCTGGCCGAGTACCTCGGCAGGAAAGTGCGCCTGGCCGACGGCAGCGGCACCGCCGTCGTCGAGGACGCCGCTATCGAGCAGGACCGGCATGGCGAATGGGCCGTGACGCAGTTGTTCCTGCGCAAGGCCAAGACCAGCGCCTCCCCGTTCGCGAAGGGCCCCACGACGTTCGCAGCGTGGAACGAGGTCACCGAGCAGCAGCGCCCTGGCGAGGCGCAGTCCGCCGAGCAGCTGGTCGCCACCTACTCCGAGCTGCACGCCGCCGATCTGGCCACCACCCTGCTGGACCTTCCCCAGCAGCGCTTGATCGAGGTCGCCGAGGAGCTCCCCGACGAGCGTCTGGCCGATGCGCTGGAGGAGATGCCGGAGGACGACCAGGTCGGCATCCTGGACCGCCTGGGCGACGAGCGCGCCGCCGACGTGCTCGACGAGATGGAGCCGGACGACGCGGCCGACCTGCTCGCGCAGCTCCCCCCGGAGCGCCTCGAGCAGCTGCTGGCTCTCATGGAGCCGGAGGAGGCAGAGGACGTGCGCACCCTGCTGCGCTACGGCCCGGACACCGCCGGCGGCCTGATGACCACCGAGCCGATCATCCTCTCCGCCGACGCCACGGTCGCCGAGGCCCTGGCCCTCATCCGCCGCCACGAGCTGCATCCGGCCCTCGCCGCCGCGGTGTTCGTCACGCTGCCGCCCTTCGAGACGCCCACCGGACGCCTGCTGGGCGTGGTGCACTTCCAGCGGATGCTGCGCTACCCGCCGCACGAGCGGCTGGGAGCCATCCTGGACGACAACATCGAACCGGTCTCGGTCACGGCACCCGCCACCGAGGTGGCCCGCCTGCTGGCCAGCTACGACCTCGTCTCGCTGCCGGTGGTGGACTCCACCCACCGCCTGGTCGGCGCGATCAGCGTCGACGACGTGCTGGACTACCTGCTGCCCGATGACTGGCGCACGCACGACTCCGACGAGACCGAGACGAGCGGAACACGATGATGGCTCGCAGCGCGCGCCTGGACACCCCCCGCGCCGGCACCAGCGCCGCCCGCCCGCAGACGGCCTCGCGCGACCGGTTCGGCAGGTTCACGGAGTGGGTCGCCCGGGCGATGGGCACCCCCGCCTTCCTCGTCATCCTCACGCTGTTCTGCGTGCTCTGGATCAGCTGGAACACGGTCATGCCGGACGCCCTGCGCTTCGACGACGCGGCCCTGGGCTTCACCGCTCTGACCCTCATGCTCTCGCTGCAGGCCTCGTACGCCGCACCCCTGATCCTGCTCGCGCAGAACCGCCAGGACGACCGCGACCGCGTGCAGATCGAGCAGGACCGCCAGCGCGCCGAGCGCAACCTCGCCGACACCGAGTACCTCGCCCGAGAGATCGTCGCGCTGCGCCTGGCCCTCGAGGAGCGCAACGAGAAGCTCGTCACCCGCGAGGTGCTGCGCCAGGAGCTGAAGTCGCTGCTCGCCGAGCTCGAACCGGAGCCGGCCGAGGAGAACCCGTCATGACCACGGCCGACCAGGTCCGGGCCGCGGTCTCCGCGGTCACGGACCCCGAGCTCCGCCGCCCCATCGGCGACATGGACATGGTGCGCACCGTCTCCGTCGACGGTACGCACGCCGACGTCGCCATCGTGCTCACGATCGTGGGATGCCCGATGGCGCGCCGCATCGAGCAGGACGTGCGGGATGCCGCCGCTGCCGTCCCCGGCATCACCGACGTGGACGTGCAGGTGGGCGTCATGACGCCCTTCGAGCGCCGTGCCCTCACCGAGAAGCTGCGCGACGGCCGTCCCGCCAGGGAGATCCCGTTCACCAAGGACTCGCTCACCCGCGTCATCCTCGTCACCAGCGGCAAGGGCGGCGTGGGCAAGTCCACCGTCACCGCGAATCTCGCCGCCGCCCTCGCCCATCAGGGCCTGCGTGTGGGGCTGGTGGATGCCGATGTGCACGGCTTCTCGATCCCGGGGCTCCTCGGCATCGCTCCCGGAACGCAGCCCACGCGCATCGACGACATGATGCTGCCGCCGGTCGCCCACGACGTGAAGGCCATCTCGATCGGGATGTTCCTGCGCGACGGCGAGGCGATGGTGGCGTGGCGCGGGCCCATGCTGCACCGCACCGTGAAGCAGTTCCTCACCGACGTGTTCTTCGGCGACCTGGACGTGCTGCTCATCGACATGCCGCCCGGCACGGGCGACATCGCCATCACGATCGGGCAGCTGCTGCCGCACGCCGAGGTGCTCGTGGTCACCACGCCGCAGCGCGCGGCGTCGGAGGTGGCCATCCGCAGCGGGCTGGTCGCCCGCCGCACCGGGCAGCATGTGATCGGCGTCGTCGAGAACATGGCGCCGTACACCCTGCCCGACGGCACCGTCATCGACCTGTTCGGCACCGGCGGCGGCGCCGAGGTCTCCGCGGCGCTCAGCGCGCCCGGCGACCAGGGCGCGCCCGCCGAGGAGGTTCCGCTCATGGCATCCATCCCGCTCAGCCCCGCGCTGCGCGTGGGCGGGGATGCCGGGATGCCGGTGGTGCTGGACCACCCGGAGGATGCCGCGGCGCAGGCCATCATCGAGCTCGCCCGCACCATCGCGCACCGCGGTCGCGATCTGCCGGGACGCTCGCTGCCGATGCGGCTGATCTGACCGTCGGGTCAGCGGATCAGGTGGCCTCGGCGTCGAACGGCGGAGGCGTGGCCCGGGTGAAGAACTCGCGCGTCCTGGGCTGGCGGCTCGGCGAGGCCGACTCGGCGACCGGGTCGGCCGTGAACGGGTTCGAGGTCACGGCAGCGCTCGGAGCGCTCGGCGCGCTGTCGAACGACGGCTCCTCGAACAGCGCATCGCGGATGATGCGGCGCGGGTCGTACTGGCGGGGATCCAGCTTGCGCCAGTCGACCTCGTCGATCTCCGGACCCAGCTCGTCCTTCATCTTGTCCTTGGTGTCGCGCAGGTACTCCCCCACGCGACGGACGACCTTGGAGAACGCCTCAGCGGCCTTCGGCAGGCGCTCAGGGCCGATGATGAGCACCGCGACAAGGCCGATCAGCAGCAGCTTGTCGAAGGTGAGGCCGAACTCCATCCCCTTAGGCTACCCGCCGCGCCTGCCCACGGCATCCACCGCGGACGCTTACGCTGTCTATGACCCGATTCGTCTGGAGAACCCCATGAGCGAACACGACGCGAACGCCCGATTCGCCCGCGAGACGACCGTCGAACCCGCAGCCATCTCCCGTGCCCGCGCCCATGCGCTCGAGCTCGGCGCTGCGCCGATCAGCGCGGTCGTCGGCGCCGAGTACGCGGTGCTGGCCGCGAGCGTCACGGCCCGATCCATCGTCGAGATCGGCACCGGCGCCGGAGTCTCCGGCCTGTGGCTGCTGCGCGGCGCCCCGCAGGCTGTGCTGACCACCATCGACAACGAGCCCGAGCACCTGGCGGCGGCCAGGCAGGCCTTCGCCGAGGCGAAGATCCCCTCCGCGAGGGCTCGGTTCATCACCGGGCGCGCAGCGGATGTCCTGCCGCGCATGAACGAGGCGTCCTACGACATCGTGCTCGTCGACGCCGACCCCGAGAACGTCATCGAGTACGTCGAGCACGGCCTGCGTCTGGCCCGGCCCGGCGGGCTGGTGCTCGTGCCGCGGGTGCTGGCCGGCGGACGCGTGGCCGACCCCGTGCAGCGCGATGCCGTCACCAGCGCGTACCGATCGCTGGTGCAGGAGACCCAGGAGTCGCCGGCCGTGCTGGCTGCGCTCTCCACAACCGGGGAGGGTCTGCTGCAGCTCTCGCGCATCTCGGTCTGAGCCCGGCGCAGAGTCCCTCGCGGCGCGGACGCACGAGCAGCCGCCGAAGACACGAGAAGGGGCGGTGGTCGCCCACCGCCCCTTCTACTGTGCTCTCCGGTCAGACCGCCGCCACGACGGCGCCAAGCACGTCGTGGAGCTCCTTGGCCTCTGCATCGTTCACGGAGACGACCAGACGGCCGCCGCCTTCGAGCGGAACTCGCACGATGATGAGACGCCCCTCCTTCACGGCCTCCATCGGTCCGTCGCCAGTCCTCGGCTTCATCGCTGCCATCGCGGCATCCTTTCGCTCGGTGGTATGCACCAAGTTTATCGTCAGCATGCGCCGGAGACATGCCACCCGCAACAATCGCCGGTCAGACGGCCTGTGCGGACTCTCTGATCCGACTATGGAACCTGGTAGAACGTGGATGCCAGGCCGTACATCGACAGAATCCACAGCCACTGCGCGAGCACGCACAGCGCCAGCATCCCCCATCGGTACCGGCGCGAGCGCGGCACCGCCAGCGCACCCCACAGCGGTGTCAGCGGCATGAGCAGCCGCAGCGTCGAGGACTGCGGGAAGAACACCGCCAGCAGATACAGCAGATAGCTCGCGCTCCACAGACGGATGTCGGAGCCGAGCCTGCGCACCGACGCCGAGCTCAGCAGCACCGCCGCGGCTCCCGCCACCAGCAGCGCCAGCACCACCCAGCCGGTCCAGCCGGGCATCCCCGCTTGCCCCGCCCAGAACTCCGCGCCGCGCACGAACCCCTCGAACGGGAGGAACTCGGTGCTCGGCTCGAGCAGCCAGTTGCGACGCCACGCCAGCTCGGTCTTCAGATACGCCGACGGGTCGCCCGTGACGATGCCGACGATCACCTGCCAGGCGAAGCCGACGACGACGGCCAGCGCGCCGAGCGCGATGATGTGCACGATGTGGCGCACCGGCAGCGGCTCGCGCGCACGGTGCAGCCACCGCACGATGCCGTGCAGCCCCAGGAACAGGGCGAACGCCAGGATGCCGGGGCGGGTGAACCCCATCACCGGAAGCACCGCGTACAGCCAGGCGTAGCGGCGCCGCGCCACGAGGTCCAGCGCCAGCAGCAGGAGCAGGACGAAGAGCGCCTCCGCATAGCCGACCTGGAACATCGCCGCCAACGGGCCCGAGGCGAAGAACGCCACCGCCCACATCGCCGCGGAGGCGCCGATCCGAGGGCGCAGCAGCCGGTGCAGCACCAGGCTCGCCAGGAAGCCCGCGACCAGCGACACCAGCACGGCGCCCGCCGCCCAGTCGCCGAAGCCGGCGATGTTCGCCACCCACGGGTAGATCGGCAGGAACGCCCACGCGTTCTCGGCGATGTCACCGGCATCCGTCAGCGGGAGCGTGTGCGGGTAGCCGGTCACGGCCACCCACCAGTACCACTGCGCATCCCAGCCGAGCACGTAGTCGCGCAGGCTCGGCGCGATCCCGAACCGGGAGACCGAGGTCGAGAATCCGGAGGCCAGCAGCAGGAGACCGGTCGTCACCAGCCGGGCGGCCACGTAGATCAGCGCGATGCGACCGATCACGGGCAGCCGCGCCCAGCCGCGCAGCGCCGGGATCAGGCGCCCGTCAGCCACGCGCGCAGCCCGCGTTCGACAGCATCGATCTGCGCCAGGGGAACCCGCTCCTCATCGTGATGCGCCAGGTGCGGATCGCCGGGGCCGTAGTTGACCGCGGGCACGCCCATAGCCGAGAACCGCGCCACGTCGGTCCAGCCGTACTTGGCGTGCGCCTGCCCTCCCACTGCGGCCAGGAACCGCTGCGCGATGGGGGCGTCCAGCCCCGGGCGCGCACCGGCGGCGGCATCCGTGATCTCCACCTCGAACCCGTCGAACGCGGCGCGCACGTGCGCCTCGGCATCCGCCACGCTCTTGCTGGGCGCGAAGCGGTAGTTGACCTCGACCTCGCAGAGGTCCGGGATGACGTTGCCCGCCACACCGCCGCGGATGCTGACGGCGTTGAGCCCCTCGCGGTACCCGAGGCCCTCGACGGTGATCTCGCGGGCGCGGTACTCGGCCAGGCGCGCGAGGATGGGCGCCGCGCCGTGGATGGCGTTCTCCCCCACCCAGGAGCGTGCACTGTGCGCGCGCACCCCGCGGGTGCGCACGATGGCGCGCAGGGTGCCGTTGCAGCCGCCCTCCACCCTGCCGTCGGAGGGCTCGCCGAGGATGGCGAAGTCGGCCGCGAACAGGTCAGGGCGATCCTTCGCCAGCAGGAACAGGCCGTTGCGCGCCTCGTCGACCTCTTCGTTGTCGTACCACATCCACGTGATGTCGGCCTCGGAGGAGGTCAGCTCGGCGGCGAGCTTCAGCTGCACGGCCACGCCGGCCTTCATGTCGACGGTGCCGCGACCCCAGAGGTGATCGACGCCGTCGATCTGCACGGTGCGGGTGGGCACGTTGTCGTTGATCGGCACGGTGTCGATGTGCCCGGCGATCACGACCCGCTGAGGAAGGGCGAGGTTCGTGCGCGCGACGACGGTGTTGCCGTGCCGTGACACCTCCAGATGAGGGTAGGCGCGCATGGTCTGCTCGATCTCATCGGCCAGCGCGCGCTCCGTGCCCGAGACGCTGGGGATGTCGCAGATCGCGCGAGTGATGTCAGCGGCGGACGCAGTCAGATCGAGCACCATATCCCCCACACTAAACCGTGCGTCACACGCCCAGCGCGCATGAGACCTGCCGCGCTACCGTTGCAGCATGAGCACTGCGCGCACCGCCTGGGGCACGGGCCTCCGCACGATCGCATCCGATCACACCGTCTTGGATGCCTGGTTCCCCGCGCTGGGGCTCGGAGAGCTGCCAGATGACCTTTCGGGGTCCGAGTCCCTGAGCCTGGACGCCGGCCCCGATGAGCGCCGCGCCGTGATCGTGGAGCGGGTCGCGCTGAGCATCGATCTGGATGCCGCGGTCGCCTCGACCGAGGATGCCTACCTGCGGCTGCACGCGCTCTCGCACCTGCTGGTGCGCCCCAACGAGGTGAATCTGGACGGCATCTTCGCGCACCTCTCGATCGTGGCATGGACCAATGCCGGACCGATGCTGCCCGCCGACGCGGCGCGGCTGCGCCCGCGGCTGCAGCGGCATGGCATCCAGGTGCAAGGGCTGGACAAGTTCCCCCGCCTCACCGACTACGTGCAGCCCGCAGGCGTGCGCATCGCGGATGCCTCACGCGTGCGCCTGGGTGCGCATCTCTCCCCGGGCACCACCGTCATGCACGAGGGATTCGTGAACTACAACGCCGGCACACTGGGCGCCTCCATGGTCGAGGGTCGCATCTCGCAGGGCGTGGTGGTCGGCGACGGCAGCGACGTCGGCGGCGGCTCGTCCATCATGGGCACGCTCTCCGGCGGAGGCACGCAGCGCGTGTCGATCGGCGCACGCACGCTGCTGGGCGCGAACTCCGGAGTGGGGATCTCGCTGGGCGATGACTGCATCGTCGAGGCGGGCCTGTACCTGACGGCCGGCACCAAGGTGGTGCTGGTCGACGAGCCGAAGGATGCCGACGGCCGCCGCCCCGCGGTGAAAGCCGTGACCCTGTCCGGGCGCGACGGGCTGCTGTTCTGGCGCAACTCCATCACCGGCGCCATCGAGGCCAGGCGGCGGGCCGGTCAGGGAGTGACCCTCAACGCGGCCCTGCACGCCTGATCGTGCCGTCTGCCCTCTTGCCGAGACCCGCCCTACCGCCGACACCCGACCTATGGGCGTCTGCAGGCCGGGGAGTGGGCGACACGACGGGGTGTCGGCGTACGTCCAGGGACAACCGGGCAGGACTGTTAGGGTTGAGTCGACGTTCCTCGTGAAGCGAGACGTCTGCGTCGTCGACACGCTTCCGCCCCGGCACCCGGGCCGCGGTCACATCTCGAGCGGCGAACCGATGCGCGAACCCGCGCCGTCGCCCCATTTCCGCAGAAAACCTGCGCCTTCTCCCGGAGTACCCCTATGACTTCCTTCATCGATCTCGGCGTGCCCGCCGTCCTCGCCGACGTGCTGGCCGCCGACGGCAAGACCGAGGCGTTCGCCATCCAGCGCGACACCCTCCCCGACTCCCTCGCCGGACGCGACCTGCTGGGCCGCGGCCGCACGGGCAGCGGCAAGACCATCGCGTTCGCCCTCCCCCTGGTCGCACGACTGGCGGCCTCCCGCTCCGCGCACCGCGCGGGCCACCCGCGCGGCCTCGTGCTGGCGCCCACCCGCGAGCTGGCGTCGCAGATCGCCGCGACGATCGCACCGCTGGCGAAGGCCGTCGGCCTGCGCGTGACCACCGTCTTCGGCGGCGTGAGCCAGCGCCCGCAGGAGCAGGCCATGCGCGCCGGCGTCGACATCGTCGTCGCGTGCCCCGGCCGCCTCGAGGACCTGATGAAGCAGGGTGTCGTCTCGCTGGATGCCGTGGAGGTGGCCGTGCTCGACGAGGCCGACCACATGGCCGACCTGGGCTTCCTGCCGGGCGTCACACGCATCCTGACCGCCACCCCGAGCAACGGGCAGCGCCTGCTCTTCAGCGCCACCCTCGACCACGGCATCGACACCCTCGCACGGAAGTTCCTGCACGACGCGGTCAGCCACGAGGTCGACGAGTCCAGCGTGCCGGTCGGCGAGATGACGCACCGGGTTCTGGTGGCCGCCGACGCCGACGCCAAGAAGCATCTGGTCACCGCACTGGCCTCGGGCACCGGACGCCGCATCCTGTTCACCCGCACCAAGCACCACGCCAAGAAGCTCGCCAAGCAGCTGACGGCATCGGGCATCCCCGCCGTCGATCTGCAGGGCAACCTGGGTCAGAACGCCCGCGAGCGCAACCTCGCCGCGTTCAACGCCGACCCCGCCGACGGCGGCGTGCGCGTGCTGGTGGCCACCGACGTGGCCGCCCGGGGCGTGCACGTCGACCACGTCGAGCTGGTCGTGCACGTGGACCCGCCTGTCGAGCACAAGGCGTACCTGCACCGCTCCGGCCGCACGGCGCGTGCCGGCGAGGCCGGCACGGTCGTCACGGTGACACTGCCCGAGCAGCGCCGCGACGTGAAGGACATCCTGCGCAAGGCGCAGATCACCGCCCCGCTGGAGGACGTCACCCCCGCCATCATCGACGAGCTCGTCGGCGAGCGCGCTGCGAAGATCGCGTACGTGCCCGCACCCAAGCAGCCGCAGGGCAAGCCGAAGGCCAAGCCGGCCCAGGGCCAGCCGGGCGACGGCCGGTCTGCCGGTCGCTCACGCGGTCGCCGCGGCGGACAGCGCGCCGAGAGCGGGCGTTCGGACAGCGCACGGTCGGGTTCCGGTCAGCGCCAGCGCGGCGGTCGGCGTCAGGATGCCGCCGACCACTCCCCCGCACGTTCACAGGGCAGCCAGACCCGCTACAGCACCCAGACCGGCGCTCCCGCCGGCCAGCACCAGGCTTCGCGTCCGGCCGGCCAGCACCGAGACGGCGCCGCGCGCCCGGCCGGTCAGCAGCAGGCCGGCCGTCGCACCGGTTCGCGCCGCGCCAGCCGCCCGCAGGGCCACTGAGCACCAGGGCCGACGCCTCCGGCATCCGCTCCGCTCGCATCCGCTCACCCGCGTCCACCGCACGCACTTCGGGGGCCGCCCCGACCCCCGAAGTGCACCAGGCCCGGCTCAGAACCGCCGGTCGTCGGCTCAGCCCTCCAGCGTCCTCGCACGAGCGGCCGCGTGCTCGGCATCCGAGATCACACCTCGTGCGTGCAGGTCGTCGAGCTCGGCGAGCCGCTCCTCGATCGACTTCTGCGACGCATCGGCACCCGTCGCACCGGCGGGGCGCAGCAGCTCGCTGCGTCCCAGCTGGGCGGCGATCTGCGTGTCCATCGCCAGCGGGTCGTAACCCGCGTCCTTGGCGGCCTTCCACTTGCGCACGCCGCTGATGATCATGAAGATCACCACGGCGGCGAACACCACGCCGAACAGCGCCATGAGCCCGTTCATCTGCTGCACGGTTCCATCGAAGAAGTCGTCAGTCATGCACGGATTCTATGGGGCGCGAGCACCTCACTGCGATCAAGGACTCGCATCACTCGCTGCGGCGTCGTCACCACGCACCTGCGCGGTGAGCTCCAGTCAGCGCGTCGGGAACTGCCTCTCCGGTGCGCCGATGTACAGCTGCTGCGGGCGGCCGATCTTGGTCTGCGGGTCGAGGTTCAGCTCGCGCCACTGCGCCAGCCAGCCGGGCAGGCGGCCGATGGCGAACAGCACGGTGAACATGCGGGTCGGGAAGCCCATGGCCTTGTAGATCACGCCGGTGTAGAAGTCGACGTTCGGGTACAGGCGACGCTCCTTGAAGTAGTCGTCCGCGAGGGCGATCTCCTCGAGCTCCTTGGCCAGGTCCAGCAGCGGATCCTGCACGCCCAGCTCGGCGAGCACCTCGTCAGCGGCCTCCTTGACGAGCTTGGCGCGCGGGTCGTAGTTCTTGTAGACGCGGTGTCCGAAGCCCATCAGCTTGACGCCGTCCTCCTTGTTCTTCACCCGCTCCACGAAGCGCTGCACGCTCTGACCCGACTCGCGGATCTGACCGAGCATCGTCAGCACGGCCTCGTTGGCGCCGCCGTGCAGCGGGCCGGAGAGCGCCTGGATGCCGGCGGAGATGGAGGCGAACTGGTTGGCGCCGGTCGAGCCGACCAGGCGCACGGTGGAGGTGGAGGCGTTCTGCTCGTGGTCCTCGTGCAGGATCAGCAGCAGCTCGAGCGCCTTCGACATGACGGGGTTGACCTCGTACTCCTCGGACTGCACGCCGAAGTTGAGCTTGAGGAAGTTGTCGACGAAGCTCAGCGAGTTGTCGGGATAGAGGAACGCCTGGCCGACGCTCTTCTTGTGCGCGTACGCGGCGATGACCGGCAGTTTGGCCAGCATCCGCACCATGTTCAGCTCGACGTGCTCGGGGTTGGCGGGGTCGGTCTGGCCCTCGTAGTACGTCGAGAGCGCGGCCACCGCCGAGGACAGCACCGACATGGGATGCGCGGTGTGCGGCAGTGCGGTGAAGAAGTGCTTGAGGTCCTCGTGCAGCAGCGTGTGCCGGCGGATCTTGTCATCGAACTCGGCCAGCTCGGATGCCGTGGGCAGTTCGCCGTAGATGAGCAGCCACGCCGTCTCGAGGTAGCTGCAGTTCTTCGCGATCTGCTCGATCGGGTAGCCGCGGTAGCGCAGGATGCCCTTGTCGCCGTCGATGAACGTGATGGCCGACTTGGTCGAAGCCGTGTTCACGAACCCGTAGTCCAGGGCCGTCAACCCGGTCTGGCGGGTGAGAGTCGAGAAGTCGATGCTGGCGTTCCCGCTGGTCGAGGGCAGCACCGGGAACTCCGCGGTGGTGTCGCCGATCGAGAGGGTCGCCTTGTCAGGCTGAGCTGCGCTCACGCCTACCTCCTGCTGCGTCTGTGTCGTCTTGGACGATGTGTGGCGCAGGGCGCCTGTCGGAACCCGACCGCATCGCTTTTACAGCCTAGCCGCGTGCCGGGCCTACTGTGACATCCACCAAGAGATCGGGCTTCCAATAGCAGATTCCGACAATTTCAGCGCGCGGATGCCCTCAGCCGAGCCGCTGCGGCAGCCACGCGCTCCCCCGGAGCCGTCAGCGAGACGCGCACATGATCGCCGGAGTGATCGCCGTAGAAGTGCCCGGGACCCGCCAGGATGCCGAGATCAGCCAGCCTCCCCATCGAGTCCCACGCGTCACGGCCCTCGGTGAGCCACAGGTACAGGCCCGCCTCCGAGCCGTCGATGCGGAACCCCGCAGCCCGAACGGCCGGCACCAGCAGCTCGCGCCTCGCGCGATACAGCTCCTTCTGCGCGGCCACGTGGTCGTCGTCGCGCAGGGCGACGGCCATCGCATGCTGCACGGGAGCGGGAGGCATGAGGCCCAGGTGCTTGCGCGCCGTGAGCAGATCCCCGACGATGCGCGCGCAGCCCGCCAGCAGGGCCGCGCGATAACCCGCCAGGTTGGACTGCTTGCTCAGCGAGTACACGCTCAGCAGCCCCGCCCTGGTGCCGCCGGTGACCCGAGGGTCCAGCACCGAGGGGATGGGCTCGGAGGCCCAGGGGCCGTCCCATCCGAGCTCGGCGTAGCACTCATCGCTGGCCAGCACGGCGCCGAGCTCGCGCGCCCGCGCGACGGCGACCTGGAGCTCGCTGACGCTCCAGGTGCGCCCGTCGGGGTTTCCCGGTGTGTTGATCCAGATGAGCTTCGCACCCACAGGCCAGTCGGCCGGGTCGTCGATCGCCAGCGGCGTGGCCCCGACGGTCGTCGCGCCGACCGCGTAGGTGGGGTACGCGACCCGCGGATGCACGACGACGTCCCCCACACCCAGCCCGAGCAGCAGGGGCAGCAGCGCCACGAGCTCCTTGGAGCCGATCGTGGGCAGCACGTTGCCGACGGCGAGATCCGGCACGCCCCGGCGCCTCGCATACCAGTCGACGATGGCCTCGCGCAGCGCGGGAGTCCCGACGGTCTGCGGGTAGGCGTGCGCGTCGGTGGCTTCGGCCAGCGCCCGGCGGATGATCTCGGGCGTGGGATCGACGGGCGAGCCTATCGAGAGGTCGACGATGCCGTCAGGATGCCCGGCTGCGCGATCCCGGTACGGCTCGACGGCATCCCAGGGATAGTTCGCGAGGTCGCGGACTCCCACTCACTGCACCTGTGGCGGGAGCGCGGAGACCAGTGCGTGGTCGTAGGGCAGCACGCCGACCTTGGCTGCGCCGCCCGGGGAGCCGAGCTCGTCGAAGAACTCGACGTTGGCCTTGTAGTAGTCCGCCCACTCCTCGGGCAGGTCGTCCTCATAGAAGATCGCCTCGACGGGGCAGACCGGTTCGCAGGCGCCGCAGTCCACGCATTCGTCAGGGTGGATGTAGAGCATCCGCTCCCCCTCGTAGATGCAGTCCACGGGGCATTCATCGACGCAGGCGCGGTCCTTGACGTCGACGCAGGGAAGGGCGATCACATACGTCACGCCTCAAGTCTACGACGAGCGGGCGCCATCCCGGCCCGCCCCGGCGGCGGATGCCGACAGCGCGCGCAGCCTGGCCATGTCCGGCCACATCACCACGAGCACCACGATGCCCGCTGCGAGGTACATCCAGATGTTGCCCAGCGCCGTGTTCGGCACGACCACGGATCCCCCAGGTCCGCGCTGAGAGATGGCCAGCAGCATCCCCAGCATCCCGATGCCGGCGGCGAGAGCCGCCCAGCGGTCGCCGGTGAGGGCGCGCAGCGCGACGAGCAGCGCCGCACAGGCCACGGTTCCGAGGATCAGCCCCACCGGGACCGGACCCAGCGTGTAACTGTGCGCGATGGTCGCCGCGACACCGTAGACCGCACCGACGAGGGCTGCGGCGAGCCAGGACAGACCACGGGACAGGGCGGAGCGCACGGGGCCAGCGTAGCGGCGGATGCTGTGAGCGCACCCCCGCTCAGGCGGCCCAGCCCACCAGCCGCAGTAGAGCGGCCACGGCGGCCGCCGCGGCGACGACGACCAGGAACGACTGCCGCATCCACAGCAGGCCCGCGGCGACCAGCACCGCAGGCACCCTGGCATCCACGAGGATCGCCTGCCCTGCGCCCAGTGACTGCACGGCGACCAGCGCCCCCAGCAGCGCCACGGTCAGCAGGTCGGAGATGCGCGCGGTGCGCGGCGCCTCGAGCAGCTTGGCGGGCACGAGGTATCCGATGAGCTTCTGCCCCACGCAGATGCACGCGGCCAGCAGCACGGCGCTCCAGATGGTCACTTCACAGCCTCCTCGCGGGCGGGAGCCGCATCGCGCCCGAGCCAGTTGAACCAGCCGACGACGATCGCGACCACGGCGGCCACCAGCACCGGCAGGCCGGGCATGAGCACCGGCGTGAGCACAGCCGCGACGACGGCCGCCGCCACACCGACTGCCACTGCCTGGCGCTCCTTGAGGCGAGGCCACAGCAGTGCCAGGAAGGCGGCGGCGGCCGCCGCATCCAGACCCCACGCCTTCGGGTCGCCCAGCACGTCTCCCAGCAGCGCCCCCGCCAGGGTGGTGAGATTCCAGCCGACGAACACGCCCAGGCCCGTGATCCAGAACCCCAGACGGCCGAGCCTCGGGTCGTCCTGGGAGATCGCGACGGCGGTGGACTCGTCGATGGTGATCTGCGCGGCGGCGGCGCGCTTGAGGAACCCACGGCCGATGATGCCCGACATCCGCATGCCGTACGCCACGTTGCGCACGCCGAGCAGCGCCGCGGATGCGACGGCGGAGGGCAGTGCAGCCAGCCCGCCGGCGCCGAGCACACCGATGAAGGCGAACTGCGAGCCGCCGGTGAACATCACGAGGCTCAGCACGCAGGTCTGCCAGACATCCAGGCCGGATGCCACGGCCAGCGCGCCGAAGGAGATGCCGTAGGCGCTGGTGGCGATGGCCACGCCCATCCCCTCGCGCCACACCTCGCGCGAGGGGTGCCGGACGGCATCCGTCTCTGTTCGCTCCACTGAACGCATGATCATCATTCTGAACATTCTGCGAGTGTCCGTCAAATCGAACGAGCGTTTGGCATACTGAACACATGGATCTGCGTGAACGCATCGCCCATTCCCTGCGCCGCGAGCGCGAGGCCGCCGGCATCTCGGTGTCGGAGCTGGCCCGGCGGGCGGGGGTCTCGAAGGCGACCGTGTCGCAGCTCGAGACAGGGGCCGCCAACCCCAGCGTGGAGACGCTGTGGGCGCTCGGCGATGCCCTCGGCATTCCTTTCTCGACCCTCGTGGACGAGCGCACGGCAGCTCCGCGGCTGATCCGCCTCGGCGATCATGCGGGCGTGCCCTCGGCGGCTTCCCCCTACCTGGCGACGCTCCTCTCGGCCGCGGCACCGGGAACGCGGCGCGACATCTACCTGATCCAGGCCGAGCTCGGCGAGCCCCGCCGTTCGCTCCCCCACCGCAACGGCACCACCGAGCACGTGGTACTCATCAGCGGCGAAGCGCTGATCGGCCCCGCAGACCAGCCCGAGCTGCTGCATCCGGGCGACTACCTGTCGTACCCGGGAGACGCCCCGCACCTGTTCGAGGCACGGGAGACCGGCACCAGCGCCGTGCTGATCAGCGAGCTGCGATGACGATCAGTACCAGTTCACGGCGCGGGAGTGCGACCACGCCGCGCAGGGCGAGCCGTACGCGCGCTTGATGTAGTCCAGACCCCAGGAGATCTGCGTGGCCGCGTTGGTGCGCCAGTCGGCGCCGGCACTGGCCATCTTGCTGCCGGGCAGCGCTTGGGGGATACCGGTGGCGCCGCTGCGGTTGTAGGCCTGATAGTTCCAGCTGGACTCCTTGTTCCAGAGGCTCGACAGGCAGGCGAACTGCCCCTCACCCCAGCCGTAGCGGTCGGCCGCGAGCCGGCGTGCGGTGGCCTTCGCGCCGTCCGGAGTGTTGGCAGCCGCCAGTGCAGCCGCGGCCTGGCGCTGCTGCTCAGCCGCCCGCTCCGCAGCGATGCGCTCAGCCTCCGCCTGCTTGGCCGCCTCTTCGGCGGCCTGGGCGTCCTTCGCCTCGCTGAGCTCGTTCTGCAGCGCCGCAGTGCCCTGCTGCACGCGCACGGTGCTGCGGATGACGTCTTCGGTGAGATCCGCCAGCTGCTCGGCACTGGCATCATCCGCTCCGGCGATGGCCTTCACGTCGCGGGTGAGGGTGGCGACGCTCACCTCCGTCAAGGTGGAGGGGGTCTGCAGACCGGACTGCTCGACGACGTGGTTCAGCGCCACGGCGTTGGTCAGCGCGATGCGGCCGTCCTGCTCCACGACGGCGGCCTTGTGCACGTCCTTGGCACTGGGGGCGGCCAGCGCGGGTGCGGCCATGACGCCGGTCGCGGCGATGCCTGCCAGCACCGCACCGACGGCGAGGCCGATGAGGGGGCGGCGCAGGGCCGAGTGGGCGGACGAAGCAGCGCTCACCCGACGGGACGCACGGGTGTTGAGGGTATCCAGCATGGGGTTCGACTTTCGGGTCGTCGTCGGCCCGGTCCCATCAGGGGCTCGCTCATCGGGAGCGTACTGCCCGGGCACGAGTTCCGAGCATTCCAGCCCCGCCTGGGCGGAACATGCCACGGACCTGGACATTCCGTGGCTGGTTCGTGGGAATCCGGATGCTCCGCTCCCAAGAACATGTGTTATGGGTTCGTTATCTTTCCCGCAGGCGACCTCCGGCATGAACGCCGAGACCCCTCCCGGGTCGTGGCCCGCCAGGGCCGCGATCCGGAAGGGGTCTCGAGAACAGGGCGTCAGGCGTTGGCGTTGGCGTCCTGGCGCTTCAGGCGCGACGCCTCACGGCCGCGGATGGTCTGGTCGAGCACGACCTTGCGGATGCGGACGGCATCCGGGGTCACCTCGACGCACTCGTCCTCGCGGGCGAACTCCAGCGACTCCTCCAGCGACAGGATGCGCGGCGGGGTCATCGACTCGAACGTGTCGGCCGTGGAGGAGCGCATGTTGGTGAGCTTCTTCTCCTTGGTGATGTTCACATCCATGTCATCGGCGCGGGAGTTCTCGCCCACGACCATGCCCTCGTAGACCTCCTCGGTCGGTCGCACGAAGAACGACATGCGCTCCTGCAGGGCGATCATGGCGAACGGGGTGGCGACGCCCGCGCGGTCGGCCACGATGGACCCGTTCTGGCGGGCCACGATGGAGCCGGCCCACTCGTCGTAGCCGTACGCGATGGCGTTGGCGATGCCGGTGCCGCGGGTGATGGAGAGGAACTCCGTGCGGAAGCCGATCAGCCCGCGCGCCGGCACGATGAACTCCATGCGGATCCACCCGGTGCCATGGTTGATCATGTTGTCCATGCGGCCGCGGCGGTTGGCCATCAACTGGGTGACGGCGCCGAGGTGCTCCTCGGGCACGTCGACGGTGAGGTGCTCGTAGGGCTCGTGCACCTTGCCGTCGATCTTGCGGGTGACGACCTGCGGCTTGCCGACGGTGAGCTCGAAGCCCTCGCGGCGCATGTTTTCGACGAGGATGGCCAGCTGCAGCTCGCCGCGACCCTGCACCTCCCACGCGTCGGGACGTCCGATCTCGTTCACGCGCAGCGACACGTTGCCGACCAGCTCGCGATCCAAGCGGTCCTTGACCATGCGGGCGGTGAGCTTGTGGCCCTTGACCTTGCCGACCAGCGGCGACGTGTTCGTGCCGATGGTCATCGAGATCGACGGCTCGTCGACGTGGATCTGCGGCAGCGGGCGCACGTCCTCGGGGTCGGCGATGGTCTCGCCGATCATGATGTCGGGGAAGCCCGCGATCACGGCGATGTCGCCGGGGCCCGCGGACTCGGCCGGGAAGCGCTCCAGCGCCTTGGTCATCAGCAGCTCGGTGATGCGCGCGTTCTGTGTGGTGCCGTCCTGACGCACCCAGGCCACGGTCTGGCCCTTCTTGAGCGTGCCGTTGAAGACGCGCAGCAGAGCCAGACGGCCCAGGAACGAGGAGGAGTCGAGGTTGGTGACCCACGCCTGCAGTGGGGCCTCGTCGTCGTAGGACGGCGCCGGCACGTGCTCGAGGATGGCCTCGAACAGCGGCTCGAGGTCGTCGTTGTCGGGCAGTTCGCCGTTGGCGGGGCGGTTGCGGGATGCTGCGCCGGCACGACCCGAGGCGTAGACCACGGGCACGTCCAGCAGCGCATCGACGTCGAGGTCGGGAACGTCGTCGACCAGGTCGGATGCCAGGCCCAGCAGCAGGTCCTGCGCCTCGGCCTCCACCTCGGCGATGCGGGCGTCGGCACGATCGGTCTTGTTCACCAGCAGGATGACGGGCAGCTTGGCCTCGAGCGCCTTCCGCAGCACGAAGCGGGTCTGCGGCAGCGGGCCCTCGGAGGCATCCACCAGCAGCACCACGCCGTCGACCATGGACAGGCCGCGCTCGACCTCGCCGCCGAAGTCGGCGTGACCGGGGGTGTCCACCACGTTGATGGTGATGGGCGTGTCGGTGTGGATGCCCTTGTAGGTGATCGCCGTGTTCTTGGCGAGGATCGTGATGCCCTTCTCGCGCTCCAGGTCGTTGGAGTCCATGGCGCGGTCCTCGACGTGCGCGTGCTCGCCGAAGGAGCCGGTCTGACGGAGCATGGCGTCGACGAGCGTGGTCTTGCCGTGGTCGACGTGTGCGACGATCGCGACGTTTCGAAGGTCAGAGCGGAGGGCGTGCGCCATTCAAGAAGTCCTAAGGAGTGGGAGATGTGGATTCGTCGCCCGCAACGGACACAGGGCTGACGTTCCAGAATAGCGCAGGCTGCCAGCGCGTTCCTGAAAGCAGGCCCTAGCATCGAGATCGTGATCGACAGGCAGGCTCAGGAACCAGGCACGGAGTACCGGCCCGCTGCCCCCGCGCGGCTGTGGTGGGAGATCGCCATCGTGCTGGCACTGGGGCTCGGCCAGTCCGCCATCTACTCGATCGTGCAGCTGGCCTACCGGTTCACCTCGAGCACTCCCCTGGCCGACCAGACTGCGACGCTGAACCCCTCGCAGAGCAGCAGGGAGGTCTTCGACCTCATCTACCAGCTGCTCTCGATCGGCTTCGCGGTCGTCCCCGTGCTGCTGGTGTGCTTCCTGCTGTGGCAGTCGCACCGCCCGCACCTGGCGCTGCTGGGCATGGGCGGAACGCGGTACGGCCGCGACATCGGCCGAGGTGTGCTGCTGGTGCTGGCCATCGGCATCCCCGGCCTCGGCCTGTACCTGCTGGGCCGCGCACTGGGTCTGTTCGTCGCGGTCGATCCCGGCGGCCTGAACGCGTACTGGTGGACGGTGCCGATCCTGGTCCTGTCGGCTGCGCGCGCGGCCGTGCAGGAGGAGTTCGTCGTGCTGGGCTACCTGTTCCGCCGACTGCGGCAGCTGGGCTGGGGCACCTGGCCGATCGTCCTGGCCACCAGCCTGCTGCGCGGCAGCTATCACCTGTACCAGGGGCCGGGTGCGTTCGTGGGGAACTTCGCGATGGGGATGCTGTTCGGCTGGCTGTTCGCTCGCGGAGGCCGGCTGCTGCCGTTCCTCGTGGCGCACTTCCTCATCGACGCCGCAGCGTTCGTCGGGTACCCATGGGCAGCGGCTCTGTGGCCGGCGCTGTTCGGGACGCCGAGCTGAGGCGGAGCTTCGACAGGCCCAGCGACCCATTCCGCCGGCGACCCCGTGAGGCCTCGACAGGCCCAGCGGCCCATTCCGCTGGGACCTGAGCTCGTCGAGGGGCCCGCGTCAGTGCGTGACGGCGACCGCGTTGACGGCCCACACCACCAGTGCGAGGCCGATGACGAGCGATATCCAGTCCCAGCCGCGCACGATCACGGCATCGCGGTCCGTCTGCGACTCGGAGCGCAGCCGGTGCAGGGCGGCGATGCCGTCCTCCTCGTCGGCGTTCTCGCGCTCCTTCTCACCGCCGGGGCCGAGGCGCCGGGGGCGCGACCGCGCCGGTCCGCCGAAGCTGCTGAGCACCTCCCCGCCGTAGAGGGCGAACTCGAGCTGCCAGCGCATCGAGATCCTGTCCACCCTGCCCCACGGCACCCACGTGCGCCGGAGCAGGTTCTGCACGCGCACACCCGTGGCGTCGGCGCGCACGTCCGAGGCGACGCCCACCACGTACACGCCCCACACCACCAGCAGGGGCCACGGCGCGAGCAGGGCGGCATTCGCCGGGCCCGACCGCACCACAGCATCGCCGAGGAGCACGACAGCCATCACCGCGCACAGCCCGAACAGCACGACCGCCCCGGTCGCGCGGAACGCCCGGGGCGGTCGTGCGGTGACCATCAGCTCACGCCGCCCAGCGGCAGGTCGGCGCCGGGGATGGCATCCAGCAGTCGCCGGGTGTACTCCTCGGCGGGGTTGCTGAAGATGTCGTCGACCGTGCCCTGCTCGACGATGCGACCCTTCTCCATGACGCAGACGAAGTCGGCCGCGACGCGCACGACCGCGAGGTCGTGCGTGATGAACAGGTACGTCAGTCCGAGTTCGTGCTGCAGGTCGGAGAGCAGGTGCAGGATCTGATCCTGCACGAGCACGTCGAGAGCGGAGACGGCCTCGTCCAGCACGATGATGTCAGGACGGAGGGCGAGTGCCCTGGCGATCGCGACGCGCTGCCGCTGACCGCCGGAGAGCTCGTTCGGGTAGCGCCAGGCCAGCTCACGCGGCAGGGCGACCTTCTCCAGCAGCTCCAGCGCGCGCTGGTGCTGCTCCTGCTTCGTGCCCACGTGGTGCACCTCGAGGGGCTCGGTGATGAGGCTGCCGATGCTGCGCAGCGGGTCCAGCGAGCCGTAGGGGTTCTGGAACACCGGCTGCATGCGTCGGCGCAGCTTGAAGATGTCGGCGCGCGACATCCCCACGGCCGACTGCCCGTCGATGAACACATCGCCCGAGGTGGGTTTCTCCAACTGCAGCAGCATCTTCGCCACCGTGGATTTGCCCGAGCCGGACTCGCCCACCAGTGCCAGCGTCGTGCCGCGCTGGATCGTGAACGACACGTCGTCGACCGCCCGGAACTGCTCCGAGCGCAGCCCGCCCGTGCGGATCGAGTAATCCTTGACGAGGTTCTTCACCTCGACCACCGCAGGGATGCTCGGGTCGACGGGCGCCGACTCGTGCACGTCCGCGCCGATGCGCTTGGACGCCAGGCTGGGAGCCGCGGCGACCAGCCGCTGGGTGTACGGGTGCTGCGGGTTGGTCAGGATCGTGACGCTGGGCCCGGCCTCGACGATCTCGCCCTGATTCATCACCAGGATGCGGTCCGCGCGCTCTGCGGCCAGACCGAGGTCGTGCGTGATCAGCAGCACCGAGGTGCCTCGTTCGGCGGTCAGCGAAGCCAGGTGATCGAGGATCACCCGCTGCACGGTCACGTCCAGGGCACTGGTGGGCTCGTCTGCGATCAGCAGCTTCGGGTCGGCCGCCAGGCCGATCCCGATCAGCGCGCGCTGCTTCATCCCCCCGGAGAACTGGTGGGGGAACTGGTGCATGCGGCGCGCGGCGTCGCTCAGGCCTGCCTGCACGAGCACCTCGACGGCACGGTCGTGCACCTGCTTGCGGCCCTGCGCCAGCCCGTTGGCGCGGACGGCCTCCTTCACCTGGAAGCCGATCGACCACACCGGGTTGAGGTTCGACATCGGGTCCTGCGGCACGTAGCCGATGTCCCGTCCTCGGATGTGCTCCATCTGCGAGCGGCCGGCCTTGGTCAGGTCGGTGCCGTCGAGGTGGATGCTGCCCTCGGTCACCGTGCCGGTGCCGGGAAGCAGGTCGATGATGGCTGCAGCCGTCGTCGACTTGCCCGAACCGGACTCGCCCACGATGGCCAGCGTCTCACCGGCGAAGATGTCGAAGCTGACGCCGTGCAGCACCTCGCGCGACGTCTTGCCGCTGCGGAAGGCGACCTTCAGGTCGCGGACGGTCAGAAGCGGTGCGCTCATCGCTGGGCCCTCGCCTTCGGGTCGACGGCGTCGCGCAGCAGCTCGCCGAGAGTGATGAATGCCAGCACGGTCAGCGTCAGCGCCAGTGACGGCCAGAACAGGGCCATCGGAGCGGTGCGGATGCTGGTCTGCGCCTGGCTGATGTCCAGGCCCCACGACATGACGCCGGAGAGGCCGACACCGAGGAAGGCGAGCACCGACTCGGCCACGATGGCCCCGGCCAGGCTCAGCGTCGCCACGACGATGACCGGGGCCATCGAGTTGGGCAGCACGTGTACCACCAGAGTCTGGAACCGCGAGAGGCCCACGGCTTCGGCTCCCATCACGTAGTCCTCCTGCTTGACGCGCAGGATCTCGGCCCGCATGATGCGCGCCGTGCCCGCCCACGCGAAGCCGCCGATGGCGAAAGCCAGCACGAACACGTTGCGGTCGGGCAGTACCGACATCACCACCACCGCGGCGATGATGTAGGGGATCGTGAAGAAGATGTCGCCGACGCGTGACAGCAGCGAGTCCAGCCAACCGCCGTAGAAGCCGGCGAAGGCTCCCATCACGACGCCGATGACCGTGCCGATGACCGTCGCCAGCACGCCGACGATGAGCGAGGTGCGGGTGCCCCAGACCACGCGGGCGTATACGTCGCAGCCCTGCCTGGTGAAGCCCATGATGTGGCCGGCCTTGGGCCCGCCGTTGCTGTTGGCGAGCGTGCAGCCGTCGGTGGGCGAGACGCTGGTGAACAGGGTCGGGGCGAATGCGGCGACGATCACGAGGAGGACGAACGCCGTCGACACCCAGAACACGGGCCGCCGCCGCAGGTCGCGCCAGGCGTCCAGCCACAGGTTGCTGGGCTTGTCATCGATGCGGACGACATCGACTCGCACCGAGGTCGTCTCCACCGGAGCGACGTAGTGCTCGCTGTTCGAGTCAATTGGAGACATAGCGGATCCTCGGATCGAGCAGGCCGTAGAGCAGGTCCACGACGATGTTGATGAACACGTAGACGACGACGAACACGGTGACGAACGACACCACCGTGGGGTTCTCGCCGCGGATGATCGCCTGGTACAGCGTGTTGCCGACGCCCGGCACATTGAAGATGCCCTCTGTGACGGTCGCACCGACCATGAGGACGCCGAACACGGTGCCCAGGTCGGTGACCATCGGGATCAGCGAGTTGCGCAGCACGTGCACCGGGATCACCCGGCGGCGGGGCAGGCCCTTGCTGTACGCGGTGCGCACCCAGTCCTGATTGAGGGTGTCGATGGTCGACGAGCGCGTGAGCCGCATGCTGGTGGCGTATACGCTGAACCCCAGCACGATGGCCGGGAGCCAGAGATCGCCCCAGTCGTTGTCGGCGCCCACCGTGGGTCTGAACCACCCCAATTGGATGGCCAGGAAGTACTGGGCGAGGAACGCGAGGACGAAGATCGGCAGGGCGACGAAGATCAGCGCGAGCACGAGCATCGAGTTGTCGAAGACGCCGTCCTTGCCCAGTGCCGAGAACAGGCCGATGATGATCGCCAGGACGAAGGCGATGGCGACCGACATGACGGCCAGTCGCAGGGTGACGGGGAACGTCCTGGACAACACCTCGATGACGGGCTGGCCGGAGAAGCTCGTGCCGAAGTCGAGCCGGAAGATGCCCGTGATGTAGAAGAAGTACTGCACGATGAACGGCTGGTCGAGGTGGTACTGCGCACGCAGCTGGTCGATCAGAGCCGGGCTCGGCTGGTGGTCGCCGAAGAGCGCGGCGATGGAGTCGCCGGGCATCGCGAAGACCATGAAATAGATCAGCAGGGTCGCGCCGAAGAACACGGGGACGGCCTGCAGGATCCGTCGGAGGATGTAGAACGCCACCCTCGACCTCCTTTTTCGTTTCGGAAGCAGAGTAAACGGGGCGGTGGTGGAGTCACCACCGCCCCGTTCGACTCAGCGGATCACTTGGACTTCGTGATCTCGGAGTAGATCGGCACGGAGTTCCAGCCGAACTTCACGTTGCTGACCTTCTTGCCGAAGCCACCGACGACGTTCGAGTACCACAGCGGCGTGGCGGGCAGGTCCTTCAGCAGAACCTCCTGAGCCTTCTGGTAGTCGGCGTTGGCTTCCTTCGGGTCGGTCGCCGAGATGCCCTCGGAGAGCAGCTTGTCGAACTCGGGGCTCGAGTAGTCACCGTCGTTGGAACCGGCGTTGGTCGCGTACAGCGGTCCGAGGAAGTTGTACAGACCCGGGTAGTCAGCCTGCCATCCGGTGCGGAAGGCGGTCTCGATGGTGCGGTCGGTGACCTTGGAGCGCAGCTCCTTGAACGTCGGGTACGGAGCGCCGGAGGCGTCGATGCCGAGGACGTTCTTGATCGAGTTCACGGTCGCGTCGACCCAGGCCTGGTGGCCGCCGTCAGCGTTGTAAGCGATCTGGAACTTGCCGTCCCACGGGCTGATCTTGTCAGCCTCTGCCCACAGCTCCTTGGCCTTCTTCTCGTTGAACTTCAGGACGTCGGCGCCCTTGAGCGAGTCGGACCATCCGTCGATGACCGGCGAGGTGAAGTCGCTGGCCGGGGTGCGGGTGCCCTCGAAGATCACCTTGGTGATCTCGTCGCGGTTGATGGCCATCGACAGCGCCTGACGACGCAGCTGGCCCTCTTCACCGCTGAAGTGCTTCAGACGCTCCGGGATGGTGAAGGACTGGAAGATGGCGGCGGGCTGGTTCACGGCGCGCTTGCCCAGGTCCGACTCGAACGTCGCGAATGCGGAGTCCGGGATGGCGTCCAGCACGTCGAGCTGGTCGCCGGTCAGGTCGGCGTAGGCCGCATCCTGCGAGGCGTAGAACTTGATGTTCAGGCCGCCGTTCTTCGCCTTAGCCGGGCCGTCGTAGTCGGGGTTCTTGACCAGGTTGATGCCCACGTTGTGCTGCCACGCGTCGGCGCCGGCGAGCTTGTACGGGCCGTTGCCGATCGGGTGCTCACCGAACGCCTTCATGTCCTTGAAGGCGGAGTCGGGCAGCGGGAAGTAGGCCGAGTAGCCCAGGCGCTGTGCGAAGTCGGAGGCCGGCTTGTTCAGCGCGATCGTGAAGGTGTAGTCGTCAACCTTCTTCAGGCCCGACAGATCGCCTTCTGAGCCATACACCTCATCGGTGCTGACGAAGCCCTCGATGTCCTCGAAGAAGTAGCTGGAGAGCTGCTTGTTGGCGGCCAGGGCGCCGTAGTTCCACGCCTTGATGAAGTTGTCGGCCTTGACCTCGGTGCCGTCGGTGAACTTCACGCCCTTGCGGAGCTTGACCGTGAGGTGCTGCGGGTCGTCGACCTTGATGCTCTCGGCGACGTCGTTGTAGACCGAGCCGTCGGCCGCGTAGCCGATGAGGCCCGCGAACATGGCATCGAGGATCTTGCCGCCGCCGGTCTCGTTGGTGTTGGTGGGGATCAGCGGGTTCTGCGGCTCGGAGCCGTTGGCCGAGATGATCGCCGTGGGGTCGATGTTCGCGTTGGAACCGGTGTCGCTCGACGGCTTCGGGTTGGAGCCCGACGAGCATCCGGCGAGGGCTGTGATGCCCGCCACCAGAAGTGCCGCACCGGCGAGTGCGATCTTGTTGCGCTTCACTTGTGTCCTCCTATGGACTTCAGAGCGACGTACCGACCTCGTCTGCGAGGACGGCGCATGGCTTCGATCCTAAGCGCCGGATGTCCCCGGCGCAGAATCAGGGGTCGAACTGTTATGACGTCTTAACCGAACCGCCCGCCACCCGGAATCAGAGGCGGAGCGATTCGGCTGGGAGCGTTCTCAGGCGAACGCCTCGATCGGCGGGCAGGCGCACACCAGGTGGCGGTCGCCGTAGGCCTGATCGATGCGGCGCACCGGCGGCCAGTACTTCGTCGCCACCAGGGTTCGCACGGGGTACGCGGCCTCCTCGCGGGTGTACGCGTGCGTCCACTCCCCCGCGATCAGCGAGGCCGCGGTGTGCGGTGCGTTCACCAGCGGATTGTCGTCATGCGGCCAGCGGCCGGCTGCCACGGCATCCGCTTCCGCCTTGATCATGATCATGGCCTCGATGAACCGGTCCAGCTCGCCCAGGTCCTCCGACTCGGTCGGCTCGACCATGAGCGTGCCCGGAACGGGGAACGACATGGTGGGCGCGTGGAAGCCGAAGTCGATCAGCCGCTTGGCGACGTCGTCGACGGTGATGCCGGTGGCCTCCTTCAGCGGGCGCAGGTCCAGGATGCACTCATGCGCGACGCGACCCTGCTCACCGGTGTACAGCACCGGGAAGTGGTCGGTCAGGCGCGCGGCGATGTAGTTGGCCGAGAGCACGGCGGCAGCCGTCGCGTCCCTCAGCCCGTCGGCGCCCATCATGCGCACGTACGCCCACGAGATGGGCAGCACGCCCGCCGAGCCGTAGGGAGCTCCGGAGACCGGACCGCCGGAGAACACGTAGCCGCCGGCGTGCACGTCCTTCTGCGCCTGCGGGTGGCCGGGCAGGTGCGGCGCGAGGTGCGCCTTGGCCGCCACCGGGCCGATGCCCGGTCCGCCGCCCCCGTGCGGGATGGCGAAGGTCTTGTGCAGGTTGAGGTGCGACACGTCGCCCCCCAGGTCGCCGAAGCGGGCATAGCCGAGCAGCGCGTTGAGGTTGGCACCGTCGACGTACACCTGACCGCCGGCCGCGTGCACGGCGGAGGTGATCTCGACCACCTGCTCCTCGTACACGCCGTGCGTGGACGGGTAGGTGATCATGAGCGCGGCGAGGTTCTCGGCGTTCTGCTCGATCTTGGCGCGCAGGTCGCCCAGGTCGACGTTGCCGAGCTCGTCGGTGGCCACCACGACGACCTTCATGCCGGCGAGCACGGCGGATGCCGCGTTCGTGCCGTGCGCGGAGGACGGGATCAGGCACACGGTGCGGTGCTCGTCGCCATTCGCGTGGTGGTAGCCGCGGATGGCCAGCAGACCCGCCAGCTCGCCCTGCGAGCCGGCGTTGGGCTGCAGCGACACCGCGTCGTAGCCGGTGACCTCGGCCAGCCACGCCTCGAGCTGGTCGATCATGGCGAGGGACCCCGCCACGTCGTCCACGGGAGCGAACGGGTGCAGCTGGGCGAACTCGGGCCAGGTGATGGCTGCCATCTCGGTGGCTGCGTTGAGCTTCATGGTGCACGAGCCCAGCGGGATCATGCCGCGGTCCAGCGCGTAGTCACGATCGGCCAGCTGCTTGAGGTAACGCATCATGGCGGTCTCGGAGTGGTGCGTGTGGAACACCGGGTGCGTGAGGTACTCGTCCTCGCGCAGCAGGGCCTCGGGCAGCGCGCCGGTGGAGCCGGCGCCGAACAGGCCGAAGACGCGCTCCTCCTTGCCGCCGAACAGCACCGCCACGCGGTGCAGGTCGGTGATGGCGGTGGTCTCGTCCACGGCGATGCCGACGGTGGTGTCGTCGACCAGGCGCAGCAGGATGCCGGCCTCGTGCGCCGCATCGACCAGCGCGGCCGCGTCGGCGACCCGCACGTTGAGCGTGTCGAAGAACGCATCGTGGACCATCTCGGCGCCGGCCTCCACCAGCCAGTCGCGCAGCAGCGCGGCCTTGGCCGCGACCTCGGCGGCGATGGCGCGCAGCCCGTCCGGCCCGTGGTAGACCGCGTACATCGAGGCCATCACGGCCAGCAGCACCTGCGCGGTGCAGATGTTCGAGGTGGCCTTCTCACGGCGGATGTGCTGCTCGCGGGTCTGCAGCGCCAGCCGGTAGGCGGGGTAGCCCACCGCATCCTGCGAGACGCCGACCAGGCGGCCCGGCAGCTGACGCTCGAGGCCTGCGCGAACGGCCATGTAGCCGGCGTGCGGTCCGCCGAAGCCCATCGGCACGCCGAAGCGCTGCGAGGTGCCCACGGCGACGTCGGCGCCCATCGAGCCCGGCGAGCGCAGCAGGGTCAGGCCCAGCAGGTCGGCCGCGACCACGGCGATGCCGCCGGCGAGGTGCGCGGCGTCGATCACGGCGGTCGGATCCCACACGCGCCCCGAGGCTCCCGGGTACTGCACGAACACGCCGAACAGCTCGGCGGGCAGGTCCTCGCCGCCGGCCAGATCGCGCTCGACGAGCTCGACGCCCACGGCATCCGCCCGCGTGCGCAGCAGCGCCTTGGTCTGCGGGAGCGCGTCGGCGTCGACGACGAACACCGCGGTCTTCGCCTTCGAGGCGCGGCGCGCCAGCAGCATGCCCTCGGCGACCGCGGTCGACTCGTCGAGCATCGACGCGTTGGCCGTCGTCAGCCCGGTGAGGTCGGTGACCATGGTCTGGAAGTTGATCAGCGCCTCCAGGCGCCCCTGCGAGATCTCCGGCTGGTAGGGCGTGTAGGCCGTGTACCAGGACGGGTTCTCCAGCACATTGCGCTGGATCACGCTGGGGGTGAAGGTGCCGTAGTAGCCCAGGCCGATCATCGGCCGGTTGACGGTGTTGCGGTCGGCCAGCGCGCGCAGCTCGGCGAGCGCCTCGGCCTCGCTGGCCGCGGCGGGGATGGCGGAGGACTGGGTCCCTGAGCCTGTCGAAGGGTCGGTGAAGATGGATGCCGGTACGGCCTGACGCATCAGCGTCTCGACCGGACTCCACTCCTCGAGCTCGGACGAGACCCCGAGCGCGTCGAGCATCTGCCGCTGCGCGCCGGCGGTGGTCCCGATGTGACGATCGGCGAAGGAGGCCACTCTCAGCCCTCCGTGATCGCGGTGTAGCCGTCGCGGTCCAGCAGGCCGTCCAGTGCGCCGTCGGCGACCTCGATCTTCACCAGCCAGGCCTCCTCGAACGGCGACGAGTTCAGCAGCGCCGGGTCGTCGACCACGGCCTCGTTGATCTCGGTGACGGTGCCGGCGACCGGGGCGTAGAGCTCGGAGACCGACTTGGTGGACTCGGCCTCGCCGAAGACGTCGCCGCGACTGAGCGCGGTGCCGACGGCGGGCAGCTCGACGAACACGATGTCGCCGAGGGCGTCAGCGGCGTAGTCGGTGATGCCGATGGTGGCGGTCGAGCCGTCGAGTGCAACCCACTCGTGCTCTTCGCTGTACTTCAGTGCGGTCAGATCGGTCATTTCTTCCTCCGGTAGAAAGGCAGGGCGGTCACGGTCGCGGAGATCCTGGTCCCGCGCACGTCGAGGAACAGCGGGGTCTCCCCCGTGGAGAAGGCGGGGTCGACGTAGGCCATCGCGATGGGGTGGCCGAGCGTCGGACTCAGGGCGCCGCTGGTGATCTCGCCGACGGCGCTGCCGTCCTCGGTCACCACGTCGTAACCGGCGCGGCCGGCGCGGCGCCCCTCGGCCGTGAGGCCGACGAGCACGCGTGACCCCTCGGCGGGCGTTGTCGCGCCCTTGCCGACGAAGCGCTCCTTTTCGGTCACGACCACGCGGCCCAGTCCTGCCTGCGCGGGCTTGGTGTCCAGCGAGAGCTCGTGGCCGTACAGCGGCATCCCGGCTTCCAGACGCAGCGTGTCGCGCGCGGCGAGGCCGCACGGCACGAGGCCCTGCTCCGCGCCGGCGTCGAGCACGGCATCCCACAGCGCCTCGGCGTCGGCGGCCGCGACCAGCAGCTCGAAGCCGTCCTCGCCGGTGTAGCCCGTGCGGGCCAGCAGCAGCGGCCTGCCGTTGAAGGCGGCGTTCGCCCAGGCGTAGTACTTCTGCTCGGCCCACGGCACGCTGACGTCCGCGATGCCGGCGACGCCGGTGAGGATGCTCTCCGCCGCGGGGCCCTGGACGGCGATCAGCGCGTAGTCGTCGGAGACGTCCACGACGGTCACGTCGATGCCTGCGGTGCGGGCGCTGAGCGCTTCGCGCACGGCGTCGCGGTTGCCGGCGTTGGAGATGATGAGGAAGTCGTCGTCGGCCAGGCGGTAGACGATCACGTCGTCGACGATCCCGCCGTGCTCGGTGAGCAGCAGCGAGTACTTGGCCTTGCCGATGCTCATGGCTGAGAGCCGCCCGGCCAGCGCATAGTCGAGGAAGTCCGCCGCCTCGGGGCCGCGCACGGTGAACTCGGCCATGTGCGAGATGTCGAAGATGCCCGCGGCCTCGCGCACGGCACGGTGCTCGGCGAGATCGGAGGTGTAGCGCACCGGCATCTGCCAGCCGCCGAAATCGGTGAAGGATGCCCCGAGCGCCTCATGGCGCGCGCGGAGCGGCGTGTAGCGCGGCTCTGCCGCGGAATCGGATAGGGGCGTGTCGGTCACGGAGTTCTCCCGGTCGGGTTGCAGGACGACATCATCGGCATCCTCGGAACTCCCCCTCTGTCATCGGGCCTGAGAGCTTCGCCTTCGCCTCCGGCTCACAGAGCTGGAGGGAGGCTTTCACCGTCGGCGGACTCGCTGAGGAGTCACTTTTCAGAGCGGCCCGACGCGGGCGGTGGGGGTACCTGAGAGATTGGCGGGGAGGCTTGCTCCTTCGGTGCCCGGCTGCGCGCACCGGGCTCTCCCGCACACGTCGTACGGCCTGTGTTCTGTTGTGGGCACTGCAATTGAAGAGCATACCGGTTCAGCGCCGGAAACAGTCAGCCCTTCACGGCGCCGGAGACCAGTCCGCTGGTCATCCTGCCCTGCACGATCACGAAGAACACGATCACCGGGAGGGCGACGATGGTGGACGCCGCCATCACCTGGCCCCAGTCGATGGCCTGCGTGGCGCTCTGCTGCACGAACCCGCGCAGCCACAGCGGCAGGGTGCGGTTGTTCTCCATGATGACCAGCGCGACGGTGAACTCATTCCAGCACTGCAGGAACGCGAAGACGCCGGTGGCGACCAGGCCGGGCGCGAGCAGCGGGAACGTGATGCGCATGAACGCCTGGGTGCGGCTGAGCCCGTCGATCATGGCGGCCTCCTCCAGTTCGGCCGGCACGCCGGCGACGAAGCCGCGCAGCATCCAGATGGTGAACGGCACGACGGCGGCGACGTAGAGGATGCTCAGGCCCAGCACGTTGCTGAGCAGCCCGAGGCCCGACATCATCTTGTACTGCGCGATGAACAGGCCCTCGGCCGGAAGCATCTGGATGAGCAGGATCGTGACGATGAAGCTGACGCGGCCCTTGAACCTGAAGCGGCTGATCGCGACTGAGGCGAGGAACGCGAAGACCAGACAGACCGCGACCGAGAGCAGCGTGACCGAGACGCTCACGCCGAGCGCCGAGAAGAAGTCCGGACTGAGCACCTTGGCGAAGTTGCGCAGCGACCCGCCGATCGGGAGGAACGTCGGGGTCGCGGACTCCAGCGTGGCCGAGGAGAGCAGGGACGAGTTGATCATCCAGTAGACGGGGAAGGCCCAGGCCGCCGCCAGAATCAGCGACAGGATGCTGTACAGCCAGGTGCTCGGACGGAAGCGGCGCCGGTGGGAGGGGATCCTCCGCGGCCCTGGCACCGCCGCGGGCTGTGCGCGCTGTTCGATCGGGGTGTCGACTGCGGTGGTCACTCGGACTCCTCCTTGATGAGGCTGCGCACGTAGAACCAGCTCAGCGCGATGGTGATGGCGAGCACCACGATCGACATGGCCGCTCCCCCGCCGAAGTCCATGCCGGCGACGCCGGTCTTGTAGATGTAGGTGCCCAGCAGGTCGTACGAGGTGGCCTTGGGTCCGGCATCCTGCAGCAGGGTGATCTGCGCGAACACGCGCAGATCCCAGATCAGGTTCAGCAGCAGCACGATGGCGATCACGGGCTTGAGCACCGGGTACATGATGTGCTGGAAGCGCGCCCACGCGCCCGCGCCGTCCAGCTGCGCGGCCTCGAGCACCTCGCCCGAGACCTGGGTGAGCCCGGCGTAGGCGGAGAACGCCACGAAGGGCACGGACATCCACGTGATGATGATCCCCGCGACGATGAAGAACAGCAGGGGCGAGGAGCCGATCCAGTTGAAGTCGCCGATGTCGACGCCGGGGACGAGATCGATGAGGTAGTTGATCACACCGCGACGGCGGTCGAACAGCCAGATCCACACGGTCATGGCCGCGATCACCGGCATGGCCCAGGCCAGCAGCAGGGCGATCTGCAGGATGAACCGGAGGGCGGCGGGGATCCGCGTCATGAGCAGGGCCAGCAGCACCCCGATGACGACGGTGATGGACGCCGTGATGAGGCAGAACAGCACCGAGCGGATGGTGACCTCCCAGAACGCGGCGTTCTGGAAGATGGTGATGTAGTTCGCGAACCACACGAAATCAGGCGCCTTGCCACCCAGCTGCTGCAGCGCGCCGTACTTCTGGAACGATGTGACGATCTGCCACCCGACCGGATAGCCCATTCCCAGCACCAGGACGAGAGTGGCGCCGGTGATCAGCGCGTACGGCGCCCAGCTCCGCCGACGGCGGGGCTCATCGACCCGCTTCGCGGCGGCGGCCTGCTTCGGCGACCGCGCCTTCTCGGGCACTGCGGTGGAGGTCATGCTGCTCCCCTTCCCGTCGCGCTGCGCGCTCGGGATCTGCTCTGCGGACGAAGATGCGGGGACCGGATGCGGGATCCGGCCCCCGCGAGACGGCGTCAGCCGTTGATGATGGCGTCGATCTTGGCGTCGTACTCCTTCGCCAGAGCCTTCACGTCACCGCCGTCCGCGACCTTGCCGAAGAACTCCTCGAGGATCTTCTGACCCTCGACAGCCGCCCAGCCGGGAGCGGCCGGGGTCAGCTTGGAGTCCAGAGCGGAGTCGATGAGCGCCTTCGCGAACTGGTCGTCGCCGAGCGAGCTGACGAAGTCGGTGTTCGCCGGACCCAGGCCGTTCTTGCCGAGCATCTGCTGGTACTCATCGGAGAAGATGATGCGCAGCAGCTCCTTGGCTCCGGCCTGCTTGGTGCTCTTCGCCGAGATCGCGATGTTGGATCCGCCGGCGAAGACCGGCGCGACCGAGCCCGCCTCGACACCGGGCAGCGGGAAGACGCCGAAGGTGGCGTCATTCCACTCGCGGACCTCCTTGCCGTCCTTGTCGCCGGTGTAGTCGCCCACCGACCAGTGCGCCCAGCCGGGTGCGATGATCGTGGCGGCCGTCGGGGCGGCGCCGTTCTTGTCGTTGTTGATGTTGACCCACGGCGTGGAGTCGTTCTCGGTCACGGGAGCGTCGGACGCGTTCTCGAACAGGTCCTGGAACTGCTGAAGCCCCTCGAGGCTCTTCGCGTCGGACAGCGAGGAGGCCCACTTGTCACCGCTCTTCTTCGCCAGCTCTCCGCCGTTGGCGAAGATCCAGGAGACGCCGTTGCGCCAGTCCTGACCGCCGATGTAGAAGCCCGACTGGCCGGCGGTCTTCAGCTTGGCGACCGAGGCGTTGAACTCGGCGAGGGTGGTCGGGACGGACAGGCCTGCGGCCTGCCAGATGTCCTTGCGGTAGGTGATGTAGCGCGATCCGAAGTAGTACGGCAGGGCGTACTGCTTGCCGTCGACCGTGCCGACGTCGACGAACGACTTCAGCAGCTTGTCGCCGCCCAGGTCCTGGTAGATCGGCGACAGGTCGGTGAAGGCGCCGGCGGTGGTGAAGGTCGGCGACCAGGTGTTGCCGATCTCGGTCACATCGGGGGTGTTCTTGCTGTCGGGCAGCTGGTTGGTCAGTTTGGTCAGGGCGTCGCCCCAGTCCTGCTGCGTGATCGTCAGCGTGCCGCCGGTCGCGCTCTTGTACTCCTTGACGAGGTAGTCGCGGAGCTCCTCGGGCGTGTCACCGCCCATCACCCAGAACGTGATGTCCTGGCTCTTCGTGGCCCCGGTGTCGAAGCCGCTGGCCTCCCCACTCGCGCCGGTGCCGCTGCTGGAGCAGCCCGTCAGGGCGATGGCGAGAGCGGAGGCCCCCGCGAGTGCGCTGAGCGCGAGGCCGCGCTTTCCGGTTCGGTTCATTGCTGTGTTTCCTCTCGATGCTGCACTGCAGGAGGGGGTGCCTCGGTTCGGGTGAGTCGAGCCGCCTCAGGAGTTTGTTAGGACAGTAACCTAACAAATGAAATCGACGAGTGCACGCACAGGCCGGTAACATTTCGGCCACGGGCGGGGTCTAGTGCACGCGGATGCCCATCAGCCGGGCGCCATTGCCCCAGATCACGGCACGCATCCAGTCGTCGCCGAGACCGAGGCCCGCCAGGCCCACCAGCTGCCTGGCATAGGCGTAAGGGATGTTCGGGAAGTCGGACCCGAGCACGATGCGATCCGGCAGCGTGGACAGCCGCTGCACGTACCCGGACGGCCAGCGGTCGGGGCCGTCGAGGTACCCCGTGGCGAACATCGTGGTGTCCAGGTGCACGTTCTCGTACTGCTCGACGAGATCGGCGAAGGCGTCGTACTCGGGCATCCCCATGTGCGCGATCACGAGGGCCAGCCCCGGAAAGCGCTCCAGCACGGCCGCGATGGGCTCGGGTCCGGTATGCGCGCCCACCAGCGGACGGGAGCCGGCGTGGATCACGACCGGCACACCCGCCGCCTCCAGCGCAGCGCACGCCGGGTCCAGCACGGGGTCATCCGGCGCGAAGCCGCCCACCTGCACATGCACCTTGAACAACCTCGCACCGGCGGCGAGCGCGTCGGGCACGTACTCCCCCGCGTCGGGCTCGGCATACAGCGTGCCGCAGTGGATGACATCCGGATGCTCTGCGGCGAACTCCCGGTTCCAGTCATTCAGCCAGGCGGCCATGCCCGCCTTATGCGGGTACGTCAATGCCGGGATGGCCCTCAGCCCCATCCGCCGCAGCGCCCGCAGCCTGTCCTCGGTGTCCATGCGGTAGTGGATCGGCCAGGCCGCGCCGTAGTGCTCCTGCGCGTGATCGAAGTACTCCCACACCTTCTGCAGCATCCGCTCCGGCAGGAAGTGCACGTGGATGTCGGCGAGGCCGGGGACTCCCAGCGCATCGAGGTAGGCAGGGATGTCATCGTCGGTCGCAGGGCCTGGTGTGGTGTCGGATGCCGGCATGTGCTCATCCTGCCCCTAGGCTCGAGGATGTGAGTGGCACAGGCGAGCAGGACGCGATCCGCGTCGCAGTGTCGGCCGTGATCTTCTCGCTGCGCAGCGCTCCCGAGGGCGACCGCCTCATGCTGCCGCTGGTGCGGCGCACCCGCCAGCCGCATCTCGGCGAGTGGGCGCTGCCGGGGGGATGGCTGGATCCGGCGGAGGACCTGGATGCCGCAGCATCCCGCACCCTCGCCGAGACCACCGCGCTCAAGCCGAGCTACCTCGAGCAGCTGTACACCTTCGGAGACGTGGACCGCGCGCCCAACCGCACCATCTCGATCGTGTACTGGGCGCTGCTGCGCTCGGACCTCGTCGACGCGCAGCGCGCGGCCGAGGGAGCCCCGGAGAACGTCGAGTGGTTCGACGTGGACGAGATCCCGCCGCTGGCATTCGACCACAACCGCATCGCCGAGTACGCGCTGGATCGCCTGCGCAACAAAGTCGGCTACAGCCGCATCGCCGCCGGCCTGCTGCCCGACGAGTTCACGCTCACCGAACTGCGCGAGGTGTACGAGGCGGTGCTGGGCAGGCGCCTGGACCCCTCGAACTTCCGCCGGCTGCTGGAGGGCTCCGACGAGCTCGTCCCGACCGAGTCGTTCCGCACCGGCAAGCACCGCCCCGCGCGGCTGTACCGCTACATCGCCGACGCCTGACGCGCTCTCGCCCCGGCATCCGCTCTCCCGACCGCCCCGGCATCCCGTCCTCCGGCACTCCATGCGGTACGGATGTCGGCTCAGATCACGGATGTCGGCGGATTCAGCGCATCTGCGCCGACATCCGTGACTCGCACCGACATCCGTACGACGGCGCCACACGGATTGCACTTCTGGTCAGTTAGACATAATCTGTTCCCGCACAGTAAGTGTCACAGCGACCAGAAGGCGGCGTCCTCATGCCTGCACTCCCCCTGCTCGACCCCTCCATCGATCACGCCGTGCAGGCGGCGGTCGCGGGCGAATCCTCCGAATCCGTCTGCACCAGCGACCTGGCGGCGGGCCCGTGGGACTTCGACATCCGTCCCGGCTACGGGCCCGGCTCCTCGATGGGCGATGTCATCCCCACCGGCGCACCGCGCCAGGGCGAACTCCCGCTCGAGTACCGCGAGGCCGGCGAGGACGAGCTGCACGCCCGCATCGACGCCGCCAAGCGCACGCTCGGCGACCGCGTGGTCGTGCTCGGGCACTTCTACCAGCGCGAGGAGGTCGTCCGGCACGCCGACTACGTGGGCGACTCGTTCCAGCTCGCGAACGCCGCACTGGAGCATCCCGAGGCCGAGGCCATCGTCTTCTGCGGCGTGCACTTCATGGCCGAGACCGCCGACCTGCTCTCCGGTCCCGATCAGGCCGTGATCCTGCCCAACCTGGCCGCCGGATGCTCGATGGCCGACATGGCCTCGATCGACGAGGTGGAGGACTGCTGGGAGCAGCTGGCCGACGTGTACGGGCCGATGGATCAGACGGATGCCGACGGCCTGGTCCCCGTGATCCCCGTGACCTACATGAACTCCTCCGCGGCGATCAAGGGCTTCGTCGGACGGCACGGCGGCATCGTCTGCACCTCGTCCAACGCACGCACCGTGCTGGAGTGGGCGTTCGCGCGCGGGCGTCGCGTGCTGTTCTTCCCCGATCAGCACCTGGGCCGCAACACCGCCAAAGCCATGGGCGTGCCGCTGGAGCGGATGCCGATGTGGAACCCGCGGCAGCCGCTGGGCGGCTCGTCCGAAGAGGCGCTGGCCGACGCACGGGTGATCCTCTGGCACGGATTCTGCTCGGTGCACCGCCGCTTCACGGTGGACCAGATCGCCGAGGCCCGCGAGAAGCACCCCGACGTGCGCGTGATCGTGCACCCGGAGTGCCCGATGCCCGTGGTGGACGCCGCCGACGAGTCGGGTTCCACGGCCTACATCCGCCGTGCCATCGAGGAGGCCGACGAGCCCACCGTCTTCGCCATCGGCACCGAAGTGAACCTGGTGCGCCGGCTCGCCGCACAGCATCCGCAGCACACGATCTTCTGCCTGGACCCTGTGGTGTGCCCGTGCTCGACCATGTATCGCATCCATCCGGGATATCTGGCCTGGGTGCTCGAGGAGCTGGTCGCCGGGCACGTCCAGAACCGCGTGCAGGTCTCGGCCGATGTGGCGGATCCGGCGCGGCTCGCGCTGGAGCGGATGCTGGCGGCGAAACCGCGATGAGGATCCTCGTCGCCGGCGGCGGCATCGCCGGCCTCACCGCCGCACTGCGGGCGGACGCTCTCGGCCACGATGTGCAGCTGATCGTGAAGGGCGAGCTGGGCGACGGCTGCACCGCGCACGCCCAGGGCGGTATCGCCGGCGCGTACGGCCCGGGCGATTCGGCGGCGCTGCACGCGCTGGACACCCTGCAGGCCGGCAGCGGGCACGGCGATCCGGTCGCCATCGCGACGCTGGCAGACGGGGCCGCGGACGCGATCGCCGCGCTGGTGGCCGTCGGCGTCGCGTTCGACCGCACCGCCGACGGCTCGATCGCCCGCGGGCTGGAGGCCGCGCACAGCCTGCCGCGCATCGCGCACTCAGGCGGCGATGCCACCGGCCGCGCGATCTCGGACGCCCTCCTCGCTCGCGTGCGCTCCTCTTCGGTGCGCATCCGGGAGGCCGCCTTCGCGGCGGACCTGCTGGTGGCGGACGGCCGGGTGCACGGCATCCGCCTGCTGGGCGGCGAGGAGATCCACGCGGATGCCGTGATCCTCGCCACCGGCGGCGCAGGGCACCTGTACCCCACCACGACCAATCCCGCGGGCACCACCGGCGACGGGATCGCCATGGCACTGCGCGCGGGCGCCGCCGTCGCGGATCTGGAGTTCGTGCAGTTCCACCCGACCGTCCTGACGGGTGCATCGCCATTCCTCGTCTCGGAGGCCGTGCGCGGTGCGGGAGCCGTGCTGCGGGATGCGGACGGCCGCCGGTTCCTGCTCGGCGAGCATCCGGATGCCGAGCTCGCACCGCGCGATGTCGTGGCACGCGCGGTGGCCGGACGGGCGCTCGCACAGGGCTCACCCGTTCTGCTGGACGCGACCGGCGTTGCAGACCTGGCCGAGCGCTTCCCCACCGTCGACGCCGAGCTGCACCGTCGTGGCCTGGACTGGACGCGCGCGCCGGTGCCGGTCTCCCCCGCCGCGCACTACCTGATGGGCGGCGTGGTCACCGACATCGACGGGCGCTCCTCGCTGCCCGGCCTCTGGGCGATCGGGGAGACCGCGCGCACCGGTGTGCACGGGGCCAACCGCCTGGCCTCCAACTCGCTGCTGGAGGGCGCAGTCTTCGGCGCCCGCGCCGCGGATTCCCTCAGCACGTCGCCACCCGACTCGCTCCCGCCCAGGTCGCAGTCCGCCCCGCCTTCCGACCTTCTTCCCGAGAAGAACCGCGACCTGGGAAACCGTGCGGCGACGTTCGCGCGGGCGGAGCTGCAGCAGCTGATGTGGGAGCGGGTGGGGCTGCTGCGGGACGACGAGGGGCTGGCGGATGCCGTGCACCGGCTCGCCTCATGGACCCCGCCCATGCCCCGCACGTCCGAGGAGCAGGAGGATGCGAACCTGCTCGTGGTCGCCAGGGCCGTGGCATCCGCCGCTCTGGACCGGACCGAATCGCTCGGCGCGCACTTCCGCCTCCTCCCCGCACCGGCCCGGCACGCACCGCGCGAGTCCGCCGGGAGCCGGCCCGCCCTGATCGGGGCCCGATGATCACCCCCGCAGCCCTGCACCGCACCGTCAGCGCCGCCCTCGACGAGGACGCGCCCTGGGGCGACATCACCAGCACCGCGCTGCTGCCGGAGGCCGCGCAGGCCACCGCCGACCTCATCGCGCGCGAGGCCGGCGTCTTCAGCGGCGGCGAGGTGCTCGCAGCCGCGTTCGCTCTCACCGATCCCGGCATCCGGGTGGATCTGCATGCCGCGGACGGCGACCGCTTCGAGGCCGGCGACGCCCTGGCATCCGTGTCGGGGCCCGCCCGCGGCATCCTCACCGCCGAGCGCGTGGCCCTGAACTTCACCCAGCGGATGAGCGGCATCGCCACCCTCACCGCCGCCTATGTCGACGCCGTCGAGGGCACGGATGCGCGCATCGCCGACACCCGCAAGACCACTCCCGGCCTGCGCGAGTTCGAACGGCACGCGGTGGTGTGCGGCGGCGGCAGCAATCACCGCAGGTCGCTCTCGGATGCCGTGATGGCCAAGGACAATCACCTCGAAGTGCTGCGCCAGGGCGGCCGCGACCTGGCCGAGGCGCTGCGCGAGGCGCTTGGCCGGCTGCCGCACACCACGCACGTCGTGGTGGAGGTCGACCGGCTCGACCAGATCGCCGCGGTGCTGGACGGCGGGGCGCACACCGTGCTGCTGGACAACTTCTCGCTCGCGGATCTGCGCACGGCGGTGGGGCTGCTGAAGGGACGCGCGATCGCCGAGGCCTCAGGCGGGGTGAGCCTGGAGACCGTGCGCGGCATCGCCGAGACCGGCGTCCAGGTGATCTCGGTCGGCGCGCTCACGCACTCCGCGCGCGCCCTGGATCTCGGGCTCGACGTGCGGATCGGCTGAGGTGCTGTACCTGGATCACGCCGCCACCTCCCCGGTGCGCCCTGAGGTGCTCGAGGCCATGCGCCCATACCTCACGGAGGTGTTCGGCAACCCGTCCAGCCACCACACCGCCGGCGAGGCCGCCGCGCGAGCACTGGCGGATGCCCGAGAGCGCGTCGCCGGCGCGCTGGGCATGCGGGCGGGCGACGTGATCTTCACCTCGGGCGGCACCGAGGCGAACAACCTGGCCGTCAAGGGCATCGTGCTGGGAGCGCTGCAGCGCGATCCCCGGCGCCGGCATCTGGTCACGACGCCCATCGAGCACGAGTCCGTGCTCGAATCGGCCGACCACCTGCGACGCCTGCACGGGATCGACGTCGAGCTGGTCTCGGTCGACGAGCACGGCTCCCTGCATCCGGATGCCGTGACGGCAGCCCTTCGCGACGACACCGCGCTGCTGACCTTCGCGCACGCCAACAACGAGATCGGCACCGTGCAGGATGTGCCGGCCATCGCCGCCCTCGCCCGCGAACGGCGCGTGCCCGTGCATGTGGATGCCGTCCAGTCGGCCGGCTGGCTGGATCTGCGCACGGTGGGACGCATGGTCGACGCCATCTCGATCGCCGGGCACAAGCTGGGCGCGCCCAAGGGCACCGGGGCGCTGGCCGTGCGCACGCGCGTGCCGCTGGAGCCGCTGCTGCACGGCGGCGGTCAGGAGCGCGGTCGGCGCAGCGGCACCGAGAACGTCGCGGGAGCGGTGGCGCTGGCCACGGCTCTGGAGCTGGCCGAGGCCGAGCGCGGGCAGTCGATCGCGGCGGTCGCGGCGACGACCGCGGAGTTCATCGCCGGGATTCTGGATGCCGTGCCGCGGGCGCACGTGTCGGGGCATCCCACCTGCCGCCTGCCCGGCACCGCCGGCTTCACGTTCGAGGGCACCAGCGGCGAGGCCGTGCTGCTGGAGCTGGAGCGCCGCGGGGTCATCACGTCCAGCGGTTCGGCCTGCGCGGCCGGCAGCGACGCACCGTCGCACGTGCTGGTCGCGTGCGGCGTCGCGCCCGAGGTCGCGCAGACCGCCGTGCGCTTCACGTTCGGGCGCGCTCCGCTCCCTGCGGGTGCGGCAGCGCAGCTGGCGGCGCTGGTCGCGGCATCCGTCGCCGCTGTCTCCGCCTGATCGGCGCGCGAGAACGGCTCAGGCCCGCAGGCCGCGGGTTCGACCCGCGGGCTCGAGTCCGCAGGCCCGCGGGTCAGGCCGCGGGTCCCACCCGGTCGAGCAGTGCCGCGCGATGCAGGCGCCGGGCCAGCACCTCCGCACCGGTGAGCACCGGCGACTCCGTGAACGCGCCGAGCTTCACCGGCACGGCGCGGATCGCCTGCTCGTCGACGGCCACCCGGATGCGGCGTGCGAGCTCCTCACCGCCGGCGAGCGCGTACGCGCCGGAGAGAGCCACCACCTCGGGGTCGAGCACGGCGATCAGGGACCCGATCGCCTGCGCGTAGCGCTCGGCGACGGCATCCAGGAACGAGCCGTACCGTGCGCTGTCCGAGGTCGCCGTCGTGATCATCCGCCGGGTGGTCCCGGTCAGGCCGAACGTTCTTCCCAGCGCCGCGAGCGCCACGCCTCCCGCCCAGCGCTGGAAGCCGCCCTCGCCGTCATCGGGCGTGCGCGCCGTCGACGAGACGGGCAGGAACGCCATCTCGCCCGCGCTGCCGGTCGCGCCGCGGAGGATGCGTCCGTCGATGAGGGATGCGGCGCCGACACCCGTGTCCGCCCAGAACAGCACCGATGTGGAGGTGCCGGCCGTGACGCCCTCCGCATGCTCGGCGAGTGCGACCAGATTCACGTCGTTCTCGACGGCGACCACGGGTCCGAAGGCCTCGCGCAGCCGCGCGCCGAGTCCCGGACGCTGCAGTCCCGCGACGCGCGGGGCCATGTGCGCGCCGTGCCGGACGTGGTCGGCGACGGCGTCGTAGGCGCCGGAGAGCCCGAGCACGAGGGTGTGCCCGAATGTCGTCTCCGGCAGGCCGGTGATCAGCTCGTCACGCAGCTCGCGGATGACGTCGACGATGTCTCGGCCGCTCGGCTGCACCTGCACCTCGGGCGTGTACTCCCCCGCGATCGTGACGCCGATGCCGTGCACGAGCTCCGTGCCGACCTCGACCAGGATCATCGAGCCCACGCGGGGATCGACCTCGAAGAGCGTGGGCGCCCGGCCCACCCCGCCCACGCGCATCCCGCTCTCGGCGACGAGGCCGAGCTCGGCGAGCCTGCTCAGGCTCTGCCCGACCGTGGGCTTGGAGATGTTCGTGCCCGCGCCGACCTCGGTCTTCGAGATCGGCCCGTGATCGAAGATGAAGTCGAGGGTCAGCCGGTCGTTGTGCGAGCGGAGCAGGCTGGGGGTCCCGGCCGGGCGGACCCTGGCACGGGATGCCGGAGTGTCGATGTGAATGGGTGCACGCTCCTGTCTTCGCGATCGGGTGGACGGCGAGAGCCTCGATGCGTGCTTCATCGCCAACTGCCACAGTAGAGCGTCAGCACACGCACCCGGACTCAGATGCGGTCAGCGAGCGGCATCCCGCCAGTCCAGCACCCGTATGCCGATCAGCGTGATCCGGAATCCTCGCGCGCGCTCAGGCGCCCTCCATGCGCGATGCCGCCACCTGCTGGGCGGCGAGCTCGGCGTACAGCCCTCCGGCGGCCAGCAGCTCGGCATGCGTGCCGGATTCCACGATGCGCCCGGCCTCGATGACGTGGATGACGTCGGCACCCATCACCGTCGACAGCCGGTGCGCGATGGAGATCACCGTCCGGCCCTTCGCCGCCTCGTCCAGTGCCTCCTGCACAACGCGCTCGGAGACCGTGTCCAGTGCCGAGGTGGCCTCGTCCAGCAGCAGCACCGGAGGATCCTTCAGCAGCACGCGTGCGATGGCGATGCGCTGCTTCTCCCCACCGGACAGCCGGTAGCCGCGCTCTCCGACGATCGTGTCGTAACCGTCCTCGAAGCCGATGATGATGTGGTGGATGTTGGCGGCGCGGCAGGCGGCCTCGAGCTCGGCATCCGTCGCATCGGGCTTCGCGTACCGCAGGTTCTCGCGGATCGTGGAGTGGAACAGGTAGGTCTCCTGCGAGACGATGCCCACGTCGTCGATGATCGAGCCCTGCGTGAGCGCGCGCACGTCGGCCCCGGCGAAGCGCACCGACCCGCCGGATGCCTCGTACAACCGAGGCGCCAGGTACAGGATGGTGGTCTTGCCCGCGCCCGAGGGCCCCACGAATGCGACATGGCTGCCGGGCTCGGCGATGAACGAGACATGGTCGAGGGTCGGCCGGGTGTCGCCCGTGGCATCCGGGTAGCGGAACACGACATCCCGGAACTCGACGTGGCCGCGAGGGCCGGGCGCGGCTGCCGCGTCGACGGCGTTCGGGGCATCGCCGATCTGCGGCACCATGTCGAGGTACTCGAAGATGCGCGCGAACAGCGCCTTGGACGTCTGCAGATCCAGGGCCACGCGCATCAGGCCCATCAGCGGCATGAGCAGGCGCGCCTGCACGGTGGTGAACGCGACGATGGCGCCGGCGGTGATCTCGGGGGCGCCGCCGGAGAGGAAGAAGCCCGCGACCAGGTAGATGATGGCGGGGATGCTGGACATCAGCACCTGCACGACGGCGAAGAAGCCCTGGCCGCTCATGGCCTGACGCACCTGCAGGCGCACCTGGTTGCGGTTCTCGCTCTGATACCGTGCGGACTCGGTGCGCTGCCGGTTGAACGACTTCGACAGCAGGATGCCCGAAACGCTCAGCGTCTCCTGGGTGATGCTGGTCAGCTCCGAGAGCGACTCCTGCGTCTGCCCCGCGATGCGGGCGCGGACCTGGCCGACGCGGCGCTGCACGATGACCAGGATCGGCATCATCACCACGGCGATGAGCGTGAGGCGCACGTCTATGAGCAGCATCGCCACCAGCGAGGCGATCACCGTGACCGTGTTGCCCAGGATGCTGGTGACGGTGTTGGTGAGCACGCCGGACACCCCGCCGACGTCGTTCTGCAGCCGGGACTGGATCACCCCGGTCTTGGTGTGCGTGAAGAAGCCCAGCTCCATGGCCTGCAGATGGTCGAACAGCCGCACCCGCAGGTCGCCGGTCACTCGGTTGCCGACCGTGGAGGTGAGCCAGGTCTGCGCGACTCCCAGCCCCGCCGAGAGCAGGTACAGCCCGATCATCACGCTCACCAGCATCACCAGCAGCGGAATGTGCGGACCGCCTCCGGACAGCGGGAACAGGGCGTCATCGAAGATGCGCTGAACCAGCAGCGGCGGGATGACGGCCAGGCCCGCGCCGATGACCACCAGCAGCGCGGTGACCGCCAGCTTGCCCCGGTACGGGGTGAACAGCGCCATGACGCGGCGGCCGAGCCCGTCGATCTGCGGTGCCTGAGCGTTCAGCCTGCGCTGCGCGGCCTCGTCCACCCCGCGGAATGCCCCGCCGCGCCCGCCTCTGACCATGCTCACCTCCTCAGGCTAATGCGCACTGTGATGCGGAGACCGAGAGGGAATGGAATGTCGGTGCCTCGCGTTAGGCTGTAGGGCTGATCCACAGCTCGCCCGCCGCATCTCACCTCCCTCGCACCTCTCAGGAGTCCCATGTCGTCCGCCGATACCGGCACGCTGCCCGTTCCGCCCCGGACCGGCATCATCCCCGCCAAGGACATGGCCGTCATCTGGGTGCTGCTGTCCGCGGCGTTCGTCGCCATCCTGAATGAGACCACGATGGCCATCGCCATCCCCCATCTCATCCACGACCTGAGCATCTCCCCGATCGCCGCGCAGTGGGTGACCAGCGCCTTCATGCTGACCATGGCAGTGGTGATCCCCATCACGGGATTCCTGCTGCGACGCTTCACCACGCGGCAGATGTTCCTGGCCGCCATCTCGCTGTTCTCCGCCGGCACGCTGCTGGCCGCGCTGGCCACCGGCTTCCCGATGCTGCTGGGCGCACGCGTCGTGCAGGCGTCCGGCACCGCGGTGATGATGCCGCTGCTGATGACCACGATCATGGAGCTGGTGCCGGCGGCATCGCGCGGGCGCATGATGGGCAGGGTCAGCGTGGTGATCTCGCTGGCTCCCGCCATCGGCCCCACGCTGTCCGGATTCCTGCTGGATCACTTCGGCTGGCGCGCGATCTTCTTCGTGGTGCTGCCCATCGCGCTGGTGGCCATGCTGATCGGATGGCGCTGGCTGACCGACGTCGGCGAGAGCGTACAGGCCCCCATCGATGTGCTCTCCATCGTGCTGTCGGCGTTCGGCTTCGGCGGACTGGTGTTCGGTCTCAGCCAGATCGGCGGCCTGGGCAGCAGCAGCGGCACGCTGCAGATGGTCATCGCACTGGCGTTCGGCGTCGTCGGCCTGGGCCTGTTCCTCTGGCGCCAGGTGGTGCTGCAGCGGCGGGACGACGCGCTGCTGGACCTGCGCGTGTTCGCCTCACGCGACTTCACCCTGTCGATCGTGCAGATGTTCCTGCTGTCGCTGGCGTTCTTCGGCAGCATCACGGTCATCCCGCTGTACCTGCAGAACGCGCTGCGACTCACAGCCCTGGAAGCCGGTCTCGTGGCGCTTCCCGGCGCGCTGGCGATGGGCCTGCTGGGTCCGGTGATCGGGCGCATCTACGACCAGCGTGGAACGCGCATCCTGCTCATCCCCGGATCGGTGCTCGCCGCCGCCATGCTGTGGGTGTTCACCACGGTCACCACCGGCACTCCGGTGTGGCTGGTGCTCGTGGCGCAGACCGCACTCTCGGTGGGCCTGGCGCTGTCGTTCACGCCGCTGTTCACGGCCTCGCTCGCCTCGCTCAAGCGGCGGTTCTACTCCTACGGGAGTGCCGTCGTCGGCACCGTGCAGCAGGTGGCCGGCGCCGCCGGCATCGCCGTGATGATGGCCGTGTTCACGACGGTCTCCGCCTCCGGCGGCGGTACGGACGCACCGGTCGCCGTCGCGGCGGGAGCCCGCGCATCGCTGCTGATCGGTGCCGTCATCGCCACCGTCACGATCATCGGCGCGTTCCTGATCCGCAAGCCGGCCGACGACCTCGAGGATGCCGACGGGCAGGCGCCCATCGGGCACTGACGTCATGCGTCATCCGGTGCTCCGCCCGTGCGGTAGTGTTCTGGACATGACCCGTTGGTTCGCGTATTTTCGGCCGGCTCTGGAGGAGCCGGCGCAGATGTAGCGCGCACCGACACCTTCAGAGCCGTAAGGGCAGAGCATCCGCTCTGCCCTTCGCCGTTTCGGCGGGCTCTGCGCAGGGTCCGCCTCAGAGAGGACAGGACCCATGCCCATGACCGACACGCTCCAGAGCACCAGCGATCTGCACGTGCGCGGCTTCGCCGCGCTCCCCTCGCCTGCGGAGGTGATCGAGGAGCTCCCCGCCGGGGACCTGCTCGCCTCCACCGTCGCCCGCAGCCGCGACGAGGTGCGGGCCGTCATGAACGGCGCGGATGACCGGCTGCTGGTGGTCGTCGGCCCGTGCTCGATCCACGATGTGGACGCCGGGATCGAATACGCCCGGATGCTGGCATCCGAAGCCGACGCGCACCGCGACGACCTGCTGATCGTCATGCGCACCTACTTCGAGAAGCCCCGCACCACGGTCGGATGGAAGGGCCTGATCAACGACCCGCATCTGGACGGCAGCCACGACATCGCCGCAGGGCTGCGCCTGGCGCGCGGCTTCCTGCGGGACGTGACGGCGCTGGGCCTGCCGTGCGCCACGGAGTTCCTCGAGCCGATCAGCCCGCAGTACACCGCCGACCTCATCGCGTGGGGCGCCATCGGCGCACGCACGGCCGAGAGCCAGATCCACCGGCAGCTGGCATCCGGCCTGTCCATGCCGATCGGATTCAAGAACGGCACCGATGGCGGGCTCAAGGCCGCCCTGGACGCCGCAACCGCGGCATCCGCTCCGCAGGCGTTCCTCGGCATCGGCGGCGACGGCAGAGCCAGCCTGGTGACGACGACCGGCAACCCGGACACGTCGGTGATCCTGCGCGGCGGCGCCGACGGCCCGAATCACGATGCGGCGCACGTGCGCCTGGCCGCGCAACGGCTGGCGGCGGCAGGACTCACGGACCGGCTGATCGTGGACGCCAGCCACGGCAACAGCGGCAAGGACCACCTGCGCCAGGCGGAGGTCGCCGCCGAACTGGCCGGGCAGATCGCCTCGGGCGGGCGCAGCATCGCGGGCGTCATGCTGGAGAGCAATCTGGTCGCGGGGGCGCAGAAGCTCGATGTGGAGGCGGGGCCGGCGGGCCTCGTGCGGGGGCAGAGCATCACCGACGCGTGCATGGGCTGGGATGCGACCGTGCGCGCCCTCGGTGAGCTGGCACAGGCCGCCCGCAGCCGTCGCGCAAGCGCGACGCGATGATCACTCGGAGGGTCGGGGCTGCGGCAGCACGCAGTAGCCGTCGGTGCACAGGCCGGCCTCGGCGTCCGCCGTCATCAGCTGCAACGACGGCGGCGCGGTGAGCGCGGGCGTCTGCGTCTGGGGACTCTGCTGATCGGCCATCCCCCGATGCTACGCCGTGGGGGACGGTGAAGGGCCGGGTTCGGATGCGCGTGCGCATCCGACGACTCGCAGAGTAGCCTGCGGGTCATGGACGACGAGACCTCCCGCCCTGCTGAGACCGCTTCGCAGCGCGCGGACCGCAACTGGAACGAGCTCATGCAGGAGCTGCGGGTCATGCAGACCGGCACTCAGGTGCTCGCGGGCTTCCTGCTGGCGGTCGTCTTCCAGCAGCGCTTCACCGAGCTGGACGCCGTGCAGCACGGCCTGTACATCGTGCTGGTGGTGCTGGCGGCCCTCGCGACCATCCTCGCCCTCGCGCCGGTCGGGATGCACCGGATGCTGTTCCATCAGCACCGGAAGGTGATGCTGGTGCGGGTGGCCAACCGGCTCCTGAAGGCCGACCTGATAGTGGTGGGTGCGCTGACCGTAGGGGTCGTCGCGCTCATCCTCGACCTGACGATGAGCAGGCCGGTCGCCATCGCCGCCGCGGTCGTCGGGCTGCTGGTGACCGTCGTGCTGTGGGCGGTCCTGCCTGAGCTGCTCCGCCGCAGGCGGGACTGACGGCGGTCAGCTCCCGAGGCTGGTCACCAGGTTGATGACGGTGGCGACGATGACCGCCCCGAACAGGTACGCCAGCGTGGTCTGCGCGATCACCAGGCGGCGCACGGCGTTGGCCGTGACGTTGGTGTCGGCCACCTGGTACGTCATCCCGAGCCCCAGCGAGAAGTACGCGAAGTCGGTGTACTCCGGATCGTCCTGCTGGTTGAAGACGATCCCGCCGATCTCGCCGGTGTAATAGATCCGCGCGTAGCGCAGCATGTAGTCGACCTGGATCAGACCCCAGGATGCAGCGACGCCCAGCACTGCGATGCCCGCCAGCAGGTACCCCTCGACGCTCCCCGCATGCCGCGCCTGCAGCACGACCAGGCCGACGGCGACGAGGCTGATCAGGCTGCCGAGGATGGCGATGGTGCGAGCCGTCCTGCGGCCCGGGTCCTCGGCGGTCGCGTGCGTCCTGGTCGCCGCGGCGTTCATCGGCCAGACGGTCACGAGCACCCAGACGGTGTTGACGACCCCCAGCGTGCCCCAGCCGCCGACGACGCCCGCGGCAGGTCCGAGCATCGCACCCATCGCCACGCCGGCGAGGATGCCGATCGCCGCTGAGACGACCAGGCGCAGCCGCGCGGACAGTCGGACAGCGCGATCATCCATGAGCGAATGCTACGCGCTGTGAACGAGGCAGGTGTGAATGCGCTCAGAGTCCGCCGGCTCGGGTTGAAGGCGCCGCGCGACTGGGGAATCGTGGCTCGGACACCGCCCCGGACGGTGCGGTGTCCGCAACCGGAAGGAGAGCCGCATGCTCACCCTGACCGACAACGCCAACACGATCGCGGCGACCATCGTCGCACAGCAGAGCACCACGCCGGAGGCGGGCCTGCGCATCCACTCATCGGGCACGACGGACGAACCGCGGTTCTCCGTCACCGTCGCATCGGTCCCCGAGCCCGGAGACGAGGTGATCGGCGACGAGGAACTGCACGTGTTCCTCGAGCAGGCCGTCTCGGAGGCCCTGGACGACAAGGTGCTCGACGCCACTGTCGACGAGCAGGGGGCGGTGTCGTTCACGCTGCTCCCCCAGCCCGCCTGACGCAGGCGCACCTGAAGAGCCGCCGTCCCCGACGGCGGCTCTTCGTTTGCCCGGGCGCGAAGGGTCGTATGCCCGGGTGCGCATGAGCGCTCACCTACCGTGGAGAGATGCTCCGTCGTCTTGTCGCACGGGTGTACTGGGTGTTCAGCCGGTGGACGCTGCAGACCGAACCCGCACCCACCCGCCCGACCGTGCTGGTCGGCGCCCCGCACACCTCCAACTGGGACTTCGTGCTGATGCTGGCCATCGCCTGGAGGCTCGGCATCGACGTGCGCTGGATGGGCAAGAAGACGCTGTTCGCCGGCTGGCGCGGACCCATCATGCGCGCACTGGGCGGCATTCCCGTCGACCGCGGGGATCCCGGCCGCGTCGTCGGCGACGTCGTCGCGCAGGTGCGCGCGGGCGCAGTGTTCGGACTGGTCATCACGCCAGATGGCACGCGCCAGGGCCACTCGCACTGGAAGTCCGGCTTCTATCGCATCGCACGCGAGACCGGGATGCCGGTGACGCTGGGCTACGTGGATCGCACGACGATGACCACGGGGCTCGGCCCCACCATCGAGCTGACCGGTGATGTGGCGGCCGACATGGACCGGATCCGTGCCTTCTACGCCGACAAGGCCGGTGCGCGGCCCGAGCACCGGGTCGAACCCCGGCTGCGTGAGGAGCGTCCGGGCGCCTGAACAGCGCCGCGCCGTCTGACGCGCTACGCGCCGGCTCGCCGTGCGCGCATCGACGCCCACAGCACGTTCACCAGATGGTGCACCAGGCCGGCGAACACGGCCGCCCAGACGATCACGGCGATGACGAGAGCCACCTCTCCGATCGCGCCGGCCGCCGGCAGGGCATCCGCCTTGCCCAGCGAGATGGACGCCACGGCGATCATGCCGACGGGGAACACCATCGACCACAGCGCGGGGACGTAGCGCAGTGGCACCCGATGCAGAACATGGCGCCAGACGCCCGCGCCGACCAGCAGCGGGATCAGCCACAGGCAGAACACCCAGAAGATGACGACGGTCGCGGCGATCAGCGGGCGCACCGCGTCGACCAGAGGGGTGTGATCCATCTGCACGATGCCTGCACCGGCCACGACGGCGATCGCCAGAGCGCCCATGGCCACCCAGTAGGGCGGCTCGAACTGCTGCGGGGTCACGCCGTACTGCACCACGCGCAGCAGCACCATGACGGCCATCGCCGCGTACAGGATCACGCCCACCGACCAGGCCAGCACGGCCAGCAGACCGATCCACTGGGCGAGCTCGGAGTCGAACTGGGGCCGGAGCTGTCCCATGCCGACTGCCAGTGACTGGCTGGCGACGGCCCACACGAACCACGTGCCGTTGGCGCTGGCGAGGATGACCTTGCCGTCGCGCGTCATCATCACCTGCCACGGGAGCACGTAGCCGAACACGAACCAGATCAGCGCGGCGAAGAGGAACAGCGATGCGGCGGCGGGCGTCCAGCCCTCCTGGGAGAGGCGCACGCCCAGCACGTCGGCCGCGGCCACCACGGTGAAGTAGGCGAACGCCTTCCCGGGATCGCGCAGGTCGGCGACCACGCGATCCCAGAACGCGATGGCGCGCCAGATGTACAGCACCCACAGCACGACGAACAGCACGACGGTGATCCACATCAGCACCGCGGAGGGTATGAGGAGACCGGCGTCGTGCAGGCCGATGGAGACGATGCCCGTGCCCATGACGGCGGCGAAGTAGCCCGGCGCGAGGCGCCCGACCTCGAACCGGATCGGAGATGCAGGAGACACTGTCTCTGTCGCCGCTGTCTCGCTCATGATCCGCTTCTCGTCGATTTCGGTGACGTGTGCCGCCCGATCCATTATCGCGTGCGACGGATCGCGCTCTCCGGGCTACGCGTCGAACAGGTCGCCGTCGACGTAGAACCATCGGCCATCGTCGCGCAGGAACCGCGATCGCTCGTGCAGGATGCCGATCGAGCCGTCGTCCCGCAGATAGGTGGCGCGAAACTCGACGACGCCGCTGTCGGCATCCGCTCCTCCGTCGACCGCGTCGACGATCTGGAGTCCCCGCCAGTGCGGATTGTCCGTGAGGTCCAGTTCGGCGGGCCGCGTCGATGGATGCCAGGTGCGCAGCAGCCACGCGGCATCCGCACGCTTGAACGCCGCGAACCGCGACCGCATCAGCTCCTCGGCCGTAGCGGGCTCCGACTGCTCGCTCATCCGGATCAGTCCCAGTCCAGGTACTCCTCGATGATGACGGCGGTCTCGATCGGGTGCGTGACCGGGAAGTGGTGGTCGGCGCCGGAGACCGTCTTGATGCTGGCTCGCTCGGGCGCGGTGGCCTGCAGCCTCTCGCCGTTGGCGGGCGGGGTCACATCGTCGTCGGTGGCCTGCACGATCAGCACCGGCAGCGCCGGGGCGAGCGGGATGTCCTCGTCCTCCACGCCCAGCAGCAGCAGGCCGTTGGATCGCTCGTGGTGCTCTGCGACGACGCGACGTGCGAGTGTGCCGCCCGAGCCATGGCCGCCGACCCAGGCGTCCCCGATGCCGAGGTGGTCCATCACCGCGATCACGTCGTCGACCGCGTCGGCGCCGATCTGGATGACGTGGAAGCCGGCCTCCGAGGCCAGGTAGTGCGCGATCACGCCCAGCGCCTCGCCGGTGCGGCCGATGCCGTGGATCAGCACGAGGGGGACGGGTCCCTCCCCCTCGTCGACGTACTCGACGGTGCGGCCGTCCGCCTCGAAGATGCTGGTCTGCGCCACGGTCGCCTCCTGGTCGTTCGCGGCCACCGCAGATGTGCGCGACCGCCCAGACAACGGTATTCACCCGGCCGCCGGCAGACAAGTCGGGAGAGCACGGGGTTCCGCGCGTGCAGCCCCGGGGTTAGCCTGTGCCGATGGCGCAGTACATCATCTACTTCAACCAGCAGTGGGTCGGTGAGCATCCCGACGAGTGGTTCGCCGCCCGCGGACCCCTGGTCAGAGTAGTGGTCGACGAGATCAGGTCCGCAGGCGAGTACGTGTTCGCCGGCGGGGTGGACGAGGACATGTCCCGAGCCTTCCGCGTGAGCGTGACCGACGCGGGGGCGCAGATCCAGTCGGGGCAGCACGCACCCGGCGAGCCGTACATCGGCGGCTTCACGATCGTCGACGTCGAAGGCGACGAGAAGGCGAAGTTCTGGGCCCGGGCGATCGCCGAGGCATGCGGCTGGGCGCAGGAGGTCCGCCGGATCATGTGACCCGGGCGGCCGGCATCAGCTCACGGAGGGGGCGTCATGAGGCGGGTTCTTTCGAGATCCCCGGTCCTCCTCCATCGCCGCCGGATGCTCGCCCGGCCCGAACCCGGTGAGCACCGATACCAGCTGGTCCAGGTCGGCATGACGATCCATGGGATGCCGCATCGGCAGTCCGGGCGGCACGCGGTAGACGTTGCGGCGGCCGGCCTTGTCGCGCTCGATGTAACCGGTCTCGACCAGATCGGACATGATGCGCTGCGTCGCGCGCTCGGTGATGCCGACGATGTCGGCGATATCGCGCAGGCGGGCTTCCGGATCCTTCACGACGCACAGGAACACGTGCGCGTGATTGGTCAGGAACGTCCACGCCGGCATGACGTCATGTTAACAGGCCGACCCCGGCGAAGGGCGTCAGGCCGGGCCGATCACCTGTCATATGAGACCTGACCGTCAATACCGGACAACTTAGTCTGCTATTTTGTTTCTTGTAATCATTGTCGGATGAGCCTGGAGGCGTTCGTGATCGCAATCACCAACACAGCCCCGGCGAGCCTCGCATGAGCCTCACCGCCGTACTGTTGACCATCGGCATCGCCGCGCCCGGACTCGCGTCTCTGCTCGCGCTGATCCCCGGCGCGCGCGGCGCGACCCGGCATCTGGGCGTGATCGGGGCAGCATTCGGCGTGTCGGCCGCTCTCGCACTGGCGACTCTCGTGGGCGTCCGGGGGCAGGCGACCACGATGCGCATCGGCATGGATGACGGCCTGTGGTTCGGCGCGACGGCGGACAGGCTCACCGTCCTCCTGCTGCTGCTCGTGAGCTTCGTGAACACCGTCGTCCAGGTGTTCGCGCGCCGACAGCTGCTCGGCGACGACAGCGCCGCGCGGTTCGTCATCCGCTCCGGCCTGCTCATCTCCGCGACGGCCGTCATGGTCACCTCGGCGTCGGTCATCACGCTGGCGGCGGGATGGACGGCATCCGGCCTGGCCCTGGTGGGTCTCGTGTCGATGCACTGGCCGCAGCCGGCGGCCCGCGACGCGGCCCGGCACACCGCCCGCATGATCGTCATCGGCGACACCGCCCTGTGGGTGGCGGTAGCTCTCCACCTGGCACACGGCGGAACCCAGGACATCGGCACGCTCTCTGCCGCTCCGGATGCCGGCCCCGTGACCGGCGCGGTCATCGCGGTCCTGCTCGTGATCGCCGCTGCCGCGCGGTGCGCGCAGCTGCCCTTCCACCGCTGGCTGTCTGCCTCGCTGGCGACGCCCACCCCCGTCTCGGCGATCCTGCACGCCGGCGTCGTCAATGCGGGCGGAATCCTGCTGGTGCGCCTCTACCCGCTGGTCGGAGCCAGTCTGTGGGCGACCGGCCTCACGTTCGCGGTCGCCGCGATCGGCACGGTGTACGCGACACTGATCATGCTGGCTCGCCCCGATATCAAGGGCGCCCTGGTCTACTCGACGATCGCGCAGATGGCATTCCTGCTGCTGGCCTGCTCGCTGGGGCTGCTGGCCGCCGCGATCTCGCACCTCATCGCGCACGGCATGTTCAAGTCCACGCTGTTCCTCGGATCGACCTCCGCTGTCGGCGCCCACGTCCGCCACGAGGACGAGCCGGCGCTCACGCCCGTGAGCCGCGCCCGGCTTGCGGCGCTGGGGGCGCTCAGCATCACCGTCGCCGCGGCCTCCGTCGCCGTCTTCGCCGCCCTGCTGCGCCCCGAGTCGCACGCCAGTGGCGCTGTGCTCATGGCCTTCGCCGCGCTGACGGCGGCGTCCGCCGGGTGGGGCTGGATCCGCCGCAGGCCGACCGGCCCCGGCATCGCGATCCTGCTCATCGCCGTCCCCCTCATGGCCGGCGCCTACCTGACGATCCTCACCGCGATCACCCGCTTCCTGGGTCAGGACCTCACTCCGATGGGCGCCGCGGCTGCACCCGCATGGGCGTTCGCAGCGCTGCTCATGGTGCTGGTCGCCGCCTGGTGCGCACCCTCGCTGGCACGGCGCTTCCCGCGAGCAGCCGCGTGGCTGTATGCGCACGTTCTGGCCGCAGGGCAGCCCATCCGGTTCCAGCCGCGCGCGATGACGGCACCTCGCACGATGCCGTACCCGCACCCGCACCCGCACGGCGTCGTGCCCATCCCCCGCGTGGGCCGCCCGCTGTTCGTCAACACGCCCGAGCCCGTGTCAGAAGGAGTGCGGCTGTGAGCCGCGTCGAGGCTGCCGCGCTCGCAGCCCTGTCGATCTCCGATGCCGAGGAAGCACGCCGCCGCCTGAACCGCGACGTGGTCGAGGCGAGCCGGATCTTCACCGGGACCTGGCCCCTGCAGGACTTCATCTCGGGCAATCCGCTCGAAGGCCTGATCGACGAGCCGTTCACCGAGGCCGCACGGATCGCCGGTCAACTCCTGGGGTCCCGCGTCATGCCCCCCGAGACGTGGATGCGCGAGCTGTACAAGGGCGGTCGGATCACGGATGCCGATCTGCGGCGAGCGCTGCAGACCCTCGCACCCCGCGTGTTCGAGCAGTCACCGATCACCGTCGGCAGCACCGTCTTCGAGCCCGACGAGATCATCCTCGTGGATCTGCTGCACGGCCTGACCGTTCCGACACCGAAGCGCACGCAGCTCACGCTCGCGCAGCGACTCGACTCCGACGTCGCCTCACGCATCGAGACGCATGTGATCACCTACCTCGGCGGATACTTCGGCGAAGGGCAGACGACCTGGTCGATGCCTGCCCGGGAGAGCGGGCTCTTCGCGGCCTGGCGCGGTCTGGCACCGCATACCCCACGCCTGCCGCGCCGCACCAGAGCGTGTCTGAGAGCCGTCGACGCCGAACCCCAGGATGCTCTGCTGCACGCCCTCGCAGAGCTGGGCGTCCCGGAGTCGGAGCGCGTCGAGTATCTTCGCTGCCATCTGTCGAGCCTGCCGGGTTGGACGGCTCGCATCCGCGGGCGTCAGGAGGATCCTGCGCACGAGATCGCGGATCTGCTGGAGTACCTGGCCATGCGGGTGAGCGTCGAGGCCGCCTTCCTGGTGCCCGCGCACGCGGGGACGACGGCATACGAGGCGGCTCGCTGGATTCCCGTCCAGGCGCCGGTCCTGCCCGGTCCGCGCGAGCGCGCGGCGCACGTGCTGTCGCTGCTCTCCGCCGAAGCGATGCCGGAGGATCGCGACGTCGTCGCCGATCTGCTCATCCACCTGCCGCTGCGCCGTCGCGAGTTGATCTGGCTGGAGGCGTACGAAGGCCACTACCGCGACGACCTGCTGGCTGCTATGGATGGGCAGCGTGCGCTGTCGGCCGCCCCGGCGGCGCCGTTCGCGCAGGTGGCGTGCTGCATCGACAACCGCGCGGAGGGGCTGCGCCGGCATCTCGAGGAGACGGGGCCGTACCAGACCATGGGGTTCGCCGGCTTCTTCTCCGTCGCCATGCGCTTCGCTCCCCTGCTCAGCCCGACGCACCGCCACCAGCATCCCGGTCCGGGAACGTCGCAGTTCGATCTCACCGAGGCGCCGACCGCCGGTCACGAGCGCGAGAACGCGCGGCACCTCGCGGGGCGGCAGATGGCCGCCGCCGTGCAGTCCTCGTGGCACACGGCCGAGGAGGTGCCCGGTGCGCCCTTCGTCCTCGCGGAGGCGACCGGCTGGGCGGCCGGACCGATCGCCGCAGCACGGACGCTGGCCCCGCGTGCATCCAGTGCCCTGCTCCGGAAGGCCACCGGCAGGCTCACCCCCGAGGCCACGACCGAGGTCACGCTGGACGCGCTCACCCCTGATCAGCGGGTGCAGACCGCCGTGACGATCCTGACGCTGCTCGGACTGACCGACGGCTTCGCCAGACTCGTGGTGTTCACCGGTCACAGCGCCACCACGACGAACAACCCCTATCAGGCCGTACTGGACTGCGGTGCCTGCGGCGGGCATCCCGGCGCCCCGAATGCCAGGGCGGCCGCCGAGCTGCTGAACCGCGCCGACGTGCGAGAGGCGCTCGTCGAGCACGGCATCCGCATCCCTGCGTCCACTCTGTTCCTCGCGGCGGAGCACAACACCACGACGGACGATGTCGCCATCCTGGACGCGCATCTCATCCCCGCCGATCACGCCGACGACGTCGCCCGACTGCGCGCGGACCTCGAGACCGCGGGTGAGCAGCTCGCGCTGGAACGGGTCGCGACCCTGCCCGCCGCCAAGGGGCGCCGCAGCGCCCGGGATGCCGTGCGCCACGTCCGCACGCGCTCGGTCGACTGGGCCCAGGCGTTCCCGGAGTGGGGTCTCGCGGGCAACACGGCGACCATCATCGCACCGCGTGCGCTGACCCGCGGCGTGAACCTCGACTGCCGGGTGTTCCTGCACGACTACGACCATTACAGCGACGCCGACGGCTCGGTGCTGGAGACGCTGCTCATGGGCCCGACGATCGTTGCGCAGTGGATCAGCTGCCAGTACTACTTCTCGGCTGTGGATCACCAGAAGCTGGGAGCCGGGTCGAAGACGCTGCACAACGTGGTCGGAGGCGGCCTGGGCGTCATGGCTGGGCCCACCACCGACCTGCAGGTGGGACTGCCGTGGCAGTCGCTGTCCGACGGCATCCGCCTGCGGCACGAGCCGATGCGCATGCTGACGCTCGTCGAGGCTCCTACCTCGCGACTCGACGAGATCATCGAGCGGAACCCCATGCTGCGCGATCTGGCCGCGAACGCCTGGATCACACTCTGCGCACGGGAGAGCGACGACGAACCGTGGCTCCGCTACTCGCCCACCGGCTGGAATCCGCTGATCCGCGGCTGAGCCGCGCATTGATCGCTGCTCCGCGCACGGAGTAGGGTGTTATTTATCACGGTTTCTCCCGTGATAAATAAGGAGCGCGACAGATGACGGAAGACGGTCACGACGACGAAGCGCTCGCCGCGACCGTCGGAGTCCTGCTCAAGGCACTGCGTCTGGTAGGCCGGTCCGGCGATCCGGATGCCGCCAACCGACTGGCCGCACGGGCCTGGCTCGCACTCCGCGACGGGCATCCGAGGCAGGCCGAGCTGCTCAACGGCGCCATGCACTACCTGGCGCGCCTGCCGCAGACGATCGACCTGGATTCCGCATCTTCACCCAACAATCAGGAGGACCAATGAGCAACGACCCGCAGCTCGATGTGCGCAACGACGTGCCGCAGCGTCGGCATGAGCTGATTCTGCAGAACTACCACGAGCTGGAGGCGGGCAAGGGCTTCGAGCTGATCAACGACCACGACCCGAAGCCGCTGTGGTACCAGTTCGACGCCGAGTTCAACGGCCAGTTCACCTGGGACTACCTCGAGCAGGGCCCGACGGTGTGGCGCGTCCGCATCGGCAAGCCCTGACCCGGGTCGCCTACTGATCGAGCCGGATGCCCGTGCACGGGGCATCCGGCTCGATCCCTATTGCCGGAGCCCGCACCCGCCTTCAGGCCTCGCCTCCGTCTCGATGCACGACGAGCCCCTGCTGATCGAAGATCATGATCACCTCGGCGGGGCCGCCCTCGGCGACGAACGCGTGCGGTGTCATAGTGGCGAACTCAGCGGCCTCACCCGCCTCGACGAGGATCGTCCGTTCGCCGAGCAGGAGCCGGATCCGCCCCTCGAGCACGAAGAACCAATCGTGGCCGGGGTGCACTCGCTGCTCGGGCATAGTTCTGCTGGGTTCGAGGCGGACCTTCAGTGCCTTCATCTGACCTGTCGCCTTGGAGAGCGCCCAGGTGGTGCGCGCGCCTTCATGGCTCGGCACGGGACGGATCACCACGTCGGTGTCCGAGTCGTCCTCGAGCAGGGTCTCGACGTCGGTCCGCAGCGCCCTCGCCAGAGGGAGGAGCACGTCCAGGCCGATCGAGCGCTTGCCGGTCTCGATCCGGCTGATGGTCGAGGTGCTCAGATGGGATCGTTCGGCCAGATCGTCGAGTGACAGCGACTGCGCACGGCGCAGGCTGCGCAGTCGAGTTCGGACGACCTGCTCGAGATCGGCCATGAGGATCCTCCTCTGCTCGCAATTTGCGAATTCTGCAAATGCCAGTTCAGTATACGCAAAGCATTGCTATCGTCGAGCCATGTCGAGCACTCACGCATCCCACGATCACGGCGATGATCGCGCCCCCGTCGTCCGGCACACCGACGTCGCGATCATCGGAGGGTCGGCCGCCGGGCTGGCTGCCGCCCTGCAGCTCTCCCGCCAGCGGCGCTCGGTGATCGTCGTGGATTCCGGAACTCCGAGGAACGCGTCCGCGACTCAGATGCACAGCTACCTCGGCCACGAGGGGCGCTCCCCGAGCGAATTCCTGAAGATCGCTCGCGCCGAAGTGCGCTCCTACGGCACGGAGATCCTCACGGGGCGAGCCGTCGCGATCACTCGCGATGCCGATGCCTTCCGCGTCGAGCTGACCGGTGGCCACGTGCTCTTCGCTCGGCGCGTGGTGGCGGCGACAGGACAGACCGACGAGTTTCCCCGCATCCCCGGCCTTGCGAAGCACTGGGGCGGGTCAGTGATCCACTGCCCGTTCTGCCACGGGTATGAGGCGCGGGATGGGCGGATCGTGGCTCTCGTGACATCGCCCGCCGGTCTTCATGCGCTGCCCCTCCTGCGCCAGCTCACGTCGCGACTGACGGTCGTGGTCCACGACGGCGTCTCTGCCGCCGACCCGCAGCTTGCGACCCTCGCAGATGCCGGAGTGCAGGTCATCGCCGCACCCGTCGACGAGATCCTCGACGACGACGAGGGCCGGCTGCGCGCCCTGCGCATGGCCGATGGCACCGAGGTGCCCGCTGACACCATCCTCGTCGGCACTCGTCTGCACGCGCGGGTGGAGCCTTTCGCAGCCCTCGGGCTGACGGCCTGCGAGCACCCCAGCGGCATAGCGAGCCACGTCGAGGCGGACAGCGTCACGGGGCAGACGTCCGTGCCCGGTCTTTATGCAGCAGGCACTCTCGCTGAGCCGATGCTGCAGGTGCTGCCGACGGCGGCGGCCGGCGCGCGCGTCGGCGCGATGGTCAGCTTCGATCTCGCCGAAGAAGACCTTCGGACCGCCACCCGCCCGGTTGCCCATGCCGCCGATTGGGATGCTCGTTACCGCGGCGGACCGATCTGGAGCGGCAATCCCAACGGTGCTCTCATCGCCGAGGCGACCGGCCTCGCGCCGGGCACCGCTCTGGATGTCGGGGCGGGAGAAGGCGGTGATGCGCTCTGGCTCGCAGAACAGGGCTGGCAGGTCACCGCGAGCGACATCTCGCAGCCGGCCCTCGACAGCATCCGCGTCGCGGCAGAGCAGCGCGGGTTGCGGGTGAACACCCTGCGGGCGGATGCCAACACAGCTTCGCCCTTCGGCTCCACCCGATACGACCTGGTCATGGCTGCGTACGCGTCGATTCCGCGAACCCCCGATGCGCGCGGTGTCGCCAATCTGCTCAATGCCGTCGCACCCGGTGGCCATCTGCTGGTCATCAACCACGACAGCGGAGACATCCGGGCAGCCGTGGAGCAGGAGAGCCCGGACGTCACCCATCCCTACGACCACGAGGCATACGTCGGCATGGATGACTTCGTCACCGCGCTGACCGCGTCCCCGGAGTGGGAGATCGAGCGCAACGAGCGCCGCGACCGGCCTGCGGGGGCAGTCTCGACCCGCCACGTGCACGATGTGGTGATGCGTGCCCGCCGGGCGGGCTGACGATCGCATCGAGACCGCCGGCGACGGCTCAATCGGACGTGACGACGTAATCGCGGCGGATGCCGACAGTCTCCCGTCCCCATTCGCTGTCGGCGACCCGGGCCTGGTGCGCGTCGAACGCGACGTGATCCTCGAACAGTTCGGAGACGCGCCAGACCAGCGGGTCTTCGGTGCGCCTGACCTCGAAGGTCAGGCATCCGGGCTCTTCACGCGTGCGTGCGACGTGCGCGGGCAGCAGGCGTTCGACGAGTGCGGCCTGCGCGGGGTCGGCGCAGATGAGGCTTCCGGACAGGGAGACGCGGGTCATCCTTCGACGATGGGCGAGCGGTGCGTCGACCCCGACGGCGAACGCGACACCCACCGCGTACCAGAGCAGATCCCACGCGGAGAATCCGCTGCCGAGCACCAGCCGCAGCGGAGGGACGGATGCCGCCCACTGAGCCGGCAGCGAGGTGAGCTGCAGGAATTCGACGCCGAAGCACCAGCCGAGAGCGATCGCGCCCGTGACCCGCCACCGCGCCCGCGGCGCGATGAACAGGACGAGCAGAGCGATCAGCACGGCGTAGAGCACGTCGCCGACCGCATCATTGATCGCCCCTCCCGGCGCGATCAGGTGCACGGCGAGCCCCGCCGCGACGGTGACTCCCGCGACCAGCGCGATGATCAGACGACGCATGAGCCCTCCGACTCCCCCTCTTCGTCGAGATCCTTCGTCATGTGGAAGTTGGTCATGATGACACCCCCGGTCACGGGATGCTGTTCGGCGTCGACCCGGAAGCCCATCGCTTCGAAGAACGGACGCGCGGTGATGCTGACGTTGGCGGAGAGCCGCTTCGCCGAGTTCCGCCGGACCAGCGCTTCGAGGAACGTCAGCAGCTCCCGGGCCACGCCCCTGCGCGCGAATCGCGGCGACACGAACATCATGTCGACGTAGCCGTCTGCGCTCACATCGGAGAAGCCCGCGATGTCGTCGCCGATGAGAGCCACATAGCTCCGGCGCCCGAGCATCGCCCGATCCCACCCGTCGAGGTCACGGCTGTCCGGCCGCGCCCATGCCGAGACCTGCTCGGGCGTGTAATCCGCGGCCGCAGTGACCGTGATCGCGTCCTGGAAGATCCGCAGCGTTTCACCGGCATCCGAACTCCCATAGGGACGGATCCGAATGTGTGATTCGGTGCTGTCCACACCACGATTCTGACATCCCGGTGAGCGGTGTCAGCCGATCGGAGCGTCAGCAGGTCGGCGTCCGATCGAAGCTGACCGCCTGACGCAGTGCGTCGAAGGCGTCGGGGACCAGTGCGTAGTACGCCCACTTGCCGCGCTGCTCGCGCGTGACAAGGCCCGCCTCAGCGAGAACCTTCATGTGATGCGAGACGGTCGGCTGGCTGAGCCCCACGGGGTCGGTCAGGTCGCAGATGCAGGCCTCCGCTCCCTGTGCAGCCGCGATGAGGGAGATCAAGCGCACCCTCGTGGGATCGCCGAGCGCCTTGAACACCCGTGCCAGCTGATCGGCGGACTCGTCGTCGAGCGCACCCCCGGTCAGCGGCGAGCAGCACGCGGCGACACCCACTGGCCTGATCGGCAGCTCGACCCTGGAGTTCATGGGATCCACCCTACGCGACGCATTGACGAACGTCGATGGGTGCGGGAGGATCAATACATCGACATTCTTCGATAGGAGGCACGGAAATGACCGACGCAGACACCGAGACCCGGGAGCGCGTCCGCGCGCGGTACGCCGCAGCGGCGAGCGCTGTCACTCGCGGAAGCCGCGATGCGTTGACCGTCATCGACGCGGGCCGATCCTGTTGCAGCCCCGCCGAGAACGCCTCGTGCTGCGGCGGCAGCGGCACTGTCGAGGACGCCTTCGGCTCGAGCCTGTACTCCGCCGACGAGCAGGGCGAGCTGCCCGCCGAGGCGATCGCGGCGTCGCTGGGCTGCGGCAACCCGATGATGGTCGCAGACCTGCACCAGGGCGAGAAGGTGCTCGATCTGGGCTCAGGCGGCGGCATCGACGTGCTGCTCTCGGCGCGTCGGGTCGGGCCGACCGGTTTCGCCTACGGCGTGGACATGACCGACGAGATGCTCGAGCTGGCGAATGCCAACAAGGCAAAGGCGGGCGCGACGAACGTCGAGTTCCTCAAGGGGACCATCGAGAACGTGCCGCTGCCGGATGCCGCCGTCGACGTGGTGATCTCCAACTGCGTCATCAACCTCTCCACGGACAAGCCGGCCGTCCTGGCCGAGATGTTCCGCGTGCTCGTCCCCGGCGGCCGCATCGGCATCTCCGACGTCGTCGCCGAGGACCACCTCACCCCTGCCGATCGCGCGGAGCGCGGCTCCTACGTCGGCTGCATCGCCGGAGCGCTCTCCCGCGCCGAGTACCTCGACGGCTTGGCATCCGTCGGGTTCGTCGACGCCGAGGTGACGTTCACGCACGAGGCCGCCCCGGGAATGCACTCGGCGCTGATCCGAGCAGTCAAGCCGCTCGATGACTGAGGGCACGGCCGACCTCGACACCCGCACCGCGGCTCCTGCTGAACCGCTGCTGCGGCAGATGTCGACACTGGACCGATTCCTTCCGGTGTGGATCGGCGTGGCCATGGTGGCAGGTCTCCTGCTGGGCCGCGTCGTCCCGGGACTCGGCACTGCGCTCAGCGCCGTCGAGGTCCAGGGAGTGTCGTTGCCGATCGCGCTGGGCCTGCTGGTGATGATGTACCCGGTCCTGGCCAAGGTCCGCTACGACCGCCTGGGCGCTGTCACCGGCGACAAGCGGCTGCTGGTCAGTTCGCTCGTGCTGAACTGGCTCGTCGGACCGGCGCTCATGTTCGCCTTGGCCTGGCTGCTGCTTCCCGATCTGCCCGAATACCGTACCGGGCTGATCGTCGTAGGGCTCGCCCGGTGCATCGCCATGGTGATCATCTGGAACGACCTGGCGTGCGGCGACCGCGAGGCGACCGCCGTGCTGGTGGCGATCAACTCGGTGTTCCAGGTGATGATGTTCGCGGTGCTCGGCTGGTTCTACCTCTCGATCCTGCCCGGCTGGCTCGACCTGCCGCAGGCGCGGCTGGACGTGTCGCCCTGGCAGATCGCCGGCTCGGTTCTGGTGTTCCTCGGCGTACCGCTGATCGCCGGCTACCTGACGCGCCGGCTCGGCGAGAGGGTCCGAGGGCGCCAGTGGTACGAGCGGCAGTTCCTGCCGCGGCTCGGACCGTGGGCCCTGTACGGACTGCTGTTCACCATCGTCATCCTGTTCGCACTGCAGGGCGAGCAGATCACCAGCCGCCCGTCCGACGTGGCTCGGATCGCCGTGCCGCTGCTCGCGTACTTCGTGCTGATGTGGGGCGGCGGCTTCGCCCTGGGCAGGGCCGTCGGCCTCCCCTACGAGCGGACCACCACGCTGGCATTCACGGCAGCAGGGAACAACTTCGAGCTGGCCATCGCCGTGGCCATCGCAACGTTCGGCGTGACCTCCGGGCAGGCGCTCGCGGGCGTCGTCGGACCGCTGATCGAGGTGCCGGTCCTCGTCGGCCTCGTCTACGTCGCGCTGGCCATCCGCAAGCGGTACAAGACCACCCCACTCACTGCTGTCGAGAGGACCCCGTGACCGAGAAGAAGCCATCCGTCCTGTTCGTCTGCGTGCACAATGCCGGACGCTCCCAGATGGCCGCCGGCTGGCTGCGCCACTTGGCCGGCGACCGGATCGACATCCGGTCAGCCGGGTCGCTGCCCGCGGATCAGATCAATCCCGTGGCCGTCGAGGCCATGAAGGAGGCCGGTGTCGACATCGCAGCCGAGACTCCGAAGATCCTCACGACCGGGGCCGTGCAGGACTCCGACGTCGTCATCACCATGGGCTGCGGCGATGCCTGCCCCTTCTTCCCCGGCAAGCGCTACGAGGACTGGAAGCTCGACGACCCGGCGGGTCAGGACATCGAGGCCGTCCGCCCGATCCGTGACGACATCCGATCGCGCGTCGAGGAACTGATCAGCAGCCTGCTCGCCTGATCGCCGCAGTGCCCTCCCAGCGTCTGTCCGGAACCGGATCACGTCGTCCCGCAGAACTCTGAAATCGGATCCTGTCATCTGATGCGAGGCGCTCGCCGTCACACCGGTGGCACGCGTCGCCCAGCCGAACTCTGAAATCGAATCAGATACCCATCCGGATCAGTCACGAGGAACTGACGAACACCGGCTTCCGCGGTGTCGCTCACGCGATACCACTTCGTCTCGGGCTCCATGAAGAGCATCACACCGGCGTCGTGGAGGACGCTCGCAATGGCGTCGATCTCGGCGACGCGGATCTGAAAGTTGATCCCGCGACCAAAGGGCCGGACAAGCTCGCCCGTCACCCAGTTCCGCCCAACGCCGCGCTCTTCGAGCATGACGTGTGCGCTCCCTTTCGTGAGGTATGCGAACCTCTCCTCGGGCCGCTCGTATGCAATCTCAAAACCGCACAGCCCGCACCAGAAGTCGATGCTTGCACGTATATCGGAGACGAGAAGCTCAGGGACGAGACCGGGCTCAAGATCAGGAGAAGTCACCGAACTATCGTGCCAGTACGGCGGGCGCCGCTTGCCGCACTGCGTCAGGTGGCGCGCGACCGCTTCGTCTCGCTGCGCTTGCTCAGCTGCCGGGACCGGAGTCACACCTCAAGTCGGAACTCCACCACATCGTCACACTCAAGATCGATCGAATCAAAGGGGACCACGGCACCCTCGCACCACTCATTCACGCGTGGCGATCTGCCGCGTCACCTGCCAAGAGTCTCGGCATGCAGAGCAAGTCGGTGGAGGAGATACGGCTCGGTCCCGGAGAGTCCGACCGAGAGATAGACACGCAGTCCTGCGCTCTCCGGCGGTGACGCAATGAGGTCGGCGAGCGATCCGATGTCGATCCCGGACTGGACTGCGACGGCAGGCGGATGATACCCGTTGAGCTGTGTGATCGAATCGGTGACGATGATGTCAGCCGCGCGGAGCAGCTCTTCGTCGTACTCGGATCGACCGATCTGCTTGGGGCCGAGCGTCGCCACGTAGGCGTCTCTTCTCAGCCATTCGGTGCGGATCACCGGTACTCCACTGTTGGTTGCGAGGACCACCACATCCGCAGCCTCGACGGCATCCCGCGCGGACGATGCACCGTGGACGGGGAATGCGTACATGTCGTCGAGACTCTTGGCAACAGCATCACGACGTGCCGGGTCCCGACTGAACAGCTTTACACCCGCCACTTCCCGCACGGCTTGCAGCGCCCAGAGTTGCCCCTTCGCCTGATTGCCCGCGCCGATGACGGCTACCGTGACCGGGCAACGCGGTGCGAGCACATCGTGCGCCACGCCGCCGATGGCTGCGGTGCGTCGCAGTCCGACCTCGGAACCGACGGCGATCGCCAGCACCGCTCCGGTCTGAGGGTCGTGAGCGACAACGATCTGCTCACTTCCGGGCAACCCCATCGTGTCGTAGACGCGATAGCCGTAGGCCGCGCCTGCCATGGAGCCGGCGGTCAGAACCAGCTTCCCCGAGTCCAGCATTGCGCTCACGCGAGCGGGCGAGATCAACCTGCCTTCGCGCTCCGCGAGCAGAGCTTCGCGCATCCATGCGATGGCGTCCTCGGGGCGAAGCAGATCGCTGATCTCGTCGTCAGTGAAGACGCGGAACGGCCTCTTCGCGAGCTCGCTTTCCACTCAGTTCCCTCCCCCTTCGATGCTGCGGTCGGTCTGCCATGCCACACTCGAAGATCTGGATGCGCGTCGGCGAGACCTCGGAACCAATCCCGCTTCCTGGCGTATCACGATATGAAGCGGGATCCAGATCACACGTTGAACCGGAACTCCACCACGTCGCCGTCCTGCATGACGTAGTCCTTGCCCTCCAGGCGGGCCTTGCCGTGCGCGCGGGCCTCGGCGATCGAACCCAGTTCGACCAGGTCCTCGAACGAGATGACCTCGGCCTTGATGAAGCCCTTCTCGAAGTCGGTGTGGATCACGCCGGCTGCCTGCGGGGCCTTCCAGCCCTTGCCGATGGTCCAGGCGCGGGACTCCTTGGGACCGGCGGTCAGGTACGTCTGCAGACCGAGAGTGTCGAAGCCGACGCGCGCGAGCTGATCCAGCCCCGACTCCTCCTGGCCGGTGGAGGCGAGCAGCTCGGCGGCATCCTCGGGATCCAGGTCGATGAGCTCGGACTCGATCTTCGCGTCGAGGAAGACGGCCTTCGCGGGCGCGACCAGCGCCTCCAGCTCGGCCTTGCGCGCAGCATCCGTCAGCACCGCCTCGTCGACGTTGAAGACGAAGATCACCGGCTTGGCGGTCAGCAGGCCCAGCTCCTTGATCGGCGCCAGGTCGATCCCCGAGGTCGACAGCAGCACGCCGCGCTCCAGGGCATCCTTCGCGGCGTTGGCCGTCTCGAGCACGACGGGGTCGGTCTTGCGCCCGCGCACCTCCTTCTCGAGGCGCACGATCGCCTTCTCGACGGTCTGCAGGTCGGCCAGCATCAGCTCGGCGTTGATGGTCTCCATGTCGGACGCCGGGTTGACCGCACCGTCGACGTGCACCACGTCGTCGTCGGAGAAGCCGCGCACGACCTGCGCGATGGCGTCTGCCTCGCGGATGTTCGCGAGGAACTGGTTGCCCAGGCCCTCCCCCTCGCTCGCGCCGCGCACGATGCCGGCGATGTCGACGAACGACACGGCGGCGGGCAGGATGCGCTCGCTGTGGAAGATGCCGGCCAGCACCTCCAGGCGCTTGTCGGGCAGGCTCACCACGCCGACGTTCGGCTCGATCGTCGCGAACGGGTAGTTCGCCGCGAGCACGTTGTTCTTGGTCAGCGCGTTGAAGAGGGTGGACTTGCCGACATTGGGCAGTCCGACGATTCCGATGGTAAGGGCCACGGGCGTCCAGTCTACCGGGGCTGCGCGTCGCCCCTGATGGCGCGGAACGCGGTGGTCGCATACGGCAGGTCGATGGTCGCCTCCCCGGCCAGCCCCAAGTCGTCGAAGAGCCCGTCCATGCCGCGATGGACGGCGGCGCGATCCTCAGCGGAAGCCGTGATCAGGTAGCTGCGCGAGTCCGCCATCTGATGCAGCTGCGCCCGTGTCATCGGACGGAGCCACTGCCACGCCTTCCGCTCGGGCTCGCCGAACGGCGCAGCGACCACGACGGCGCCCTCATCGAGCATCTCCTCCGCGGCACTCGCATGCATGATCCCGGTGAGCCTGCGCACCCAGTCCACGCGGTTGTCCCGCGTGTTCCAGATCAGTCCCAGGGTGCCGCCCGGCTTCACCACGCGGCCGACCTCAGCGGATGCCACGACCGGGTCCACCCAGTGCCAGGCCTGGCCCAGCACCACGGCATCCAGACTCGCGTCAGGCAGCGGAAGCGACTCGGCGGCGCCCACGAACGTCGGCACGCCGGGGACGGCCGCACGCAGCTTGGCCAGCATCGCGGCATCCGGATCCACCGCCACCACCTCGGCATCCGCCGCATCGGCGACCACCCGGGTGAGCTTGCCGGTGCCGGCGCCCACGTCGGCGACCCGGCGTGAGCCGGCGGGCAGCAGTTCCAGCATCCAGGCCACCGCCTCGAACGGATAGTCCGGTCGGGATGCCTCATAGGTCTCGGCCTGGGAGCCGAAGGATGTCGCTCGCGCATCGCTCATGTCGCCAGCCTACGGCGCGCCTGATCCCCCGTGCGGGGATGCCCCGAGAGAGTGGAACCGTGCCACTGGACTTCACCGCGATCGACTTCGAGACGGCGAACTCCAGCCCCGCCTCGGCATGCTCCGTCGGGCTGGTGCGCGTGCGCGACGGACAGGTGGTCGCGCAGACCGGCTGGCTGATCCAGCCGCCCGCCGGTCATGACGAGTTCAACGAGTGGAACACCCGCATCCACGGCCTCTACGCCGAGGATGTCATCGGCGCCGACACCTGGACCCAGCAGATCGACCGGCTGTGCGCCTTCGCGGGGGCCGACGTGCTGGTCGCGCACAACGCCGGGTTCGACATGAACGTGCTGCGCCGCGCGTGCGAGGCCACCGGGATCGACGCCCCGCCGTACCGCTCGCTGTGCTCACTGGCCGTGGCCCGCAAGACGTACGACCTGGGCTCCTACAAGCTTCCGCTGGCCGCAGCCGCCGCCGGCTTCGGGGCCTTCCCGCACCACGACGCCCTCGCCGATGCGCGGGCGTGCGCGCAGATCGTGATCGATGCGGCCCGCCGCGCGGGCGCCGACGACGTCGACGCGCTGGGCGCGAAGCTCGGCGTCCGGCTCACCATGCCGCAGGTCGCTGCGCGCGCCGCCTGAGTCCGGGCGCCGCTCGGGCGGAAGGGCTCAGGCGCCGCCGGGAACGCCGGAGAGCAGGGCGATGACGATGCCCGAGGTCAGCACGAACGCGCCGATCATCCACCACGAGCTGATCTCCGCACCCTCCTCGCGGCGCACGCGGAACAGCACGTCTTTGCGGCGGGCCGGGTCGGGGAACGCGGCTGCGGCGGCCTTCGCGGATGCTGCTGCAGCGAGCTGCTCGTCGGTGACCCGCAGAATACGACCGGTCTTGGTGGTGATCATCTGAGGGTGTTCCGACTTGCTGTGATGCTCGTGCAATGACATCCCGAGGCGCTCCCATCCGTGATGGCGCCGGTGCAGACGCACCGGATCCGCTGCCATTCTGCCAGCACTGCCTGGGAAAGCCCGAAGGCGCGGCAGGGGTCGGGTCAGGTCGCCGAGATCAGAGCCACTTGGAGACCAGGTGATCGGAGACGATGCGACGCAGCGTCCCCGACGCACTGCGCAGCACGATGCTCTCGGTGTAGAGGTAGTCGCGCTTGCGACGCACCCCGCGCACGAGCTGCCCGTCGGTCACGCCGGTGGCAACGAAGATCGTGTTGTTGCCCTTGACGAGATCGTCGGCCTCGTAGACCTTGTCCATCTCCAGCCCGGCATCGATGCCGCGCTGGCGCTCATCGTCGTCGCGCGGCCACAGGATGCCCTGGATGTGCCCGCCGAGAGCCTTGATCGCGCAGGCCGTGACGATGCCCTCGGGGCTGCCGCCGATGCCCACGCACATGTCGGTGCGCGCTCCATGACGCGCGGCGTTGATGCCGCCGGCGACGTCGCCATCGCTCATCAGGCGAGTGCCGGCGCCGGCATCCCGGATCTCCTGGATGAGCTGCTCGTGACGGGGGCGATGCAGCACCGAGATCACCATCTCCTCGACCGGCTTGCCGAGAGCCGCGGACAGTCGGCGGATGTTCTCGCCGATGGGCAGGCGGATGTCGACGACGCCGACGCCGGCAGGGCCGGTGACGAGCTTGTCCATGTAGAACACGCTGGAGGCGTCGAGCATGGAGCCGCGATCGGAGACCGCCAGCACTGACAGCGCGTTCTGGCGGCCGGCGGCGGTCAGCGAGGTGCCGTCGATGGGGTCGACGGCGATGTCGCACTCGGGACCGCGACCGGTGCCGACCTCCTCGCCGTTGAACAGCATGGGGGCGTTGTCCTTCTCCCCTTCGCCGATGACCACACGACCGGCGAAGTCGACCGTGCCGAGGAATGCGCGCATGGCGTCGACGGCGGCACCATCGGCCGCCTCTTTGGCACCGCGGCCGATGAACGGGACGGCGCGGATCGCTGCGGCTTCGGTGGCCCTCACCAGCTCCATTGCCAGGTTGCGGTCGGGACGGAGGGGGCTGAGTTCGGCTGTTGGGCTCACCATAGGGTCAGACTAACGATCCGTGCGCGCGAAACTGACGACTTTTCCCGATTTCCGAACGAAGGATTCGATGTTCTTAACCGGATCTCAAGAACGAGGTTCGGGGCCGTCGAAACAGCCGAGAAGATCCGGCTTCCGCGCGGATAGAGTGTGCATGACCCCCGCACTTCAGAAGCAGGAGAATTCATGCCCGTCGCCACTCCGGATCAGTACGCAGAGATGCTCGACCGTGCGAAGGCCGGTGGCTTCGCGTACCCCGCTTTCAACGTGTCCAGCTCGCAGACGATCCACGCCGTGCTGCAGGGCCTGACCGAGGCCGGCTCGGACGGCATCATCCAGGTCACCACGGGCGGCGCGGACTACTTCGCCGGCCAGACCGTCAAGGCCCGCGCGACCGGTGCGCTCGCCTTCGCGAAGTTCGCCACCGAGGTCGCCAAGAGCTACCCGGTCACCGTCGCGCTGCACACCGACCACTGCCCGAAGGACGCCCTCGCCGGCTTCGTCGAGCCGCTGATCGCCGCCTCCGAGGAAGAGGTCAAGGCCGGCCGCAACCCGATCTTCCAGTCGCACATGTGGGACGGCTCGGCCGTGCCGCTGGCGGAGAACATCGAGATCGCCGAGCAGCTGCTGCCGCGCATGAAGAACATCAACGCCATCCTCGAGGTCGAGATCGGCGTCGTCGGCGGCGAGGAGGACGGCGTGCGCCACGAGGGCTCCAACGACGCCCTGTACACGACCTTCGCCGATGTCGACAAGGCGATCCAGGCGCTCGGCATGGGCGAGCAGGGCCGCTACATCGCCGCTCTCACCTTCGGCAATGTGCACGGCGTGTACAAGCCGGGCGGCGTCAAGCTGCGTCCCGAGCTGCTGGGTGAGATCCAGGCCCAGGTCGCGGCCAAGTACAACACGGGCAAGAACCCGCTCGACCTGGTCTTCCACGGCGGCTCCGGCTCGTCCGACGAGGAGATCGCCACGGCCGTGGCCAACGGCGTCATCAAGATGAACGTCGACACCGACACGCAGTACGCGTACACGCGCGCCATCGCCGACTACATGTTCAAGAACTACGACGGCGTGCTGAAGGTGGACGGCGAGGTCGGCGTCAAGAAGCAGTACGACCCGCGCGCCTGGGGAAAGGTCGCCGAGACCGCCATGGCCGCCCGCGTCATCGAGTCCACGAAGCAGCTCGGCTCGTTCGGCAAGTCGCAGAGCTGATTCACCACAAGGTGGGTCGCTGAGCCCCAGACGATGGGTCGCTGAGCCTGTCGCTTGTACTGAGCGAGCGCAGCGAGTCGAAGTGAAGCGTCAGGATGCCCCGGATCACACGATCCGGGGCATCCGTCGTCTCAGCCTGCTCGACTGCCTACTTCACCGCGAGCGTCCACGCCCCGTCGGCGGTCACGGTGATCACCGACGGCCGGTCGAGAGCGGTACCGTGCCGCTGTACGCGCCGATGTCGTTGATGAGCAGTCCCATGCTGAACGCCTCGCCCGTCTCCTCCTGCACGACGAAGTTGCGCGAGCCGGCATGCGTTGCGGCCAGCGAGGCTGCGCTGCCTTCGTAGAGGAACACGGCGTCACCGGTGCCGCTGGGGGCGACGAGCGGCGCGTCTCCCATCGGGCGGATGTCGAACGTCCAGGCGCCGTCGGCAGTGACCTGCAGCTTGGCGCCCTCACCGAGTGCGCTGATCCCCCACGCGGTCGTGCCGCTGTAGGCGCCGATCGTGTTGACCAGCAGCTCCCCGGTCGACCCGTTGCTCGCGTCGAGCACAGAGACCGCGAAGTTGCGCGTGCCCTTGTGCGTGGCGACGACAATCCCACCTGTGGCTCCCGCGGGCAGGTCGATCACGGTGTCGCCCGTGCCGGACTTCTGGATCGGGGCGAAGTCGCCGAATTGGTCGTTCGCCCAGGATGCCGCCGCCGCACCGGGCTCGGGCGCCGGGGGCTCCTCAGCCTCGGCCGGTTCCTCGGCAGGTTCCTGCTGCGTGTCTTCAGACTGCTGCGCCTGGGCGGACGACTCTGACGCGGGCGGAGCACCCGCATCCGTGCTCGATGCCCCGTTGATCGCACCGCCGGCGACGCTGACCAGCACCACCGCCGCCGTGACGATCCAGGCGATCAGCTTGGTCTTGTCGTAGCCGGCGAGCGCACGCCCCACCTTGTCGCGCATCGCCCCGGCCAGGATGATGATCAGGTCGACGAGCCACCACACGCCCAGACCTCCGAGCGTGAACAGCTTGAGCAAGCCCGTGCCGACCTTGCCGAGATAGAAGCGGTCGACGCCGAAAACACCGACGAGCAGCGACAGCAGCCACGTCACGAGGAACGACCTGCCCTGGTCGTTCGGGCCGCTCGGGGGAACCGGAGACACCGGATACGCATAGGCCGGCGGAGGTGCCTGCAGCGGCTGGCCGGACGGGGCGGGAGGCGGAGTGGGGATGGACATGAGGATTCCTTACTGTGATGGGTGGCGGCGGGGAGATGGGTCGGGCACGTCAGTCCTGCGCGATGATGAGGTTGGCGCCACTGTCCGGGTGGTAGCTCCACGACGCGGAGTAGTCCTCCCACTCGGCTTCCTGGCGCCCGTCGAGACTGCGGGTCGCGGCGATGCGTTCGGTGATGCGTGTGGGGACATCCAGCTGCTCGTACACGCAGTCGAGGGCGAGGCCGGTGATGCCGAGCGGATCGTCGTCCTCCGGTTTCGTCTGGACGATGAGCGTCTTGCCGTCGTCCTCGACGGAGACGACGCCCTCGAAGAGCTCGTCCAAGGCGTCGGAGTCAGCGGTCTCGGCGGGTTGGTGTGTCGCGGATGCCGTTGCCCGAACGTCTGCGAGGAAGGCGTCGAGGGGCTTGCTCGCTGCGCAGCTCTCCCCCGCCTGTTCGATGGGACTCGGTCGCGCTGCGATGACGATGGTCGTGACCACCGCACCGATCAAGATGGCTGCTGCTGCACCGATCGCGACGACAGTGCGGCCCGGGATGCGCCGACGGGCGCCGGCTGCTTCTGGCACAGAATCGTCGGATGCCTGGTTCTCGGACATGATGTTCTCTCCTTCTGGGGTGAGCACGTGACGCCGGGGGTTGGCGGCGGGCGGGTCCCTCACGAGTCCCCTCTCACCCACCCGCCGCTGCGGCGTCATGACCCGCGGATCACAAGCTACGTCGATCCCCTAGAGCGCATCCAAATCCAATTGATAAGCCCGCTTATCAACAACTCCTTGCACTATGCATGCGCGCTCTCGTATGGTCAGATTCATGAGCACGGACACAAGCGAGAGCGCGCCGCGGAACGGCGGCAGCCTCGCTTCACCGACCCCGCTCATCTCGCTGCCGCAGATCGCGGAGCTCGCTCGCGTCCGCCGGCCGGTCGTGTCGATGTGGCGCAAGCGCTTCGCGAGCGGAATCGGCGCGTTTCCCGCGCCGGTGAGCGCACGCTCGAACCAGGAGCTGTTCGACGCGACGCAGATCGCCACCTGGCTCGCCGAAACCGCGCACGGCAACAATCCGGATGCTGTCGCCGACGCGGCAGCGTTCGCATCCGCCTCTGATTCAGTGGACCCCGACGGCGCGCACCTGGAATCCGTCGAGTCGCTGCTGGCGCTGCGTGTGCTCGACGGGATGCCCCTGACGCAGGGCGATCTCTCCGTCCGTGCGGAGCAGGCCGATCCGGACGACACCGCGGTGCGTCGAGAGATCGACGCGCTCGCCTCCGACTCTGCACTTCCGGCGTTCGTCGAGATGCTGATCGATGCTGCCTACTCCCCTGTCGGTGCCGCCGAGGCGATGCAGGCACGGATCATACCGACCGGCACCAGCGGCATCACCGGCACCATCGGCGATCGAGGAACCCGGCTGATCGCCCGCTTGGCGAAGGAGATCACCGTCGGTGAGAACGCCGTCCTCGCCGATGCCCCTGCCGATCTCGACGCCGGGGCGCTGTTCGACGCGGCATCCGCTCTGTGCGGTGAGGATGCTGCCCTCCACGTGCCCACAGGAAACCGCGCTGTGCGCCGACGCTTGATCATCCGGGATCGTCTCCCGATGCTCTCCGCCCGGCCGCCGCTTTCCCAGACCCCGGCCGTGTGGCTGGCGCGTCTGTCCGGAAGCGACGGCGCAGCCGAGCTCGCACAGCTCGAGGAGCTGCTCGTCGAGTTGAGCGACCGGCACCGCATCATCGTCGTCGGACCGGCCGCCCTGCTGACCGAGCCGCTCACCGGTGCGGCAGCCGTGTCTCGAGACTTCCTGCTGCGCTCCGGGCGCGTGCGCGGCATCGTGCGGCTGCCCGCGGGGCTGGTCCCGTCTGCGGTGCGGCAGTCGCTGGCCCTGTGGCTGATCGGCGGGCCGCAGGGAGGTGCCGCACTCGGCGACCGATTCACCGTCATCGGCGATCTGCAGGGATTCACGCTCACCGACGCCCGCGCGCGTGATCTGGTGGGCGACCTGTCCGTGTCGCTCGGCTCGGCGCGCGAGGCGCTCGCGCATTCCTTCCGCTTCGTGCATTTCATCCGCACGGCGGCGCTGATCGCCGCTGAGGGATCGCTCGTGCAGGCGAGTCGCCCGCCGCGTCCGGCACGCACAGACGCGGCAGAGCTCGCGGCACTGGTCGATCGCAAGCTCATGCAGCTGCCGGACGCTCCAGCGCTGCCCGCCCTGGTGGCGACAACGCCTCCGCTTGCGCAGGACACGCTGCTGGGCGATGCCCTGGCGTCCCGCGAAGCCCGGCTCATCGGCGGCATCCGCCTTGATCCTGCCGACACCGCGTCTGCCGACGGCTACCCGGTGATCGGGCGCGACGAGGTGCGTGCGCAGGCCGCATCCGATCGCCGCATCGATCGGATGCGGCTGGCAGCGGACTATCCCCGTGCGCAGCTGACGCTGCCCGGTGACGTGATCGTCCTGACCGGCGCGCATCCCGCGGCCATGGTCGACCCCGACGGATCGTCGGTCGTCGAGTACCCGGCGCGGGTGCTGCGGCTGCTCGATGAGACGCTTGCCCCGGAGGTCGTCGCCGCCGACGTCAACGCGTTGACCGAGGCCCTTCCGTTCCGGCGCTGGGGCCTGCGCCGCATTCCCGCCGGCCAGCGCGCCGCACTGAGCACGGCGCTGGCAAGGATCGTCGGCGCCCGGCGGGATGCTGAACGCAGGGCATCCGCTCTCGCCGAACTCGAACGACTGGTCACCGACGCCTTCGCGGCGGGCGCACTGTCCGCCGACGCAGAACCAAACCACCCCGAAGGGAGCCGCTGATGGCTGCACGGAAGAAGACCGGCACCGCGCCGTCGACCATGAAGGAGCTGAAGGACACGCTCTGGAAGGCCGCCGACAAGCTGCGCGGGTCGATGGATGCGTCGCAGTACAAGGACGTGATCCTCGGGCTGGTGTTCCTGAAGTACGTGTCGGATGCCTTCGACGAGCGTCGCGGGCAGATCCACGACGAGCTCTCTGGCGAGGGGTACGACGCCGAGCAGATCGCCGCGCTGATAGACGACACCGACGAGTACACCGGACGCGGGGTGTTCTGGGTGCCGGCGAACGCACGGTGGTCGTTCCTGGCCGAGCACGCGAAGGGGCTGGGACCGGCGCTCGGCGAGGCGGAGAAGTCGGTCGGTCTGCTGATCGACGAGGCGATGGATGCCGTGATGCAGGCGAACCCGGCCTTGAGCGGCACCCTGCCGCGGATCTTCAATCGCGACAACGTCGACCAGCGCCGGCTCGGCGAGCTGGTCGACCTGTTCAACTCGGCGCACTTCGCCGGGCAGGGCCAGGGCGGCGCGGACGGGCGCCGTGCGCGCGACCTGCTGGGTGAGGTGTACGAGTACTTCCTGGAGAAGTTCGCCGCGGCCGAGGGCAAACGGGGCGGGGAGTTCTACACACCCGCGGGTGTGGTGCGCGTGCTGGTGGAGCTGCTGCAGCCCACCCACGGGCGCGTGTACGACCCGGCGTGCGGCTCGGGCGGCATGTTCGTGCAGGCCGAGAAGTTCATCGACGCCAATCACGGCGAGGGCTCGGACATCTCGGTGTACGGGCAGGAACTGAACGAGCGCACCTGGCGGATGGCGAAGATGAATCTGGCCATCCACGGGCTCAGCGGCAAGCTGGGGCCGCGCTGGGGCGACACGTTCGCGCGCGACCTGCACCCTGACGTGCAGTTCGACTTCGTGATGGCGAACCCGCCGTTCAACATCAAGGACTGGGCGCGCAACGAGTCCGATCCGCGGTGGCGCTACGGCGTGCCGCCGGCGGGCAACGCGAACTATGCCTGGATCCAGCACATCCTGTCCAAGCTGGCACCCGGCGGAGCGGCCGGTGTGGTGATGGCGAACGGCTCGATGTCGTCGAACTCGGGCGGCGAGGGGCAGATCCGCGCGCAGATCGTCGAGGCCGATCTGGTCTCGTGCATGGTGGCCCTGCCGACGCAGCTGTTCCGTTCAACCGGGATCCCGGTGTGCGTGTGGTTCTTCGCGAAGGACAAGACCGGGCCGGTCGATCGCACCGGCCAGGTGCTGTTCATCGACGCGCGGAACCTGGGCTACATGGTCGACCGCGCCGAGCGCGCCCTGAGCGACGAGGACATCGCTCGCATCGCCCACACCTACCGCGCCTGGCGCGGCTTCGAGGTCCCCTCCCCCCGGTCGTCGAGCGAGGAGCGCAGCGACGAGACGAAACGCGACTCCGGAGACTGGGTCGCTGAGCCTGTCGAAGCGTCGAACCCCGCCTACGCCGACATCCCCGGCTTCTGTTACTCCGCCACTCTCGCCGAGATCAAAGCCGCCGACTACGCCCTCACCCCCGGCCGCTACGTCGGCGCTCCCCCCGAGGAGGACGACGGCGAACCCATCGAGCAGAAACTGGAGCGACTGAAGAGCGAATTGTTCGCCCAGTTCGAGGAGACTGAGCGGTTGGCGGCAGTGGTGCGCGAGCAGCTGGGGAGAGTCGATGCCTGAGACGCTCAGCGACGTCTGTGAGGAGATCGTGGATTGCGTGAATCGCACGGCACCCGAATCTCCTGATGGCCCTTATCTTCTCGTAGGAACACCAGCGATGCGGGGAAACATCATCGATGAATCGCAGGCACGAATGGTGTCCGCCGAGACATTTCAGGCCTGGACTCGCCGACTGACGCCTCGTGCTGGAGACCTCTTGCTCGCTCGAGAGGCCCCTGTCGGACCCGTAGTCATAATCCCGGAGGGCGGTAACATCGGAGCAGGTCAGCGCACGACTCACCTGCGCGCGAATCCGTCAAGGATTCACAATCGCTTCCTCTACTACGCACTCACGGCCCCTGCCACGCAAGAACGGCTCATCGGCCGTGCGATGGGCTCCACCGTCGCACACCTTCGTGTGGCAGACATCAAGTCGTTCGAGTTGCCCACGCTCCCCCCTCTCCCCGAGCAGCAGGCAATCGCCGAGGTCCTCGGCGCTCTCGACGACAAGATCGCCGCCAACACCCGCCTTGCCGCCACCGCCTGGGAACTGATTCAAGGATCTTTTCAATTGATCCAACGAACGAACACTTCTCGAATGCGCCTATCAGACGTTGCGACGCTTGAATACGGTAAGGCCCTCCCCGCCGCCGCGCGCGAGCCGGGAGACGTGGCCGTGGTCGGGAGCGGCGGGGTCAGCGGTAGTCACTCACAAGCGCTCGTAACAGAGTCAGGCGTGGTCGTCGGTCGCAAGGGCAGCGCAGGAGCAGTCCACTGGATCACAGGTCCACATTTCCCTATCGATACGACCTTCTTCGTCCGCGGGTCCGCGCCCGAGTTCTCGCAGCCGTACCTTTATTGTCTTCTTCGCACGCTTCGGCTGAACGAGATGAACAACGACTCGGCAGTTCCGGGACTGAATCGCAACGAAGCTCTCGCCCTGCCCGTCAAAGTTCCTTCCGCGGGCGCCCTGCTCAGGTTCGATCACGCGGCACAAGCGTTGCTAGGCCTCATCGATGCGACAAGCAAGGAGAACCGCACCCTCGCCGCCACGCGCGACGCGCTGCTTCCGAAACTGATGTCTGGTCAGCTCCGAGTCAAGAATGCTGAGAAGATCCTGAGTGAGGTGGGCGTGTGATGCAGCACCTCAACGCCTCCTCCCCGACTACTGAAAGGTCAACTCAATGACCAACGTCTTCAAGGTCCGAGTCCTCGTCTGGCCTCTCATCGTGCTTCTCGTGCTCATCGTCGCCGGCGGTGTCTTTCTGGTGATCAAGAGCCCGTCACTGCTCAGCTTGGCCGGCTTCAGCTCCGAGGAGAGCACCGACAGCAGCCAGGTGATCACCTCGATCACTCCGCAGGAGGAAGTCGCACTGCTCGCCCTCGGCATCCAGGGGATCGACAAGAAGACGGCGAAGCAGAAGTTCATGGACATGCCGATTCCCGGCACCGAGCGTGCGACCTTCCTGCAGTACGGGTTCAAGGCCAAGCTCGGATTCGACGGCGCGAAGGCGAAGGTCACACAGGTTGGCGAGGACTCGTACCGCATCTCGATCCCGGAGTTCATCTTCATCGGGCACAGCGATATCTCCGTCGAGCTCATCGCAGACAACAGCGGAGCCCTGAGCGCCTTCACTCCCGAGATCAAACAGCTCGACATGGTGAACAAGGTGCTCAGCGACAAGGAGCAGACCAAGTACATCGCCGCCAACGAAGAGGCCCTGCGCTCACAGGCGCAGGCGTTCTACTCCGGCATCATCCACGCGGTCGACCCCGCGGCATCCCTCGAGTTCGTCTTCGCCGGCGACACCGCCACTTCAGGAGGAACGGATGACTGACGAACGGGAACTGCTCGACTACGAGATCGAACTGATCAGCGACGGGGACGGCGTCGCCGTGATCGGTCCGCCTGCGGCAGTCGAAGAGTTTCTCACGTCACGTCGACTCGAGTCACGCGAGCTCGGACTTCACAAAGTCGGGTCGAAGCTCAGCGGTGCGTCCGGTGCTCTGCAGGCGGCCACGAAGGTGGCCGAGAACTCCGGCCGCTGGATCAAGCTCACGGAGAACTCCGCCAAGGCGCTCCAGGGCCTTCCCCCGATGAAGGGCTCATCGGGCGAGGTCGCTCGAGCGATCGTGATGAGGAACGGCAAGACCAATCACATCCTCGAGTTCGTCAGGCAGCCGGGCATCACCGGAATGCTGACCAACCCCGCCGTGCTCGCCGGCGCCGCGGGCATCATGGCGCAGCTGGCCATGCAGCAGACCATGGACGAGATCATCGACTACCTCGCGAAGATCGACGCCAAGGTCGATGAGGTGCTGCGCGCGCACAAGGATGCCGCTCTCGCGGAGATGATCGGCGTGGAGTTCGTCATCGATGAGGCCATGACCATCCGTGAAGAAGTGGGCTTCGTCTCAGACGTCACCTGGTCGAAGGTGCAGGGCACCACCGCCACCGTCGCGAGCACGCAGGCGTACGCGCTACGCCAGTTGGACGCCCTGGCCGAGAAAGTGGAGCGCACGGCGAAGATGGGCGACCTGGCCGACCTCGCCGACGCGGCCGAGCAGACCGTGCTCGAGTGGCTGGCGGTGCTCGCACGCTGCTTCCAGCTGCAGGACGCCACCGCGATCCTCGAGATCGATCGCGTGCTCGATGCCTCCCCCGATGACCCGGGCGAGGTCGAACGTCACCGCCGAGGCCTGCGCGCCGCACGGCAGAAGCGCAAGGCTCTGATCACCCAGACGACGGTCTCACTGCTCGTGCGGATGGATGCCGCATCGGCACGCGCCAATTCCAAGAAACTGTTCGCGCCGAACGCCTCACACAAGGTCGTGCGCATCGGTAACCGCATCGCCGACGACATCACCGCCTTCCACTCCCGCCTGAGCATCGAGCAGTCCCGCGACGCGATCGCCGAGAAGCGCTGGATCGAAGCCGCTGATGATGCCCGTGAGCACATCGCCGCAGCATCCGTCGACACGGCGAAGGCGGTCGGGCGCTTCGCCGGCGAGACCGCAGACAACGCGCGCACGGGTGCAGGCAAGCTCTTGACCGGGCTCGGTGAGCGCCTGCTGCGCAAAGACGCATCCGGCGACGACGCCGATGAGGACGCCTCAGAGGCGTGAATACACGCCCATACAAACGACGAGCACTCCCACCCACCCGCACTCGAGGAGGACTGATCCGTATGACTGCGATCTCTGAAGCGATGTGGGAGCAGAGCGCCCTCGACACGCTCGCCGAGCCGCTCGGCTGGCGCAAGGTCACCGGCGAGAAGATCGCCCCCGGCAGCGGCGAGCGCGACAGCTGGGACGAGCTGCTCATCCGCCCGCGCCTGCTCGACGCGCTGCGACGCCTGAACCCGGGCATCCCGGCGGAGTACCTGCAGCAGGCCGCTGTCGAGATCGCCTCCCCACGCTCGCAGGACGCGATCACCGAGAACCATCGCATCCACCGCTGCCTCACCAGCGGGTACCGCCTCAGCTACCTCGACCACGACGGCGCCGAGCACAACCCCACGCTGCGGCTGATCAGCAGCGACCCCGCCGAGAACGACTGGCTCGCCGTCAACCAGGTCACGATCCGCCAGAACACCCCCGGTCACGGCGAGGTGCATCGGCGCTTCGACATCGTCCTCTACGTGAACGGCATGCCGCTGAGCATCCTGGAGTTGAAGAAGGCCGGCGTCGGCGCAGCATCCGCCTACGATCAGCTGCAGACCTACCTGCGCGAGCTGCCCCTCGCGTTCCGGTTCTGCGTCTTCACCCTCGCCAGCGACGGGCTGGAGGCCAGGTACGGCACCCCGTTCACACCGCTCAACCACTTCTCGCCGTGGAACGTCGACGACGACGGCATCCCGCTGCAGCAACCGCGCTTCGAGAACGGTGAAGACGTGCAGCCGCTCGACGACGCCCTCGCGGGTCTGTACAACCAGGAGCGCTTCCTGCAGCTCGTGCGCAACTTCACCGCGTTCGACGAGGGCGCCGACGGGCTCGTCAAACGCATCGCCAAGCCGCACCAGTACTTCGCCGTGAACAAGGCCGTCGGCAAGACCATCCAGGCCGTCGAGACCAACGGCAAGGCCGGTGTGGTCTGGCACACGCAGGGCTCGGGCAAGTCGATGGAGATGGAGCTGTACGCCAACATCACCTCGCGCCATCCCAAGCTGAAGAACCCGACCATCGTGGTCGTGACCGACCGCAACGAGCTCGACGGGCAGCTGTTCCAGACCTTCGACCGCAGCCTGCTGCTGCCCGAGAAGCCCACCCAGGTCACCACCCGCGCGCAGCTGCGCGACGAGCTGTCGGCCCGCAACACGGGCGGCATCTACTTCACGACGCTGCAGAAGTTCGGGTTGAGCAAAGCCGAGAAGGATGCCGGACTGCAGCATCCGCTCCTCAGCGACCGACGCAACATCATCGTCATCGTCGATGAGGCGCACCGCAGCCACTACGACGACCTCGATGGGTACGCCCACCACCTGCAGCGCGCCCTGCCCAACGCCACCCGCATCGCGTTCACCGGCACACCGATCTCGTTCGCCGAGCGCGACACCCGCGAGGTGTTCGGCGACGACATCGACGTGTACGACCTCACCCGCGCCGTCGACGACGGCGCCACCGTGCCGGTCTTCTTCGAACCGCGCCTGATCAAGGTGGCGTTCGCCGGCGATGTCAGCCCGGAGGACATCGACCTGGCCGCCGACGAGTTCACCGTGGGGCTCGACGAGACCGAGCGCGCCCGGCTCGAGGCATCCGTCGCGGTCGTCAACGCGGTCTACGGAGCGCCCGAGCGCATCGAGGCGCTCGCCGCCGATCTGGTCGAGCACTGGGAGAAGCGCCGTGCGGCCATGCGCACGTTCATCGGCGGCCCCGGCAAGGCGCTGATCGTCGGCGGCACCCGCGAGATCTGCGCGAAACTGTACGACGCGATCATCGCGCTGCGCCCGGACTGGCATTCCGACGCGCTGGATGCCGGACGCATCAAGGTCGTCTACTCGGGCACTGCCGCCGACCAGCCTCCGGTGAGCACGCACGTGCGACGGGACTCGGCGAACGCCGCCATCAAGGACCGGCTCAAGGATCCGGACGACGAGCTGGAGCTCGTGATCGTCAAGGACATGATGCTGACCGGCTTCGACGCGCCGCCCCTGCACACCCTGTACCTGGACCGTCCCCTCAAGGGCGCCCTGCTCATGCAGACCCTCGCCCGCGTGAACCGCACCTTCCGCGGCAAGCAGGACGGTCTGCTGGTCGCCTATGCGCCACTGGCCGACAACCTGTCCCAGGCCCTGCAGGAGTACACCGTCACCGATCGGGAGCGCAAGCCCGTCGGCCGCGACGTCGCGGAGGCGCACGAACTCGCGCTGGGGTTCGTGGAGCAGATCCGGATGCTGCTGGAAGGATGCGACTGGCGCGGCGACCTCGCCGCCGGCGGACCCCGCGCACTGCTGCGCGCCGCGACCCGCGCGACGGAGTTCCTGCGCGATGTGAAGCGCAATCCCCCATCCGACGACGGGACGCCCGGCGCTGCTGCGCGCTTCCGCAAGCTCAGCGGACAGCTGGCGCGAGCCTGGGCACTGGCCTCTGGCGGCACCACGCTCACCGAGCTGCGGGAGGAGATCGCGTTCTACGAAGAGGTGCGCGTCTGGATGGCGAAGTACGACGCCCGCGACCGGCAGGCGAACGACCAGCCGATCCCCGAGGACATCCAGCGTCTGCTGGGCGCGCTGATCGCCGACGCCACCGCGACGGACGACGTCATCGACATCTATGAAGCCGCCGGCATGCCGCGCCTCGCCCTGGACAGGCTCACCCCCGAGTTCACCGCCGAGGTGCAGCGCGCCCGCAACCCGCACCTGGCCATCGAGGCGCTGCGCGCCGCACTGATCGACGAGAGCACGGCGGTGTCTCACGGCAACCTCGTGCGACAACGGGCCTTCTCGGAGCGCATCGCCGAGATCATGAACCGCTACACGAACCAGCAGCTCACCTCAGCGCAGGTCATCGCCGAGCTCGTCGCCCTCGCGAAGGAGGTGGCCGCCGAAGCGTCCCGTGGCGAGCACTTCTCGCCGCCGCTGTCGCACGACGAACTCGCCTTCTTCGATGCGGTCGCCACGAACGAATCGGCCGTCGACATCCAGGGTGAGGACACGGTGGCACAGATCGCCCGTGAGCTCGTGGCGATCATGCGCCGTGACGTGCGGACGGACTGGACCGTGCGCGACGACGTGCGAGCGAAGCTGCGCTCGTCGATCAAACGGCTGCTGGTCAAATACAAGTACCCGCCGGACCAGCAGCCCGGCGCCATCGGCCTGGTGATGGAGCAGATGGAGGCGATGGCCCCGCGCTACGCCGACCAGCGATAGGGCGTCTGGGCGACCCCTCGACAGGCTCAGGGGAACAGTGCGGATGCGGGCGTGATGCCCTTCGACAGGCTCAGGGACCCAATGTTCGGCTGGCCCAGGGCCCGACGTTCGGATGGTCCGGGGCCCGACTGGCTCTCAGCCGCCGATCTTCTGCCCCGCAGGGGTGAGCACCCACCAGATGCCCTGAACGCCCTGACCGTTCACGTCGCCCTTGGCGGCGTCCCCGGCGTAGGTGTACAGCGGCCAGCCATCGAGCGTCACCTGATGCTTGCCGTCGGGGGTGTCGATGGTGGCCAGCGTCCCGGTCACCCCGTCGGCCTCGGGCGTCGCGGAATCCGAGAGGATCGGAGGCCACTGCGACAGGCACACGCCCGTGCAGGCACTGGTCTTCGTGCCCTGAGTGTCCTTGTCGAACATGTACGCGGTCATGCCGTCGCCGTCGACGACGATCGTCCCGAGCGAGGTGTCGGCGACACCCAGGCCGGATGCCGCGGGAGCTGCCGGCTGCGACGACGACGCACCGTAGCCGTACCCGTCGCCGGATCCTGAACCGCCGGAGGAGCCCGATGATCCCGAGCCACCCGAGCCCGCCGTACCGCCCGAGCAGCCGGCGAGGAGGAGTGCGAGAGCGATGCCCCCGATGGCGAGTGCCTTGCGCATGATGCCGTCCCTTTCATCCGATCAGCCTCCGCGATGGCGACTGCTCCCATGACACGAGACGCGCACGGCGAAAGGTTCAGAACTCGTGCCTGACAACCACCTGGCCGTCGGAGTCCCGGATCTCAACCGAGCGGATGTCGGCCTCGGTGAGTCCGGTGCCGGCCGACAGGCGCGCAGTCGCTCCCGACTTGGCCGTCCAGTTCGAGAGCGTCGTGGTCGTGCCGTCGCCGCCCGTCACCGTCAGCTCGTAGGTGCCGCTCCACCCCGCGTACCCCTCGTAGGCGCAGACCACGTCGAGCTTCGTGCCCCAGGGCACGCTCGTCAGCGCCACGGTCGCCACGACCGGCGCTCCCCCGACCGGCTCCAGCGCCACGGCCTCCGCCGGGCGCGGCACCAGCAGAGCGACCGACACGACGACCGCCACGACGACCGCGGCCGCGGCGCCGACGATCCAGGTCACGGCCCTCCGGCGGGTTCGACGGCGGGCACGCGCGGCAGCCAGCACGCGCACGGGAGCAGCACCGTCGGCATCCTGATCCGCGATGCGCTGCGCATCCTCCGCGCTGACCCGCGCCAGCGCGAAGACGGTCGAGGTCAGCTCCGCCACCGCCTCGCGGCAGCGATCGCACCCTGCGAGGTGCTCCTCGAACTCCGCCCGCTCCGTCGCCGACAGCGCCCCCAGTGCATAGGCGGCATCCCAGTCGGCGTACCGCTCGTGCTCGGCGTTCACCTCGTCACCCCTCTCTCCTGCAGCGCGAGCCGCAGGGCCCTCAGCCCGTAGTGCATCCGGGACTTGACCGTCCCCTCGGGGATGCCCAGCTCGGCCGCGACCTCGCCCACGCTGCGCCCGCGGTAGTACGCGGCGACCACCACCTCGCGATGCTCCGGGCTGACTGCCGCCAGCGCGTCCTGGATCAGCAGCGCGTCGAAGAGCCGGTCCGTGTGGTCGTCGGTGACCCGCTCCGGCAGCTCCGGGACGGCATGCTCGTGGCGGCTCCGCGCGCTGCGCGCCTCGTCGATCACGATGTGCCTCGCCACGGTGATCATCCACGCCCGGGAGGTGGACGGATCCTGCTCCAGGATGCGCGGGGTGCGCCAGGCGCGCAGCAGCGTCTCCTGCACCACGTCATCCGCCGAACCACGGTTGCCCGTGAGGCTCACCACGTACCGCCGGATCGGACCGGCATGCAGCTCGTAGAGCGCGGTCAGCCGCTGGTCATCCTCTTCGGTCACTCGACGCCTCCTCACGATGGGAACGAGGCGGAACGGCTCCCGGTTCATCGATGAACGAAAGCCGCGTGAGGATCGTTCTCTCCCCATGGACATCTTCGCCGACGCAGCAGGATTCCGCATCGCCGGTCTGCCACTGCATCCGCTCCTCGTGCACGCCGTCGTCGTGCTGACTCCCCTCACGGCTCTCGCCGTCGCGCTGGTGGCGGTCTGGCCCGCCGCACGGCGCCGACTCGGCTGGGCACCGCAGGCGGCGGCCCTGATCGTGGCAGGGCTCGTGCCGGTGACCGTGCTGGCCGGTCAGAACCTGGCCGCGACGATCGGATACACGCCGGTGATCCTGCACCACGAGGCCCTCGGCCTCATGCTGATCCCATGGGCCATCGCGCTGCTGATCGCCGCCGTCGCCGTCGCGGTGGGAGAGCGGATGCTGCCGCGGCTGCGCCGCACGAGACCGCGCTGGGCTCTGGCTCTGCACCTGGCGATCATGGCCACAGCGCTCATCTCGGCCACGGGCGTCACGGCGGTCACGGTGCTCGCCGGCGACGCCGGGGCCCGGGCCGTGTGGGGAGCAGTCTGATCGCGGGGCTCGTGCGCATCCGCCGGTCAGCGCCGGCGGATGCGCACGATCCAGAGCGCGAGGTCTGCCGCGGCGTCCAGCACGAGCAGGATGCCGATCCCGCGGCCCACGCGCGAACGTCCCCATGACAGGCTCACGCCTGCGGCCAGCTCCGCGGTGCTCAGCGCCGCGTTCAGCACGGGGCGCTTGCGCAGGAACCGCGCGAAGCGCACCACCGGACGGTCGCGGTGCACCAGCGACGTCGCCTCGACGATGCCGCCGACCATGATGTCGGACACGGTGCGCGGCCAGCCCTGTGGGAAGAACCGCCTGCCACCGCCGGTCTCGTCCAGGCCCGCGGAGACCAGGGAGTCGGGCATTCCGAAGGCGACGACCAGCGCACGCAGCCGGGCATGAGAGCCCTCCACGCCGCCGAGCGCCTCGGGCAGGCACGCGCGCAGCACGGCATCCGCGTCCACGTCGCCCATCCCCAGCTGCGCGAGCTCCTCTCGCGCGCCGTCGACCTCGCTCAGCATCCGGCGGTACACCTCGACGCTGGCGGGCCGGGTGATCGAGTCCAGCGGCAGCACCGGACGCGTGAACTGCTCGGCGTTGGGCCAGAACATCGCCGACCGGCCGTGCGGACCGGTCACCTCCACCCATGCCTCGCCGTCGTGCGGCACGTTCACCTCGATCACGGGCAGATCGGATGCCCCGCCCGAGACCGCCCCGTGCGCACGGTCGGTGTGATAGCAGAACACCGACCAGGTGCCGTCCTCGAGGTAGTCGACCGGGGTGTCCAGCAGCTGCGCCGTCACGCGCGCGGCCCAGGGGCCGCGTCGGGAGAACTCCGTCACCCGCACGGGGTCCGGCGCGAGCAGGTCCTCGTCCGGCATCCCGGCGCCGGTCAGATCGTCTTCGTCATCCACGCCGTCGAGCTGCTCGAAGGCCTCGCCGAACTGCTGCTCCAGCTCCGCGTCGACCTCGCCCAGCGCGTCGTCTGTGAGGCCGAGGTTCAAAGAGAGGCCGGATGCTGCGAACAGGCGTCCGAGGTCGTCGGCGCTCAGGTCGAACCGCAGCCCGTCATCGGCATCCAGTGCCACGACGGAGCCGTCCCCCGTGACCGGCAGCAGCAGCGTCGTCGACTCGCCGTCGAAGCTGCGGACGGCGGCCAGAATGCGGGCATCCCGCAGGATCCGCTCCGCCTTCGCGCTCGGATCCGCGCCGTCCGCGGTCCAGACCGACGCGTAGGTGATCCGGAACGCGATCTGCTCTGCTGCCATCCCTCGAGATTACCCAGCCGGCGGGGCCTGGAAGAGCTCAGTGAAGGCCGGATCGCCCATCATCGGCACCGACATGCACAGCGACACCGCGAACATCGTCACCACGAACCCGATCAGCGGAACCCACCAGCTCGAACGGCCCGCACGCATCCGCCGCACCGAGAACCAGATCGTGGCCGCATAACCGGCCATCAGGACCACCAGCGCGATGACGCCCCAGTTCTTCGCCGCGGCGTAGTTCGTGAACTCGGCGTCGCTGCCGAGCATCTTCAGACTCTGCTGGAGCGTCTCCGACAGATTCAGGAAGTTCGGGATGGCGGACAGCACGTTGAAGAGGCCGACGCCCAGCAGCACGAGGGTGATGAGCCGCCCCGCCGAAGGGGATGCGGGGACGGCCGGCTTCACGGACGCGCGCTGCGGCGCGGCGGGCGCCGGCACGACGGGCTCCGCCTCGATCGGGGGCAGCCCCGCCC
>NZ_JBASAK010000016.1:0-30641 GCF_049650565.1 Microbacterium sp.
CGTCGCATCCGTCGCCGTGACGGATGCGACGCACGGCCATGCCGGCCGCGTCGATACCTGAACTTGGAGGCTCACACGTGAGCGCACCCCGACCGTCCGCCGGCACGACGGCGGGCGCGCTGATCGCGTTTCTGCTCATCGCCGGATACGTGTTCGTCAGCCTGACGATCGTCATACCTGCCCAGACGCCCGTTCGCCAAGCCGTCAGCAATGCGACGACACCGCTGTTCAGTCAGCGATGGTCGATGTTCGCACCGCACCCGCTGCGGGAGATCGCGCAGCTGGAGATCCGCGCTGAATGGCGCGGTGCGGACGGCAAGCTCACGTCGTCGGAGTGGCTGGACGTGTCGCAGGTGGAGCGCCGGGGCGTGACGGGAGATCCGCTGCCCTCGCGCGTGCAGGAGAGCACCTGGAACACGATGTCCATCGCATACCTGTCGGCGTACTACGCGCTGAACCAGAAGCAGCGCGAGTACACGGCGCGGCCCTGGTTCGTGCAGGGCGACGACAAGGTGTACCGCCCGACCCCCGACGCGCGCCTGGTCAGCGAACTCGGCGCGCTCGGCACGGAGGGCGCCGCCGTCGACTTCATCCGCGCGGACTACATGATGATGCGGTTCTCGACCCTGTTCGCCACGGCCTACTTCGAGCAGGACGTCGAGCGGATCCAGTGGCGCATCCGCTACCTGAAGCCCAACGACTTCGCGCACCGTTTCGACGACGACCAGCAGTTCGCGGATCGCGTCGTCGACTTCGGCCTGCGACCGTCGCAGCTGTCCATCGACCCCTCCGTCGTCGCCGACTTCCGGGCAGTCATCGATGCGCGAGGGGGCAGCAGGTGAGCGCCGGCATGCGGATCCTGCGCAGCCCGTGGCCGCGCTTCCGAGAATGGGCGACATCAGCGCCGCACGCCGTGCGCAGCATGTCACTGCTGCGCATCCTGTACGGCCTGGGCGTGCTGGTGCTGATCGTTCCCAGCTACGGCGACCGCTCGTACCTGTGGGGTGCAGCATCCTTCTGGGTCGACCCCATCGCCGGGCGCAGCGGCAACCCGCTGTTCGGGGTGATCTTCCGCAAGGACTCGCCGGCGCTGTTCGATCTGGTCTTCCTGGCGATGATCATCGTCGTGCTGCTGTTCATCGTCGGCTTCAAGACTCGGTTCGTGACCCCGGTGCTGTTCGTGCTGTTCACGGCCCTCGGGGCGAACAACCCCTATGCCACCAACGGCGGCGACAACCTGTACCGCATCACCCTGGTGTTCCTGATGTTCGCCGACCTCAGCCGGCACTTCTCCGTGGATGCCTGGCTGCGCGCGCGTCGCCGACGCAGGGGGCTGGAAGCCCGCTCGCCCTGGCTGCCCGGCTGGCTGACCTCCGCGCTGCACAACGCCGCACTCGTGCTGTGCTGCTACCAGATCATCCTCGTCTACGTGGCGTCCGGTCTGTACAAGCTGCAGGGCTACGAGTGGATCGAGGGCAGCGGCTTCTACTACGCGCTCGTGATCCCGCAGTTCCAGATCTATCCCGGCATCAACGAGCTGATCTGGCAGAGCTCGCTCGTGGTCATGATCGCCACCTGGGTGTCGGTGTGGGGTCAGCTGCTGTTCCCGATCGGACTGCTGTGGAAGCCGCTCCGGATCGTCATGATCCTGCTGCTGGCCTGCATGCACCTCGGCATCGCCGTGCTGCTCGGACTCTGGCCGTTCTCGCTCGCGATGATCGCGCTCGACATGCTGTTCATCAGAGACGGGTCGTGGGCGCGCCTCGCTCGCGGATGCGGTGAGTTGTGGGCGCGCACGGTGCAGGCGGGCCGCCGCCTGTTCGCCGTGGAGCCCGACCCGGTCGCCTGACGGCGAAGGCCGGGCGGCACGGGAGAATCAGCCCGCGTACTCCTCGTGATGCACGTGCACCGTCGCGGCGGATCCGATGAGCTTGGAGACCGGGCAGCGGGCGTGCGAGCGGGCCAACAGGTCGGCGGTCTCGGCATCCGTCATGCCCTCGGCCGACAGGAACGCATCGACGTGGAACTCGTAGCCCGGGCCGGGGACCTCAGGGTGCAGCTCGACCTCCACCCGCACCCGCGTGCGGACCTTCTCGCGCACCAGCACCTGGGCGGTGCCGTTCAGGCACGTCGCCCATGCCAGGGCCAGCAGCTGCTCGGGGTTGGTTGCGGTGGGATCGGCATCCGCCTTCAGCGGCGATGACACCTCGACATCCAGTCCGCCGACCACTCTGCTGTGCCCGTCGGTTCCGTTGCTGGCTTCGGTTCGGTACCTGGCACTCATAGCTCGATTATAATTTGGATCACGTACAGAAAGGGCTGCTCGGGCCCTTCTGGCCTGCGCGCGGCCCGCCGACCAGATCCAGAGAGATCCCGCGATGACATCCGCACCGTCCGACGCGTCCATGCGCGACGTGATCGTCGAGTTCTGCGGCATCGTCAAGCGATACGCCCCAGGGGAGCAGCCCGCACTCGACGGCATCACCCTCAGCATCCGCTCCGGCGAGATCTTCGGCATCGTCGGCGAGAGCGGCGCCGGCAAGTCAACCCTGCTGCAGCTGGTCAGTGGACTCGAGCAGCCCACGACCGGCACCGTCACCGTCGGCGGCGTGGATGTCACCACGCTCCGCCGCCACGGCCTGCGCACGTTGCGCCGCGGCATCGGCACCGTGTTCCAGGGCGTGCACCTGCTCAGCAACGCGACGGTGCGCGACAACATCCGCCTGCCGCTCCAGCTCGCGCGCAGGCAGAGCAGGAAGGACCAGCAGGTCGAAGTCGACCGGATGCTGTCCTTCGTCGGCCTCGAACATCGAGCCGGCCACTTCCCCGCCCAGCTCAGCGGAGGCGAGCGCCAGCGCGTCGGCCTCGCCCGCGCCCTGGTGACCCGCCCGCCGCTGCTGCTGTGCGACGAGCCGACCTCGTCGCTGGACGCCTCGACCACCGGCGACGTGCTGCGCGTGCTGGCCGACGCCCGCGAGAAGCTCGGCACCACCGTCATCGTCATCACGCACGACCTCGATGTGGTGAAGGTGCTGTGCGACCGAGCCGCGCTGCTGGAGAAGGGGCGCCTGCGCGAGGTGTTCCCCATCACCCGCACGGCCACGGAGCGCATCCTGCCCAGCTACTACGAGCAGGTCAAGCGGGAGCTGATGTCATGAGCTGGCTCACCGACCTGCTCGACCAGTACGGCGCCGACATCGCCACCTCGATGGCGGAGACCGGGTACATGATGCTGGTCTCGCTGCTGGCCGCGGTGCTCATCGGCCTGCCGCTGGGCATGATCGTGTACCTCACGGAGCGCGGCGGCATCGCCGAGAACCGCACGCTGAACATGATCGCCAACCTGTACATCAACGTGGTGCGCTCATTCCCGTTCCTGCTGCTGGTGGTGTTCTTCATCCCCTTCACCCGCGCGGTGATCGGCACGAGCTTCGGCACACCCGCAGCCACGTTCCCGCTGTGCTTCGTGGCCGTCGCGATCTACGCGCGTCTGACCGAGCAGATCCTGCGCGAGATCCCGCCCGGCATCCCCCTGGTCGCGCGGGCGCTGGGCGCGACCGTGCCGCAGGCGGTGTTCCGGATGCTGCTGCCCGAGGCGCGTTCGGGACTCGTCTACGCCCTGACCTCGGCTGCCATCAGCCTGCTGTCGTACTCGACGGTGCTGGGCGTGGTGGGCGGCGGCGGCATCGGCGACTTCGCCATGCGCTACGGCTACCAGGTCTACAACGACAGCCTGATGTACTTCACGATCGTCATCATCATCGTGTGCGTGCTCATCATCCAAGGCACCGGCCACCGCGCCTCCAAACGGCTCGACCACCGCTGAGCTCTTCCGGATCTGCGGAGACGCGGCATCCGGCATCCGAACCCGACCCACAAGGAGAACTGATGAAGAAGTCCCGCACCGCACTGCTGACGGCCGCCGCCCTCGGCCTCGCCCTGGCCGTCACCGGCTGCGCGCCCGCAGCCCAGAGCACGACCCAGAAGAAGGATGCCGCACCTCAGGTGCTCCAGGTCGCGGCAGTCCAGGCGCCGATGACCGACGTCGTCGAGGCCGCAGGCAAGGCCATCAAGGGCGACTACAAGGTGGAGCTGGTGAAGGTGGGTGACTACGTCACCGCCAACACGATTCTGAACTCCGGCGACGTGTACGCGAACTTCTCGCAGCACATCCCCTACATGGAGTCGTTCAACAAGGGCAACGATGCGCACCTGGTGGGTGTGCAGCCGGTGTACAACTTCGTGATCGCCTTCTACTCCAAGACGCTCAAGGACATCGCCGACCTGCCTGAGAACGCCAAGATCGCCATCCCTGACGACCCGTCCAACACAGGTCGCGCGCTCAAGCTGCTGGCCGCGCACGACGTGATCACTCTGGATCCTGCGGTGGACCCGTACGAGTCCACGGTGAAGGACATCGTGAAGAACCCGAAGAACGTGCAGTTCCTGCAGGTGCCCATCGCCTCGCTGAACTCCGCCTATGAAGAGGCCGACCTGGTCTTCCAGTGGCCGTCGCACATCAAGGCGCTGGGGTTGACGCCGCAGAAGGACGGCCTGATCACCGAGCTCGACGACCGGTTCGCGCTGAACCTGGTCGTGCAGAAGAAGGATGCCGATTCCGCGGCCACCGCGGCGCTGAAGAAGGCGTTCACCAGCGACCAGGTCCGCAAGGTGCTCGAGGGCAACGGCACCATCCAGGCCGCCTGGTGACGATGATGACGCCGCGTGACGTCTCCGGCGTCACGCGGCGTCATGCGGTTCTCGCGTTTCGTGTTCGCGCAGGCCGTGCTGTGGACTGGCGACAACGGCACCGGAGGCTCGGATGGCCCCTCGTTGTGGATGCTTGACAGTCGAGTTCACCTGTCGTTGTCGAAGACCTACCATCGAGGCATCCCTGTTCCCTCTTGAGAGGAATCGTCATGTCAGGTGTCGCCGTCCACCCCACCACCACTGCCGAGCGTGGAATCGATGTCGCGCGCGTGAACGAACTGCTGATGGGCACCTGGGCGCACACCCGCCGCGAGGCCCGTGAGCTCATCAAGGACCCGGCGTTCTGGCGCGACGACACATTGGCGATGAAGGAGCACCGCGAGCGCGTGCTCACCCAGCTGCATCTGCTGGTGGAGAACAAGGCCGTGCACCGCGCCTTTCCGATGGCATTCGGCGGCGAGGAGGACAACGGCGCCAACATCGCCGGCTTCGAGGAGCTGATGGCCGCCGATCCCAGCCTGCAGATCAAGGCCGGCGTGCAGTGGGGACTGTTCGGCGGGGCCGTGCTGCAGCTGGGCACCGAGGAGCACCACAAGCGGTGGCTGCCCGGCATCATGGACCTCTCCATCCCCGGCGCGTTCGCGATGACCGAGATCGGGCACGGATCGGATGTCGCGGCGGTCGGCACCACGGCGACGTATGACCCCGAGACGGAGGAGTTCGTCATCAACACGCCGTTCCGCGCGGCCACGAAGGAGTACCTCGGCAACGCGGCCATGCACGGCATCGCGGCCACCGTGTTCGCGCAGCTGATCACGAACGGCGTGAATCACGGGGTGCACTGCTTCTACGTGCCGCTGCGCGACGAGGACGGCGTCGACCTGCCCGGCATCGGCCGCGAGGACGACGCCCTCAAGGGCGGCCTGAACGGCATCGACAACGGCAGACTCAGCTTCGACCACGTGCGCGTGCCGCGCACCAACCTGCTCAACCGCTACGGCGATGTGGCCGTCGACGGGACCTACTCCAGCGCGATCGACAGCCCCGGCCGTCGCTTCTTCACCATGCTGGGCACTCTCGTGCAGGGACGCATCTCGCTCGATGGCGCGGCATCCTGGGCATCCGCCCTGGGGCTGCACATCGCCATCACCTACGCCACGCAACGCCGTCAGTTCGCCGGCGCCGACGGGCAGGAGACGGTGCTGATGGACTACGGCAAGCACCAGCGCCGCCTGCTGCCGCGCCTGGCCACCACCTACGCGCAGATCTTCGCGCACGACGAGTTCCTGAAGAAGTTCGATGGTGTCTTCTCCGGCGAGTCCGACACCTCCGCCGATCGCGAAGACCTGGAGACACTGGCCGCCGCGCTCAAGCCGCTGTCGACCTGGCACGCCCTGGACACTCTGCAGGAGTGCCGTGAAGCCTGCGGTGGCGCCGGGTTCATGTACGAGAACCGCCTGGTGGGGCTCCGTGCCGACCTGGACATCTACGTCACCTTCGAGGGCGACAACAACGTGCTGCTGCAGCTGGTCGGCAAGCGGCTGCTGACCGACTACGCGGAGCAGTTCAAGGGCAAGGATGCCGCGGCCCTTGCCGCCTACGCCGTCGGCCACACTGCCGGCAAGGCGTTCCACGGTGCGGGTCTGCGGGCCCTCGGCCAGACCGTCGCCGACCTGGGCTCCACCGCCCGTTCGGTGGAGAACGGCCTGCGCGCCGAGCAGCAGCACCAGCTGCTGACCGAGCGCGTGCAGCAGATGGTCGCCGACATCGCCGGCCGGCTGCGCACCGCGGGCAAGGACAAGGTGCTCGGCGAGAAGCTTTTCAACCAGAACCAGGCCGAGCTCATCGAGGCGGCCCGCGCGCACGGCGAGCTGCTGCAGTGGGAGGCGTTCACCGACGCCGTGAACGCCATCGAGGACCCCGAGACGCAGAAGGTCATGACCTGGCTGCGCGACCTGTTCGGTCTGAGCCTGGTCGAGAAGCACCTGGCCTGGCACCTGATCAACGGCCGCCTGTCCGCGCAGCGCGCGGCCGCGGTCTCCAGCTACATCGGCCGGCTGTGCCACCGTCTGCGCCCGCACGCCCTCGAGCTCGTCGAGGCCTTCGGGTACGAGCCCGAGCACGTGCGCGCCACGATCGCCAGCGGCATCGAGCAGCGGCGGCAGGACGAGGCCCGCGCGCACTACGCGGCGCTGAAGGCCTCGGGAGAGGCGCCCATCTCCGAGAAGGAACTGCGGCGGGCTGAGAAGGCCGCCGCAGCCAAGGCGCAGAAGGCATCGAAGAAGCACTGACCCTCCTGATCGTCCAGCGGTTTCGGCAGGAGGGGTGTGCCCGCGCGCGGTACCGTGAAGCCATGAGCAATGTGATGCAGATCGGGTCCCTCGACGCGTGGGGCGGCGAGCGTGGCAAGCAGTTCCTCGAGAAGGAGATCGGCGCGCAGTTCGCCGGCATCTCGGTGAACACCACCGAGCCCGGTGGCGAGTCCGCATACTGGCACTCGCACGCCAAGCTCGAGGAGATCTACGTGATCGTCGACGGCCGCGGCGAGTTCGCGCTGGGCGACGAGGTGCTCCCGCTCGAGGCCGGCACCGTCGTGCGCGTGGCGCCCGGTGTCATGCACGCGCTGCGCGCCCTGCCCGACAGCACACCGATGCACTGGTTCTGCGTCCGCTCCGCCGGAGAGGCGCTCGCCGAGGTCGGGCACGACGGCGTCCTGGACCGGGAGCGCGCCTTCCCCTGGAACGCGTGACCTCCCTGGTCACCGGCCCGGACGGCCGCGCCCGCTGCGCGTGGTCGGGCGAAGACGACGAATACCGCCGCTATCACGACGAGGAATGGGGCACACCGCTGCACGGTGACCGCGCCCTGTTCGAGAAGATGTCGCTGGAGGGCTTCCAGGCCGGGCTGAGCTGGATCACCATCCTGCGCAAGCGTCCGCGGTTCCGCGAGGTGTTCGCCGGGTTCGATCCTGCGATCGTCGCGGAGTTCGGCCCCGACGACGTCGAGCGCCTCATGACGGATGCCGGGATCATCAGGAACCATTCGAAGATCCTCGCCGTGATCTCCAACGCCGCTCTCGTGCGGGAGATGGCCGACGGCGAGCTGGATGCGCTGATGTGGTCGTTCGCGCCCACGGCATCCGCTCGTCCTCGCCCTCGGGACATGAGCGACGTACCGGCGGTGACCGATGCGTCGACGGCGCTCAGCAAGGCTCTGCGCAGGCTCGGCTTCCGCTTCGTCGGGCCGACCACGATGTACGCCCTCATGCAGTCGGCGGGCATGGTGGACGATCACATCGACGGATGCTGGCGGGCGAGCGGCGACTGACCCTGGAATCGTGCATGGGGACTTCTGCCCATGCAACCGGCTCGGCGATATTCCAGCAAGCCGGTAGGCTGTCTCCGGCGCGCCGGAGACAGCGATCGGGGGGATCACGCTATGCGAGCACTGTCGTGGGTTCGATCACGACCTAAGACACTGGCATCTGCAGCCATCGTGGCGATCGGCACGGTCACCGTCGCGACTCTTGCGGTCGCCTACGACGGGCTGCCCACGACCAAGGTCGATCTGAATGACGCGGGCGTCTGGCTGACGAAGACGTCCAGCCTCCTCGTGGGGCACTTCAACCATGAGTCGACCGTGCTCGACGGCGGCCTGCGCGCAGCCGGTGAGAACTACGACGTCCTGCAGGACGAGACCGCCGTGCTGGTGGTGGATCAGGGCAGCAAGACCCTCACCGCCGTGGACCCGGCACGGGTGGCGCTGACCGACAGCACCACGATCCCCGCCGGTGCGAAGGTCGCGTTGGGCAATCGCACCGCGGCCATCCTCGATCGCGCGTCCGGTGACCTCTGGGTGACGGGCACGTCCTCGATCTCCGGTTTCGACGTCAAGGCGGCCGACCCGACCGCGGAACTCGGCAAGGGCGCCGATGTCGTGGTCGCTCAGGACGGCACCGTGTTCGCACTTTCCGTCGACCGCGGAGAGGTCGTCACCGTCGCCGTCGATGCTCAGGGCGACCCGCTGAAGGCGAGCTCGTCGTCGGTCGGCGAGATCGACGCATCCGACCAGGCCTCCATCACTGCGGTGGGCAGTACTCCGGTAGTGCTGGACCCGGCTGCCGGCGTGGTGACGACCCCGGGCGGTTTCCGCACCAAGATCAGCGACCAGGGACTCGGCCCGATGAAGGAGGTCGTGCTGCAGCAGGCATCCGCCTCGGTCTCCGCCGTGGCACTGTCCGGCGAGGGTGAGCTCCTGCAGGTTCCACTCGACGGCTCCGAGCCCACAGCGACCCGCTCGGGTGGGGGTACGGGCACGCCGGCGGCCCCCGTGTTCCTGAACGGCTGCACCTACGCGGCGTGGGGCGGATCGGCACGGTTCGTGCGGGACTGCGCGGGCTCCGCGGATGACGTCCAGGCGGAGATCCCGGGTGCTCAGGAGAGTTCGCACCTGACATTCCGCGTGAACCGCGACGTGATCGTGCTCAACGACATCGTGGGCGGCGAGGCGTGGCTGGCTGACGAGAGCATGCAGCGCGTGGACGACTGGTCGATCCTCACGCCGCCCGAGGGCGACTCGGAGGACGAGGACAAGTCCACGCAGGAGACAGTCGAGACCTCTCTTCCGGAGCGCAAGGAGGAGAACACCCCTCCTGTCGCGGAGGACGATCCCGACCTCGGTGTGCGTCCCGGTGGCACGACGCTGCTGCCGGTGCTGGACAACGACAACGACTCCGACGGAGACGTGCTCGTCGCGACGCTCGATGACGCCCAGCCGCCCATCGGCGAGGTGCAGCCGATCCTCAACGGTGCGGCGCTGCAGATCATGGTTCCCGATGACGCCGCGGGCAAGGCATCCTTCCGCTACAAGGTCGACGATGGGCGTCCCGCCGGAACGGACACCGCGATCGTGACGGCGACCGTGCACCCGTGGGATGTGAACACCCCGCCGAAGAAGAAGCGCACCCCGAAGCTGTCGGTGGAGGCCGGCGGTACGCTCTCGTACAACCTGCTGTCGGACTGGATCGACCCTGAGGGCGACGACCTCTTCCTCATGAGCGTCACGGCGGCCCCGGGCGATGAGGTGGACTTCACGACCGACGGCCAGATGACCTATCGCGCGATGGGCAGCCTGCAGGGTCGCAAGGAGATCGAGGTCGCCGTCTCAGACTCGCTCGGCGAGGTGGCCACCGGCAAGATCCAGCTGGATGTCAAGCCCGCCGGTACGACGGTTCCCGTGACCAACGCCGACCACGTCGTCACGCGCGTGGACGAGACAGCGACGGTCTCGCCACTGGCGAATGACACCAGTACGGGCCGTGACGAGCTGCGGCTGTCGCGCGTCGAGCCGCTCGATGGCACCACCATCATCCCGGACTACTCGAAGAAGCAGTTCTCCTTCTCCGCTCCCGCTCCCGGCGTGTACTACGTGCAGTATCTGGCGTCGGCCGGTCAGACGGATGCCAAGGGCATCGTCCGCGTGGATGTGCTGGACAAACTGGAGTCCGAGCTGCCTCCGGTGGCGGTGCGCGACGTGGCGCTGCTGCCCAGCGGCAAGGAGGCTCTGGTGGGCGTGCTGGCGAACGACTCCGACCCCGCCGGCGGCGTGCTGGTCGTCCAGTCGGTGTCGGTCCCGCCGCACAGCGGAATCGCCGTATCCGTCCTGAACCACGAGACTCTGCGCATCAGCGACCAGGGCGGCATCGATGAGCCGGTGAAGGTCACGTACCGCATCTCCAACGGTTCGAAGTCCGCCGAGGGCGACGTCACCGTCGTGCCCATCCCGGCCCCGTCGAAGATCGAGCCGCCTGTGCCGCACGACGACGAAGCCGTGGTGCGCGTGGGAGACATGGTCTCGATTCCCGTGCTCGAGAACGACGTTCACCCCAACGGCGACGCCATGCACGTCGCCCCTGACCTCGTCGAACCGCTGGTGGACCCGAAGGACGGTGAGGCGTTTGTCTCGCAGGACCAGGTGCGATTCCGTGCAGGCGAGGAGCCCGGCACCGTCTACCTGACCTACGAGGTCGAGGACTCGATGGGCCAGAAGGCCGGCGGTCACGTGACTGTGCAGATCCTGCCCGTCGACCCGGATGTCAACGCCGCGCCCCATCCGCGCGACCTCACCGCCCGGGCGCTGGCGGGCACCAGCATCCGCATTCCCATCAACCTGGAGGGCATCGACACCGACGGCGACTCCGTCGAGCTGCTGGGTCAGGACATCGCACCTGTCAAGGGACGCATCACCGACACGGGAAGCAACTACCTCGAATATCAGGCGTTCGCCGACTCCGCCGGCGTGGACACCTTCACCTACCGCGTGCGCGACAGGCTCGGCGCCGAGGGCACGGCGACCATCCGGGTGGGCGTCGCGCCGCCCGAGGCGATGAACCAGGCGCCGTATGCCGTGAAGGATGCCGTGGTCGTCCGCCCTGGTCGGTCGGTGGCCGTCCCGGTGCTGGCCAACGACTCCGACCCGGAGGGCGACAAGATCCGGCTGGTGCGCAACGGCATCGAGGTGCCCGGCAAGAGCGGCCTGAAGGCCGAGGCGTCCGGCGATCGCGTGGTCGTCTCGGTGCCCGACCACGAGACCGAGGTGTCGCTGCGGTACACCATCCGCGACGCGAAGGGCGCCGAGGCCGACGCACCGATCCTCGTCACCGTCGACGCCGACGTGCCCCTGATGCCGCCCATTGCGCGTGACGACCGCGTGCGCGTGGAGGATCTCAAGGACTCGCTCACCACCGATCTGGACATCCTCGGCAACGACGAGGACCCCGACGGCACCGCCGAGGCGCTCAAGGTCACCGTCGAGGGCGGGGTGAAGCTGGTCGCCGGCAAGAAGGCACGGGTCACCGTGACCGAGCAGCGGCAGCTGATCCGGTACACGGTCACCGACCAGGACGGGCTGACCGCCTCGGCGTTCATCTTCGTCCCGGCTGTCGGCGAGCTGCGGCCCACGCTGCGCTCGACCAAGCCGGTCGAGGTGCGCAGCGGCGAGGCCAAGCAGCTCCCGCTGTCGGAGTACGTCACCGTCGCCGGAGGCGGTGATGTGCGACTCACCGAGGCATCGAAGGTCAGCACCGGCCACGGCAACGGTGACGAGCTGATCAAGGACGAGAAGACCCTCGTCTACACCTCGAAGAAGGGCTACTTCGGCGACGACTCGCTGAGCTTCGAGGTCACCGACGGGAAGACCGCCGAGGACCCGAAGGGCCGGCGCAGCACCCTGTCCATTCCGATCACGGTGCTGCCGCCCGAGAACCAGCAGCCGGTGTTCGTCAACGGCCAGGTGGAGGTGGCGCCTGGCGAGAAGGCGGTTCCCGTCGATCTCGCCGCACTCACCACCGATCCCGACAAGGAGGATGCCGGCAAGATCCGGTACCGGATCGCCGATCAGCCGGGCGAGGGAGTCAACGCGCGCCTCGACGGCCACAAGCTCATGGTCGAGGCCGGCAGCACCACGCCCAAGGGCACGTCGACCACGGTGGGGATCAGCATCACCGACGGCACGACCGAGGCGGTCGCAGGCAGCATCACCGTGATGGTTACGGCCTCGACCCGCAGCCTGGCGGTGGCGAGCCCCGACACCGTCGACGAGGCGGATCAGGGCAAGACCATCCGGGTGCCTGTGCTGAAGAACGACATCAACCCGTTCGAGGCGGACGGGATGCCGCTGAAGATCCTCTCCGCCACCCGCGAGAGCGGCGAGGGAGAGGCGAAGGCCGTCGGCGACGAGGTGGAGATCACGCCCGCCAAGAAGTTCGTCGGCGTCATGGTGGTGCGCTACCGCATCCAGGACGCGACCAAGGATCCCGACCGTGAGGTCGACGGGCGCGTGACCGTGACCGTGCAGGGAGTGCCCGACGCACCCGGCACCCCGCGCGTCACCACCGTCGAGGACCGCACCGTCGTGCTGACGTGGTCGGCGCCATCCAACAACGGCGCGGAGATCGACCATTACACGGTGACGTCGGTCGGAGGCCGACCGTATTCGAAGACATGCGAGACCACCACGTGCACGCTGGAAGGCCTGACCAACAACGTGGAGTACACGTTCAAAGTCACCGCCCACAACCGGGTCGGCGACGGCCCCGACTCGCCGTTCTCCGAGCCTGCGCGTCCTGATGTGCGCCCCGAGACGCCGCTGCCGCCGAAACTCACGTTCGGCGACAAGTCGCTGAACGTGACGTGGACGGCGCCGCAGTCCAACGGCTCCCCGGTGGAGTCGTACACGCTGCAGATCTCGCCGGCGCCGCTGCGCGGTTCGTCGCAGAAGACCGGCGTGACCGGCACCAGTCTCACCTGGGAAGGCCTGGAGAACGGCACCAGCTACCAAGTGCAGGTGCGCGCCCATAACAAGGCTCCGGAGCCATCCGACTTCAGCATGATGTCGCTCCCCGAGGTCCCGGCCGGCAAGCCGGGCGTGGTCGCGGCTCCCACTGTCGCCAACGCCCCATCGGTGGGCACCGAGGCGCAGATGACGGTCAAGTGGAATCCCGCTGACCCCAACGGCGACGCCATCTCGAACTACGACCTGCTGATCTACCACGGCGGCAGCCTGGCGCAGACGATCAAGGTGGGCACGGCGACGTCGAAGACGGTGTCGGTGGGCACCAGCACCACGGCCTACACGTACGCCGTGCGATCGAGGAACAAGGCCGGCGACAGTCCCATCAGCCCGCAGTCCGCTCCGCAGCGCGCCTCCGGCACGCCGCAGGCGCCGACCGGGGTCAAGGCGACTCCCGGCGACAGCAGGATCTCCGTCACCTTCACTCCGATGACCGACGCGCAGCGCAACGGCGCCACCAGCGACGAGATCCGCTATCAGTACAAGCTCGCCAGCGGCAGCTGGACCAACTGGAACGGCAGTAGTGCCATCGCGGCCAACAACGGCGACTCCTACAGCGTGCAGCTTCGCGCGTACTCGATCGTGGCGGGCCAGCAGTCCCAGCCGGGACCGGCGTCGGCGGCATCCAACACGGTCGTCCCCTTCGGCCCCCCGCACGCGCCGACGGGTTCCGCATCGAAGTCGGGCGATCAGCAGATCAACCTCACCTGGAACGCCTCCGGATCCGACAACGGCCGGCCCATCACGACCTACATCAGCGTCGACGGCGGCGGCTGGCAGAGCGTCGGAGTCAAGGGGAACAAAGTCGTCGGCAACGGCTACAGCCAGGAGCACTCCATCAGGGTCAAGGCCGTCGCGTCCGAGGGTGGCGAGGCGCTGTCCCCGGTGTACAAGGCGACGACGAGCCCGCCGCCGGCACCACGCGTCTGGGTCAGCCAGGGCTCTTCGGCCGGATCGGGCTGCGTCAACGGCTGCCGCACATTCGTCGTGAACTGGCAGAACCTGAACATCGGCTCCCATGGGGTGACCTGCAACAGCAGCTCCGACGGGCAGATCGGCAGCAACACGTACACCGTCAACTTCGACGGCAACGGTTCGAAGGAACTCAGCTGCTGGAAGGGCCGCGACGGCGTGGACGTCTGGGTCGACATCGTCGGCTGGGGCGACAGCGTCGACACCGAGAAGCAGTACTGGCCGAGACCTTAGCGGTCCGGGCGGTAGGACAGACGAGAGAGACGACGATCACATGACAATGACACCCGAACAGGCCACCTGGTTCCAGGGCACCTTCGAACGCCTGGTGCAGAACATCGACAAGGCGCTGCAGGGCAAGCCCGAGGTCGTGAGCCTGGTGCTGGCAGCCATGCTCGCCGAGGGCCATGTGCTGCTGGAGGACGCGCCGGGCACCGGCAAGACCAGCCTTGCCAGGGCGCTGGCCGCGACGGTGCAGGGCACCAGCTCGCGCATCCAGTTCACGCCCGACCTGCTGCCCTCCGACGTGACCGGTGTGACGATCTACGACCAGCAGGCGCACAAGTTCGAGTTCCACAAGGGACCGATCTTCGCGTCGATCGTGCTGGCGGATGAGATCAACCGCGCCTCGCCGAAGACGCAGTCCGCGCTGCTGGAGGTCATGGAGGAGTCCCGGGTCACGGTCGACGGCACAGCCCACGAGGCCGGCCGTCCGTTCCTGGTGATCGCCACGCAGAACCCCGTCGAGCAGGCCGGCACCTACAAGCTGCCCGAGGCGCAGCTGGACCGCTTCCTGATCAAGACGTCGATCGGCTACCCCGACCTGGACGTGACCGAGAGCATTCTGGCGGGCGCGTCGCAGCGCAACTCCGCCGCCGCCCTCTCGCCGGTGATCACCACCGGCGCCGTCGCCGACATGGCCGACCTCGCCGCCACCGTGCACGTCGAGTCCGCCGTGCTGCGCTTCGCCGCCGAGCTGGCCGAGGCCACCCGCACCGACAGCGCCATCAAGCTCGGTGTCTCGGTGCGAGGTGCGATCGCGATGATCCGCATCGCCAAGGTGTGGGCGGCGTCGCACGGTCGCCACTACGTGCTGCCCGACGACATCAAGGCGCTCGCGCACCCGGTGTGGCAGCACCGCCTCATGCTGGATGCCGAGGCGGAGTTCGCCGGCACCACCGCGGAGACCGTCATCGCCCGCGTGCTCGAGACCGTGGCGGCGCCGCAGGCGCGGGCGAGCGCGTGATGGTGGCGGATGCGACGACCGCACCGCGCACGGCGGAGCGCGAGGCCGGGTGGCGCGACATCGTCGCCGTCATCGGCTCGCGCGTGCTCGAGCGCCTGCGCCTGGTCGCATCCGTCATCCGCCCGCTGGGCTGGACGGTGATGGCGCTTGCCGTAGCCGCCTGGATCACCGGGATGCTCCTCGGTTGGCAGGAGGTCGCGACCGTCGGCCTCGTGCTGGCGGCCGTCGTCGTCATCTGCGCGCTGTTCCTGGTCGGCCGCACGGAGTACGACGTGTCGCTGGACCTGGCCCGCACTCGCGTGGTGGTCGGCGAGCGCGCCATCGGCGCGCTGACGCTGCACAACCGGGGGAGCCACGCCATCCTCCCCTCGCGCGTGGTGCTGCCCGTCGGAGCCGGCCGCGGTGAGTTCTCCATCCAGCGGCTCGCTCCCGGAGCCGAGGCGGAGGAGCTGTTCGCGATCCCGACGCAGCGGCGCGGCGTCGTCGAGGTCGGCCCCGTCAGCGTGGTGCGCGGCGACCCGCTGGGACTGTTCGAGCGCGCACGCCACCGCGACGACCCCGTGAATCTCTACGTTCATCCCAAGACCACGCTCTTCGGCGGGCAGTCGCTGGGATTCCTCCGCGACCTGGAGGGGCTGCCTGCGGTGGACCTCTCCCGTGACGACGTGTCGTTCCACGCGCTGCTGGAATACCAGCCCGGCGACGATCTGCGGCACGTGCACTGGCGGTCCACCGCTCGCACCGGCATTATGATGGTCCGCCAGTTCGAGGAGACCCGCCGCTCGCACTTCGTGATCGGGCTGTCCACCTCGCCGCGCGAGTACCGCAGCGACGATGACTTCGAGCTCGCCGTCTCCGTCGCCGGGTCCATCGGACTGCGCGCCCTGCGCGACTCGCAGCGCGTCGACGTGCGTGTGCAGGGCCGGGAGCTGGCGACCGGCACCGGCAAGCAGCTGCTGGACTCGCTGTCGATGGTGGAGCACTCCCGCGCCCGCGACGGCGGTGTCGCGGACCTGTCCGGCGTGCTGGCCGCTCACATGCCGCTGGCCAGCGTCGTCGCCCTGGTGTGCGGTTCCGGCGTCTCCACCGAGGAGCTGCGGCTGGCCTGCTCACGTGTGCCGTTCGGCGCCAGGGCCGTCGCCGTCGTGGTGCAGGGCGGTCTCGATCAGCCCGAGCTCCGCAGGATCGGTGAGGCCGCCGTGGTCAGGGTCGGCGCCCTGGATCAGCTTCCCGTCGCGCTTCAGAAGGTCCTCGCATGACATCGGCCACCACTTCGACCGGCTTGCCGCTGCGCCGCTGGATCCTCGATCTCGGCGCGGTCGCCGCTCTCGTCGCCGTGGCGCTGGTCGGCTTCTGGCCGAGCTTCGCCGGACCCTCCTTCCTCCCTGCCGCCCTCGGCGGCATGGCGCTGGGCCTGGGTGTCGCCGCGGTGTGCGCCTGGAGGCGGTGGGGCATCCTCATCATCGCCGGCCTCACCACCGCCGCGTATTTCCTGTTCGGCGGCGCGCTGGCGTTGCCGTTCACCACGATCGTCGGCTTCGTGCCCGGCCTCGACACGCTGCAGGGCCTCGCGGGCGGCGCCGTCACGTCGTGGAAGCGGATGCTGACCACGGTCGCCCCCGTCTCGGCCGCCGACGGCCATCTGCTGGTCCCGTTCATCCTCGGTCTCGTCACCGCGGTGCTCGCCGCATCGCTGGCGCTGCGGCTGCGCCGGGTGTGGTGGGCGCTGATCCCCGTGGCATCCGCTCTGCTTCTGGTCATCGCGCTGGGCGTGCCCGACCCCGCCTTCCCTCTCGCGCAGGGTGTGGTGTTCGCCGCGGTCACGGTGGTGTGGCTGTCGCTGCGGTCGTGGTGGGTGCCTCAGCACAGCGCGGTCGACACCGCCGAGGTCGACCCGACGCGGGCCGCGCACATGCGCAGGCGCCGCCTGATCGGAGGCGTCGCCGTACTGGCGGTCGCCGGCGTCGCCGGGGCGGGCCTGGGCGCCGTCGCCTCGCCGACCGAACCGCGTCACGTGTTCCGCGACGCGATCGTGCCGCCGTTCGACATCCACGACTACGCGAGCCCGCTGCAGGCGTTCCGCAAGAACGTCCGCGACGAGGCCGACAAGACGCTGTTCACCGTGATCGGCCTGCCCGAGGGCGCTCGCGTGCGTCTCGCGGCGATGGACGACTGGAACGGCGTGGTCTACAACGTCACCGACGGCGGGCCCGGCACGTCCAGCGCGTTCACGCCGCTGCGCTCGAACATGGCGGCGGATGTCGAGGGGCCGCGGGAGTCGGTCAGATTCCTCATCGGCGACTACAGCGGAGTCTGGGTGCCGGACACGCAGGTGGTCTCGCAGATCACCTTCGAGGGGCAGGATGCCGACGGGTTGCGGCGCAGTGGCTATCACAACAGCGCGACCGGCACGACGGTCGTCACCTCCGGACTGCAGAAGGGCGACACCTACACCGTCGAAGCCGTCTTCCCGAAGACGCCCACTGATGAGCAGCTCGGCGACACCCCGTTCGCGAAGATGAAGCTGCCCGCGCTGCACGACGTGCCCGAGGACATCGGCACCGTGGCCGCGGAGACCGTGGCCGATGCCAAGACCCCGGTCGGCCAGGTGCGCGCGCTGGAGAGGTACCTGTCCACGAAGGGCTTCTTCAGCCACGGACTGGGATCGCAGGCGCACCTGTCCCGTGCCGGGCACACCGCGGAGCGGATCGCAACCCTGATGGGCGGCACGCAGATGATCGGCGATGACGAGCAGTACGCCGTCACCATGGCGCTGATGGCGCGTCAGGTGGGCATCCCCGCGCGCGTGGTGATGGGCTACTACCCCGAGAAGGACAGCAAGTCCGCCGGGGAGTTCACCGCCACCGGCGACGACGTGCACGCCTGGGTCGAGGTGAACTTCACCGGCTACGGCTGGCTGCCGTTCGATCCGACACCGCCTGAGGATCAGGTTCCGCAGGATCAGAACACCAAGCCGAAGGTCGACCCCAAGCCGCAGGTGCTGCAGCCGCCGCCCCCGCCGCAGGAGCCCGTCGACCTGCCGCCGACGGTGCCCGACGACCGGCAGCCCGAGGATGACACCCCCAACATCCTGGCGATCATCGGGATGATCCTCGCCGTGGGCGGGATCTCGCTGCTGATGCTGCTGATCCTCAGCTCGCCGTTCATCGTGATCGGCGCATGGAAGGCATCCCGGCGTCGCGCTCGTCGCAACGCAGCGCGCACGGCGGACCGGATCAGCGGCGGCTGGGACGAGCTCACCGACCGCGCCATCGACTACGGCGCCCGCATCCCGCCGGGTTCGACGCGCGTGGAGGAGGCGGCGACGGTCTCGACGGCACTGGAGATCCCCGCGGTCACGATGCTGGCCGACAGAGCCGACGGCCAGGTCTTCGGGCCGTTCGAGCCCAGTGCGCAGGATGTCGACGCGTTCTGGAAGGAAGTCGATTCCGTGGTCGTCGGGATGGGTGCGGATGCCGGGTTCTGGAAGCGTGTGAAGGCTCGGCTGAACGTGCGCTCGTTGACCGGCTCCGGCAGGATCGCGACCCGCGTCCAGGAGTTGAAGGATGCCGCGACCGCGCGCGTCCGGCGCGAACCTGGCACCATCGAGAAGAAGGCATCCGCGGCACCCTCCGGGGCTGCGCTCCCCGATGTCGGCCCCGAGAGTGAGACGAGATGAGCATGTCAGCAGGACAGGTGGCGCCGGTGAGCCGGCGGGTCCTGGCGTACGTCATCGATGCGCTGATCGCCGGGGGGCTGGCGGTGGTGCTGGTCGTCCTGGTGTTCGTGATCTCGGCGTCATCCGGACCGCGCGCGTTCCTCGGCGTGTACCTGATCGGCATGGTGATCGCCATGCTGCTGATCCTGGCATGGCAGGTCGTGTACACGCTGATGCAGGCGGGTTCGGGCTCGATCGGAATGCGCGCGCAGGGGCTGCGCCTGGGGCGGAGCAGTGACGGAGGCCCGATCGGCTTCTGGCGGGCGCTGCTGCGCAACATCGTGTTCGGTGCTGCGGCATCCGTGGTCGTGGGATGCTTCTCACCGCTCTTCGACGGCTCGGGCCGCTTCCAGGGCTGGCATGATCGGGTGGCCGATGCCCTCATGCTGGATGCCAGGTTCGGAACGGCTTGGTCGGCAGGCCCCGCATCCGAGGCGTCGCAGACCACGGCGATGCCGACGCCACCCACCGCCGCGATGCCGGCCCCGACCTATGGCGCGCCTGCCGTGCCTGCACCTCCGCTCGCTCCCGCTGCTCCGGTGCTGCCCGCAGCTCCGCTCATGCCCGCAGCCCCCGCCCTGCCGACGCCTCCGGTCGTGCCGCCGGCGCCCGCCGTCCCCGCCGCGGCCGGACAGCAGACCGCTTCGTCCTTCGAGGGGACCGGGGACCTCGACGAGACGGTGATGGCTCCGCCTTCCCGCATCGCGCCACCGGCTCCTCCTGTCGGCGCTGCGCCATCGGCTCATCCTGCTCAGGTCGCGCCGCAGGCCCCCGCTGTCGATGACTCGCTGATCTCGTTCGTCCCCGGCATCACCGTCGACACGCCTCCGGCGCGAGTGCAGTCGGCGCCCGAGCCTGTGCCCGGCCCCGACACCGAGGACACTCGCATCAGCATCCCCGGCCATCGGCTGATCTTCACCTGGGACGACGGCACGAGGGTGACCGTCTCGCGCCGCACCGTCTTCGGGCGGAACCCCGCCCCGGAGGACGGCGCCGTGGTGGTGCCGGTGCGCGATGAGACGCTCTCCCTGTCGAAGACCCACTTCGAGGCGGCATCCGACGTGTCCGGCGGATGGGTCATGGACCGGGACTCCACGAACGGGATGACAATCGTCCGGGAGGGCGTGCGCATCGCCTGCCCTCCCGGCGAGCGGGTGCACGTGCGGCTCGGCGATGCCATCGAGATCGGGGACCGCGTGGTGACGATCGGCGGGTACGCATGACGTCACCCGTGACCGTTTCATGCGGCTGGGCCACTCACACCGGCCATCGACGAACCCTGAACGAGGACTCCCTGCTCGTGCAGGCTCCGCTGTTCCTGGTCGCCGACGGCATGGGCGGACACCAGGCGGGCGAGGAGGCCAGTGCCGGGGCCATCGGCGAGTTCGCCGGCCTGGTCGGCAGGCCCACCGTGTCTCTCGACGAGATTCGCCTGGCCATCGCGAGGGCGAGGGCGAGGGTCGACGCGCTGCCCGCGAACGGCACCGGCCGCGCCGGTACGACGCTCAGTGGCGTCGCGCTGACGTCGGTCGACGGCGTCGGCTACTGGCTCGCGCTGAACATCGGCGACTCGCGCACCTATCGGCTCGCCGACGGCGAGTTCGAGCAGATCACCGTCGATCACTCGGTGGTGCAGGAGCTGATCGACGCCGGTCAGCTGCTCGCGGTGGATGCCCGTGGCGATCGTCGCCGCAACATCATCACGCGGGCTCTCGGGGCGGGCAGCGTCGGCGAGGCCGACTACTGGATGATCCCTGCCGAGACGGGCGACCGCATTCTGGTGTGCTCCGACGGCCTGTCCTCGGAGGTCTCCGACGAGGTGATCGCGCAGATCCTCGCTGAGAACGGTGATCCGCAGGAAGCAGCGGATCACCTGATCGCCGCAGCATTGGAGCAGGGCGGCCGGGACAACATCACCGCGGTGGTCGTCGACGCCGTGCATGTGAGGATGAGTCCGAGCGGTGGCGAGGACGACATCGACGTGGACACGCTCCCGCGTGCCGAGGCAGCTGGAGGGGTGCAGTGATGCGAGCTGGATACGAGTTGGGCGCGTGGTGGACGCTGATCGGGCGATCCGCTGTCGTGGTGCTGCCTCAGGATGCCGATGACGAGCTGGTCGACGGCCTGTGGGACGTGATCGAGAGCGCTGCCGGCATGAGCGCGATCGTCGACCAACTGACGTCGCACGTCGGCGGCGTCTTCGCCGAGATCCCTCCGTTCGCGGCGGTCGTGAGGGTGGGCGCCGACGTGCGCGTCACCGTGCGGGGGCGGGTCTCCGTGCGCGTCACGGATGCCGATGGCGGCGAGCGCACCTTCACCGGCGCCGAGGTCACCACCTGGAGCGAGCACTTCGTGCCGCGCGGCGCCGAGGCCGAGGTGCTCGTCGACGAGGCCGTCAGCGGTCGCGTGCTGCCGGTCGCCCATGGGGTGGTCCTCGCAGCCAGGGTCGCGCTCGACTTCACCCGGGAGGAGGCCGCGGTCGCGCCTCTTCCGGTTGCCGGTTCCGCACCGCTGACGGATGCTGAACCCGCGCCGGATGCCGGTTCCGCACCGTTGACGGATGCTGATCCCGCGTCGCTTGCGGATGCTGCGGAGCCGGTCGAACCCGGCCCGGCGCCGCGGCCGGGGGCCGCCGAGCCCGAGGACGCCCCTGCGTCCGTGCAGAAGCCGGTGACCGCGCCCACTCCGCTGGTCGAGCCCGAGCCTGACGGCATCCCCGAGCCTGACGGCATCCCCGAGCCCGAGGACGCCCCCGCGCCCGAGGACGCCCCTGACCCCGAAGAGCCGGAGTCCGCGGCATCCGTCGACGGCAGTGCGGGGCTGGCCGAGGATATCGAGGCCACCGTCGTCTCCGCAGCCACGCTGGCACCCGATGCGCCGTCGGCGCCTCCTGTCGCGCCCGTCTCGGGCGATCACGACGGTGAGACGATCCTGTTCGCGCAGATGCGCGAGATGCGACGGGCGGACGCAGCCGTGTCGGCGCCCGCGGGGCCGGACGATGCGACGGTCGCGCTCCCCGTCCAGACGCCGCCCTCGCGAGGGCGGGTCGTCGTGTCGAGCGGTCAGACGATCGATCTCGACCGCCCCGTCATCATCGGGCGCCGCCCGCGGTCGACCCGAGCCAGCGGCGACAGCGTGCCGCACCTGGTGGCCGTCGACAGTCCGCAGCAGGACATCTCCCGGAATCACCTCGAGATCCGCCCCGAGGCGGGCGCCTGCGTGGTGATCGATCTGCACACCACGAACGGCTCCACGCTGCTGCGTCCCGGAGCCGACCCCGTGCGCCTGCATCCCGGCGAGCAGACCGTGGTCGTCAACGGCGACATCGTCGACCTCGGCGACGGGGTGACGGTCCGGTTCGAGGATCTGCCGTGAGTCGTCCGCCCTCGGCGCCCCCGGTGCTCCCCGGTTTCACGTACGTCGAGCCCCTCGGAACGGGGGGCTTCGCCGACGTGTTCCTGTACGAGCAGCAGATGCCGCGCCGCCGGGTCGCGGTGAAGGTTCTGCTGGCCGACCGCATCACCGGCAGCGCCGTGAAGGAGTTCACCGACGAGGCCAACGTGATGGCCATGCTGTCGACCCACCCCGCCATCGTCACCATCTACCAGGCGGGTGTCGCCGGCGACGGCAGGCCGTATCTGGTGATGGAGTACTGCCCGCGATCGAACCTGCAGGTGCGGGCCCGACGCGAGCGCTTCTCCGTCGCCGAGGCGCTGCGCGTCGGCATCCAGGTCGCCGGAGCGGTCGAGACCGCGCATCGCGCAGGTGTGCTGCACCGCGACATCAAACCCGCGAACATCCTCGTCACCGAGTACAACCGCCCCGCGCTGACCGACTTCGGCATCGCCTCCACCACGCACAGCGCGGGGGAGACCGCGGGCATGTCGATCCCATGGTCGCCGCCGGAGTCGTTCGCCGACGCCCCCTCGGCGACCCCGCGGTCGGATGTCTGGGCGCTGGGCGCCACCGTGTACACGCTGCTGACCGGGCATACGCCCTTCGAGCAGGCGGGCGGCCGCAACTCCGGTGCCGACCTCATCGAGCGGATTGAACGGTCGCCGCTGCCGTCGCTGGCCCGTGCCGACGCGCCCGGCAGTCTGCAGGCGGTCCTCGAGAAGGCGATGGCCAAGAATCCGGCCGACCGCTACGCGAGCGCGGTGGCGTTCGCGCGGGCGCTGCAGAAGGTGCAGATCGAGCTGTCCCATTCGGTCACGCCGGTCGACATCGTCGACGATCAGCCGCAGAGCGGTCAGGCCGACGACGATGATGACGGCCTCACCCGGGTGCGCGAGGTCGTCTCGATCGAGCCGACCCGCCCGTCGGCGGCGACGCTGCGCAAGCGGAGGACCCCCGCGCCGTTCCCCGGCGAGGTCCCCGAGGGGACTCCGGTCTTCACGTCCGCTCCGCCGCGACCGGAGCCCGTGCCCGTTCAGCCCGCACCGCAGCCGGAGCCGGCGGATGACGACCGCACCGTCCTGCGGGGTCCGCGCGTGGTCGCCCCCGTCGCGCCCCCGCTGGCCGCCGCCCCCGAGCCCGATTCCCCGCAGGAGCAGCCGGGCCGCCGCGGGATGCCGTGGTGGGGCTGGATCGCGCTGGCTGCGGGGCTCGTGATCCTCGTGGCGGGAACGTGGTTCTTCGGTGGTGCGATGATCAACGGCGCGGAGCCGACGCCGACGCAGAGCACGGTGCCCGCGCCGAAGCCCCAGGATCCGCTCGCCGGCCTCGTGCCGCAGGTCGAGGATCTGACTGCGGTCCAGGACGGCGGCGAGGTCGCCTTCAGCTGGACCAACCCGGATCCGGTGAAGGGTGACTCCTACCTCTGGCAGAAGGTCACCCTGACGGGGAAGGAAGCGCCTCAGAACATCGAGGGGATGACCGTGACGGTCCCCGCTGATCCTTCCGGCACGACATGCATCGAGGTGACGCTGCGGCGCTCCGACGGGCGCTCGGGCGATGCGGTGCGAGGCTGCACGCCGTGATCTGGGAGATCGACGAGAAGAAGGTCGTGATCGAGGGGCTCGACGCCGCCGGTCGTCCGGATCCTGCCTACGCCGCCGCGCTCGGGCTGCTGCAGGCGCCGTCGGGGCGCCGGGCCGTGGCCGGAGTCTGCGATCTCGTGGGATGGCTGCTGCTGCAGCTGCCGCTGTGGCTGGGCGCGGTGCCGCTGCTGCTCAAGCTCGCCGGCGGCTCGATCTCGCCGTACGGGTTCATCAACCACCCGGGGTTCGTGCTGGCTGTCGTCATGGCCGCAGTGTCGGTCGTGTTCAGCCTGGTCTACTGCGTGGTGCAGCTGGTGATGCACGGCCTGCGCGGGATGACGATCGGCAAGGCGATCACCGGCATCCGCACCGTGGACGTGCGCACGCTCGAACGCCCGGGATTCGGGCGGGTCCTGCTGCGATCGCTCATCCTGCTCGCCGCGAGCCTGGTGCCGCTGCTGCTGCCGGTCTTCCTCGCCTCGCCGCTGTTCGACGCCGCCCGGCGCGGCCGCGGATGGCATGACAGGGCGACCGGCGTGTGGCTCATCGATGTGCGCGGCGGGCTGGACCCGTTCGATGAGAAGCGACTGCGCGTGGCGCGGAAGATGGTCAAGGCCGCTCCCGCAGCGGAACGCGCCGTGCTGCCGTCGCTGGCGACTCCGTCGGACTCCCGTGCGCAGCCGGAGTATCGCCCCGGCAGCCGGATCAGCGCCGGAGTGCTCGGCGTGGCCCGGCCGCACTCGGCGAACGAGCGTCCTGCGGTCGGACTGTCGCAGGCGACAGCCCCCGTGCCGCCCGCGTCGACGGATGCCGGCCGGCCGGTGCTCGGAGGATTCCGCCCCGCGGGCCCGACACCGTCGGCTCCCGCCCGCGCTCCCCTCGCGGATCAGGGCCTGGTCGCCGACGTGCCGGTGACGCCGTCGCCCGTCCCGCCGCAGATTCCGCCCGTGCAGGAGTCCCGGCCGCAGCCGACGGCATCACCTGTCCGGAACCCGACCGTGCAGCCCGGGCCGACCGTGCAGCCCGGGCCGACAGCGCAGCCCGAGTCGGCACCGCAGTCGACGGCGGAACAGGCATCCGCTTCGGCCGGGGTGCCCCCGGTCCGGGCATCCGCTCCTGCCGTGCGCTACGCGCTGCGGCTCGACTCGGGGGAGAGCATCCTGGTCGCAGGACCGGTGCTGCTGGGACGCAACCCCGACGCGACGCCGCATCCCGGTGCCCGCGCGATCCCGCTGGCCGACGCCAGCCGCTCGCTCTCGAAGACGCACATGCTGGTCCGCCCGGTCCCGGGCGGAGTCGCGATCGTCGACTGCGGCTCGACGAACGGATCGGGGCTGTTCCATGACGGCGTCGAGTACAGCGTCACCGCCGGAACGCCGGCGATGGCGGTCGAAGGGGACACGATCAGGCTCGGCGATCGCCGGGCGACCGTGGTGCGGGTATGACCTCGCACGCGCGGATCTTTGCCGTCGGGCCGCGGCCCGCGGGAGATGAGGGAGACCAATGAGGCTGAAACTGACCCTGCATCGTCCGTCGAACGATCCGGTGGACATCGTCATCACCACCGACTCGACCGCGACCGCCGGTGACGTCGCCCGCTATGTCGCCGAGTCGGACCCCACCCGGTCGACGCCGGTCGCGGAAGGCGACGTCGTCACCCTCGCAGTCGCTCCGCCCACCGCCGAGCGCCTGGTGCCGCTGCCGCCGGACGTGCCGATCGGCGAGGCTCGGATCGGCTCCGGCTTCGCGGCATCCATCGTCAACTACGGGCCGGGATACTCCGCCGGCGGCAGCCGCGAGAGCGTCGGCGTGCTTCGCGCGACGGCGGGGCCGCTCGCGGGGCAGGAGTTCCCCGTCGCCTCGGGGCACGTCTCACTGGGCCGCGATCACGGCAACGACGTCGTGCTGAACGATCCGATGGCGTCGAAGAGGCACGCGCGCCTCGAGATCGGCGTCCAGGTCGAGATCGTCGACCTAAACTCCGCCAACGGCGTGCTCGTCGACGGCGTGGCCGTGCAGCGCGTCCGCATCGAGGAGGGGCAGCCGTTCGTCATCGGCGGGACGACGCTGGAGCTGCGGCTGGCGCGGTCCTTCGACGGGTCGTCGGCGGAGGAGCCGATCATCGAGCGCGGCGGCGGCCTGAGGTTCAACCGCAGTCCACGCGTGGAGGTGCGCTACCCCGGCACGGCGTTCAAGATGCCGCGCCTGCCCACCGAGAAGCTCGACAAGATCTTCCCCTGGCCGATCCTGATCACGCCGATCCTGATGGGCGCCGCGCTGTTCGCGCTGAACGGCAATCCCCGGTCGCTGCTGATGGTGCTGATGACGCCTCTGATGGCGTTCGGCAACCTGATCAATCAGAACGCGCAGACCAAGCAGACCTCGAATCACGAGTTCGTGCTGTTCGAGAGACAGTTCGAGCAGCTCGAGGAGGACTTCTTCCACGGCAAGCCGGATGAGGAGAGCGCCCGCAACGAGGAGGCGCCGCCGGTCGCCGAGATCTTCGATCAGGCGATGCGCCTGGGGCCGATGCTGTGGACCAGACGCCCCGAGCACTGGAACTTCCTGGGGCTCAGACTCGGCAGCTGCCGGCTGCCCGCCCGCAACACGATCGACGACACCGAGACTCCGGAGGGGCTTCCGGAGTTCATCGAACGGGTGGATCGGCTGCGCGAACGCTACGAATACGTCGACGATGTGCCGATCTTCGACACGATGGCGGATGCCGGATCGGTCGGCATCGCGGGCCCGCAGGGCCCCGTGGCCGACGCGATGCGCGGCATCGGCGTGCAGATCGTGGGCCTGCATGCGCCGAACGACGTCGTCGTGGTCGCCTTCACGGACTCGGCGTGGACGCCCGAGCTGGACTGGCTGAAGTGGATGCCGCACACGTCGAGCGAGCGCAGCCCGTTCCGCGACATCGCGCTCGCCGACTCCGCGCCGACGGCCGCTGCTCTGCTGAGCACGCTCGAGGATCACGTGAAGCGGTCCACGGGGGAGGACGATGACAGCGAACCGCGCGGGCCGTTCAAGGAGGAGTGGAATCCTCTGCTCTACGGCACCGACGTCTCACGTGCGAAGGACGAGCATCAGAAGACGCCGTCGCTGTCGGTCATCGTGTTCGTCACCAGCGACGCTCCCGTGGATCGCGGCCGGCTCACCGACGTGCTGGAGCGCGGCGCGGATCACGGCGTTCATGCCGTGTTCGTCTCGCCCACCGTCGAATCCCTTCCCGCGGTCTGCCGCAGCTTCGTCGACGTGACGGCGGGGCTCGAGGATGCCACAGTGGGCCTGGTGCGCAGTGGCGAGCTCTTCGAGCACGCCCGCGTGGAGGGCGTCTCGAACGCTTACATGCAGATGCTGGCGCGGCGCCTGGCGCCGGTGGTGGATGCCAGCACCGTGGTGCACGACGCATCCGACATCCCCAACTCGGTGAACTTCCTGCAGCTGGTGGACCCGGCCATCGCAGAGGATCCGCACGTCGTGATCGAGCGCTGGCGGCAGAACAACACCATCGTGGACCGCTCGTCCGCTCCGCGGCCGCGACTGAAGAAGGCCGGCACGCTGCGCGCGATCATCGGGCAGGGCGCCAGCGACGCGATGGCACTCGACCTGCGCCTGCAGGGCCCGCACGCGCTCGTCGGCGGGACCACGGGTGCAGGCAAGTCGGAGTTCCTGCAGGCCTGGGTGCTCGGCATGGCTGCCGCGCACAGCCCCGACCGCGTCACCTTCCTGTTCGTGGACTACAAGGGCGGATCGGCGTTCGCGGACTGCGTCGAGCTGCCGCACTGCGTGGGCCTGGTGACCGACCTGAGCCCGCACCTGGTGCGGCGGGCGCTCACGAGCCTGCGGGCCGAGCTGCAGTACCGGGAGCACCTGCTCAACCGCAAGAAGGCGAAGGACCTGCTCGAGCTCGAGAAGCGCCAGGACCCCGAGGTGCCCCCGGCCCTCGTGCTGGTGATCGACGAGTTCGCGGCGCTGGCGTCCGAGATGCCGGAGTTCGTGGACGGCGTCGTGGACATCGCTCAGCGCGGCCGCTCGCTCGGCATCCATCTGATCATGGCGACGCAGCGTCCGGCGGGTGTGATCAAGGACAACCTGCGCGCGAACACCAACCTGCGCATCGCCCTGCGCATGGCAGACGAGTCGGACTCGCGCGACGTGGTCGACGACCCGATCGCCGCGACGTTCTCGCCCGCGATCCCCGGCCGCGCGATCGCCAAGACCGGACCGGGCCGCCTGGTGCCGTTCCAGTCCGCGTACGCCGGTGGCTGGACCGGTGAGGACGAGGCGGTCGCGGCCGATGTGCACGTCTCCGAGCTGCGCTTCGGCGCGAGCGGCGAGTGGGAGCCCGACCGTCCGCCCGAGTCCGACGCGCACGAGGAGGACCTGGGCCCGAACGATCAGAAGCGCATCGTGTCCACGCTGATCCGCGCCGCGGACACGGCCGGACTGCCTATGCCGCGCCGTCCATGGCTCGACGACCTGGCACTGCTGGTGGAGCTGGACGATCTGCCGAACGACGGCGACACCCGCATCCCGCTGGCACTGCTGGACGTGCCCGAGAAGCAGCTGCAGGAGTCAGCGGTCTTCGTGCCCGATCGCGACGGCTCGCTGGTGATCTACGGCACCTCCGGGTCGGGCAAGTCGACGGTGCTGAAGACGATCGCCGCCTCGGCGGGCATGCGTCCGGACAAGGGGCGCGTGCAGGTGTACTGCCTGGACTTCGCCTCGGGTGCGCTGGGCTCTCTGACCGTGCTGCCGCACGTGGGCTCGGTCGTGGACGGTTCCGACGTCGAGCGCATCCAGCGCCTGCTGCGCACCCTGGACGGCGAGTTGGATCGGCGCTCCTCAGCGTTCTCGAAGGCCAGCGCCGCATCGGTGCAGGAGTATCGCGACCTGGTCGACCCGAACATGCCGCGCATCCTGCTGCTGATCGACAACTACCCCGAGTTCAAGAAGGACTGGGAGGTGACGGCCGGCCGCAACGCGTTCTACCGCATCTTCATGCGCATTCTCGGCGAGGGGCGCACGCTGGGCGTGCACACGGTGATCACCGCCGACCGCGGCAATGCCGTGCCCAGCGCCGTGGCCGCCAACATCTCGCGGCGCGTGGTGCTGCGCATGGGCGACGAGAGCCAGTACATGCTGCTGGGCGCCCCGCGCGACGTGCTCGACGAGCAGTCCGCACCCGGCCGCGCCGTCATCGACGGTCACGAGGCTCAGATCGCCGTGCTCGGCGGCTCGCCGAACGTGGTGGAGCAGACCAGGGCGCTGGGTGCGCTCAGCGAGAAGCTGCGCGCCCAGGGCGTGCGGGATCTGCCCGAGATCGGCGCACTGCCGACGATGGTTCCGGCGTCGGAGATGCCGGCGCAGGAGGACGGGATGCCGGTGTTCGGCGTCGCCGACGACACGCTCGCTCCGCGCGGATTCGAGCCGATCGGGTCGTTCGTGATCTCGGGGCCGCCGGCGTCGGGCAAGACCAACACGCTGAAGGCGCTGGTCGTCGCGATGGAGCGGTTCAACCCGCGGGTGAAGATGTACCACTTCGGCACGCGACGCTCCGAGCTCAAGGACTTCCGCCCGTGGGTGCGCAGCGCCATCCGTCCGGAGGACGAGAAGGAGCTGGCGACCGAGCTGACCGAGCTGATCGGCAGCGATTCGCCGGATGCCCGCATCCTCATCGTCATCGAGGACATCCCGCACCTGGCGGACGGCCCGGCGGATCGCCCGATGCGAGCACTGCTGCAGGCGCTGAACAACAGCGAGCACATGCTGATCGCCGATGCGGAGATCAGCCGTGCCAGCGGCAGCATCGGCGTGCTGGGCGAGTGGAAGGCGGGCAGGCAGGGCATCGTGCTCAAGCCCGACACGTACGACGGCGACACGATCTTCAAGACGCCGTTCGGCCGGGTCAAGAGGTCCGACTTCCCGGTGGGGCGTGGGATCTTCGTGCAGGCCGGCCGCTCGGTCACCATGCAGATCCCGTTCGTCGTCGACGCGCCGCAGGAGGGCTGAGCAATGAGGGCTCCGGTCGGATGGGCAGTCCTGCATGGGTAGTACTCCCCATTTGCGAGATCCTGGTCTCCGGTTACTCTCGAACCTGTAAGAGGCCGATCGGCCTGAAGAAGATGAAAGCTGGAGGCGGATCTCATGGCCCACGATTTCGGAGCAACGTACAGCGAGATGGAGAGCGCGGCCTCGCGTCTCCGCGATGGCCGCAGCTCGGTCACCGACACCCTCAAGGAGCTGCAGGGCGTCATCGACGACCTCGTGCAGGACGGGTTCAAGACCGAGAACGCATCGGACGCGTACGCCACGGCGTACGAGGAGCTGACCACGTCGCTGGATGACGCTGCCGAGGCCGTCAACGACATGGCGCAGGCCCTCGACCGCATGGCCGACGCGATCCGCGACACGGACTCGCAGCTGGCCGGCGGGGCCTGAGCTCAGCTGTCAGAGAGGTCGTGGCGCTGTTCGGGGGAACGGCACCGCGACCTCTTCCGCGGGTTCTGATAGTAGGAGGTGTGCTGTGGGGATGATGCTGCCGAATGAGCTTGTCTGGGTGATGGAGAAGCTGGGTTTCGAGTGGCCTGACATCGATGAGGATGAGGTTCGCAAGGGTGCCACGCTGGTGCGTGATCTCGGGAACGACCTGGAGGGGGTG
>NZ_JBASAK010000017.1:0-3969 GCF_049650565.1 Microbacterium sp.
TCGCGAGAGATCTCGCTCACCCCGCGGCCGTCGATGAGCAGGGCGCGGGCGGCGCGCATCCGCACTTCGGCGACGTACTGCGCGGGCGAGCTGTCGAAGGCGGCGCGGAAGCGCTCGGCGAACACCGATCGCGACAGCGCGCTGACGGATGCCATCGACTCGACCGTCCACTCGCGGCCCGGGTCGTCGCGCACCGCGCGGATGACGCGGTCGAGGAACGGATCGCCGGTGCGCGAGGGCCAGCCCTGCGGCGCGCACCCCATGCTCGACCAGGCGCGGATCACGGATTGCAGCAGCGTGGTAGCCATCATGCGGCAGATCACCAGGTCGCCGTCGCGCTCGTAGACGCTGCGGGGGTCGCCGCCCATCTGGTGAGCGAGCGCGGCCGCCGCCGGCTCGAGCTCGTCGAAGTGCCGGATCCAGGCTGTCTCGGGCAGGAGACCCGCGAGATGGGCGGCGCTCTCGGACCAGTCGAGCTCCGAGATCAGCGCTCCGGATCCCTGTGGGACCCGGATCCTGATGCTGCGGCCGGCGGCGAGCAGGGCGTCGCCGGTGCCGAGGGCATCGGGCAGGCCGGCATCAGCCGGCGTCGCGATGCTCCCGTGCAGGACGTAGACCAGGGAGAGGCCCTTTTCGCCGAGGAGGACCGTCTCATCGGCATCCGGTACCGCGCGACGCTGCGAGCGGATGCTGATCGCGACCTCGCCCAGCAGCCTCTCCAGCGCGTGCTCGTGGGCCGGGGAGGCCGTATGCGGTGCGAGAGGGCTCATGCAACAGGAGAACCTGCGCGGCTGTGCCGGTATTCCTGAGGGCGTCGTCGGGCGTGCGGACGGTTCACGGCAGCCGCCCGCGGCTGTGCCTCTCGCGGCCTGGGTCGAAAGTGCTGGGGAGGTCGGTGGCTCCGGTGGAATTCTGCGCCGGGCCGATCGGCGCGGATGAGAAAGCGATCCAGCTCGGGGAGAGGAGCGGGAACGACGAGAAGCATCCGGGCCGATGGGCGCCGGATGCTTCTCGCGGGTGAGCACGAGCGACTCAGCCGTGCGTGTGGATGTGGATGTGCGTCGTGGGTTCGTGGTGACGGGGGAAGCCGTGCGCGTGGTGCGCATGCGGACCGAGGTCACGGTGACGGTCGCCGTGCTCGCCGAAGCGCACGCCGTGATGGACCTCAGAGCCGGGCCGGTGCCCGTGGTCGTGGAAGCGCCGGTCGTGGTGGGCTTCGTGGCAGTGGCCGCCGCGGTGACCGTGTCCGCGGCCCTCGCGGCGGGGCAGGCGCTTGCCTTCGGCCCAGCTGAACTCGCGGGCGATCTTCTCCAGCGAGGCCGTCATGGTGGCGTAATCCTCGGGGGAGACGGCTCCGGCGACGCGGGCGCGCAGCTCGTCGACGGCGGTGCCCAGACGCTGCTTGGCCAGAGTGCCGGCATCCGTCAGCGCCCACCCGTCGCGGGTGCGCTGCACCCAGCCGAGCTCGACGAGGCGGCGCAGCTTGGCGCTGTGGACAGGGCGCTCGGAGGGGACAGTGCCGTCGATGCGGTTCAGCATCCGCCAGTCACGTCGGGTGATGCCCTCGTCGTCGAAGAGCGTGGCGAACTCGGTGCGCATCAGGCGGTCGACGGCGGTGATCCAGTATCCGAAGGGATGAGTGTCAGAGGTGTTCATGGGATTCCTTTACATGTCATATTGCATATGCATGCAGTGTGACATGAATAACCTGTGCATGTCAAGTCACATGTAAAATTGGACCATGACCGCAGAACCCGTGAACCCCGTCGACGCCATCGCCGCCGCGCTGTCGCGGCTTCGCGGGCGGCGTCAGCACCAGCATCCGCTCGGCATGCACGAGCGCGGGCCGCACGAACACGGGCCGCATGGCATGCGGCCGCACGGCGGGCGCGCCCCGTGGGGCCTCGAAGGAGGAATGCGGCACGGCGCACCCGCCGTGGTCCGCATGGTGGAGGCTCTGGCGCAGGCATCCGAGCCGCTCAGCGTGAGCGGCCTCGCCGAGGCGATCGGGGTGGATCAGCCGCGTGCCTCACGGCTGGTGCAGCAGGGCGTGGACCGCGGCTGGGTGCGCCGCGAGGCCGACCCCGACGATGCCCGCCGCACGCGCATCGCGCTCACCGACGAGGGTGCGCGCCTGTTCCGCGGCGTGCGCGGCGAGCGTCGCGAAGCGCTCGGCCGGGCGCTGGCAGCCTTCACCGACGAGGAGAGCGCAGAACTCGCCCGGCTGCTCACCAAGCTCGCCGACAACTGGGGCTGATCAGACCCGCTCATGCTTGGGCAGCCGCACCAGCAGCAGGAGCACGAGGCCCACGGCCAGCACGATCGCCAGCCCCAGCACGCCCCAGTACGTGGCGCCGAACGCCGCGATGAACAGCGCCCACATGCCCGGCGCCATGAAGCTGGCTACGCGACCGGTGGTCGCGTAGAGGCCGAAGATCTCGCCCTGCAGGCCGGTCGGCGTGACGCGCGCCAGCAGTGAGCGGGATGCCGCCTGAGCCGGCCCCACGCAGGCCGAGAGCACCAGGCCGCAGACCCAGAACGGCACCTTGCCGGCGTCGTGCAGCACGAACACGACCACCGCCATCACCAGCAGGATCGACAGGGCCCAGACGATCACGGCCTTCGCACCGAAGCGGTCGTCCGCCCGCCCGGCGAGCACCGTCGAGATGCCGGCGACCACGTTCGCCGCGATCGCGAAGATGATCACCTCGTTCGACGTGAAGTGGAACACCGCTGCGGCGAGGATGCCGCCGAACGCGAACACGCCGGCCAGGCCATCTCGGTAGACGGCGCTCGCCACGAGGAACCAGAAGGTCGGGCGGTGCGTGCGGTACAGGCGCACGATGTCGCGGACCAGCTCGGCGTAACTGGCGAAGAAGCTCACGCGCTTCAGGCCTTCGGCCGCCGCCGGCTCGGGCACATTGCGGAACAGCGGGATCGAGAACACCAGCGTCCACACCGCGCATCCCACGGCGATCAGCCGGTACGCCAGGCCGTTGGAGGTGTCCATGCCGAACCAGTCGAAGCTCGTGAACACCACGATGATCGACAGCGCGACGATGCCGCCGATGTACCCCAGGCCCCAGCCGAGTCCGCTCACGCGGCCGACGGTCTTCGGCGTCGAGACGCTCACCAGCATCGCGTTGTAGTTCACGCCGGCGATCTCGCTGATCACGGCGCCGACCGAGATCACCACGGCGCCGTACCAGAAGAAGGCCGGGTCGGCGTAGGTGAAGAAGAGCGCGAACTGCGCCAGAGCCAGCAGCATGGTCGAGACGAACAGCCACCGCTTCTTGGATCCGGAGCGGTCAGCCGCCTGCCCCAGCACGGGGGCCAGGAGAAGGATCAGGATGCCGGCGAGCATCGACACGAACCCGTAGCCGCTGGTCAGGTCGGCGACGGCCTTCTCGCGGATCGGATCGTTCTCGGAGAGCTTCGCGATCTCGGGCGGCAGGAAACTGCTGCCGGTCAGATACAGCGAGACGAAGACGAACGTCAGCAGCACCGAGTTGAACGGCTGCGTCGACCAGTCCCAGAACGCCCACGAGATCACCTTCCTCCGGGGGATCTCGACCTCTTCGCCCGCCTCGGCGAATGTTGCGCCGAACCCCGGCAGCGCGCCGGTGTTGGCCGTGGGCGGGGGAACGGCGGCACGACGATGGGCTGTCATGCCGGTCACGCTACCGGATGCCGGTGACGCGCGGTGGATGCCGGTGACCTGCTCACCCGAAGGATGCCGCGAGCAGTTCGGCGAACAGCTCGTCCGGGTCGCGCTCCAGGCGTCGCCGGGTGAACCAGTCGCAGATGTTCACGCAGTCGCGGTGCAGCAGATCCAGCCCCTGCGGGACGGCATCCGACGACGAACCGAGCCGGCGCGTCTCGTGCCTGTGGATAACTCCGTGGGCGTCTCCACCTTTCGGATGATCTTCGTCGCCCGCGCGGCTTCTGAGCCGGAAATCCAGCGGATCC
>NZ_JBASAK010000018.1:0-43102 GCF_049650565.1 Microbacterium sp.
GTGAGGCGGAGAAGGGAAGTGGCCATTGTCTGCACGCACAGTGCTGCAGGAAGCCGACATCTCACGCGCGCTGACGCGCATCGCCCATGAGATCCTCGAATCCAACCGCGGTGCCGAAGGGCTCATCCTCCTCGGCATCCCGACCCGCGGGGTGACGCTCGCCGATCGGCTCGGTCCCATCGTCTCCGGCATCGCCGGCACCGAGATCCCGGTGGGCTCCCTGGACATCACGCTCTTCCGCGATGACCTGTCCAAGCATCCCACCCGCTCGCCCAAGCGCACTGAGATCCCCGACGGCGGCATCGACGGCAGAACCGTGGTCCTCGTCGACGATGTGCTGTTCTCCGGGCGCAGCATCCGCGCGGCGCTCGATGCCATCCAGTCCATCGGACGCCCGGCCGTCGTGCGGCTGGCGATCCTCGTGGACCGCGGCCACCGCGAGCTGCCCATCCGGCCCGACTTCGTCGGCAAGAACATCCCGTCCTCCCGCACCGAGCGCGTCAACGTGCGCCTGAAGGAGCTCGACGGCGCCGATGAGGTGACGATCGAGTCATGAGGCATCTGCTCGACACTCGCAGCCTCGCCCGCGAGGACGCGCTGCGCATCCTCGACGTGGCCGAGGACATGGCCGACACCCAGTCCCGTCAGGTCAAGAAGCTGCCGACCCTGCTGGGCAAGACCGTCGTGAACCTCTTCTTCGAGGACTCCACCCGCACCCGCATCTCGTTCGAGGCCGCCGCCAAGCGCCTCTCCGCCGACGTCATCAACTTCTCGGCCAAGGGATCCAGCGTCTCCAAGGGCGAGAGCCTGAAGGACACTGCGCAGACCCTGCAGGCGATGGGAGCGGATGCCGTGGTGATCCGCCACTCGGCATCCGGCGCTCCGCGCACCCTCGCCACCAGCGGCTGGATCTCCGCCGGCGTCGTGAACGCCGGCGACGGCACGCACGAGCACCCCACCCAGGCCCTGCTGGACGCGTTCACGATCCGCAAGCGCCGGTACGGGGCCGACAGCCGCGGCCGGGACCTGTCCGGCCTCCGCGTGGTCATCGTGGGCGACGTCCTGCACTCCCGGGTCGCACGGTCGAACGTGTGGCTGCTGTCGACGCTGGGTGCCGAGGTGACGCTGGTCACCCCGCCCACGCTGATTCCGCAGAACGTGTCGCAGTGGCCCGCGCGGGTTCTGTACGACCTGGATGCGGCCCTCGCCGAGGCTCCGGACGCCGTCATGATGCTGCGCATCCAGATGGAGCGCATGCACGCCGCGTTCTTCCCGACCGAGCGCGAGTACACCCGCCGGTGGGGCCTCGACGCGGTTCGGGCGGCGACGCTGCCCGAGAGTAGCATCGTGATGCACCCCGGCCCGATGAACCGCGGCCTGGAGATCTCCTCCGAGGCGGCTGACTCCGCACGCTCGACCGTGCTGGAGCAGGTCACCAACGGAGTCTCCGTGCGCATGGCGGTGCTGTACCTGCTGCTTGCAGGGGACCGGAACGAAGAACGAGGAGAAGCACAGTGACCGAGACCCTCGTCATCGCCGGAGCCAGGCTGCTCGGCGGCGACAGCGCCGACGTCGTCATCGAGAAGGGCGTCATCGCCGAGATCGGCACGGGCCTGAGCCGCAGCGGCGCACGCGTCATCGACGCGGCCGGCCTGATCGCGCTTCCCGGCCTGGTCGACCTGCACACGCATCTGCGCGAGCCGGGCTTCGAGACGTCCGAGACGGTGCTCAGCGGCACCCGGGCTGCCGCAGCCGGCGGTTTCACCGCCGTGTTCGCCATGCCCAACACGCAGCCCGTCGCCGACACCGCCGGTGTGGTGGAGCAGGAGCTCGCCTTCGGCGAGGCCTCCGGCTACGCGACGGTGCAGCCCATCGGCGCCGTCACCATCGGCCAGAAGGGCGAGCGCCTCGCCGAGCTCGGCGCCATGGCGGCCTCCCGCGCCCGCGTCCGCGTGTTCAGCGACGACGGCTCCTGCGTCTGGGATCCTCTGATCATGCGCCGCGCTCTGGAGTACGTCAAGTCCTTCAACGGCGTCATCGCCCAGCACGCGCAGGATCCGCGCCTCACGCAGAACGCCCAGATGAACGAGGGCGTCGTCTCCGCCGAACTGGGCCTGGCCGGATGGCCGTCCGTCGCCGAGGAGTCCATCATCGCCCGCGACGTGCTGCTGGCCGAGCATGTGGGCTCGCGTCTGCATGTCTGCCACCTGTCCACGGCCGGATCCGTCGACCTGATCCGCTGGGCCAAGAAGCGCGGCGTGCAGGTGACCGCGGAGGTCACGCCGCACCACCTGCTGCTGACCGACGATCTGGTGCGCGGTTACGACGCCCGCTACAAGGTCAATCCGCCACTGCGCACGGCGGAGGATGTGCAGGCCGTGCGCGCGGGCCTCGCAGACGGCACGATCGACATCGTCGCCACCGATCATGCCCCGCACCCCGCCGAGAACAAGGCGTGCGAGTGGCAGGCCGCAGCCAACGGCATGGTCGGGCTGGAGAGCGCGCTGCGCGTGGTGCACCAGGCGATGGTGCAGACCGGCATGCTCGAGTGGAATGACGTCGCCCGCGTCATGAGCACGGCTCCCGCACGCATCGGGCAGCTGGAGGGCTTCGGCTCGCTGGCAGTCGGCTCACCGGCTCATCTCGCGCTGTACGATCCGAGCGCGTCCGGCGTGTTCACGAACGCGGATCTGCACGGGCGCAGCCACAACTCGCCCTATCTCGGCCGGGAGCTGCCAGGTCGAGTGCAGTGGACGATCCATGGCGGCATCCCGACCGTCGAGGACGGCCGCCTCGTCGCGGAGCTGCAGAAGTGAGCCGCGAGGGCGCCGTGCTGATCACCGCCGCCATCGCGGTGGTCATCCTGGTGGCGATGTTCCTCGGATGGCGACGAAGGCTGCGCAGGGACTCCGGCCTCAGCGCGCCACTCGGCGTGCCCGAGCATGCGGAAGTCACTGCGCGGCACGAGATCCTGTATGTCGCGACCACCCAGCACGACCAGCCGCTGGAACGACTCGCGATCACACCGCTGGCCTACCGGGCTCGCGGTGAGCTGGTGGTCACGGACCGCGGCGCCGCCCTCAGTCTGGACGGCTCGCCCACCGTGTTCATCACCTCGTCACGGCTGGTGACGGTCGACCTCGCGACGGTCGCCATCGACCGCGTCGTGGAGCCGAACGGGCTGATCCGCCTGGTATGGCGGATCACCGACGACCTCCTTGTAGACACCTTCCTGCGTCACGCCTCCGGCGGACCGCAGCAGATCCTCCCCGAGCTCGAAGCGCTGTGCGCGAGCTCGGAGAACGGAGAACAGCTTTGACCAGTTCCACCACCGGGGCATCCGCTCTGGAGAAGCCCGCGGTGCTCGTCCTCGAGGATGGCACCCGATTCGCCGGTCGCGCCTATGGCGCCACCGGCATCACCCTCGGCGAGGTCGTCTTCGCCACCGGCATGTCCGGATACCAGGAGACGCTCACCGATCCGTCCTACGCCGGCCAGATCGTGCTGCAGACCGCGCCGCACATCGGCAACACCGGCATGAACCGCGAGGACGACGAGTCCAGCCGCATCTGGGTCGCCGGGTACGTCGTCCGCGACCCCGCCCGTCGCGTCTCCAACTGGCGCGCCGAGGAGTCCCTCGACGACGCGCTGATCCGCGACGGCATCATCGGCATCAGCGGCATCGACACGCGGGCGCTCACCCGCCGCATCCGATCGCACGGATCCATGCGCGGCGGCATCTTCTCCGGAGGGGATGCCGCGCTGGATGCTGATGAGCAGCTGAACCGCGTCATCGGCGCCCCCGAGATGTCGGGCCTGAACCTCTCTGCCGAGGTCTCGGTCACCGAGCCTCGGGTGCTGTCCGCGCGGGGGGAGAGGATCGGCAACCTTGCCGTGCTCGATCTGGGCGTCAAGCAGTCCTCGCTGGACAACCTCGCCGATCTCGGCTTCGACGTGCACGTGCTGCCGCAGTCGGCGACCTTCGCCGACATCCAGGCGGTGGAGCCAGTCGGCGTGTTCTACTCGAACGGGCCCGGCGACCCGTCCGCGTCCGATCAGCAGGTCGCCGTGCTGCGCCAGGTGCTCGACGCCGGACTGCCGTACTTCGGCATCTGCTTCGGCAACCAGCTGTTCGGCCGCGCTCTGGGCCTGGGCACCTACAAGCTCGCGTTCGGCCACCGCGGCATCAACCAGCCGGTGCTGGACCGCGCCACCGGCCGGGTGGAGATCACCGCGCACAACCACGGGTTCGCCGTCGAGGCGCCGTTGGAGGGCGTTTTCCAGAGCCCGAACGGCTACGGCGCCGTTGAGGTCAGCCACGTCGACCTCAACGACCAGGTGGTCGAGGGACTGCGCGCCCATGACATCCCGGCGTTCTCCGTGCAGTACCACCCCGAGGCCGCCGCAGGCCCGCACGACGCCCACTACCTCTTCGCCAGGTTCCGCGACCTGGTGCTCTCGACCCTTCGACAAGCTCAGGGCCCCATTTCCGGAAAGGACGCCGAGTAATGCCGAAGCGTGACGATATCGAATCCGTTCTGGTGATCGGCTCCGGCCCGATCGTCATCGGCCAGGCCTGCGAGTTCGACTACTCGGGCACTCAGGCGTGCCGCGTGCTGCGCGAGGAGGGCGTCCGCGTCATCCTGGTGAACTCCAATCCGGCCACCATCATGACCGACCCCGACTTCGCCGACGCGACCTACATCGAGCCGATCACTCCCGAGGTCATCGAGACGATCATCGCCAAGGAGAAGCCGGATGCCATCCTGCCGACCCTCGGCGGCCAGACCGCGCTGAACGCGGCCATGGCGCTGCACGAGCGCGGCATCCTCGAGAAGTACGGCGTCGAGCTCATCGGCGCCAAGGTCGACGCCATCCGCAAGGGCGAGGACCGCCAGATCTTCAAGGAGCTCGTCCTCGAGTGCGGCGCAGACGTCGCGGCATCCGTCATCTGCCACACCATGGACGAGATCCTCGCCGGGGCTGAGAAGCTCGGGTACCCGCTGGTCGTCCGCCCCTCGTTCACGATGGGCGGCCTGGGATCCGGCTTCGCGTACGACGAGGAGGACCTGCTCCGCATCGCCGGTGCCGGCCTGCACGACTCGCCCACGCACGAGGTGCTGCTGGAGGAGTCGATCCTGGGCTGGAAGGAGTACGAGCTCGAGCTCATGCGCGACACGGCCGACAACACGGTCGTCGTCTGCTCCATCGAGAACGTCGACCCGGTCGGCGTGCACACCGGCGACTCCATCACGGTCGCCCCGGCGCTCACGCTGACCGACCGCGAGTACCAGAAGATGCGCGACATCTCGATCGACATCATCCGCGCCGTGGGCGTGGACACCGGCGGTTGCAACATCCAGTTCGCCGTCGACCCGTCCAACGGCCGCATCATCGTCATCGAGATGAACCCGCGCGTCTCCCGCTCGTCGGCGCTGGCGTCGAAGGCCACCGGCTTCCCGATCGCCAAGCTCGCCGCCAAGCTCGCGCTGGGCTACCGGCTCGACGAGATCCCCAACGACATCACGGGCGTGACCCCGGCCAGCTTCGAGCCGACGCTGGACTACGTGGTCGTGAAGGTGCCCCGGTTTGCGTTCGAGAAGTTCCCGGCCGCCGACGCCACGCTCACCACCACCATGAAGTCGGTCGGCGAGGCCATGGCCATCGGCCGCAACTACACCACCGCGCTGCAGAAGGCGCTGCGGTCGCTGGAGCAGCGCGGCTCGTCGTTCCACTGGGGCCCCGAGGAGCGCTCCGCCTCAGAGCTGCTGGAGATCGCGAAGACGCCGACCGACGGCCGGATCGTCGTGCTCCAGCAGGCACTGCGCAAGGGCGCCACCATCGAGCAGGCCTTCGAGGCCACCGCGATGGACCCGTGGTTCCTCGACCAGATCGTGCTGATCAACGAGGTCGCCGAGACCGTCGCCGAGGCGCCCGAGCTCGACGCGTCCGTGCTGCGGCACGCGAAGGAGCACGGCTTCTCCGACACGCAGATCGCGCAACTGCGCGGCATCACGGAGGCCGAGGTGCGCAGCATCCGCCACGCACTCGACGTGCGCCCGGTCTACAAGACCGTGGACACCTGTGCGGGGGAGTTCCCTGCGCTCACGCCGTACCACTACTCCAGCTACGACTTCGAGACCGAAGTCGCCCCCTCGGAGCGCACCAAGGTCGTCATCATCGGCTCCGGCCCGAACCGCATCGGCCAGGGCGTGGAGTTCGACTACTCCTGCGTGCACGCGTCATTCGCGCTCTCGGATGCCGGATACGAGACCATCATGGTCAACTGCAACCCCGAGACGGTCTCCACCGACTACGACACCTCCGACCGGCTGTACTTCGAGCCGCTCACACTCGAGGACGTGCTGGAGGTGCTGGACGCCGAGGCCCGCAGCGGCACGATCCTCGGCGTGGTCTGCCAGCTCGGCGGTCAGACGCCGCTGGGCCTGGCGAAGGGCATCGAGGCGGCCGGCTACACGGTGCTGGGCACCAGCCCCGCCGCCATCGACCTGGCCGAGGAGCGCGAACTGTTCTCGCGCCTGCTGGACGAGGCCGGCCTGGTCGCGCCGCGCAACGGCACGGCCATCGACGTGGAGGGCGCGGTCCGGATCGCCGAGGAGATCGGCTACCCGGTGCTGGTGCGCCCGAGCTTCGTGCTCGGCGGCCGCGGCATGGAGATCGTGTACGACACCCCGTCGCTGCGGGACTACTTCGTGCGCACTGCGGGCAATGTGATCATCGAGGAGGGCAAGCCGCTGCTGGTGGACCGCTTCCTCGACGACGCGATCGAGCTGGACGTGGACGCGCTGTACGACGGCACCGACCTGTACATCGGCGGGATCATGGAGCACCTGGAGGAGGCCGGCATCCACTCCGGCGACTCCAGCTGCACGCTGCCGCCGATCTCGCTGGGACGAAACGAGATCGAGCGCGTCCGCACGGCGACCCTGGCCATCGCCGAGGGCGTGGGCGTGCGCGGCCTGCTGAACGTGCAGTTCGCGATCAGCGCCGGCGTGCTGTACGTCATCGAGGCCAACCCCCGCGCCAGCCGCACGGTGCCGTTCGTGTCCAAGGCACTCGGGGTGCCGATGGCCAAGGCGGCGAGCCGCATCATGGCCGGCGCCACCATCGCCGAGCTGAAGGTCGAGGGCATGCTGCCCGAGCAGGACGGCTCGAGGGTGCCGCTGGGCGCGCCGATCGCCGTCAAGGAGGCCGTGCTGCCGTTCAAGCGGTTCCGCACGCACCTGGGCAAGGTCGTCGACTCCGTGCTCGGCCCGGAGATGCGCTCCACCGGCGAGGTGATGGGCATCGCCGCGGACTTCCCGACCGCGTTCGCGAAGAGCCAGGCCGCCGCGTACGGCGGGATGCCGACCTCGGGCACCGTGTTCATCTCGGTGGCCGATTCGGACAAGCGCGACGTGATCCTGCCGGCGCACCGCCTCGCACAGCTCGGCTTCTCGCTCATCGCGACCGAGGGCACCGCTGAGATCCTGGCGCGCAACGGCATCGACGTGGCACTGGTGTCGAAGTTCAGCGACACGGCTGAGACCGGCGAGCGGAACATCGTCGACATGATCAACGACGGTGAGATCGACATCGTCGTCAACACCCCCAGCGGTGGTGCTGCGCGCGCCGACGGCTATGAGATCCGTGCGGCAGCCGTAGCCGCGGACAAGGCACTGTTCACCACCATGGCCGTGCTGGGCGCGGCCGTGAGCGGGATGGATGCCGCCGGCGAGGGCTTCTCGGTGCGCAGCCTGCAGGAGTACGAGCTGGATCGGCAGGCTGCGAAGTGACCTCGTTCGGGGCGCGCCTGCGTGCGGCCATGGATGCGCACGGGCCACTGTGCGTGGGCATCGACCCGCACGCGGCGCTCCTCGAGCAATGGGGGCTGAATCAGGATGCCGACGGCCTTCGCGCCTTCGGCCTGGCCGTCGTCGAGGCCGCGGCAGGGCGCGTGGGCGTCGTCAAGCCGCAGGTCGCGTTCTTCGAGCGGTTCGGCTCGAAGGGCTTCGCAGCGCTGGAGGACGTGATCTCCGCTGCCCGTGCGGCGGGCCTGCTGGTGCTTGCGGACGCGAAGCGCGGTGACATCGGCTCCACCATGGCCGGCTACGCGTCGGCCTGGCTCGAGCCGGGTTCGACCCTGGAATCGGATGCCGTCACCGTCAGCCCCTACCTGGGGCCGGAGTCCCTGCGGGAGACGATCACCACGGCGATCCGCGCCGACAAGGGCGTGTTCGTGCTGGCCGCGACGAGCAACCCCGAGGCGCCGTCCCTGCAGACGGCACGCACGGTCGATGTCGCGGCATCCGATGACCAGACCGTCGCTCAGCGCGTCGCGCGCGATGTGATCTGGGCCAACGGCTCACCGGCGTTCGCCGGAGGACTGGGGCCTGTCGGCCTGGTGATCGGCGCTACCGTGGACAGGAGTGAACTGGGCCTCGGCGACGACGTGCTGGACGGCACGCCGATCCTCGCTCCCGGATTCGGGGCGCAGGGTGCGACGGCGTCGGACCTGATCACGCGTTTCGGCGCCGTGGCGCCGCAGGTGCTGGCGAGCGAGAGCCGCAGCATCCTGCGCGCCGGGCCCGAGGGCATCGCGGCAGCCATCGATGAGCACGCCGCTCGGTATCTGGAGGTTCTCCGTGGTTGAAGGTCGTGTCGTCCCCGAGGTCGATCGCTTCGCGGCGTCGCAGCGCGCGCTGCAGCGCCGGCGCGGCCGGGCATCGCTGAAACGCGACCTGACCACGCGCGTCGCGACCCCGCAGGAGATCCTGCGGCGCGCGGTGGCCGACAGCGACTCGGACGCCGCGACCATGCGCATCACCGACTTCCTGATGGCGCTGCCCGCCATCGGCGCGGGCAAGCGCGATCGCATCCTCGAGGAGCTGCACATCTCGCCGGTCAAGCGCCTCGGCGGCCTCGGGGTGCGGCAGCTGGCTGCGCTGTCGGAATGGCTCGACGGGCGGTTCCCGCCTCACCGTGCGCGCGCCGGGCGCACCCGCTTGCTGGTGCTGGCCGGTCCCACGGCCGTCGGCAAGGGCACGGTGGCCGCGCACATCCGGGAGAACCACCCGGACATCCACCTTTCGGTCTCGGCCACCACCCGCGCGCCGCGTCCCGGCGAGGTCGACGGCGTGCACTACTACTTCGTCGACGACGCCGAGTTCGACCGGATGATCGCCACCGGCGAGCTTCTCGAACACGCCACCGTGCACAACAGGCACCGTTACGGCACCCCTCGCGGCCCTGTCGACGCGGCGCTTGCCGAGGGCCGCACGGTGCTGCTGGAGATCGATCTGCAGGGGGCCAGGCAGGTGCGGGCCGCCGATCCGTCCGCGACACTGGTGTTCCTGCTGCCGCCGTCCTGGGACGAGCTGGTGCACCGACTGATCGGCCGCGGGACCGAGGACGCCGAGGAGCAGGCCCGCCGGCTGCGCACCGCGCGCACTGAACTGGCCGCGCAGAACGAGTTCGATTACCTCGTCGTGAACGCCGACGTCGCGACCGCGGCCCAGGAGGTCGTAGAATTGTCGGCAGGGCTTGTGCGCTGAGCGTTCGCGCGCGCCTATAAACGTCTTCGCGGCATGCCATCATCCGATGACCGCCGCCTGAGCAGGAGGTCCACCATGGCCGCAGAGAACAAGGGCATCATCGACCCGCCCATCGACAGCCTTCTGGAGCGCGTCGAGTCGAAGTACGAGCTCGTGATCTACGCGTCCAAGCGCGCGCGTCAGATCAACGACTACTACTCCGACCTGCACGAGGGCAACCTCTTCGACAACGTGGGCCCACTGGTGGACTCGTCCGTGGAGGACAAGCCGCTCACCATCGCGCTGCACGAGATCCACGAGGACAAGCTCCGCATCCGTCACGCCGAGTGACCCTCTTCCAGACCCTGTGAGCCGCCGACGTCCGCATCCGGATGTCGGCGGCTCCCTGCAGAATGGCGCAGAGCCGGCACCGGCTCCGCATTTCAACCCCGCTTTGGAGCACAGATGAGCGCGCTGCGCCTGTTCACGTCGGAATCCGTCACGGAAGGGCACCCGGACAAGATCTGCGATCAGATCTCCGACAGCGTGCTCGACGCGCTGCTGAGCGTCGACACCGGCTCCCGCGTGGCCGTGGAGACGCTGGTGACCACGGGCCTGGTGCACGTGGCGGGGGAGATCCGAACCGACGGGTACGTGGACATCCCCACCATCGTGCGCGATGTCGTCAACCGCATCGGCTACACCTCCAGCGAGACCGGATTCGACGGCTCCTCGTGCGGCGTGACCGTGTCGGTGGGGGAGCAGTCCATGGACATCGCCCACGGCGTCGACGACGCGCAGGAGCACCGCGACGGCGGCTCCACCGACCCCCGGGACGAGCTCGGCGCCGGCGACCAGGGAATCATGTTCGGCTTCGCGACCGACGAGACCCCGCAGCTCATGCCGATGGCGGCGTGGACCGCGCACCGCATCGCCGAGCGCCTCACCGAGGTGCGCCGCTCCGGCGAGCTGCCCTTCCTGCGTCCCGACGGCAAGACCCAGGTGACGCTGGGCTACGACGGCTACACGCCCAAGACGGTGGATGCCGTGGTGCTCTCCACCCAGCATCACCCCGACATCTCGCAGGACGAGCTCAAGCAGCTCGTGCGCGCCCGGGTCATCGACCCCGTGCTCGCGCAGACCGGACTCGACTTGGCCGCCGACCTGAAGTACTACATCAACCCGGCCGGTCCGTTCGTCACCGGCGGTCCCAAGGGCGACGCCGGCCTCACCGGCCGCAAGATCATCATCGACACCTACGGTGGGGCGGCCCGCCACGGCGGTGGCGCGTTCAGCGGTAAGGACCCGTCCAAGGTCGACCGCTCGGGCGCGTACGCGATGCGCTGGGTGGCCAAGAACGTGGTCGCCGCGGGCCTCGCGCAGCGCGCCGAGGTGCAGGTCGCCTACGCCATCGGCGTGGCCCGCCCGGTGGGCCTGTACGTCGAGACCTTCGGCACCGGCACCGTCTCCGACGACGTGATCATCCGGGCGATCGACAGCGTCTTCGATCTGCGCCCGCAGGCCATCATCGAGGAGCTCGACCTGCTGCGCCCCATCTACGCGCAGACCGCAGCGTACGGCCACTTCGGCCGCGAGCTCCCGGAGTTCACCTGGGAGCGCACGGACCGCGCAGAGGAGCTGCGCCGCGCCGCCGGAGTCTGAGGCCACCGTGCCGCCGGTCCCCGAACCAGCGCCCGCCGGCAACGGGGGCGGGCGGCGCATCGCGCGCGTGCTCATCGATTCGCCGCTCCCGCAGCTGGATCGCCTGTTCGACTACGCCCTGCCGGCCGAACTCGATGAGGTCGTGGCCGGGGTGCGCGTCAAGGTGCCGCTGCGCACCGCGGGGCGGGTGGTCGACGGCTTCGTGGTCGAGGTCGCCGCAGAACCGGACGACGCCCGCGCGCTGTCCGACGTGGAGAGCGTCGTCTCATCCGTCCAGGTCTTACCCGACCGGCTGTACCGTCTCGCGCGACGGGCGGCGGACAGGGCCGCCGGCTCGGCCTCCGACATCCTGCGCCTGGCCGTCCCCAAGCGGCAGGTGCGCGTGGAGAGGTCCTGGCGCGCTCCCGAGTCCGTGCCGGAGGTCGATGCGGATGCCGTGGCGCGGGCGCACCTGGTCATCGGCGAGTACCGGGGGTTGGCGGACGTCCTCCGGGATGCCGGCCGCGCCGCCGTGGAGGCCATCCCGGTTCCGCGTGACGGGATACCCGGATGGGCTCTGCTGCTGGCATCCGCCGCCACCGTTCAACTGGCGGAAGGGCGCTCCAGCGTCCTGATCGTGCCCGACTACCGCGACCAGGAGCTGTTGCTGCAGGCGCTGGCGCTGCTGCTGCCCGATGAGGCCGTGGTCCGCAGCGACGCCAGGCAGAGCAATCCCGACCGCTACCGCGCGTTCCTGCGCACGCTCGATGAGGCTCCGTGCGTCGTGGTCGGCAACCGCTCCACCGTGTACGCACCCGTCCGCGCCGGACTCGTCGCGCTGTGGGACGACGGCGACCCATTGCTGTCGGAGCCGCTCGCCCCCTACGTGCACGCGCGGGATGCGGCCCTGCTGCGCCACGAGGACGAGGGCGGCGCGCTGCTGCTGGTGGGGCACACCCGATCCACTGACACGCAGCGGCTCGTGGAGCGCGGCTGGATGACGGACATCACCGCCACTCGTCGCATCATTCCGCAGGTGCGGTTGAGCACGCCGCAGGAGCTCGAGCAGATCGGGCGGCAGCGGGTGCCCTCCAGCGCGTTCGCGAGCGCGCGCGCGGCGACTGCCGAGGGCCCGGTGCTCGTCCAGGTGGCGCGGCCCGGGTTCGCTCCGACCCTGGTCTGCGCGAGCTGCCGTGCGCCCGCCCGCTGCCTGCACTGCGGCGGGCCGCTGGGCGCCCGCCGTCGGGGCGCGGTGCCCGTGTGCGGCTGGTGCGGCAGAGCGGCGAACTCCTGGCACTGCACGCACTGCTCCTCGGATCAGGTGCGCCTGGCATCCTCCGGCACCGAGCGCACCGCCGACGAACTCGGGCGCGCGTTCCCCGGTGTGCGCGTCATCGTGTCGGACGGCACTCATCCGGTGCAGCACGTCGACGCCAAGCCGGCCCTCGTCGTCGCGACGCGCGGTGCGGAGCCCGTCGCGGCCGGTGGGTACCGGGCGGTCATCCTGCTGGACGGCGCGCGCATGCTGCAGGCGCCCGAGCTGCGCATCGGCGAATCCTGCCTGCGGTGGTGGACCGGCGCCGCTGCCCTCGCCGCGCCCGGTGCGCCCATCCACCTCGTCGGGGTGGACGGCCCCGTCGCGCGGGCGCTGGCCACCTGGACACCCGCCGCGTACGCGCGCAGCGAGCTGGAGGCGCGCATGCCGCTGAAGATGCCTCCGACGGCCAGGGTCGCGCAGATCGAGGGTCTCGCGCCGTCCGTGCGCCGTGCCCTGGACGCGCTGGTGCCGCTGGGCGTCACGGGGGAGTCCGTGCTGGGTCCGCTGCCGGTCGACGACGACGGGCGGGTGCGCGCCCTGGTGCGGTTCAGCTACGCCTCGGGGCAGGCCGTGGCCGCGGCACTGCGCGGGGTGGTCGTCGCGGATGCCGCACAGAGCCGCCGCGGCCGTGGCAGAGCGCGCATCCTGCTCTCGGTGCACCTCGATATCCTCGAACCAGAGATCTGACCGTCCGTCGGATCGTCATCCATCCGGAGAACCTTCATGCGCCTCGTCTTCGCGGGAACACCCGCCGCCGCCGTGCCGACCCTGCACGCCCTCGCCGCCGATCACGAGATCGTCGGCGTCGTCACCCGTCCGGACGCCCCGCTGGGACGCAAGCGCGTGCTCACGCCCTCGCCCGTGGCATCGGCCGCCGAGCAGCTGGGGCTGCCCGTCATCAGGACGGCGCGGCTCGACGAGGACGCCACCGCGCGGATCACCGCGCTGGATGCCGACCTCGGTGTGATCGTCGCCTACGGCGGCATCGTCCGCGAGCCGCTGCTCTCGGCGCCCCCGCACGGGTGGATCAACCTGCACTTCTCGCTGCTGCCGGCCTGGCGCGGTGCGGCGCCCGTGCAGCGCGCCCTGATCGCGGGAGATGCCGAGTTGGGCGTGAGCATCTTCCAGCTGGTGCCGGCGCTGGACGCGGGCGACGTGTTCGCGATGCGCGCCGTCCCGCTGCCGGACGGCGCGACCGCTGAGGTCGCCCTCGGCGTGCTGGCCGCCGACGGCGCCGAACTGACCCGCGAGGTGGTCGCCGGGATCTCCGCGGGAACGGCATCCGCTGCACCGCAGGTCGGCGAGCCCACCCTGGCGCCCAAGCTCACGCTGGCCGACGGCCTTCTGGACTTCACGCAGTCGACGAGCACCGTCTTCGCCCGCTATCGCGGCGTGACGCCCGAACCCGGCGCGCACAGCACACTCGACGGTGCGCGGCTGAAGATCCTCGCAGCCTCTCCCGCCTCGGACGCTCCTGCTCTCGAGCCCGGCGAACTGCAGGGCACGAAGTCGTCGGTGCTCATCGGCACCGCCGACGGCGCGCTGGAGGTCACGCGCGTGCAGCCCGCGGGCAAGGGCGCCATGAACGCCGCCGACTGGTGGCGCGGGCTCCACGCCGAGCGCACGGTGCGGGTGGGCGCATGAGCAGTTCGAAGAAGCCCGGGATCCAGCCGGCCCGCTGGGTGGCCTACGACGTGCTGCGGGCGGTCTCGCAGGACGACGCGTACGCCAACCTGCTGCTTCCGCGGCTGATCTCCGACGCCGGTCTCGACACGCAGGATGCGGCGCTGGCCACCGAGCTGGCCTACGGCACGCTGCGCCGCCGTGGCACCTACGATGCCATCATCGCGAATGCCGCCGACCGCGGCATCGACACCATCGACCCGGGGGTGCTGGATGCGCTGCGACTGGGTGCCCACCAGCTGCTGGCCACCCGCGTCGCCCCGCACGCGGCGGTGAACGAGTCGGTCAATCTCGTCGCCGCCGAGGTGGGCCGCGGCGCCGCGGGCTTCGCGAACGCCGTGCTGCGGCGCATCAGCCGGGACGATGCCGACACCTGGCAGCAGCGCATCGAGGACGGCGCCCGCTCGGACGACGAGCGGCTGTCCCTGCGCACAGCCCACCCGGTGTGGGTGATCCGCGCCCTGCGCCGTGCACTGGCAGCCGAAGGGCGCGCCGATGAGCTCGCCACTCTGCTGGAGGCCGACAACCTCTCGCCGGAGGTCACCCTCGTGGCGCTGCCGGGCCTGGCAGACCGCGGCGAGCCCGCTCGCCCGTACGCGCCCACGGCGTTCGCCTCGCCCGGTGGCGACCCGCATGCCGTCATCGCGGATGCCGCAGGACGGATCCGCGTGCAGGACGAGGGCTCCCAGCTGGTCGCGCTCGCCCTGGCCGGCGCGACACCCGTGCGGGCGGGCGAGCGCTGGCTGGACCTGTGCGCAGGACCCGGCGGGAAGACCGCCCTGCTGGCGGCCATCGCCCACCGCGACGGCGCACAGCTGGAGGCCAACGAAGTCGTGCACGCCCGCGCGGACCTCGTCCGGCATGCGCTGGAGCCGCTGCCTGTCGACGTGCCCGTGCACGAGGAGGACGGCAGGGAGTTCGCCGCCCGGCATCCGTCGACCTTCGACCGCATCCTCGTCGACGCACCGTGCACGGGTCTCGGCGCGCTGCGCCGCCGTCCCGAGGCGCGCTGGCGCAAGGCCCCCGCCGACGTCGCCGAACTCGTCCCGCTTCAGACGCAGCTGCTGGATGCCGCCATCGACGCGCTCGCACCCGGCGGCATCGTCGCCTACGTCACCTGCTCGCCGCATCTGGCGGAGACCAGCGGCGTCGTCGAAGAGGTGCTGCGCGGCCGTTCCGACGTCATACGACTGGACACCCGCGCCGCGGTGTCCGCCGTCTCCGCCTCGCCCATCGACCTCCGCTCCGACACCGGTCCGGAGCAGGTGCAGCTGTGGCCGCACCGCCACGGCACCGACGCCATGTTCCTCGCGCTCCTCCAGCGCAACGACAAGGATGGATGACCCATGAACCTCCCCGCCGCACCGCGCATCAACCCCAGCATCCTCGCCGCCGACTTCGTCAACATGCAGGCCGATCTCGCTCGCATCGCGACGGCCGACTTCGCGCACGTCGACGTCATGGACAACCACTTCGTGCCGAACCTCACGTTCGGGCCGCAGATGGTCCAGCGCATCCAGGAGACCAGCCCCATTCCGCTGGACGTGCACCTGATGATCTCCGATCCGGATCGCTGGGCGCCCGGCTACGCCGAGCTGGGGGCCGCGAGCGTCACCTTCCACCTCGAGGCCGCCGCCGATCCGGTGGCGCTGGCGCGCAGGCTGCGGGGCATCGGCGCGCGCGCCGGCGTGGCCATCAAGCCCGGCACGGCGGGGGAGTCGCTGTACGACATCCTCGACGAGTTCGACCAGATCCTCGTCATGACCGTCGAACCGGGCTTCGGCGGCCAGGGCTTCATGCCGGAGACCATGCCCAAGCTTCGCGCGCTGCACGACGAGGCACGACGACGCGGGTCGAGCGTGTGGCTCCAGGTCGACGGCGGCATCTCCGACGCCACGATCGCGCAGGCTGCGCAGGCCGGCGCGGACACGTTCGTCGCGGGGTCCGCCGTTTACGGCGCGGATGACGTCGCAGCGGCCGTCACCCGGCTTCGGGAGCTCGCGCGAGCGGCTAGCCTGGAACAGTGAAGACATTCGACGAGCTGTTCGCCGAGCTCCAGCACACCGCGGCGACTCGCCCTGAGGGATCGGGCACCGTGGCCGAGCTGGACCGGGGCGTTCATGCGATCGGCAAGAAGATCGTCGAAGAGGCCGCCGAGGTGTGGATGGCCGCTGAGTACGAGACGCTGGACAACGCGGCGGAGGAGATCTCCCAGCTGCTCTACCACCTGCAGGTGATGATGATCGCCAAGGGCCTGGACCTGGAGGACGTCTACCGACATCTGTGAGCGCGTCTGAAGACCTCTCGCTCACACAGAAGGACATCCATGCTGCGCATCGCCGTACCCAACAAGGGCTCGCTGTCCGAGACAGCCGCCGAGATGCTCGCGGAGGCCGGCTACACCGGCCGCCGCGACGCCAAGACCCTGCACGTCATCGACGCCGACAGCGACGTCGAGCTGTTCTACCTCCGCCCGCGCGACATCGCCACCTACGTGGCCTCCGGCGCGCTGGACGTCGGCATCACCGGCCGCGACCTGCTGCTGGATGTGCGCCAGCACGATGCCCGCGAGATCGAGCAGCTGGGCTTCGCCCGCTCCACGTTCCGCTTCGCGGCTCCTCCCGGGAAGTACTCCTCGATCGAGCAGCTGGAGGGCGTGCGCGTGGCGTCCGCCTATCCCGGCCTCGTGGACGATTTCCTGCACGAGCACGGCGTGAACGCCACCCTGGTGCCGCTGGACGGCGCCGTGGAGTCCGCCGTGCAGCTGGGCGTCGCCGATGTGATCGCCGATGTGGTGGAGACCGGCACCACGCTGCGTCAGGCGGGCCTGGAGATCTTCGGCCCTGTGATCATCGAGTCCGAGGCCGTGCTGATCAGCCGCCCGGGCGATGTTCCGGGCACCGCGCGACTGCTGCGCCGCCTGCGCGGCGTGATGGTCGCCCGCCGTTACGTGCTGCTGGACTACGACCTGCCCGCCGACATGGTGGACAAGGCCACCGCCCTCTCGCCCGGCCGTGAGTCGCCGACCATCTCCCCGCTGCGCGATCCCGCGTGGGTGGCCGTGCGGGTGATGATCCCGCGCAAGGGGATGAACCAGCTGATGGACGACCTGTACGCGCTGGGCGCCCGCGCCATCCTCGTCACCGCGATCCACGCCGCGAGGCTCTGATGACGCTCGCCGCTCGCGTCATTCCGTGCCTCGACGTGGCTGCCGGTCGCGTCGTCAAGGGCGTCAACTTCAAGGATCTGCGCGACATGGGCGATCCCGTCGAGCTGGCCGCGCACTACGCCGCGCAGGGAGCCGACGAGATCACGTTCCTCGATGTCACGGCGACCGTCGATGACCGCTCCACCACGTACGGGGTGGTGCAGCGCACCGCCGAGCAGGTGTTCGTGCCGCTGACCGTGGGCGGCGGGGTGCGCAGCGTCGAGGATGTCGCGCGCCTGCTGGCCGTCGGCGCGGACAAGATCGGCGTGAACTCCGCCGCCATTGCACGGCCCGCCCTCATCGACGAGATCGCCGACCGCTTCGGCGCGCAGGTGCTCGTGCTCTCGCTGGATGTCAAGCGGGCGGCGACGACGGCATCCGGCTTCGTCGTCACCACCCACGGCGGACGCACCCAGACCACACTGGATGCCCTGGACTGGGCGCGCGAGGCCATCGAGCGCGGCGCGGGGGAGCTGCTGGTCAACTCCATCGACGCCGACGGCACCGAGGACGGCTTCGATCTGGAGCTCGTCCGGCTCATGCGGGAAGTCGCAGCCGTTCCCATCATCGCCTCCGGCGGTGCGGGATCGGCAGCCGACTTCCCGCCGGCCATCGAGGCGGGAGCGGATGCCGTGCTCGCGGCCAGCGTGTTCCACAGCGGGCGGCTGACCGTCGGCGATGTGAAGGACGCGCTGCGCGCGGACGGGGTGGTGGTGCGATGACCGCTGAAGACGCCGACATCGCCCGGGTCAACTGGAACGCCGACGGGCTCGCCCCGGTGGTCGTGCAGCAGTTCGACTCGCGCGAGGTGCTCATGCTGGCATGGATGGATGCCGAGGCGCTGCGCCGCACGCTCACCGGCGGACGCGCCGTGTACTGGTCGCGCTCCCGTCAGGAGTACTGGCGCAAGGGCGACACGTCCGGCAACACCCAGCAGGTGCATGCCGTGGCCGTCGACTGCGATGCCGACACGATCCTGCTCACCGTCGACCAGCACGGACCCGCCTGTCACACCGGCACGCGCACGTGCTTCGACGGACGCGAGTTGACGTTGTCGGCGGAAGCGGGGGAGTGATCATGCTCGCGCGCGCGCGCATGTACGCCGTCCTCGCCTTCCTCCTCTCCGGCGGCGTGGGGATCATCTCGTCCACCCAGACCTGGATCACCGCAAACAGGGCGGATGCCGCGGAGCCGCTGCTGGTGTCGGGCGCCGACGCCATGCCGCTGCTGGCGCCGCTGTCGCTGGCCGTGCTGGCACTGGGAGCGGCGCTGTCGATCGCGGGAGTCGTCCTGAGGTACGCCTTCGCGGTGCTCGGTCTCGGCGGTGCGGTCGTGCTGCTCACCGGAACCCTGCCCATCGTGCTGGATCCGCCGCTGGAGGCGGTGGCCCCGGCGCTGACCAAGGCCACCGGCCTCAGCGGGGACAAGACCCTGCAGGCCATGGTGAGCGGACTGCACTCAGGGGGCTGGGCGATCGCGGCCCTGTGCGCGTGGGCGCTGCTGGCGGCGGCCTGCGCGTTCGTGCTGGCCACTGCGCATCGCTGGAAGGCCGGCAGCCGTCGGTATGAGCAGATCTCCGACGGCCACCACGCCGAAGCCGGCCCCCTGGATGCCGTGGATTCGTGGGACGAGCTGTCGCATGGCACGGATCCCACCGGCCCTTCCCGATAGAATGATCACATCGCCGACCCTCCCGGAGGAGAACATGACCAACCCGATCGCCGACCCCGGCCACGGACATTCGCCTGCAGCCTGGACGATGGTCGTGATCATGCTCCTCGGCTTCGCCACCGGCACCGTCTTCTTCTGCGCCGGTCTGCCGGTCGGCGTCTACGTCGGCGTGGCCATCATCATCATCGGCGTCATCACCGGCTGGGTGCTCTCCAAGGCCGGTTGGGGCGTGAAGGGCCCGAAGTACACGCCCAAGGCGCACTGATGATCCTCGCCGACCTCACGGCCGGCGCTGTCGAGGACGCCGAGCGCCGCGCGCTGTCGCGACCGCTGGCCGATGTGGAGCGCGACGCTCTCGCACGCCCTGCCGCCCGCGACGCACTGGCAGCCCTGGCCCCCGCCGACCGGGTGAAGATCATCGCCGAGGTCAAGCGTGCGAGTCCTTCGCGCGGGGCCCTGGCGGAGATCCCCGACCCGGCGTTGCAGGCCTCGCTGTACGAGCAGGGCGGAGCCTCCGCGATCAGCGTCCTGACCGAGGAGCGCCGCTTCGGCGGCAGCCTGGCGGACCTCGAGGCCGTCACGTCGCGAGTGGACCTGCCCGTGCTGCGCAAGGACTTCCTCGCCACGCCGTACCAGGTCTTCGAGGCGCGCGCCGCGGGCGCCGACCTCGCCCTGCTCATCGTTGCGGGCCTGGACCGCACCGTGCTGGACGAGCTCTACGCGCTGGTCCTCGAACTGGGCATGACTCCGCTCATCGAGACGCACACCGCCGAAGAGCTCGACGTGGCTCTCGAGCTGGGCGCCGACCTCATCGGCATCAACGCCCGCAACCTGAAGACCTTCGAGCTGGACCGCGACCTGTTCGGCCGGCTCTCCGAGCGCATCCCTGACACCGCCATCCGCGTCGCCGAGTCGGCGGTCCTCGCGCCCGACGACGTCCGGCATTACCGCGAGGCGGGTGCGGATGTCGTGCTCATCGGCGAGGCGCTGGTCACCGGCGACCCCGTCGCCACACTGAACGCGTTCCTGCAGGCCGGCGACATGCCGGTGCGGCAGGGGAGAGGCTGAGATGGGACTCCGCGACCAGCACGGTCCGTTCTTCGGCGAGTACGGCGGCCGGTACATGCCGGAGTCGCTCATCGCCGCCATCGACGAGTTGACCGAGGCGTACGAGGCCGCCATCGTCGACCCGGCCTTCCAGGCCGAGCTGGCGACGCTGCTGCACTCCTACGCGGGTCGCCCGTCGCCGATCACCGAGGTGCCGAGGTTCGCCGAGCACGCCGGCGGTGCCAGGGTGTTCCTCAAGCGCGAGGATCTCAACCACACCGGCTCGCACAAGATCAACAACGTGCTGGGGCAGGCGCTGCTGACCAGGCGCCTGGGCAAGACCCGTGTCATCGCCGAGACCGGTGCGGGGCAGCACGGCGTGGCGACCGCCACTGCCGCAGCACTGTTCGGCCTGGACTGCACGATCTACATGGGCGAGGTCGACACCGAGCGCCAGGCCCTCAACGTCGCGCGCATGCGCCTGCTGGGCGCCGAGGTCGTGCCGGTGAAGACCGGGTCGCGCACCCTGAAGGATGCGATCAACGACGCGTACCGCGACTGGGTGGCCACGGTAGAGACCACCAACTACATCTTCGGCACCGCCGCAGGGCCGCATCCGTTCCCCGCCATGGTGCGCGACTTCCAGAAGATCATCGGCGAAGAGGCGCGCGAGCAGCTGCTCGCGCAGGCCGGCCGGCTTCCGGATGCGGTCGTCGCCTGCGTCGGCGGCGGGTCGAACGCCATCGGCATGTTCGACGCGTTCCTGGATGACGAGGGCGTGAGGCTCTACGGCGTGGAGGCCGCCGGCGACGGCGTCGACACGCCGAAGCACGCGGCATCCATCGAGCGCGGTCGCCCCGGCGTGCTGCACGGCGCGAAGACCTACGTGCTCCAGGACGAGGACGGCCAGACCGTCGAGTCGCACTCCATCTCCGCCGGGCTCGACTACCCGGGCGTCGGGCCGGAGCACGCCTGGCTCAGCGACATCGGCCGCGCGACGTACATCCCCGCCACCGACGACGAGGCCATGCAGGCGCTGCGGCTGCTGAGTCGCACCGAGGGCATCATCCCCGCCATCGAATCCGCGCACGCACTCGCCGGTGCGCTGCGCATCGGACGTGAACTGGGGCCGGGCGCCATCATCGCCGTCTCGCTGTCCGGGCGCGGAGACAAGGACATGGACACCGCCGCGCGGTACTTCGACCTGTACGACCGGGAGGATGCATCGTGAGTCGCGTCGAGGACGCCATCCGCAAGGCGCATGAGGCCGGCCGTGGCGCGTTCATCGGCTACCTGCCCGTCGGATTCCCCGATCTGCAGACCAGCATCGATGCGGCGCTGACCCTCGCGCGCAACGGCGTCGACGTGATCGAGCTGGGTCCGCCGTACTCCGACCCGGTGATGGACGGCGAGGTCATCCAGCAGGCCACGCAGCAGGCGCTGGCGAAGGGCTACCGCACTCGCGACCTGTTCACGGTGCTCAAGGAGATCACCTCCCGCACCGAGGTGCCGGTGGTCGTCATGACGTATTGGAACCCCGTGCTGCAGCACGGCGTCGAGCGCTACGCCGACGACCTGCTCGCCGCAGGGGGTGCGGGTCTCATCACGCCGGACATCACGCCCGAGTCCGCCGCCGAGTGGATCGCCGCCAGCACCCGCACCGGGCTGGACCGCATCTTCCTGTCCGCCCCCACTTCCTCGGATGCTCGGCTGGAGCTCGTGACGAGCTCATCCACCGGCTTCGTGTACACGGTCTCCACCATGGGCATCACGGGGGAGCGCGCCGCGCTCGACCGCGCCGCCCGCACTCTCGTCGGCCGGCTCCGCGAACACGGCGCACGCTACGCCTGCGTCGGCATCGGGATCTCCAATCCCGAGCAGGTCGCCGCGGTCGTGGACTACGCCGACGGTGCGATCGTCGGCACGGCGCTGGTGAAGGCCCTCCGCGACGGCGGGCTCGAGCAGCTCGCCGCGACCACCCGAGCCCTTGTCGACGGCACGCCGTCGGCGCGATTCTCGACAGGAAACTAGACTCTCTCTCATGTCCCTTGCGCTTCACAGCCTTGCCTCGAGTGTGCCCGCCAGCATCCCGAGCCCCCCGGTCAGCACGTTCCCGGTCTTCGGGATCACGATCCACTACTACGCGCTGTGCATCATCGCGGGCATCATCGCCGCCACGCTGATCACCAACCACCGCCTCACCCGGCGCGGTGCGGAGAAGTGGGTCGTCATCGACATCGCCATCATCGCGGTGCCGCTGGCCATCATCGGCGCGCGCATCTTCCACGTGCTCACGCATTTCAACTTCTACTTCGGCCCGGGCAAGAACACCTGGAACCCCTTCGAGCCCGGCTCCGTCTGGGCGATCTGGGAGGGCGGCATCGCCATCTTCGGCGCGCTCATCGGCGGCGCCATCGGCGCCTACCTGGGCTGCCGGTGGACGGGCATCCGGTTCTGGAGCTTCGCCGACGCCCTCGCACCGGGGCTGCTGCTGGCGCAGGCCATGGGCCGCTTCGGCAACTGGTTCAACCACGAGCTGTTCGGTCTGCCGACCGACCTGCCGTGGGGCCTGCAGATCGAGTCCACGAACCCGGCTTTCCCCGCGGGACTGCCCGACGGGACGCTGTTCCACCCCACCTTCCTGTACGAGGTCATCTGGAACAGCCTCGGCGTGCTGGTGCTCCTGTGGCTCGGCCGCCGTCTGGGCCTGCAGTGGGGCAAGCTGTTCGCCTGCTACCTGATCTGGTACAGCGCCGGCCGCATCGTGTGGGAGAGCATCCGCATCGATCCCAGCGAGGTCTTCCTGGGACTGCGCAGCAACGTGTGGGCCGCCATCATCGGCGTGCTCGTCGGAATCGTCATCCTGATCGTCCAGACGCGTCGTCACCCCGGCCTGGAGCCCTCGCCGTACACAGATGGTCGGAAGAACCCGGATGCGGTTGTAGACTCTGATCACGATTCGAACGATTACGTCGATCTGAGTGAGCCTCCGACCGACGAGATCGACGCAGGAGCACCCGCCACAAGCACGGCTCCCTGAGGCGGGCGCGTCACGCGACACGTCACCTCGCAGCGTGTGATCACTTCACACTGAACGAGCGGGCCAGCGCTGTCCCCGGTTTCACTCGACACTGAGGACGGTGACTGGTGTACTTCCAGCCTCCCTACGGCGCCTCCGGCGCTTACCCCCCGAAGCAGGGGATGTACAACCCCGCGTTCGAGAAGGACGCCTGCGGCCTGGCCATGGTCGCGACGCTCCGCGGGGAACCAGGCCACGACATCATCGCGCTGGCGCTTCAGGCGCTGCGCAACCTGGAGCACCGCGGTGCGATCGGCTCTGACGCCGGCACCGGCGACGGAGCCGGCATCCTCACCCAGATGCCGGACGAGTTCCTCCGCTCGGTCACAGGTTTCGAGCTCCCCCCGCTCGGCGAGTACGCCGCGGGCCTCGCGTTCCTCCCCAGGGAGTCGAGCGCACGCCGCGAGCAGAAGGCCGGCATCGAGCGCATCGCCGCCGACGAGGGCATCACGGTCCTCGGCTGGCGCGAGGTGCCCACCGTCAACGAGCACCTGGGCAAGCTGGCCGACGAGGCGCGCCCCGCCTTCGAGCAGCTGTTCCTGACCGCGCCCGGCCATCTGTCCGGTCTGGCGCTGGACCGCGTCGCCTACCGGCTGCGCAAGCGTGCGGCCCACGAGCTCGACGCCTACTTCGTCTCGCTGTCCTCGCGCACTCTCGGGTACAAGGGCATGGTCACCACGCTGCAGCTGGAGCCGTTCTACCCCGATCTGCAGGACGAGCTGTTCGCCTCGGAGCTGGCCGTCGTGCACTCGCGCTACTCGACCAACACGTTCCCGTCCTGGCCGCTCGCGCAGCCGCTGCGTCTGCTGGCGCACAACGGCGAGATCAACACGATCGGCGGCAACCGCAATTGGATGCGCGCCCGGCAGTCCCAGCTGGGTTCGGAGCTGCTCGGCGAGATCGCTCCGCTGCTGCCGATCTGCACCGAGGGCGAGAGCGACTCGGCCTCCTTCGATGAGGTCCTCGAGCTGCTGACGCTCACCGGGCGCAGCCTGCCGCACGCCGTCATGATGATGGTGCCGGAGGCCTGGGAGAAGCAGACCGGCCTCGACCCCGACCTGCGTGCGTTCTACGAGTACCACGCAGGTCAGATGGAGCCGTGGGACGGCCCCGCGGCGCTCATCTTCACCGACGGCACGCAGGTGGGCGCCACCCTCGACCGCAACGGCCTGCGCCCCGGGCGCTGGACCGAGACCACCGATGGACTCGTCGTGATCGGCAGCGAGACCGGGGTGCTGGAGTTCGCCCCCGAGCGCATCAAGCGCCGCGGCCGGCTGCGCCCCGGCCACATGTTCCTCGTCGACATGGAGCAGCACCGCATCGTCGAGGACGCCGAGATCAAGCGCGATCTCGCCGCCCTGCACCCGTGGCAGGAATGGCTCGACGAGGGCGCCGTGCGCCTGGCGGATCTGCCCGAGCGCGAGCACATCGTGCATCCGGCGGCATCCATCACCCGCCGTCAGCGCACCTTCGGCTACACCGAGGAGGAGGTGCGCATCCTTCTCACGCCGATGGGCCAGAACGGCGCCGAGCCCCTCGGCGCGATGGGCACCGACACTCCGATCGCCGCTCTCGCCGACCGTCCCCGGCTGCTGTTCGACTACTTCGTGCAGCAGTTCGCGCAGGTCACCAACCCGCCGTTGGACGCCATCCGCGAGGAGGTCGTCACCAGCCTGCGCCTGGGCCTCGGCCCCGAGCGCAACCTGTTGGAGTGGGGGCCGGACCACGCGCGGACGGTGAGCCTGGACTTCCCGGTGATCGACAACGACGAGCTCGCCAAGATCCGCCACATCGACCGGGCGCTTCCCGGCCGCTCCAGTGCCGTCATCCGCGGGCTCTACCACTTCGACGCCGGCCCGCAGACGCTCGCGGAGCGGCTCGATCAGATGTGCGCCGAGGCGGATGCCGCCATCGCGCGCGGTGCAGAACTGCTGATCCTCTCCGACCGCGACTCCAACAAGGACCTGGTCCCGATCCCGTCGCTGCTCATGGTCGCCGCCGTCCACCACCACCTGATCCGTCGCGAGAACCGCATGAAGGTGGGACTCATCGTCGAAGCCGGCGATGTGCGCGAGGTGCACCACGTGGCAACCCTCATCGGCTACGGCGCCTCCGCGGTGAATCCGTACCTGGCGATGGAGACCGTGGAGCACCTGGTGCGCACCGGCTACATCACCGGCATCACGCCCGAGCAGGCCGTGCACAACGTCATCCACGCGCTGGGCAAGGGCGTGCTGAAGATCATGTCGAAGATGGGCATCTCCACGGTGTCCTCCTATGCGGGCGCCCAGGTGTTCGAGGCGCTCGGCCTCAGCCAGGAGCTCGTCGACACCTACTTCACCGGCACCGAGACCAAGCTGGGCGGCATCGGGATCGAGGACGTGTTCGCCGAGAACCAGGCGCGGCACGACTTCGCCTACCCCGAGGACTCCGCCCCGCGCGCCCACGAACGGCTGTGGACGGGCGGCGAGTACCAGTGGCGCCAAGACGGCTCACCGCACCTGTTCAACCCGGAGACGGTGTTCCGCCTGCAGCATTCCACGCGCACGCGCCGCTACGACATCTTCCGCGAGTACACGAAGCTCGTCGACGACCAGTCGCATGAGCTGAAGACCATCCGCGGTCTGTTCGAGCTGCGCACGGGGGAGCGGCCCGCCGTGCCCCTCGACGAGGTCGAACCCGTCAGCGCGATCGTCAAGCGGTTCTCGACCGGGGCGATGAGCTACGGCTCGATCTCCCAGGAGGCCCACGAGACCCTCGCCATCGCGATGAACCGCCTGGGCGGCAAGTCCAACACCGGGGAGGGCGGCGAGGATCCCGACCGCCTGGTCGACCCCGAGCGCCGCAGCGCCATCAAGCAGGTCGCCTCCGGCAGGTTCGGCGTCACCAGCCAGTATCTCACCGAGGCGACCGACCTGCAGATCAAGCTCGCACAGGGGGCCAAACCCGGCGAGGGCGGGCAGCTGCCGCCGCAGAAGGTGTACCCGTGGATCGCCCAGACCCGGCACGCGACGCCAGGAGTGGGTCTCATCTCCCCGCCGCCGCACCACGACATCTACTCGATCGAGGACCTCAAGCAGCTCATCTACGACCTCAAGCGCGCCAATCCCGCCGCTAGGATCCACACGAAGCTGGTGAGCCAGTCCGGCATCGGTGCGGTGGCGGCCGGTGTGGCCAAGGCCCTCAGCGACGTCATCCTCGTCGCCGGGCACGACGGCGGCACCGGCGCGAGCCCGCTGAACTCGCTCAAGCACGCCGGCACGCCGTGGGAGCTGGGGCTGGCCGAGACCCAGCAGACGCTCATGCTCAACGGCATGCGCGACCGCGTGGTGGTGCAGGTCGACGGGCAGCTGAAGACCGGCCGCGACGTGATCATCGGCGCGTTGCTGGGCGCGGAGGAGTTCGGTTTCGCGACGGCGCCCCTGGTGGTCTCAGGCTGCATCATGATGCGCGCCTGCCACCTGGACACCTGCCCGGTGGGCGTCGCCACGCAGAATCCGCTGCTGCGCTCCCGCTTCACCGGCAAGCCGGAGTTCGTGATCAACTTCATGGAGTTCATCGCCGAGGAGGTCCGCGAGCATCTCGCGGCTCTCGGCTTCCGCTCTCTGGACGAGATCATCGGGCACACCGAGCTGCTGCGCGCGGATGCGGCCATCCGGCACGGCAAGGCGAGCGGCCTGGACCTGTCGCCCATCCTCGAGGGACCGGCGTTCCCCGCCGGTGAGCCCCGCAAGAGCGGCCGCGCCCAGGATCACGAGCTGCACCGGCACTTCGACACTCAGCTCATCGCCCTCAGCGGCGACGCGCTCGAGCACGGTGACCCGGTGCGCATCGACCTGCCCATCCACAACACCGAACGCGCGGTGGGAACCATGCTCGGGCATCACGTGACCGCCCGGTACGGGGGCGCCGGACTGCCGCCGGAGACCATCGACATCACGCTGCGAGGCACGGCGGGGCAGTCTCTGGGGGCCTTCCTTCCCTCCGGCATCACGCTGCGTCTGGAGGGCGACGCCAACGATTACGTGGGCAAGGGCCTCTCGGGCGGTGACATCGTGATCCGTCCGCCGCGGGATGCGGTCTTCGAGCCGGAGTCCAACGTCATCGCGGGGAACGTCATCGGCTACGGCGCGACCAGCGGCTCGCTGTTCATCTCCGGCGTCGTGGGGGAGCGCTTCCTGGTGCGCAACTCCGGCGCCACCGCCGTCGTCGAGGGCGTGGGCGACCACGCGCTGGAGTACATGACCGGCGGCGTCGCGGTGATCCTCGGAACCAGCGGGCGCAACATCGGCGCCGGGATGTCGGGCGGCGTGGCCTACGTGCGGAACCTGCAGGAGTCGCAGCTGAACACGGCGGCGCTGGCGAGCGGGGAGCTGCTGCTGTCCGCGCCGGATGCCGAGGACGTGGAGCTGCTCACCCACCTGCTCACCGAGCACGCCGAGCGGACCGGGTCGGCTCTGGCATCCGCTCTGCTCGCGGATGCCGACGGACTGAGCACCGCGTTCGTCAAGCTGCTGCCTCGCGACTACGCGGCCGTGCAGCAGTTGCGCAGCGATGCGCGCACCGCCGGGGAGAACCCCGACGGCGAGGAGATCTGGACCCGGATCCTGGAGGTGACCCGTGGCTGACCCGAGGGGTTTTCTGAAGACCACCCAGCGCGAGCTTCCGGCTCGCCGCCCCGTGCCCGTCCGGATCATGGACTGGAGAGAGGTCTACGAGGACACCGACCGCACCGTCCTGCGCCGCCAGGCGAGCCGCTGCATGGACTGCGGCGTGCCGTTCTGCCACTCCGGGTGCCCGCTGCACAACCTGATCCCGGAGTGGAACGACCTCACCTGGCGCGACGAGGGGGAGGCCGCCATCGAGCGGCTGCACTCCACGAACAACTTCCCGGAGTTCACCGGGCGGCTGTGCCCCGCCCCCTGCGAGAGCGCCTGCGTGCTGGGGATCAACCAGCCGCCGGTGACGATCAAGCACATCGAGCAGTCCATCGCCGACTACGCCTTCGAGAACGGCTGGATCACCCCGCAGCCCCCGCAGCGGCTGACCGGCAGGACCGTCGCCGTGGTCGGGTCCGGTCCCGCCGGACTCGCCGCCGCCCAGCAGCTGACCCGGGCAGGGCACACCGTGGTCGTGTACGAGCGGGACGACCGCATCGGGGGTCTGCTGCGGTACGGCATCCCCGACTTCAAGATGGAGAAGCACCTCGTCGACCGCCGCGTGGCGCAGCTGGAGGCGGAGGGCACGCGCTTCCGCCCCGGCGTGGAGATCGGCGTCGACCTGTCGTGGACCGACCTGCGCGCCCGCTACGACGCCGTGCTGATCGCCACAGGGGCGACAGTGCCGCGCGACCTGGCCATCCCGGGCCGCGACCTGCCCGGCGTGCACTTCGCCATGGACTACCTCGTGCAGTCCAACCGCGCCGTGGCCGGCGATGCCGTCCCCGACCAGCTCACCGCCGAAGGCAAGCACGTCGTCGTGATCGGCGGCGGCGACACCGGATCGGACTGCATCGGCACCGCGCATCGCCAGGGCGCCCTCAGCGTCACCAGCCTCGCCATCGGCCGACGCCCGGGCGATGAGCGCAGAGAGGACCAGCCATGGCCCACCCAGCCGACCCTGTTCGAGGTGCAGTCCTCGCACGAGGAGGGCGGTGAGCGCACCTACCTGGCGTCCACGGTCGAGTTCCTCGCCGACGAGCACGGTGCGCTGCGCGCCCTGCGCGTGGCGGAGACCGCGTTCGTAGACGGGCGCCGCGTGCCGCAGAGCGGGACGGAGCGGGAGATCCCCGCCGAGCTCGTGCTGCTCGCCATGGGCTTCACGGGACCGGAGACCGGCACGATCGGTCACGAGGGCGCCGCTCACGTGAGCGCGGGCGGCCGGCTCCGTCGTGACGGCAGGTTCGCGACCTCGGAGCCCGGCGTGTACATCGCCGGCGACGCCGGGCGCGGGCAGTCCCTCATCGTGTGGGCGATCGCCGAGGGCCGTGCCGCGGCCGCCTCCATCGACCACGACCTGATGGGCGGCACCGCGCTGCCGACACCCGTGAGTGCAACGGATGTCGCGCTCCGTGTCCAGCCCGCGTAGGCTGAGCGCGGCAACGTCGCCATGATCCCCCTGTTCCTCTTACCCTGGAGATGCCGTTGAGACGCGCCAAAATCGTGGCCACCCTCGGGCCTGCAACCTCGACCTATGAAACGGTCCGTGCACTGATCGAGGCCGGAGTCGACGTCGCGCGACTCAACCTCAGCCACGGGGACTACTCCGTGCACGAGACGAACTACGCCAACGTGCGCAGAGCGGCGGAGGATGCTGGACGCGCCGTAGCCGTGCTGGTCGACCTGCAGGGCCCGAAGATCCGTCTGGGCAGGTTCGAGAACGGGCCGTACGAGCTGGCCGTCGGCGACATCTTCAAGATCACGACCGAGGAGATCATCGGCAACAAGGAGATCTGCGGCACGACGTTCAAGGGCCTGCCACAGGACGTCAAGCCCGGAGACTTCCTCCTGATCGACGATGGCAAGGTGCGCGTGGAGGTCGTCTCCACCGACGGCACCGTCGTGACCACGAAGGTCGTCGTCGCCGGCGCCGTCTCCAACAACAAGGGCATCAACCTGCCCGGCGTCGCCGTCAACGTCCCGGCACTCAGTGAAAAGGACGAAGCCGACCTGCGCTGGGGCCTGCGCACCGGTGCCGATCTGATCGCGCTCTCGTTCGTGCGCAACGCCGCCGATGTCGACCGCGTGCACGAGATCATGGCCGAAGAGGGCGTGCGCGTTCCCGTGATCGCGAAGGTCGAGAAGCCGCAGGCCGTCGATGCGCTCGAGGAGATCGTCAACGCGTTCGACGCGATCATGGTGGCCCGCGGTGACCTGGGCGTGGAGCTGCCGCTGGAGGCCGTTCCGATCGTGCAGAAGCGCGCGATCGAGCTGGCCCGTCGCAACGCCAAGCCCGTCATCGTCGCCACGCAGATGCTCGAGTCGATGATCTCCAGCCCGGTGCCCACCCGCGCCGAGACCTCGGATGTCGCCAATGCCGTCCTCGACGGCGCCGACGCCGTGATGCTCTCCGGCGAGACCAGCGTGGGGGAGTACCCGGTGGTGGTCGTGGAGACCATGGCACGCATCATCGAGTCCACCGAGGAGCACGGACTCGAGCGCATCGCCCCGCTGAAGAACAAGCCCCGCACGCAGGGCGGCGCCATCACGCTCGCAGCGCTCGAGGTCGCCGAGTTCGTGGACGCGAAGTTCCTCTGCGTGTTCACGCAGTCCGGTGACTCGGCTCGCCGCCTGTCGCGGCTGCGCTCGCGCATCCCGATGCTCGCGTTCACGCCCGAACCGGGCATCCAGCGCCGCATGGCGCTGACCTGGGGCATCAGCTCGACCCTGGTCGAACTGGTGCAGCACACCGACTCGATGTTCCACCAGGTGGACGACTACCTGCTCGGGACGGGTCTCGCCGCAGAAGGCGACAAGGTCGTCGTGATCTCGGGTTCCCCTCCCGGGATCATCGGCTCCACCAACGACATCCGCGTCCACAAGGTCGGGGATGCCGTTGGCGGAGCGGCGCCGGTCTACAAGACCCGCGCCTGAGTGCATCCGGAAAGGGGCGGGCCTGCGAGCTCGCCCCTTTCTCGTGCGCTAAAGTCGATCCGGGCCGGCGTGGCGGAATGGCAGACGCGGAGCACTCAAAATGCTTTGTCCGAGAGGACGTGTGGGTTCGAGTCCCACCGCCGGCACAAGGTGAACAGATAGGATCGATCCCGTGACCGAAGAACAGCCTGAACAGCCCACGGCATCCGCTCCGCGACGCGTCGTCGTCGCCGAGGATGAGTCGCTGATCCGCCTCGACATCGTCGAGATCCTCCGCGACAACGGCTTCGACGTCGTCGGCGAGGCCGGCGACGGCGAGACCGCCGTGCAGCTGGCCACCGAGCTGCGCCCCGATCTGGTCGTCATGGACGTGAAGATGCCGCAGCTGGACGGCATCAGCGCCGCCGAGAAGCTGCATAAGGCCAACATCGCGCCCGTGGTGCTGCTGACGGCGTTCAGCCAGAAGGAACTGGTCGAGCGCGCCAGCGAGGCCGGCGCGCTGGCCTACGTGGTCAAGCCGTTCACTCCCAACGACCTGCTGCCCGCGATCGAGATCGCGCTGGCCCGCCACGAGCAGATCATCACGCTCGAGGCCGAGGTCGCCGACATGGTCGAGCGCTTCGAGACCCGCAAGCTCGTCGACCGTGCGAAGGGCCTGCTCAACGAGAAGATGGGCCTGTCCGAGCCCGAGGCGTTCCGCTGGATCCAGAAGGCGTCGATGGATCGCCGCCTGACCATGCAGGATGTCGCCAAGGCGATCATCGAGCAGCTCGCACCCAAGAAGTGAGCGCGACCCACTGACCTGGAAGGCCCTGCCATGCGGCGGGGCCTTCTCCGTTCCGGCCGGGAGCTCCGTTCAGGCCGGGAGCTCCTTGATGAGGTTCGTGATGCGGATGGTCGAGCAGCGACGGCCCTGATCGTCGCTGACGGCGATCTCGTGCACGGTCATGGAGCGGCCGAGGTGGATCGGCGTGCACACCGCGGTGACGGTCCCGGAGGTGGCGGAACGGGTGTGCGTGGCGTTGATGTCCACGCCCACTGCGAGGCGCCCAGGGCCCGCGTGCAGGTTCGCGGCGGTGGAGCCCAGCGATTCGCCCAGCACCACATAGGCGCCGCCATGCAGCAGGCCGACCGGCTGGGTGTTGCCCTCGACGGGCATCGTGCCCACGCACCGCTCGACGGAGAGCTCGGTGAAGACGATTCCCATCTTCTCGGCCAGCGCGCCCATTCCGCGCTGCGTGGCCCACTCCATGCTCGTCATCTGAGCCTGGTCCGTGATCCGGGCCTGGTCCGTCATGCGTCCTCCTCGGCGAGTGTCCGTCGTGCTCGTTAGGCTGGCAGGGTGACGGACTCCGCAAAGCCTACCCTCATGGTCGTCGACGGCCACTCGCTCGCGTACCGGGCGTTCTTCGCCCTCCCGGTCGAGAACTTCACGACCAGGGACGATCAGCACACCAACGCCATCTACGGCTTCCTGTCCATGCTCGTCAACCTCATCAAGGCCGAGAAGCCGACCCACATGGCCATCGCGTTCGACACCTCGCGGCATTCGTTCCGCACCGATGAGTACCCCGAGTACAAGGGCACCCGCTCGGAGACGCCGCAGGAATTCCGGGGTCAGATACCGCTGCTGCAGGAGTGTCTGGCGGCCATGTCGATCCCTGTGCTCACCAAAGAGGGCATCGAGGCCGACGACATCCTCGCCACGCTGTCATCCCAGGGCGCCGCGCAGGGCTTCGAGGTGCTGGTGGTCTCCGGCGACCGCGACTCGATCCAGCTGGTCAACGACGAGGTCACGCTGCTGTACCCCTCCGTGCAGGGCGTCTCCCAGCTCAAGCGCTACGACCCCGCCGCCGTGCAGCAGCGCTACGGCGTGCGGCCCGAGCAGTATCCCGACGTCGCGGCATTGGTCGGCGAGACCAGCGACAACCTCCCCGGGGTGCCGAAGGTGGGGGAGAAGACCGCCGTGAAGTGGCTCACCCAGTTCGGCACGCTCGACGAGTTGCTGGAGCGCGCCGACGAGATCAAGGGCGTCGTCGGCGGCAACCTCCGCGAGCACATCGAGGATGTCAGGCGCAATCGGCGCCTGAACCGTCTGCTCACCGATGTCGAGCTTCCCGTCGGGCCTGCCGACCTGGCCGTCGCCCCCATCGACGCGCAGGCCGTGCGCGACATCTTCGCGCGTCTGGAGTTCCGCACGCTCCTGCCGCGCGTGTTCGAGGCCGTCGGCGCCGGCGACGACGCCGTTCACGGCGAGCCCGCCGTCGCGCTGCCGGACGCCGTCGAGTCGACCGCATCCGAACTGGTCACGTGGCTGTCCGCGCAGACCGGGGAGGTGGGTCTCACGCTGGTGCGGAACGGACGCGCGATCACGCGCGTGGGGGTAGCCACCGTCGGCGAGCTGCGCGAGTGCGACTGGGACGACGAGACGGCCGCGGCGCTGCGTTCCTGGCTGGAGTCGGATGCCGCCAAGGTGCTCAACGACGCCAAGCCGCAGGTGAAGGCTCTGCTGCACGCCGGCATCCGCCTGGGCGGCCTGGCCTACGACACGCTGCTGGCCGGCTGGCTGATGCGCCCGAGCTTCCCTGACAAGACTCTGGCGCACCTGGTGACGCGCTATCTCGACGAGAAGCTGCCCGAGGCCGACCCGACCCAGCTGGTCCCCGAGCACGACGGCGCCACACCCGCGCAGGAGGCCTGGTTCACCCTCCGCACCGCCACCGCGATCCGCGAGGCCATGCCCGAGCCGGTGGCGTCCGTGCTGGTCGACATCGAGTTCCCGACCCTGGCGACCCTCGCCGACATGGAGGTGGCGGGCGTGGCCGTCTCGCACGAGGTGCTCACCGGCTTCTCGGGCGAACTGCTCGCGCGCGTCGACGCACTCGCCGCCGCCTCGTTCCAGCTCGTGGGGCGCGAGTTCAACATGGGCTCGCCGAAGCAGCTCCAGGAAGTCCTGTTCGAGGACCTCCAGTTGCCGAAGACCCGCAAGACGAAGACCGGGTACTCCACGGATGCGGCATCTCTCGCCGACCTGCAGGAGAAGTCCGCGGACCCGCATCCGTTCCTCGAGCTGCTCTCGCAGCACCGCGAGGCCACCAAGCTGCGCCAGATCATCGAGTCGCTTGATGTCGCAATCGGCGCGGAGGGACGCATCCACACCACGTACGTGCAGACCGGCAGTCAGACGGGGCGCCTGTCCAGCACCGACCCGAACCTGCAGAACATCCCCGTGCGCACCGAGGAGTCCCGCCGCATCCGCAGCGCGTTCCAGGTGGGCGAGGGGTACGAGACCCTGCTGACCGCCGACTACTCGCAGATCGAGATGCGCATCATGGCGCACCTGTCGGGTGACGCGGGCCTGATCGAGGCGTTCAACACCGGCGAGGACCTGCACCGCTTCGTGGGATCCCGCGTGTTCGGCGTCGCGCCGTCCGAGGTCACCGCGCACATGCGCACGAAGGTCAAGGCCATGTCGTACGGCCTTGTCTACGGTTTGTCGGCGTTCGGCCTGTCCAAGCAGCTGCGCATCGAGCAGTCCGAGGCCAAGCAGCTCATGGTGGAGTACTTCGCCCGCTTCGGCGCCGTGCGCGACTACCTGCGGGCCTCGGTGCTGCAGGCCAAGGAGGACGGCTACACCGAGACCATCTTCGGCCGCCGCCGCCCGTTCCCCGATCTCAGGAGCCCCAACCGCGTGCTGCGGGAGAACGCCGAGCGTGCGGCGCTGAACGCTCCCATCCAGGGCAGCGCGGCCGACATCATGAAGATCGCGCTGTTCCGCATCCACTCCGACCTGCGCGAGGCGGGTCTCCGGTCGCGCGTGCTGCTGCAGATCCACGACGAGCTCGTCGTGGAGATCGCGCCGGGGGAGTGGGATGCCACCGAGCGCATCGTCCGCGATCGGATGTCCGGTGCGGCCGATCTCACGGTTCCGCTGGACGTGCAGGTCGGGCGCGGCCGCAATTGGAACGAGGCGGCGCACTGATCTCGGGGAAGCCACGGCGCTAGGCTCGAGGCCATGACTGCTGAACCCCGCACCCCCTCCGCGATCGACCAGGTCGCCGAGCGCTGGGTGGACACCCTCGTCGAACTGTCGCCGACGCTGGCGACCTACATCGGCCGCAACGAGGCGAATGGAAGACTCGACGATCTGAGTCTCGAGGGCCAGGAGCGCTCGGTCGACGCCGCCCGAGCGACCCTCGCGGAGCTGGACGCCCTGGAGCCGGCGGATGAGATCGACCGCGTCACCAAGACCGACCTGTCGGCGGAGCTGCGCCTGCAGATCGAGCTGCACGAGGCGAACTGGCACCTGCGCGAGCTCAATGTCATCGCCTCCGCACCGCAGGACTTCCGTCAGGCGTTCGACCTCATGCCGACCGCGAGCATCGACGACTGGAGCGTCGTCGCCGAGCGGTTGGCGGCGATCCCCGCGGCGCTGAAGGGCTACGCGCAGACGCTCCGCGAGGGCATCCGCCGGGGTGTCGTGCCCGCACGGCGCCAGGTGACCGAGGTCGCCACGCAGGTCGCCCGGTACACCGCCGACGACGGCTTCTTCGCCTCGTTCGTCGCCGACGCCGCTCCCGAGGAGGGCCAGCTGCCGGCGTCCCTCGCGAAGGAGCTCGCCGACCGCTCGGGTGCGGCACGGGTCGCGTACGACGAGCTGCGCGACTTCCTCACCGGTGAGCTGGCGCCTGCCGCATCCGAGCAGGACGCCGTGGGCCGCGAACTCTACGCGCTGAACTCCCGCCGATTCCTGGGCGCCACGATCGACCTCGATGAGACGTACGAGTGGGGCCGCGAGGAGCTCGCGCGGATGATCGCCGAGCAGGAGTCGATCGCGAATGAGATCCTTCCCGGCGCGAGCGTCGAGGAGGCCGTCGCGCACCTCGAGGCCGACGCGTCTCGCAAGCTGCACGGAACCGATGCACTGCAGCGCTGGATGCAGGAGACCAGCGACAGGGCGATCGCCGACCTCGGCGCCAGCCACTTCGACATCCCGGAGCAGATCCGCGAGCTGGAGTGCATGATCGCCCCCACGCAGGAGGGCGGGATCTACTACACCGGCCCCACGGACGACTTCTCGCGCCCCGGACGCATGTGGTGGTCCGTGCCCGAGGGCGTGACCGAGTTCGACACCTGGCGCGAGCTGACGACGGTCTACCACGAGGGCGTTCCCGGCCATCACCTGCAGATCGCGCAGGCCACCTACAACCGCGCAGAGCTGAACACCTGGCGACGCGTGCTGGCGGGCACGTCCGGGCACGCCGAGGGATGGGCGCTGTACGCGGAGCGGCTCATGGAGCAGCTGGGCTATCTGGACGACCCGGCCGACCGGCTCGGAATGCTGGACGGCCAGCGCATGCGCGCCCTGCGCGTGGTGCTGGACATCGGCGTGCACCTGGGCAAGCCGCGCCTGGACGGCGACGGCATCTGGGACCACGACTACGCGCTGGACATGATGCGCCGCAACGTGAACATGTCCGACGAGTTCCGCCAGTTCGAGGTCAACCGCTACCTGGGATGGCCGGGACAGGCGCCCTCGTACAAGGTCGGCCAGCGCATCTGGGAGCAGGTGCGCGACGCGGTGCGCGAGCAGCAGGGCGAGGCATTCTCGTTCAAGGAGTTCCACAAGCGCGCCCTCGACGTGGGCGGAGTCGGCCTCGACACCCTGCGCTCGGTGTTCCTCGGCTGAGAGCTGCGCACGGTTCTCGGCGTCGTAGTAGGTGTGGTCATGATGACCACACCTACTACGATGGGAGCATGTCCGAACCCACTCTGACGAGCCGCTCCTCGCTCTCCGCGCGCCTGGATGCGCTGCCGTTCACCCGCTCCCACTTGCGCGTCCTGACGGGATCCGGCGTGGGCTGGGCGCTGGACGCGATGGATGTCGGCCTGATCTCGTTCATCATCGCGGTTCTGGCCGAGCAGTGGTCGCTGAGCCCGGCCACTGCAGGCTGGATCGCGTCGGTCGGATTCATCGGCATGGCCGTCGGCGCCAGCGTGGGCGGGCTGCTGGCCGACCGGCTGGGCCGCAGGCACGTGTTCGCGATCACGCTGCTCATCTACGGCATCGCCACCGGCGCCAGCGCGCTCGTCGGCGGCGTGGCGCTGCTGCTGGTGCTGCGCTTCTTCGTCGGTCTCGGGCTCGGCGCGGAGCTGCCGGTCGCGTCGACCTACGTGAGCGAGTTCGCACCGGCCCGCATCCGCGGTCGCGTGATCGTGATCCTCGAGGCCTTCTGGGCGGTCGGCTGGACGGCATCCGCGCTGATCGGATACTTCGTGATCCCGGCATCCGAGAGCGGGTGGCGGTGGGCGTTCGCGCTCGGCGCGATCCCCGCCGTGTACGCCGTAGTGATCCGCTGGGGCCTGCCGGAGTCGCCGCGCTGGCTGGCGTCACGCGGTCGCCTCTCCGAGGCCGAGCGGATCGTGTCGAGGATGGAGACGGATGCTGCGCTGCAGCGCACGCCGGCGATCAGGAAGGAGCCGGTGCGCGAGACGCTGGTCGTCTCCGGCGTGGGCCGGGTCGGGATGCTGTGGGCGCCGGAGTTCCGGCTGCGCACGCTGAGCGTCTGGACGGTGTGGTTCTGCGTGAACTTCGCCTACTACGGCGCGTTCATCTGGATCCCGTCGATCCTGGTGAAGTCCGGCTACGACCTGATCCACTCCTTCGGTTTCACCCTGGTGATCACGCTCGCGCAGCTGCCCGGATACGCTGCCGCTGCATGGCTCATCGAGGTGTGGGGCAGGAAGGTCACCCTGTCGGTGTTCCTGGCCGGGTCGGCGATCTCGGCGATCGTCTTCGGTCTGGCGGACTCGCAGGCCATGGTGATCGGCGCTGGCATGGCGCTGTCCTTCTTCAACCTCGGAGCCTGGGGCGCACTGTACGCCGTGACGCCGGAGATCTACCCGACCTCGCTCCGCGGAACAGGCGCGGGATGGGCCGCCGGCATCGGGCGCATCGCCTCGATCATCGCGCCCCTGCTGGTGCCGGTCATGCTCGCGAGCGGCGGCGCACTGCTGGCCTTCGTCGTGTTCTCCGTGTTCTTCGCCATCGCCACGGCCGCGGCGTGGGGCCTGGTGGATCGCCGCGGCGCCGCTCTCGACGACCGCTGACACGGCGGCGCCTGAGGCATCCGCTCGGTTCTAGGCTGGTGTGATGGCAGAAGTGCGTTTCGTGGCGATCGGCGACTCGTTCACCGAGGGCGTCGGCGACGAGCTGCCGGACGGCGGTGTCCGCGGCTGGGCCGACATCGCCGCGCAGGGCTGGGCGGATGCCTCGGGCCACAGCATCCATTACGCGAATCTCGCGATCCGCGGCAAGCTGGCCTGGCCCATCGTGCAGCAGCAGCTGGAACCAGCGCTCGCCCTGAAGCCCACGCATCTCTCGTTCAACGCGGGTGGCAACGACATGCTGCGTCCGAACGCCGACATCGAGCACATCGCCGACTCGTTCACGCGCGTCCTGCGACGCTGCGATGAGGAGGGTGTGCGACTGATCGTGCTCTCCGGAGCCAACCCCAGCGAGCGTCTGCCGATGGGGAGGATGGTGCAGCGCCGAGGGGACGAGCTGTCGGATGCCGTGATGCGGCGCATCGAGGATCGCCCCGACGTGGTGCGCGCTCTGAACTGGCCCGACACCGAACTGTCCCGCGCCCCGTACTGGTCCGACGACCGGCTGCACATGAACGCGCACGGCCATCACCGGGTGGCCGCCCGCGTGCTGGACGCGCTGGGCCTGGAGCCTCCGCAGGAGTGGTGGGAGCCGGTGCGGACACCCCGGATGGGTCCCAGCGGCTACACCTACTACCGGCAGTTCGTCGGTCCGTGGATCACGCGACGCCTCACCGGCACGTCGTCGGGCGACGGTCGCACCGCCAAGTTCGGCACCTGGTCGCAGAGGGACCCGCGGTGAGGGCTGGGTCGAGCAGGCGGCTGGGGCGCCGCATCCTGCAGCTGCTGATCGGCCTGTTCCTGTACGGTCTCGGCATCGCGCTGATGATCCGCGGAGTGATCGGCGCCGCGCCCTGGGACGTCCTCTCGCAGGGGCTGGCCACGCACCTCCCGCTCACCTTCGGCACGGTCACGATCATCGTCAGCGGCATCGTGCTGCTGATGTGGATCCCGCTGCGGCAGAGGATGGGCATCGGCACGATTCTCAATGCGCTGCTGATCGGCCCCTCCGCCGACGTCGGATTCCTGATCATCCCGGTCACCGAGGTGCTGTGGATCCGCGTGATCTCCTTCGCGGTCGGACTCACGATGGTCGGCGCAGCGACGGGACTGTACATCGGCGCGCGCTTCGGCCCTGGCCCGCGCGACGGCCTGATGACCGGGTTGCACCGGGTGACCGGACGCCCCATCTGGGTGGTGCGCACGGCGCTGGAGGTGACCGTGGTCGTGATCGGATGGCTGCTGGGCGGCAACGTCGGCATCGGGACCGTCGCCTTCGCCTTGCTGGTCGGGCCGCTGTGCCAGTACTTCATGCGCATCTTCGACGTCGTGCCGCAGGGGGAGAGGCCGCTCCAGCCGCACTCCGACCCCGTGGAGGGGTGAGCATGGATCTCCCGGAGATGCGCGGCCTCCCGCCGGGCACCGTGACGCTGCACGACGCGCGGCGCGGAGAGCACCGGACAGTGCACCTCGAGGCGTTCGAGATCGGCGTGTTCGCGGTCACGGAGGAGCAGTTCGCCGAACTGCTGGGGATCCCCGCATCCCATCCCCGTCGCCCCGCAAGGGATCTGAGCTGGCAGCGGGCTGTCCGATTCTGCAATGCGGCCTCGGAGTGGGAGGGCCTGGACCCCGCCTACGCGTTCGACGGCGAGGAGGTCGCCTGGCACATCGACAGCGACGGCTACCGTCTGCCCACCGAGGCGGAGTGGGAGTACGCGTGCCGTGCCGGCTCGACAGGGCCGCATTACGGGCCGCTCGAGGAGGTCGCCTGGACAGCGCTGGATGGCGTCGATCATCCGCAGGGTGTGGGGATGAAGTTGCCGAACCTCAACGGCCTGTTCGACACGCTCGGGAACGTCTGGGAGTGGTGCTGGGACTTCCTGGACGTGGAGCGCTATGACGACTACCGGGTGTTCCGTGGCGGCGGCTTCGCCGATGATGCCTGGAGCGTGCGGGCTTCGGTGCGTCGCGGGGGCGGACCGCGGATGCATCACGACGATGTCGGCATGCGGCTCGCGCGAGGCGGGTTCGATGCGGCGGACGCGGCTCAGGGCTGGTCCGCGCAGGCGGATGCGGAACGCGCCGGGCGCGGGGGAGCGCACTCCGTGGGGTGGACGCCGCGACGCTGACCGGACTCAGCGGCGCTTGCGCTCCGGGTCGAGCCCCATTCGGATGCGGGTGTGCTTGCGTTCGATGACGATCATCGTGATGCCGAGGATCCACAGCGGCAGCTGGGTGATGAACGCCCAGCGGAACGGCCCCAGCGCATAGGTGGCGGGAGTGCCGGCGCCCTGCAGATCGAGGGTGAGCCCGATGAGGAAGATCGCGGTGAGTGCCGCGAGGAATCCGCCGGAGTTGGTCACGCCGGTGGCGGTGCTGAGTCGGTGCACCGGGTTGTGGGTGCGAGCGTGGTCGAAAGCGATCATGGATGCCGGACCGCCAGCCCCCAGGCACACCACGAGCACGGCCAGCAGCCACACCGGTGCGGGGCCGGGCCAGACGGCGATGGCGATCCACGCGATGACCTGGACGCCGATGCTGGGGAGCACCAGGGCTAGAGAGCGGCGCGTGGGGATGCGCCGGGACAGCTCGCCGAGGATGGGCCCCAGCACCATGGCGACGATCACGTTGAGGGAGAGCAGCCCTGCGGCAGCGGCCTTCGACAGGCCCTCGCCTTCGGTGAGGTACGGCATGCCCCACAGCAGCAGGAAGGCCGTACCGGCGAACGGGGTGGTGAAATGCGTCCAGAAGGCCAGTCGCGTGCCCGGGTGCGCCCACGCGGCGCGGATGCCGACGCCGGTGTCGATGGCGGAGGTGACCACACGGACGACGCCGGTCTCGGTGTTGACGGAGACGTCCTCGTCGCGGTGCGCGGGGCGGTTGCGCACGATGGCCCACAGCAGCACCGCGAACAGCACGCCCAGGCCCGCAACACTGCCGAACGTGATGGTCCAGGTGGTGGAGTGCAGGAGAGCTGCGAGTGGGAGAAGTGCGACGAGCTGCCCGCACTGCCCGGCGATGCCCGTCATCTGCACCATGATGGGCGCCCGCTGCGCGGGGAACCAGGTCGCGACCAATCGGATGACGGCGGGGAAGATCGCGGCGTCGCCGGCGCCGAGGAGCACACGGGCGATGATCGCGACGCCGATGCTGGGGGAGACCGCCATCACGAACTGCCCGACGCTCATCAGCAGCATCCCGATGACCATGACCGGACGCGACCCGTACTTGTCGAGCAGGATGCCGATCGGGATCTGCATCCCGCCGTAAACGGCCAGCTGCACCACGGCGAACAGCGACAGCGTCGCGGCATCCGCATGGAATCGCTCGGCGGTGTCGACGCCGACAGCGCTCAGCGAGCTGCGGTTGACGATCGCAAGGACATACGCGGCGACGGCGACGGTCCAGATCAGCCAGGCGCGCCAGCCCGGACTCAGACGGGGGAGGGGAGCGGCTGTCACCGTCTCAGGTTAGTCGGAGTCGAGCGGATGCCGGACCAGCCACTCCAGCACCTGCTGCGCATGTTCGTTCGGCGGGAAGATCGGGTAGAACGCGTGCTCGATGACGCCGTCTCGGATCACGAGGGTCAACCGGGAGTACAGGCGCGGATGGCCGGGGGCGGCGAAGGTGGGCAGGAGCAGCGCGTCGGCGAGCCGGAAGCCCGCATCGGAGAGCATCGCGAAGGGGAGTCGCAGTCGGTCGACGACCTCGGCCTGGTAGTCGATGCTCTGGCTCGAGAGCCCCCAGACCCGCGCAGCGCCCGCTGCCTGCAGGTCGTCATGGTGATCTCGGAAGTCGCAGGCCTCCGTCGTGCAGCCTCGAGCTCCGGGGATCGCGTCCCAGCCCTCGGGCAGATCCACGCCGGGGCGGCCGGTGAGCGGGTAGAGGTAGAGGATGGTGCGTCCGGCGCCGAGATCAGTGAGGTCGACGCTGCGGCCGTCGCTGGCAGTGAGCGTGATTGGCGGCATCCGCATTCCCGGAAGAGGGGAGGCGGCGCCGTCGTCGGTCGGTACCGGCAGGTCATCGGGGATGCTGGTGTAGTCGCTCATGGTGTCCTCCTGGATGAAGCCGCGTTCGGCGCTGTCGTTCAGCCGCGAGACGAGTCGCGCGCGGCGGTCGTGGAGGAGCTCGATCAGCCGATCGACCTCGCGGATGCTGTCGCGGTACGACGCGAGCGACGACACGCAGTCGTCTCCGTGCTGGTGACCGAGATCGAGGCATTCTACGAACGGCGCCGTCGCCCGGGCCGGAATGCCGATGCCCGTGAGGTCGCGAATCTCCCGGACCGCGCGGAGGTGAGCCTCGCCGTAATCGCGGTAGCCGTTGGGCAGGCGCTCGGGCGTGATCAGGCCGAGCCGCTCGTAGTACCGTACGGCTTTCACCGTGGTGTTCGCTCGGTGCGCGAGTTCGCTGATCTGCATGATGTTCCTCCGATGACGACGCTAGACCTTGACCTGCAGGGCAGAGTCAAGCCGGCTCGCTCGTTCAGCCCTGCTCACGCGTCGGCACTGGATGCTGACCGACGTGCCTTGAATACTCGAATGCGCTGCGGGCGATATCCTCGTGGGATTCGATGCCGATCACGATGGGCACGATGCGCTGGAGGCGCGCGAGCAGGATGACGCCGTCAGCACCCAGCGCAGGCTGCAGAGTCCGCCCGATCCGCTGAGCCGTGAACATGGTTGCTGTCAGGTCATCAGGGGAGATCTCGAGGAGATCGGCGCTGTGCCGGTTGGGGATCACCAACAGGTGTCCGTCGGCGCCGGGATCGGTATCCATGAACGCGAACGTGTCCTCGTCCTCGTCCTCGTAGACCTTCGCGCAGGTCCCTGACCCTGTCGAAGGGTCGGTGGTGAAACGCTGTGGCTCGAGGCGGACTGGGTCCGGTTCAGAAGGGTGATCTGGTTTGTTGTGCGGTGAGGGGTGTGTTGGGCCAGGTGATGCTGGTGCGGAGGGTGTCGGTGGGGATGAACATGACGCGGGACTGCTCGAAGTCGGGGTAGGTGCGGCCGTCCGGGCTGGTCCATTGCACGGTGCGGTCGCTGGTCTGCCGGGCGGTCCAGCGGGCGAGGTCGGGCAGGGTGGGGTGCTTGAGCCCGTGGTGGGTCTTGCAGAAGTACGCCAGGTTGTCGATGCTGGTTTCGCCGCCTTGTGCCCAGTCCT
>NZ_JBASAK010000019.1:0-23028 GCF_049650565.1 Microbacterium sp.
CGCCGGCGCTCCCGCACGCGCATGTTGATGACGATGGGCGTGCCCTCGAACGAGTACAGCTCGCGCAGCCTGCGCTGGATGTACCGGCGGTACCCCGGGTCGAGGAACCCTGTTGTGAACAGCACGAATGTCGGCGGCCGCGTGGACGCCTGCGTCCCGAACAGCACACGGGGCTGCTTGCCACCGCGCAGCGGGTGCGGGTGCGCGGCCACGAGCTCGGTGAGGAATGCGTTGAACTTGCCGGTCGGGATGCGCCGGTCCCAGTTCTCCAGCGCACGCTCCAGCGCGGGCACGAGCTTGTCGAAGTGCCATCCGGTCTTCGCGGAGATGTTCACCCGCGGCGCCCACGCCACGTGCGCCAGATCCTGCTCGATCTCGCGCTCCAGATAGCGTCTGCGGTCAGTGTTCTCCATGTCGTCGTCCGACAGGCGATCCCACTTGTTGAACGCGAGCACCAGCGCACGCCCGGACTCCAGCACCATGTCGATGATGTTCAGGTCCTGCACGCTGATCGGCTGACTGACATCCAGCACGACGATGGCGACCTCGGCCTTCTCCAGCGCGGCGGAAGTGCGCAGCGAGGCGTAGAAGTCGGCACCCTGCGACAGATGCACGCGACGACGGATGCCGGCGGTGTCGACCAGCCGCCACATCTTGCCGCCGATCTCGACGACCTCGTCCACCGGATCGCGGGTAGTGCCCGCGAGGTCGTTGACGACCACCCGTTCCTCCCCCGCGGCCTTGTTCAGCAGCGAGGACTTGCCGACGTTCGGCCGCCCCAGGATGGCCACGCGCCGCGGTCCACCGATCTCGGCCTTCGCCACTGCCGACACCTCGGGCAGCTTCTTCATCACCAGGTCGAGCAGATCCGCCACGCCGCGGCCGTGGATGGCCGAGACGGGGTACGGCTCGCCGAGGCCCAGGTTCCACAGCGCCGCGGCCTCGGGTTCCTGGCGCGCGTCGTCGATCTTGTTGGCGACGAGGAAGACCGGCTTGCGGCTCTTGCGCAGCAGCCTCACGACATGCTCATCGGTCGAGGTCGCGCCGACCTTCGCATCCACGACGAACAGCACGAGGTCGGCGAGGTCGATCGCGACTTCGGCCTGCGCGGCCACGGAGCGGTCGATGCCCTTGGCATCCGGCTCCCAGCCGCCGGTGTCCACCAGCGTGAAGCGGCGCTCCTGCCACTCGGCCTTGTAGCTCACGCGGTCGCGGGTGACACCGGGAGTGTCCTCCACGACGGCCTCGCGGCGGCCGAGGATGCGGTTCACCAGCGCGGACTTGCCCACGTTCGGCCGCCCCACGATCGCGACCACCGGCAGCGCCGGCAGGTACTCGATGCCGTCCTCGCCGTGGGCGACACCGGCCAGCAGGCTGGCATCCTCCTCGTCCAGGTCGTAGTCGGCCAGCGACGCGCGCATGAGATCCGCACGCTGGTCGGCGAGCTCCTCATCCAGCTCCGCCATCTTCTCGACGAGCTGGTCGGAACCGCCCTCGTACTCTTCATCGGCCATGGTTGGGCTCCTTGTCGGCATCGCGACTGCGCTCGATCACGGCGAGCACAGCGGCGACGGTCTGGGGGAAATCAAGGTGGGTGGAGTCGACGACATCCACTCCCGGTGCGGCGTTGAGGAAGTCGACGACGCTGCTGTCGGAGGCGTCGCGCTTGCGCATGGCCTCGGCGACGGATGCCTGATCGGCGCCGACGAGCTCGCCCGCGCGGCGCGCGGCGCGCACCTCCGGAGCGGCGGTCAGCAGGATGCGCACGGGCGCATCGGGAGCCACGACGGTCGTGATGTCACGGCCCTCGACGACCACAGCGGGATAGTCGGCATCCGCCACCATCCGCCGGAACATCTCATTGACCCCGACGCGCACCTCGGGCACGCGCGCCACACCGCTCACCGCAGCGGAGACGCGCGGATCGCGGATCGCGTCGGTCACGTCGACCTCGCCGACCACCACGCGACGGTCGTCGGGGTCGAGTCGCTGGGTCAACCGGACATCGGATGCCGCGGAGCGGACCGCATCGGCATCCGCCGTGTCCCCGCCGCGCTCGAGCACGAGCCAGGCCAGCGCTCGGTAGGCCGCACCGGTGTCGAGATAGCCGTATGCGAGCCGGCGTGCGACCTCCTTGGAGACGCTGGACTTGCCGGACCCGGCGGGACCGTCGATGGCCACGAACTTCTCGGCGCTAGTCATTGGTGTTCCCCGCAATCCGCCAGCCGCGTGCTTCCAGGCCCTCGATGGCGCCGCGCAGCGCGGCCGGTGCCACGCTGATGTCGGCGAGGCCGAACTCCGCGCCCGGCGAGTGCTCCAGACGCAGGTCCTCGACGTTCACGCCCAGCTCGCCGAGTTCTCCGAACAGGCGCCCCAGCTGCCCGGGGGTGTCGTCGACCATGACGATGAGCTGCTCGAAGCGGCGGTTCTGGCCGTGCTTTCCCGGCAGTCTCTCCACGCCCTCGTTCCCGGCGCGGATGGCATCCGCCACCGCGCGCCGCGCACCGGGCGCATCCGGCGACCGCAACGCGTCGGAGACCTCGCGCAGGTCGGCCGCCAGCGCGTCGAGGACCTCGACGACGGGCTCGGCATTGGCACTGAGGATCTGCACCCACAGCTCGGGAGCGGATGCCGCGATGCGGGTCGTGTCGCGCACACCTTGTCCCGCCAGACGCAGCGAACCCTCCTCGGCAGCACCGAGGCGCGCTGCCAGCAGACTCGCCACCACCTGCGGCACGTGCGAGGTCAGCGCCACGGAGCGGTCGTGCTCCTCGGGCGTCATCTCCAGCGGCATCGCGCCCACCTCGAGCGCCAGCCCCTCCACGAGCGAGAGGTCCGCGGCGCGGGTCTCCTCGTCACGGCACACCACCCAGGGCCGGCCGATGAACAGGTCGGCGCGGGCGGAGATCGCCCCGCCGCGCTCGCGTCCGGCCAGCGGATGCGAGCCGATGTAGCGGGTCAGGTCCACGCCGCGGCGGCGCAGCTCCAGGTACGGCTCGAGCTTCACGCTGGCGACGTCGGTGACGACGGCATCCGGATGCGACTGCAGCTCTGCCTGGATGACGTCGGCCGTGACGTCCGGCGGCACCGCCACCACGATCAGCCCCGGCTGGTCGTCATCGCGCGCGGAACGACCGGCGCCGTAGTCGATGGCCAGACGCAGCTGCGAGGGCGACGCGTCGGCCAGCACGACATCGACGCCGTGGCTGCGCAGGGCGTGCCCGATGCTGGATCCCAGCAGACCGGCGCCGACGATGCGCACGGTGCCCGACACGCGCGATGCGCGGGCGTTCTTGGAATCGCTCACTCGGTCTCCTGCTCGTCGTCGTCTCCCGCGGCCGCAGGTGTGTCCTGGCGCGAGAGGGTCAGCAGCGCGCCGCGTTCGATCTTAGTCAGTTCCCGCGTGCGCCCGACCGGGAGGGTTCCCAGGTGCAGCGGACCGAACTGGCGCCGCACCAGCTCGCGCACCGGATGCCCGACAGCGGCCATCATGCGCCGCACGATCCGGTTGCGGCCGGAGTGCAGTGTCAGCTCCACAAGACTCGCCCCGCGCGCCTGATCCAGCAGCCGCGCCTTGTCGGCCTTGATGGGACCATCCTCCAGGTCGAAGCCCCGGGTGAGCTTCGCGATGGTCTGCGCGGTGACCGCGCCTTCGACCTTGGCGATGTACACCTTGGTCACGCCGAACGAGGGATGCGCCAGCACGTGCGCGAGGTCGCCGTCGTTGGTGAGGATCAGCAGTCCGCTGGTCTCGGCATCCAGCCGCCCCACGTTGTACAGCCGCTCAGGCCATTCCCGCGTGAAGCGGCGCAGGTCGGGCCGGTCCTTCTCGTCGTGCATGGTGCTGTAGATCCCGGTGGGCTTGTTGAGCATGACGTAGCGCTTGGACACGTCCAGTTGCACGGCCGTGCCATCCACGTCGATCAGGTCGGTCTCGGGATCGATGCGGGTGCCGAGCTCGGTGACAGTTCGCCCGTTCACGCGGATGCGGCCCTCGACGATGTATTGCTCCACCACGCGCCTGGACGCGACCCCGGCATTCGCCAGCGCCTTCTGCAGGCGCACTCCCTCGGCATCCGTCATCGGACCACTCCTTCTTCGAATCCATCGGCGCCATCATCCAGCAGCGGCGAGATCGGGGGCAGCTCGTCGATCGAGTTGATCCCCAGGTGCGCCAGCAGCTGGTCGCTGGTGCCGTAGTTGATGGCGCCGGTCTCCGAGTCGGCGAACAGCTCGGTGATCAGCCCGCGCGCCAGCAGGGTGCGCACCACGGAGTCCACGTTCACGGCCCGGATCGACGCTACCTGTCCGCGCGTGACCGGCTGCTTGTAGGCGATCACGGCCAGCGTCTCCAATGCGGCCTGCGACAGCCGCGCGGGAGCCTGCCCGCCGATGAAGTCGGCGACGAGGTCGTCGTGATCCTCGCGCACGTACAGCCGCCAGCCCCCGCCGACCTCCCGCAGCTCGAATCCGCGCCGCGCCGCGCGTCCTCGCCCGTCGTACTCCTCCACCAGCGCCTCCAGCGTCTGCCGCACGGCAGGCACCGGTGCGTGCACGGCCGCGGCCAGCGCCACCAGCGCAATGGGCTCGTCGATGATCAGCAGGATCGCCTCGACCCGCTCCGCCAGGGGCGTCTCGATGACGGATCCTTCGACGGGCTCAGGGACCCAGCCGGGTCCATTGTCAACGGTCATAGTCGGCTCCCAACGTGGCCAGCTGCTCATCGGACCAGTTCTCCGCCGACCACCGCAGGGTCAGCTCGCCCAGCGGCTCCAGCTGCTCGAACGACAGCGCCGCGTGCCGGTACAGCTCCAGCACCGAGATGAAGCGCGCCACCACGATGCCGGGCTCGGCGACGCCGCTCACCAGCTCGCGGAACGTCAGCGACTCGGTCGAGCGCAGCAGGGTCACCACCACCGCCGCCTGCTCCCGGATGCTCACCAGCGGCGCGTGCAGGTGATCCAGCCCGACGGTGGGGATCTCCTTCGGCGCGAACGCCAGCACAGCGAGCGCCGCGAAGTCGTCCGCCGAGAGGGTCCACACCAGCGCGGGCGTGCGACGGCGGTGCTTCTCGTCCAGTGGCGCGGCGCGCACGTGGCGGCGATCCTCCCGCTGCAGGCAGCGCGCGAACCACGCGGAGACCTCCTTGAACGCGCGGTACTGCAGCAGCCGGGCGAACAGCAGGTCCCGCGCCTCCAGGAGCGCCACGGATTCGGCATCCACCAGCTCGCCCTGCGGCAGCAGGCTCGCCACCTTCATGTCCAGCAGCGTGGCCGCGACGACGAGGAATTCGGATGCCTGATCCAGCTCGGCATCGCCGTCGAGATCGCGCAGGTACGAGATGAACTCATCGGTGACCCTGCTCAGCGACACCTCGGTGATGTCCATCTCGTGCTTGGAGATGAGGGTCAGGAGCAGGTCGAAGGGGCCGTCGAAGTTCGACAGCGAGACGCGGAACCCCGCGTCCGGCCCTTCGACAGGTTCAGGGGCCCGATCATCTCGGGTCGCCGGGACGGCGTCCTCAGGCGACGGCGCCACGGGACACAAGCTCCCGCGCCAGTCGCAGGTACGCCTGGGCGGCTGCGTGCTCCGGCGCGAACTCGGTGATCGGCACACCGGACACCGAGGCGTCGGGGAACTTCACGGTGCGGCCGATCACGGTCTCCAGCACGTCGTCGCCGAACGCCTCCACCACGCGCTCCAGCACTTCGCGGGAGTGCAGCGTGCGCGGGTCGTACATGGTGGCCAGCAGACCGTCGAGCTGGATCGACGGGTTCAGGCGGTCGCGCACCTTGTCGATGGTCTCGATGAGCAGCGCCACACCGCGCAGCGCGAAGAACTCGCACTCCAGCGGCACCAGCACGCCGTGCGCGGCGGTCAGCGCGTTGACCGTCAGCAGACCCAGCGAGGGCTGGCAGTCGATGAGGATGACGTCGTAGTCCCCCGCGACGTGCCGCAGCACGCGGGAGAGGATGGTCTCGCGGGCGACCTCGTTGACCAGGTGGACCTCAGCGGCAGAGAGGTCGATGTTGGCCGGCAGCACGTCGAGGTTCGGCGTGGACGAGTGGACGATGGCATCCCGCGGGTCGCGCTTCGTGTCCAGCAGCATGTCGTAGACCGTCGGCACGTCGTGCACGAGGATCCCCAGGCCCGCCGACAGTGCGCCCTGCGGGTCGAAGTCGACGGCCAGCACCTTGCGCCCGTACTCGGCCAGCGCCGCGGCCAGGTTGATCGACGTGGTCGTCTTGCCGACGCCGCCCTTCTGGTTGCACAGCGCGATGATGCGCGCAGGTCCGTGCGACTCCAGCGGCGCGGGCACGTCGAACCCGTGGTACGGACGCCCTGTCGGGCCGATGAGGGTGTCGTCACCCTTCGTCGACTTCGACTTGGACTTCGTCGCCTTCTCCGCCACCGGTTCTCCTGCTCGTTCGCCGCCTGCTCGAGTCTAGCGGGAGGGCGGGCCGGGTCAGCCCCGGCGCGCGGCGCGCTCTCGGGCTGCGGCCACCAGCCCTTGGAACACGCCGAGGTCGTCGGCCGTCTCCGGATGCCACTGCACGCCCACGGCGAACCGGTCGCCCTCGGCTTCGATGGCCTGCGTGACACCGTCGGCGTCGTGCGCCGTGACGCGGAAGCCCGGATGCTCGTCGACGGCCTGATGGTGGTGGCTGGGCACGGTGAGGTTCCCGGCCACGAGGCCCGCGAGTCGCCCGCTCTCCTCGACCGTGACGTCGGTGGTGCTGTACCCGGCCTCGGTCCCGCCGTGCCCGCTGTGCCCGACGACGTCCGGCAGGTGCTGCACGAGCGATCCGCCTGCGGCGACGGCCATCATCTGCATGCCGCGGCAGATGCCGAGCGTCGGGAGCTGCTGGTGGTCGGCTTCGGTGAGCAACCACATCTCCCACGCGTCGCGGTCGTCCTGCCAGAAGGTCACATGCGGATCGGGCTCCTGCCCGTAGCGGGCCGGGTTGATGTCGGCGCCTCCGGCGATCAGCAGGCCGTCCACGCGGCTCAGTGCGATGCGCGCGGCCTCCTCCGAGGCCAGCGGGGGCAGCAGCACCGGCACCCCGCCGGCCTTCTCGACGGAGGTTGCGTAGTCCGCCGGCAGCAGGTCGGCGGGGATGTGGCGCCAGTCGCCCCAGTTCGCCGTCTGCCGGTATGTGCTGATGCCGATGACGGGGCGCGGCGCCCCGCCGGGTGTCTCAGGGTCACTCAAAGTCGCTCTCCAGGGGTGTCACGTAGGCGTTGGACAGGCCACCGTCCACGAGGAAGTCCATCGCGGTGATGAAGCTGGACTCATCACTGCCCAGGAAGGCTACCGCGTTCGCGATCTCCTCGGGCTCCGCGAAGCGGCCCATGGGAACGTGGATCAGGCGTCGCGCCGCGCGCTCGGGGTCCTTCGCGAACAGCTCCTGCAGCAGCGGCGTGTTCACGGGTCCCGGGCACAGCGCGTTCACACGGATCCCCTTGCGCGCGAACTGCACGCCCAGCTCGCGGGTCATGGCCAGCACGCCGCCCTTGGACGCCGTGTAGGAGATCTGCGAGGTGGCCGCCCCCATGACGGCCACGAACGACGCCGTGTTGATGATCGATCCCTTGCCCTGCGCGAGCATGTACGGCAGCACCGCCTTGCAGCAGTGGTAGACGCTGGTGAGGTTGACATCCTGCACGAGGTTCCAGGCATCGATGCCGGTCTTCAGGATGGAGTCATCGGATGCCGGGGAGATGCCGGCGTTGTTGAACGCGATGTCGATGTGACCGTAGGTGTCGTTCGCGACCTTGAAGAGGTTCTCCACCTCGTCCTTGTTCGTGACGTTCACCTTCACGAACACGCCCTCGAGCTCCTGGGCGATACGGGGGCCGTTCGCCTCGTCCAGGTCGCCGATGACGACCTTCGCGCCCTCGGCGACGAACTTCCTCGCCGTGGCGAGGCCGATTCCACTGCATCCGCCGGTGATGACGCCGACCTTGCCGTCGAGCTTTCCCATCTTCTCTCCCTGTTGCCTTTCGTGCTCTGCGATCAATTGTCCGTCGAGATGAAGACGTTCTTCACCTCGGAGAAGGAGTCCGGCGCGTCTGGGCCCAGTTCGCGACCGAGCCCGGACTGCTTGAATCCGCCGAACGGGGTCCAGTACCGCACCGACGAGTGCGAGTTGACGGACAGGTTGCCGCTGTCCACCCCGCGCGCCACGCGCAGCGCGCGCCCCACGTCGCGGGTGAAGATCGACCCGGACAGCCCGTACTCGGTGTCGTTGGCCCTGGCCACGGCATCCGCCTCGTCGGTGAACGGCATGACGGCCAGCACCGGACCGAACAGCTCCTGCGACCACACCGGGTCGGCCGCGCCGCGCGGCATGACCACGGTGGGCGCCAGCCAGTACCCACTGGAGGCGTCGGGCACCTGGCCGCGGAAGGCGACATCGGCGCCCTCGAGCGCACCCGCCACGGCATCCCGCTGCTTCGCGGAGATCATCGGACCCATCTCGGCATCCTCCGCCGCAGGATCCTTCACACGGAACGACTCCACGGCCGGCTGCAGCAGCTCCATGAACCGGTCGTACACGCTCTGCTGCACAAGGATGCGCGATCGCGCGCAGCAGTCCTGCCCGGCGTTGTCCAGGCCTGCGCCGGGCGCGGAGGCCGCGGCACGCTCGAGATCGGCATCCTCGAACACGATGTTGGCGTTCTTGCCTCCGAGCTCCAGCGTGAGCCGCTTGACCTGATCCGCGCACCCGCGCATGATGCCCTTGCCGACCTCGGTGGAGCCGGTGAAGCACACCTTGCGCACCAGCGGATGCGTGACGAACCTGTTGCCGACCACGCTCCCCCGCCCGGGGATGACGGTGAACACGCCCTCGGGGATGCCGGCCTCCAGGGCCAGCTCCGCCAAGCGCATCGCTGTCAGCGGAGTCAGCTCGGCGGGCTTGAGGACCACGGTGTTCCCGGCCGCCAGTGCGGGGCCGAAGCCCCAGCCGGCGATGGGCATCGGGAAGTTCCAGGGCACGATGATGCCGACCACGCCCAGCGGCTCGTGGAACGTGATGTCCACGCCTCCCGGGACCGGGATCTGCCTGCCGAAGTGCCGCTCGGGTGTGGCGCTGTAGTAGTTCAGCACGTCGCGCACGTTGCCCGCCTCCCAGCGGGCGTTGCCGATGGTGTGGCCGGAGCCCGCGACCTCGAGGTCGGCCAGCTCGCCGATGTGCGCGTCGACGACGGCCGCGAACGAGCGCAGCAGCGTGGCGCGCTCGGCCGGGGCGATGGCGCGCCAGGCCGGGAAGGCGCGGTGCGCGCGCTCGATGGCGGCATCGGTCTCCGCCAGGTCCGCCTGTGGCACGTCGGCGACCGGAGCACCGGTGGCCGGGTTGAGCACGGTGAAGACGCCTGCGGCACCGAACGGGGTGGTGGGGATCCTCATGCTCAGAGCCTCTCGAATCCGCGGCGAAGTTCCCAATCGGTGACGGCCGCGTCGAACGCGTCGATCTCGACGTCGGCGTAGTGCACGTAGTGCCGCACCACGTCCTCACCGAACACCTCCGCAGCGACCGCGGACCCGGCCAGCGCGTCGCGGGCTTCGCGCATGGTCGTCGGAACGGTCGGTGCACCGGACTCGTACGCGTTGCCGCGGGTCTCCTCCCCCAGCTCCAGCTCGTGCTCGACGCCGTACAGACCGCCGGCCAGCATGGCCGCAAGCCCCAGGTACGGGTTCATGTCGCCGCCGGGCAGCCGGTTCTCCATGCGCGCGCTCTTCCCGGCGCCCACCAGGCGCACGGCGGTGGTGCGGTTGTCGACGCCCCAGGCGACGGCGGTCGGCGCGAAGGAGCCCTTCACGAACCGCTTGTAGGAGTTGATGTTGGGCGCGTAGAACAGCGTGAACTCGCGCATGGTGGCCAGCACACCCGCGATGAAGTGGTCGTAGACGGCCGAGCGTCGTTCGTTCTCGGCGTCCCAGAACACCAGCGAGTCGTCGTGCTTGCCGCGCAGCGACATGTGGATGTGGCAGGAGTTGCCCTCGCGCTGGTTGGGCTTGGCCATGAACGTCAGCGACTGCCCGTGCTGGCGGGCGATGTCCTTGGAGGCCGTCTTGTAGTACGAGTGGTTGTCGGCGGTGGCGATCACGTCGTCGTACAGGAACGCGATCTCATGCTGCCCGAAGTTGCACTCGCCCTTGGCCGACTCCACGGTCAGCCCCGAAGAGTACATCGTGTTGCGGATGTCGCGCAGCAGCGGCTCCACGAGCGTGGAGCCCAGGATCGAGTAGTCCACGTTGTACCGGTTCGCCGGCTCCAGGTTGCGGTAGCCGTCGTCCCAGGCCTTCTCATACGGGGTGTTGTAGACCACGAACTCCAGCTCGGTGCCGGCGATGGCCTTCCAGCCGTGCGCGGCGGCCCGGTCGGTCTGCGCGCGCAGCATGGACCGCGGCGAGACCCGCACGGGCTCGCCGGTGGTGCCCGCCAGGTCGCATTGGATCATCACGGTGCCGGGCCGGTGCGGCATCAGACGGATGGTCGCGAGGTCCGGGAGGAACTCCATGTCGCCGTAGCCACTGGCCCAGGAGGCGTGCTCGTAGCCGTCGATGGTGTTCATGTCCACGTCGACGGCCAGCAGGTAGTTGCAGCCCTCGGTGGCGTGCCCGAGCACGGAGTCCAGGAAGAACCGAGCATGCAGGAGCTTGCCCTGCAATCGTCCCTGCATGTCGGTGAACGTGAGGATGACGGTGTCGATCTCGCCCTCGAGGATCATGCCGCGCAGGCGGTCGGCGGTCAGCATCCGGTCGTTGCGGGCGGGGATGGGATCGGTGTTCAGTGTGCTCATTTCAGGAGGCCCTTCAGGAGTGCGGCCGTGGCGTCGCAGTGCGCGGCCATGACCTGGCGCGCCCGCTCGGCGTCGCCCGCGAGGATCGCGGTGACGATCTCGCGGTGCTCGGCATCTGCGTGTTCGATGTTCTTGGTGAGGAATGGGATCTCGGCCAGCAGCTGGTGGATCCTCGCCTGCACGCCACTGCAGGCGTGCGCGAGCTCGTCGGAGCCGCACACGCTGCTGATGGCCAGGTGCAGGCGGGCATCCGCCTGCCGGTAGTCCGCGGGGGTGCCGGCGCCGGCGACCTCGGCCAGGCTGACGCTCAGCAGTTCGCGTTGCTCGTCGCCGAGGTTGGTCAGCGCCGCCCGGTAGGCGGCACCCGGCTCGATGACGGAGCGGAAGATGATGAGGTCGTCGACCTCGGCGCGGCGGGGCGGATGCTGATCCGCCGGCCGCGCCTCCGCGGGCGGCTCCACGAAGGTTCCCCCTCCGCGCCCCCGGGTCGTGGAGACGAGCCCGGCGGCGCGGAGGGCGCTGATGGCTTCCCTCAGAGTGGCGCGCGAGACGTTCAGCCGCTCGGCGAGCTCACGCTCGCCCGGCAGCTTCTCCCCCACCCGGAAGATGCCCAGCCGGATGGCGGATCCGAGCTGCTCGACGCAGGATTCGAAGGCCATCTGACCGCGCACCGGGTGCAGGGCGGCATCCACCAGGAGGGAGTCCATCATCGTCATCGTGCTCGGGTCCTCACTCGTCCAGCAGGCCGGATGCGGACTTGGTGAGGTGCTCGGCCTCTTCGGGGCTGTTGTTCATGAAGTCGCGCTTGCCGTACGCGAACCACAGCACCACGGCCAGGATCGCGACCACGGCGACCGCGATCGGCGCGTAGTTGAACGTCTCCGCGGTGATCGGAGTGACCGGCGGCAGCACGAACAGGATCACGATGAAGATCACCCAGACCACCGCCACCCAGCCGACCACGCCGCTCCAGCGACCCAGATTCCACGGGCCGGGAGCGAAGTCCTTGTTCAGGCGACGCAGGAGCACCGGGGTCACGTAGCCGATGTACAGGCCGATGACCGCGATGGAGGTGACGGCCGCGTACGCCGTGCCGTTGAACAGCGCGGGGACCGTGACCAGGATCGACAGCGCCACGCACAGCCAGATCGAGTTGGTCGGGGTGCCGGTGCGCTTGTTGACCTGCGCCCACAGCCGGGCGCCGGGGATCGCGTTGTCGCGCGAGAAGGCGTAGCTCATGCGCGAGTTGGCCGTCACCGACGCCATGCCGCAGAAGAACTGCGCGCCGCAGACGATGAACAGCAGGAACTTCGCGACTCCCGGGTTGTTCAGCGCGTCCATGAAGATCTGCGCGGGTCCAGAGCCGAGGTCGGTGCCGACGATCTTCGCCAGGCCCGCCTCGCTGCCGTCCTGGATCGCCGCGACGATCGTGTACAGCAGGATCCAGCCGCCGATGATGGAGATCAGCACGCTCATCACGATGCCCTTGGGCGCCGCGATCGAGGCGTTCTTGGTCTCCTCGGCCACGTGCGCGGAAGCGTCGTAGCCGGTGTACGTGTACTGCGCCATCAGCAGTCCCATCAGGAACACGTACGGACCGAAGCCCCACCCCGTCTCGTTGTGCCAGGCGGTGAAGGTCCAGGCCACGTCCTGATGCTCGGCGGGCATGATCCACAGCGCGGCGACGATGATCGCCACGCCCACGATGTGCCACCAGGCCGAGACCGACGACAGCAGGCTCACCAGGTTCACGCCGAAGGTGTTCAGCAGGCCGTGGATGACGATCAGCACCACGAACAGCACGAACGTGTTCAGCGCTGTGACCTCGGTGCCCCACATCAGGTTGGCGAAGGCCATCATGGTGGCGGCGGCGCCGTAGTCGATGGCCGCGGTGACGGCGACCTCGCCGAGGAAGTTGTACCAGCCGACGAACCAGGCCCACTGGCGCTTGTTCTTCTTCGCCAGTCGCCCGGCCCAGAAGTACAGACCGCCGGCCGTGGGATAGCGCGAGCAGACCTCGGCCATCGCCAGGGCCACGCACAGCACGAAGACGCCGACCAGCGGCCAGCCGATGGTGATCGCGCTGGGTCCGCCGGACTTCAGCGCGATGTTGAAGGACGTGATGCAGCCGGCCAGGATCGAGATGATCGAGAACGACACCGCGAAGTTCGAGAATCCGGACATCCCGCGGTGGAGTTCCTGCTTGTAGCCGAGTTCGGCGAGGGCGGCGGCGTCATCATCGACGGGGCCCGATCCCACGGCCTTTGTGGATTCGCTCATGGAATGCTGCCTGCTTTCATTGGAGGGAGCGTTTGGAGCGATTCTGGCGTCACTGCGGCCCATGTGTCAATGGTCTGACTTCAATCCATTTCATTCACCGGGCGCGGGGATGCGAGGTGGCGTAGATGTCCCGCAGCGTGTCCACGGAGACGTGCGTGTAGATCTGCGTGGTGGCCACCGAGGCGTGCCCCAGCAGCTCCTGCACGACGCGCACGTCCGCGCCGCCCTGCAGAAGGTGCGTGGCGAAGGAGTGCCGCAGCGTGTGCGGGGACACGTCCACGGTGATGTGCGCGCGCTCGGCCGCGGAGCGGATGACCAGCCAGGCGCTCTGTCGCGAGAGCGGGGCGCCGCGCGCGCCGAGGAACAGCTTCGACGTGGCGGAACCCCTGGCCGCCAGTGCCGGGCGCACCCGTGTCAGGTACGCGTCCACGGCGGCGCGGGCGTAGGAGCCGACCGGCACGATGCGCTCCTTGTCGCCCTTGCCGCGCAGGCGCAGCACGTCGCCGTAGGCGAGGTCATCGACATCCAGCGACACGGCCTCGGACACGCGGGCGCCGGTGGCGTACAGCAGCTCCAGCAGGGCGCGGTCGCGGATGCCGATCGGCTCTTCGGGCGAGGGCGCCGCCAACAGCTGCTCGACCTGCTCGATGGTCAGCGCCTTGGGGAGCCGGCGCGGCATCTTCGGCGGGCGGATGCGTCCGGTGGGGTCGTCCTGCTCTATTCCCTCACGGGCGAGGAACCGGTGCCAGCCGCGCACCGAGGACTGCAGTCGGGCGAGGCTGGAGGCGGCGGGCGGCGGATCCGTCGCGGCGCGCTCGGCGATGAACGCCGCAACGACCTGCTGCGTCACGGCATCCGTCTCGGTGATCCCCTGCCCCGCCAGCCAGTCCAGGTAGGCGTTCACGTCGCGACGGTACGCGGCGATGCTGTGCTCGGACAGACCGCGCTCGATCGTGATGTGCCGCAGGTAGGCGTTCAGAGCACGATCGAGCTGCACATCAGCTCCGGCCGCCGAGCCTGGCCGCTGCGGCCAGCACGCCGATGGTGAGGATGCCGTTGTGCATGCGCCCGGCGAGCACGGCACCCACGGCATCCTGCAGGGGAACCCACTCGACGCGGATGTCGGCCTCCTCGTCCTCTCGGGCGAAAGAGACCGGAGCCGTGGCGATGCCCGTGGCCAGATAGAGGTGGATCATCTCGTCATTGCCACCGGGCGTCGTCCACGACGAGACCAGGTGCTCCCACTGCGAGGCGACGATGTCCGTCTCCTCGGCCAGTTCGCGCTGCGCCGCGACCAGATGATCCTCGCCGGCGACGTCCAGGAGTCCTGCGGGCAGCTCCCAGTCGCGGTGGCGGATGGGATGCCGGTACTGCTGGATCAGCAGCACCCTCCGCTCGTCGTCGATGGCGACGACGGCCACGGCGCCGGTGTGCGCGACGTACTGACGGCGGATCTGGCCGTCGCCGTAACGCACGCGCTCATCCAGAACGTTCCAGACCGCGCCCTCGAAACCGACCCGGCTTTCGATGACCTCGGGCTCGAAGGGCTCGTCCCGAAGCTCAGGCCTCGTCATCGCGGAACAGCTCGCTGGAGCGATGCCGCTCGATGGCGGCGCCGACCAGGCCGCGGAACAGCGGGTGCGGCTCGGTCGGGCGCGAGCGCAGCTCGGGGTGCGCCTGCGTGGCGATGTAGAACGGGTGCACCTCGCGCGGCAGCTCGACGTACTCGACCAGGTCGAGGTCGGGGTTCAGTCCCGAGAAGACCATGCCTGCGTCGGACAGGCGGTCGCGGTAGGCGTTGTTGACCTCGTACCGGTGGCGGTGGCGCTCCGAGGCCACCGGTGCGCCGTACAGCTCGCGAGCCAGCGAGCCCTCGGCGAGGGCCGCCTCGTACAGGCCCAGACGCATGGTGCCGCCCAGGTCGCCGCCGTCGAGGATCTCGACCTGCTCGGCCATCGTGGCGATGATGGGCTCGGCGGTGTCGGGGTCGAACTCGCTCGAGGACGCTCCCGCGATGCCTGCCATGTTGCGGCCGTACTCGATGACCATGCACTGCAGGCCCAGGCACAGGCCCAGCGTCGGGATGCCCTGCTCACGGGCGAAGCGCAGCGCGCCGAGCTTGCCCTCGATGCCGCGGATGCCGAAGCCGCCGGGCACGCAGATGCCGTCCAGGTCGGAGAGGTTCTTGGCTGCGCCCTCCGGCGTCTCGCAGGTGTCGGAGGCGATCCAGCGGATGCTGACCTTGGTCTCCTGTGCGAAGCCGCCGGCCTTGAGCGCCTCGGTCACGGACAGGTAGGCGTCGGGCAGGTCGATGTACTTGCCGACCAGGCCGATGGTGACCTCGTGCTTGGGGTTGTGCACGGCGTGCAGCACGGTGTTCCAGCGGGTCCAGTCCACCTCGTGCGCCTTCTCATCCAGGCCGAAGCGCTGGGTGATGAACGCGTCCAGGCCCTGCTCGTTGAGTGTGGACGGGATGTCGTAGATGCTGGGCAGGTCGACCGTGTTGATGACGGCCTCGATGTCCACGTCGCACATCAGCGCGATCTTGCTCCGGTTGGACTCGCTGACGGGGCGGTCGCTGCGCAGCACCAGCGCGTCGGGCTGGATGCCGACCTGGCGCAGGGCCGCGACGGAGTGCTGCGTGGGCTTGGTCTTCTGCTCGCCGGAGGCGCCCATGAAGGGAACCAACGAGACGTGCACGAAGAACACGTTTCCACGACCGAGCTCGTGGCGCAGCTGACGGGCGGCCTCCAGGAACGGCTGCGACTCGATGTCTCCGACGGTGCCGCCGACCTCGGTGATGATCACATCGGGGCGGGGCTCCTCGGTGGCCTGCAGGCGCATGCGCCGCTTGATCTCGTCGGTGATGTGCGGGATGACCTGCACCGTCGCGCCCAGGTACTCGCCGCGGCGCTCGCGGGCGATCACCTGCGAGTAGATCTGCCCCGTCGTGACGTTGGCCGCCTGGGACAGGTTGATGTCCAGGAAGCGCTCGTAGTGGCCGATGTCCAGGTCGGTCTCCGCGCCGTCGTCGGTGACGAACACCTCGCCGTGCTGGAAGGGGTTCATGGTGCCCGGGTCGACGTTCAGATACGGATCGAGCTTCTGCATGACCACGCGCAGGCCGCGCGCCGTGAGGAGGTTGCCCAGGCTTGCCGCGGTGAGCCCCTTGCCCAAAGAGGAAACGACACCTCCGGTCACGAAGATGTGCCTGGTGGTGTCGTTCTTGGGCGCCGCAACAGAAGAGTTCATCACGGGCTTTTATCCTATCAGTTCGATCCCGAGCCGAGGCTCAGGAGTTCGCGGGCGTGAGTGAGGGCAGCATCCGAGTCCGCGAGTCCCGACAGCAGCCGGGCCATCTCCGCCTCCCGTTGCGGGCCGGCGAGTCGGGTGATGCTGGATGCCGTGACGGAGCCGTCGTGGGACTTCACGACGCTCAGGTGGTTGGTGGCGAACGCGGCGACCTGCGCGAGATGCGTGACGGCGATGACCTGCGAGGTCTGCGCGAGCCGCGCCAGCCGCCGGCCGACCTCGATGGCAGCGGCGCCGCCGATGCCGGCATCCACCTCGTCGAAGACGAAGGTGGGCACCGGGTCGGTGCCCGCGATGACCACCTCGATGGCCAGCATGACGCGGGAGAGCTCGCCACCGGAGGCGCCTCGCGAGATCGAGCGCGGTTCGGCGCCCGGATGCGGTGCCAGCAGGATCATGACGTCGTCGCGGCCGTTCGCGGACTCGGCGCCCTCGGAGACGCGCACCTCGAGCCGGGCGTCGGGCATGGCCAGCGCATGCAGCTCATCGGTGACGGCCGCGGACAGGCGCCCGGCGGCCTCGGTGCGGGCCGCGGTCAGCGCGGCGGCCGCGTCGTCGAGGGCACGGCGCTGCTCGGATGCCTGAGCGGTGAGTCGTTCGATGCGGTCGCCGTCGTCGTCGAGCTCGGCCAGGCGCAGCGAGCCGGTGCGCCAGACCTCCAGCGCCTGCTCGAGGGAGCCGTGCTGCCGGATGAGGCCTCCGATCGCGGCGCGGCGCTCCTCGACGGCGGCCAGCTCGTGCGGTCCGGACTCGTCGAGGTCGGCGAGGTACGTGGACAGCTGACCGGCGAGGTCCGCGGCGCGGTAGCCGAGGTCGGCGAGTGCCTCGGCGATCTCGGCGAGCTGCGGGTCGGAGACGCGCTCCAGCGATCGGCGGGCCTCGGCGATCAGGCCCGACACGTCGGGCTCGTCGTCCTCGCCGGACAGCGCGGTGCGGGCAACCGACGCCGACAGGCGCAGCTCCTCGGCATTGGCCAGTCGCTCGGCGCGCTCGTTGAGGCTGGCGTCCTCCCCCGCTTCCGGCTCGACCTGCTCGATCTCGGCGAGCTGCGCCCGCAGGTCCGCCGCCTCCACGGCACGGCGGTCGCGGTTCTCCGTGAGCTCGGCGATCTCGGTATCCAGCGCACGCCAGGTCTCGAAGCACTCGGTGTACGTCGCGAGGGCGCCGATGATGCGGTCGCCGCCGAAGCGGTCCAGCGCCTCCCGCTGGGCGGATGACGAGCGCAGCCGCAGCTGGTCCGACTGGCCGTGCACGACGACGAGCTCGTCCGCCAGGGCGGAGAGCACGGATGCCGGAGCGGCGCGTCCGCCGACGCTGGCGCGGCTGCGCCCCTCGGCGGTGAGCGTGCGCGAGACGTAGAGCTCGGAGCTGGATCCCGCGGGCTCGAGCTCGCCACCGGCATCCGCGACGATGTCGGCGACCGGGCCCTGCGACGGCACAAGCCATACGCCGGCGACGGACGCCTGGTGCGCGCCCGCGCGCACGGCGGACGAGTCGGCTCGGGCGCCCAGCAGCAGCCCGAGGCCGGTGACGACCATCGTCTTGCCCGCGCCGGTCTCGCCGGTGACGGCGGTGAAGCCTGGGCCCAGCGGCAGGACCGCGTCATCGATGACGCCGAGGTCGCGGATGCGCATCTCGTCGATCACGGCGCTCCCCGCCATCCCGCGACCGGAAGCTGGAACTTGCGCACCAGCCGGTTGGTGAAGGCCGCCGGATGCAGCCTCGCCAACCGCACGGGGCGGGTGGAGCGGCGCACCACGACGCGGGCGCCCGGGGGCAGCTCGTGCGAGCGGCGTCCGTCGCACCACAGGATGGCGGAGCCGCCGGAGCCCTCCAGCAGCTCGATGGCCACCGAGGTCTCGGGCCCGACGACCAGGGGCTTCGCGAACAGCGCGTGCGCGGACAGCGGAACCACGGCGATGGCCTCGACGCTGGGCCAGATCACGGGCCCGCCGGCGGAGAAGTTGTAGGCCGTGGAACCGGTCGGCGTGGAGACCACCATGCCGTCGCAGCCGAAGCTGGACAGCGGCAGGGAATCGATCTCGATGACCACCTCGATCATCCGCTCGCGGCTGGCCTTCTCGACGGTGGCCTCGTTGAGCGCCCAGGTCTCGTACACGATGGCACCCGCCGCATCCTTCACGCGCACGGACAGCGCCAGGCGCTCCTCGACCTCGTAGTCGCGCGCGATCACGCGATGCACCGCGGCATCCATGTCATCTCGGTCGATCTCGGCCAGGAAGCCGACGTGCCCCATGTTGATGCCCAGCACCGGGGCGCCGCACTCGCGCACCAGTTCGGCGGCGCGCAGGATCGTGCCGTCGCCGCCGAGGACGATGGCCAGCTCCAGCTGCTCGGCGGTGACCTCCTCGCCCAGCCGTGCGATCCCGGCGAACCGGGGGTCTGCGGCGGCGAGCTCGTGGCGGTCCTCCGCGGGGAGCACGGGGACGGCCCCCGCACCGCGCAGCGCGTCGATCACGCGCAGCGCTGCGGCGACCGCGTCCTCCCGCTTGGCGTGGGCGATTACCAGGATGTGGCGCTCGTTCATCGTCCTCCTGCCACCTGCGCGATCTGCTGCGTCCATTCTGACGGATCCGTTCCGCGGCCGGGCGCGAGGTGCACCAGGTACTCGGCGTTCCCGTGCGTGCCGAGGATCGGCGAGGCGAGGATGCCGAGCGCTCCCAGGCCGTTGTCGTGGGCGGTCCACAGCACGCGCTCGATGGCGTCGACGCGCAGCGCGGGATTCGTGACGAGCCCGCCCTTCACCGCCGTGCGCCCGACCTCGAACTGGGGCTTGACGAGCAGCACGACATCGCCTGCGGATGCCACGGTCTCGGCGATCGCGGGCAGCACGAGTTCCAGGGAGATGAAGGACAGGTCGCCGACGACGATGTCGGGACGCTGGGCCTCCCCCGTCGCCTCCGCCAGGGTCTGCGCGGTCATGTACCGGACGTTGAAGCCCTCCACGGAGGTGACGCCCGCATCCGCGGTGATCCGCGGCGACAGCTGCCCGTGGCCGACGTCGACCGCCAGCACGTGACGCGCCCCGCGTTCGCGCAGCACCTGGCTGAAGCCGCCGGTGGAGGCCCCGAGGTCCAGGGCGAGACGACCGGCGGCATCGATGCGAAAGCCGTCGAGCGCGGCGATCAGCTTGTGGGCGCCGCGGCTGACGTAGTGATCGGCGCCGTCGACGCGGATGTCGTCGTCGTCGGACACGGGAGTCGAGGCCTTCACGACCGGATGCCCCGCCACGCGCACCAGGCCGTCCGAGATCAGGGTCGCGGCGTGCGTGCGGGAGCGCGCCAGCCCGCGGGCAGCGAGCGCTGCGTCGAGCCTGGTCATCGGGTCCCTGTAGCGGCATCGCCGCGAGGCGCGCTCTCGAGGCGCTTCACGAGTTCGTCATGCACGGCGCCGTAGGCATCCGCACGCGTGTCGAGGGGCTGGCCCTCGATGAGACGGAGCCGGCTCCACAGGGCGTCTTCCGGTTCGTCTCGCGTGTGCTCCATCCGACCACTGTAACGCGAGCCGCGACACGGCGCGGGCGACGCTCAGGGCCTGTGGAAAGGATCCGCGTACAGCTTCTCGGGCACGCGGAACGCGTAGATCATCAGGCCGGTCGCCCAGATCGCGGCAGCACCCGCACGCAGCAGGTCGATCTGCGAGTCGCCCTCCGCGAGGATCTGCACGTCGGCGTTCACCACCCGCACGGACGCGCTGCCCACGGTGAAGACGCCGTTCGATTCGACGGTGTCGGGGTACGGCTCGTGCAGGTCGCGCAGGTCGCGCAGGATGTAGTCGGGGCGGGAGCCCTCGGGGGCAGCCAGCACGTGCTTGGGCCGGTCGATGCCGGTCAGCACGAGCGCCGAGTCGATGCCCGCGCGGGATGCGCCGGCGATGTCGGTGTCGAGGCGGTCGCCGATGAACAGCGGATGCTGCGCTCCGAACCGCTCGGTGGCGACCTCGAAGATCGGCTTCTCGGGCTTGCCTGCCACGGTGGAGAGCCGGCCGATGGCGGTGTGCACGGCGGATACGAGCGTGCCGTTGCCGGGGGCGACACCGCGATCGCGCGGGATCGTCCAGTCGGTGTTCGTGGAGATCCACGGGATGCCGCCCTCGTCCTCGGGCAGCTGCAGGGCGAAGGCGGCCTCGGCGAGGTCGGTCCAGGCGATCTCGGGCGCGAAGCCCTGCACCACGGCGGCCGGCGCATCCAGCGCGCTGCGGGTGACCGTGTAGCCGGCCTTGTGCGCCTCGTCGACGAGGCCCTCTCCCCCGACGATGAGGATCGTGGCCGGGGCGGGCACCATGGTCGACAGCAGCCGCATGGCGGCCTGGGGGCTGGTCACCACGTCATCCGGCGCGACCGTCAGCCCGAGGCTCGAGAGGTGCTCGGCGACCGCGGCATCCGTGCGGGAGGCGTTGTTGGTGATGTACCCCAGCCGCACGCGCTCTGCGGCGCGGTTCAGGCTCTCCACCGCATGTGGCAGCGCCCCGGGACCCGCATAGACGACGCCATCCAGGTCCGCCAGGACGGCGTCGCGTCCGGTGAGCGGAGTGGTGGCCTGCTTGGCGCGGCGGAACAGCGCCATCACGCCTCCGGAGCGGCGGAGGAGTCGGACGCCGGAGAGCCGGATGGGGGTTCGACTCCTCCCGGCGCCGGCGAGGCCGCTTCCTGGGCGACAGGCTGCTGGTCGGCGTTCGGAGCCTCGGCGTCCGCGGGTTCGAGTTCTTCCCCGGCGGCTGCGGAGCTCTCCTCGTCCGACTCGGCGGTCTCCGCACCGGTCGCGCCCTCGGACTCGTCCGAGGAGTCATGGCCTGCAGGGACGGACGACTCCGGCGTGTCTCCGAGCCCCTCATCCTCGTCGTCGTCGTCGAAGTCCTCGACGAGGCTGTCCTCGACGATCATCTCGTCGAACTGGCCGTCCAGGCCCAGGGCCGAGGTCGCGACCTCGGCGCGCTCCGTCCAGAATGCCGCCTCGTCGGCGCGGCCCAGGTCCTCGAGCACGGCTGCGCGCGCGGAGAACAGCGCGGGACTCCACTCGAATGCGCGGTCGGGGTCGAGCTCCGGGATCTCGAGCTCGCCGAGTGCCAGCTCGGTCTCGCCGCGGTCGAGGCGTGCGCCGGACATGGCGATGGCCAGTGCCACGCGCACCTCGGGGTCGAGGGATGCGCGATCCACGCCGTGACCCTCCTCGAGGGCGCGGTCGGGGCGGCCGACGCCGCGCTCGCTGTCGACGATGAGGGCGATCATGTCGTCCTTGCCGGAGATGCGACGGTAGGTGCGCAGCTCGCGCAGCGCGAGTGCGAAGTCGCCGATGCCGTACGCGGTGATGGCGAGCGTGGATCGGACCACGGCGATGCGACCGGCCCGGCGGGATGCTGCCAGGGCGTGCTCGTGCGCGCGCTCGGGCTCCTCGTCGATCAGCTGCGCGGCCATTGCCAGGTGGCGTGCCGTCTGCTCGGCGTTCTCCTTGCTGAGTGTCTTCAGTTCGTTGCGAGCCGACGGATGCAGGTCGCGCGCAGTGATGTCATCGGGCAGCGGCGGCTCCGGAATGCGCTCGCGCACGGGCGCGAACTCGTTGAACGTCCGGTCGGCACCGCCCCGCGGGCGGTCCTTGTACGAGGGACGCTCCGAGCGGTCGCGATCACCGTTCGAGCGGTGCTCGCCGGAATGGCTCCGATCACGGTCCCCACGATAGGGACGATCGGAGTGATTCCGGTCGCGGTCGCCGTAAGGCCGGCGCTCACCAGACTGATTACGGTGCCCATACGGACGACGATCACCCGACTGATTACGGTCCCCATACGGACGACGCTCACCAGACTGATTACGGTCACCGTACGGACGACGATCACCCTGGTTGCGGTCGCCAAACGAACGACGCTCACCCTGGTTGCGGTCACCATACGGACGACGCTCACCCTGGTTGCGGTCACCAAACGGACGACGATCACCCTGGTTGCGGTCACCATACGGACGACGCTCACCCTGGTTGCGGTCACCAAACGGACGATGATCACCCTGCGGCCGGTCACCGTACGAGCGACGCTCACCAGACTGGTTACGGTCACCATACGGACGGCGATCACCCTGCGGCCGGTCACCGTACGAGCGACGCTCACCCTGGTTGCGATCACCAAACGGACGGCGATCACCCTGCGGCCGGTCACCGTACGACCGACGCTCACCGGACTGGCCACGCTCACCGTACGACCGACGCTCACCCTGGTTGCGATCACCGTACGGACGGCGCTCACCAGAACGGCCCCGGTCGCCGTACGGCCGGCGCTCACCGTCACGCGAGCCGCCACCGTCATCCCGGCGCGACGAACGCGAGGACGAGTCCGAATAACGCGGCTTGCGGTCGGAGCCCGAACGTCGATCTCCTGCGCCACCGTCGCGACGGTCGTGCTGCTCTTCCGACATTCTGACTCCCTGCTCGCGCTCAACGCGCTGTTAACGCAAGATGGCCACCCAACCCTGGGTGGCCATCTTACTTAAGAGAAGTCCGGCGGTGTCCTACTCTCCCACAGGGTCCCCCCTGCAGTACCATCGGCGCTGTGAGGCTTAGCTTCCGGGTTCGGAATGTGACCGGGCGTTTCCCTCACGCTATGGCCGCCGAAACACTA